>NZ_AP026671.1:1270600-1905901 GCF_027946175.1 Nitratiruptor tergarcus DSM 16512
ATTCCAGCATATGCAACAAGATAGATAAATTTCCTCGCATCTTTGCAGATAATTTCAATACGCTCTTTTGTATCTGTTGGTGCAACAAAATCAATAAGTGCAATACCCTTTTCATCAAAAAGTGGTTTATATGCAATCGCCTCTTCATAAGGAAGATCTGGAATAATAAAACCACTTGTTCCCAACTCTTTTGCTTCATCTATGCTTCTTTGCACACCTCTATGGTAAAAAGGATTGAAATAACCCATCCACAATGTATCCACCTCGTTGGCTACAGCGCGTGTAATATCGAGTACATCAGCAAATTTAAACCCCTTTTGCAATGCCCTCATATTTGCCTCTTCGATCACAGGACCATCGGCGACAGGGTCGCTAAAAGGAATACCCAGTTCCACACTATCAAGCCCCTTTTCTTTCATGGCCAAAATGAGATCGATAGTAAAATTCTTATCGGGATATCCACTTGTTATGTAGCCTACGAGTCTCTTCACTGCAATCCTTTGCTTTTTGATTGTAATTATACACTTTTTTTGATAAAATGAATTTAGTTCACAAAGGGGAGGATATGGCGAAAAAGCACACAATTGATACTATCAAAGCTGCTAAAAATAGTGAAAAACTCGTCATGATTACTGCATACGATGCTCTTTTTGCAAAGCTTTTTTCACCTTTAGTAGATATGATCTTAGTAGGTGATAGCCTCAATATGATTTTTGCAGCCAAACCAGATACCCTCTCTGCTTCAATGGAGCAGATGCTCTATCATACCCAAGCTGTATGTGCAGGCGCGCCTGAAAGTTTTACTATTTTTGATATGCCTTATGGCAGCTATACGAACAAAAAAGATGCGCTCAAAAATGCTATAAGAGTCTATCAAGAGAGTTATGCTGATGCAGTAAAACTAGAAGGCGGTAAAGAAAAGTGCCATATTGTCTCCCATCTTACCAAAAATGGTATTGCTGTCATGGGTCATATCGGGCTCTTACCACAGCATGTGCGAGGAGCAGGCGGATACAAAGTAGCAAACAATAAAGATAAACTCATAGAAGATGCAAAAGCACTCGAGGATGCAGGAGTATTTGCCATTATTTTAGAGGGCGTTAAAGCTGACATTGCCAAAGATATCACTGCAAGTGTAGAAGTTCCTGTCATTGGTATAGGAGCTGGAAAAGATGTCGATGGACAAGTACTTGTATGGAGCGATATGCTAGGATTTTTTGAAGATTTCAAGCCAAAATTTGTCAAGCGCTACCTCAATGGGGCAAAACTTGTCAAAGAGGCTGTAGCGGCGTATGCGCAAGAGGTCAAAAACGGTAGATTTCCTACAAAGGATTATAGCTACTGATGGAACGTATAATAGAAGTAGAAAAATTTAGTGAAGAATCAAGCTTTGAAAACAGACTGCGACCCGCTACGTGGAATGAATATATTGGTCAAGAAAAGATCAAAAAAAATCTCAAAGTTTTTATTGAAGCAGCAAAGAAAAGAGGTGAAAGCCTCGATCATATCCTCTTTTTTGGTCCGCCTGGACTTGGTAAAACCACACTTGCTAATATCATAGCAAGCCAGATGCAAAGCAATATTAAAATCACAGCTGCCCCGATGATTGAAAAGAGCGGTGACTTGGCAGCAATCCTTACCAATCTTGAAGAGGGAGATATCCTCTTTATTGATGAAATTCATAGACTCTCGCCAGCAATTGAAGAGATCCTCTATCCAGCTATGGAAGATTTTAGACTCGACATTATTATTGGAAGTGGTCCTGCAGCACAGACTATCAAAATCGATCTACCTCGTTTTACTCTCATAGGTGCAACAACACGTGCAGGAATGCTTAGCTCTCCTTTGCGCGATCGTTTTGGGATGCATTTTCGCTTAGAGTTTTATACTCCCGAAGAACTCTCTCGTATCATTGATAATGCTGCAAAAAAACTTGGCAAAAGTATTGAAGAAGACGCTGCAGTTGAGATAGCAAAACGTAGCCGGGGTACTCCTCGAATAGCTCTACGCCTCCTCAAACGTGTAAGAGATTTTGCAGATGTAGCCGATGAAGAGAAAATCCTCCATAACCGTACACTTGAAGCACTGGAGGCTTTAGGAGTAGATGAGCGTGGATTTGATGAATTGGATCTGCGCCTTCTTAAGCTGCTTGCAGAAGCAAAAGGCAAACCTTTGGGTCTTAGTACTATTGCAGCAGCTTTAAGCGAAGATGAAGGCACTATTGAAGATGTGATTGAACCATTTTTGCTAGCCAATGGTTTTATTGAGCGTACAGCAAGAGGAAGAGTAGCAACTCTCAAAACCTATGAGCTACTTAAGCTCTCACCAAATATCCAATCAACACTTTTTTAGGTGGAATATATGAAACCTATCCATTTTCTTGGAATTTTAATTGTTGTCATAGGCTACTATCTTTTTAAAGTCTTCTCACCCTTTATTGGCAATATCACCATAGCCACTCTTCTTGCACTCGCTACGTACAAAATACATCGCTTTTTGCTATTAAAATTTCCAGGGAGAATCTTACCAGCACTTTTAAGCACTATAATACTTGGTGTGCTCTTTTTTGCACCACTTATCTACATCATTACAAATGCTGCTACTTTTGTGGCACAAATCGACTTTACTCACCTCAAACAAACAATCACAGAGACAAAAAAGTTGATAGAGTCAACTATTGCCTCCCAAAACTGGCTCTCCTCTATTAATATGCACGAGTATACCGCGCAACTTGATGTCAATAAAATTATCAATTGGCTCATCTCTACTGCTACATTTTTGGGAACCAAAAGTGCAAATTTTATAAAAGATACGCTTTTGATACTTATTTTTTACTTTTTTGCAAATCTCTATGGAAAAGATCTGCTCCAATATTTTCAACGCATTATCCCATTGCGTTCTGAAGACAGCATTACCATCTTTGAAAACCTTACGGGCGTAATGGGGGTCGTATTCAATTCAATCATTGCTACTGCTATTTTTGAAGGAGCACTTTTTGGAATTATTGCCCACATTTATGGATACAACGGTCTTCTTTTTGGGATCCTCTATGGCTTTTCATCTTTGATACCGGTAGTTGGCGGGATGCTGATGTGGCTGCCTGTGAGTATAGATCTCTACTTTAGTGGCAACACCTCTGGAGCTATAGTGTTGGCACTCTACTCCATCATAGTTATATCTGTTATTGCAGATACATTTATAAAACCTATCATTATTAAATATATTGATGATATCATGAGTGAAGAGGAGCACACCCGCGTCAATGAGCTTCTTATATTCTTCTCAATTATTGCAGGGCTCTCTAGCTATGGCTTTTGGGGCATGATTATAGGACCTGCAGTTATTACACTTATGATAAGTGTACTTAACCTCTATCCAAAACTTGCCCTGAAGAGTTAATTTTCTACCATATGCGCTACAAACTTGCTTATATTATCAATGATTTCGCCACCCCTGCGAAATCCTACACCGCACGCCTCAAAAGCAAAAAAGACTCCAGCTTGATATTTTCTACCTAATGAATCCTTAGGAAGTTCAACATACTCTTGATAGATAGATGGGAAGCTTTCATAATCTCCATCTCTTTTAGCCACTATATTTCCATTGGCATCGTAAATTGTAGTGTTTGCTCCCTCTCTTCCAAAACATTTTTTCTCTACATAGGAACGATCTTGTAAAGGCTCAAAAGATGTCTCAAGCAATAAAGGGTGATTGGGAAAGAGATCCCAAAGGATTTTGAGCATTCCTTTGCTTTGAAAAAGAAGCGTATAGGCAGGATTGAGAATAATTGCTTGATGATGCTTTACAATTTCAGTAAGCAAAAGGGCAAGTTCTGGCTCTTCGATAGCGATATTTTCCCAAGGAATAAGCTTAAACCAGTATTCATAACCCTTGTCTTGACAAAAAATCCCATCCTCCGAAAAGCCGACCTCATCTGCATAGCAAAAATGCGTAGCAAATCCAGCTTCAGCTGCAATAACTTCAAGAAGTCTTGTAGTGTTTTCATCCTCTAAACTTCCTCTAATAGAGCTAAAAAGAATCTTCCAACTCTGATAGAGCTCCTCAAATTGGCTTACATCCAATGTCACAAGTCGTTTAAAATTGTCACGCAAAGCCTCATAGATAAAATTAAACTGTTTTGCTTCTTCAAGTTGGTTGTATTTAAGCATTGCCCATTGCAAGATTGCAGTCTCAAACAAAGATGTTGGGGTATCTGCGTTAAATTCAAGAAGCTTAATAGGTTTACCATCTATGCCACCTGCAAAATCAAACCTTCCATACAGATGCCAGTGCACATCCTCTTCCCAGCTCTGCTTGATAAGATCCACTAAGTTAAAAGGGATCCCTATCTCAAAGAAAAGATTGTTTTTTATTACATACTCTCCAGCTTCAACAAACATATCATAGAGCTCATTTGCCGCATCTGCATACCCTTTTGCCTCTTCCTCAGTGATTACAAGCACCTCATCAGCTACATAATCACTCCCATCACTATCAGTATGCCAGACAAAGCCAATACTTTCTAGATACCCTTTATCAAGAGGCTTAATCTTTTTTAACTTCACTATCTCTACCACACTTTTTCATATATTTAATGACCACATAGGGCATAATAGCAAGAATGATCATGAAAAAAAATGTAGCATAAAGACCTATCATATGTGTATCATTCATCTTAGCCTCCAAATCCAAAAAATGATCGTTTTGTAGATGGAGTAGACTTTTTGAAAAAGCCACTTTTTACATTAGAACTCTTTTTAGGTGTCTGCGCCTTTTGAAAACTTTTCACGCTTCTTTGGTAGGCACTTGGATTTTTAAAAGTCTGCTCTCTTCTTTGCTGATATGTAGGATTGTTAAAAAGTTTGTTTCCAAGCCAGCTTCCAATAATAGCTCCTGCAGCACTTGCCAATATCACCTCACCTAAGCTCATCCCACTATGAAGCTCTGGATTAACAAGAGGACTTTGGTTTGCTTCAATCTTTTTTGCTTCTTGGGCAACCAGTTTATCAAGCTCCTCTTCACTTAAGATTCGCTCTTTGCCATTGAGTTCACGCAATATCACTCGCGTTGTACTGCTTGGATACTCTTCAGCTATCTTATACTCTCCAGGAGCTGTCTCTTCAATAACAACAAAAGCCCCCTGCTTCTTCGCAGCTTCGCTAAAAGCGTTAGTCTCTTTATGCTGCTGCTTCTCTTCACACCCTGTAAGTCCTAAAACTAGTAGAGCACCCAATCCTCCCACCATAGCATAACTAGAAACTTGTTTGAGTAACTTCACCTCTCCTCCTCAAATAGATATAAAGAATTATGGCTGTACCCATCATCGCAAGGCACAGCAGTTGTCCCATTGTCATCCAGCCACAACAGATAAATCCAAGCTGCATATCGGGCTCCCTGAAAAACTCTATTAAAAATCGAAAGAGTCCATAGAAAAATCCATACAACGCTATCAGCTCTCCATCGAAGTGTTTATGTTTTCTATACCAAAAAAGAATAACAAAAAGTACAAAACCTTCAAAAAATGCTTCATAGAGCTGTGAAGGGTGCCGCAAGACATCTCCTACGTAGATACCCCAAGACACATCAGTAGCACGTCCTATAAGCTCTTGGTTTAAAAAGTTGCCAATACGGCCAAAAATATATCCTACAGGAACAGAAACTGCAGCCAAGTCAAGAAGTTGCCAAAAGTTTTTGTGATACTTCTTTGCATAGAAATATGTTCCTAGTAAAAACCCTATTATTGCCCCATGGTAGCTAAATCCTCTAATTCCTACAAAATGACCGTTGAGAAATGGATTGAAAATTTGCCAGGGATGGGTAAGGTAGTACGATGTATGAGGATCGTAAAAGAGAATAAAGCCAAGTCTTGCACCTAAAATCACTCCCACTTCAACCCAGATAAAATAGATATCAAGCTCTTTTTTGGAAAAAGGGAGACGATCATGCTTTACAAGCCATTCAGCAAAGAAAAGTGCTGTGAGGAGTGCAAGCACATACATGATCCCATACCAATGAACAGGAAAACCAAAAATATGAAATGCTACAGGATCGAAATGCTCGTAAATATGCTGCCAAAACTCCATCTACTTCCTTGAATGAAAATTCAAGGAATTATAGCGAAAAATATTTAGGCAGCAGCTTGCTGTATCTCTTCCTCGCTCATCACTTTTTGCTCATAACTCTCCAACAATTTATCGAGCAGTTTGAAAAGTGTCTCTGAAGTAGTTTCAAGCTCTTGAAACTCTTTATAAATCTGATCTTGATGCTCAATAAGATACTCTTCAAAATCTGGTTTTTGCACAAGATCTATAATACGTTTTGAGTAGTCATGAATAGTTTTATGCGGTTTTTCTATCTGTTTATAGACGTCTAAAATACCATAGAGTTTTTTACCCTCACCGTAATACCATTTACCAAAATCGCAATGATGTTCATCTGTATATGGAGTCTCAATTTGTGCACTAAAGAAGTTGCGATATACCACTTTATTTTTATAAATAATGTGATCTAGCTTGAACTTCGTAATTGTCAGGATATTTTGTATTAAATTCGCTAGCGTGGTTGTTTTGAGGGCATTTTCGGTAAACTCATCAATGGATGTGCGAAATTTTCCAAGCACAACAGCAGACTCATTAGCAATACGCTCCATTTTTGCAGAATTATTCATACTATTTTGACTCTCTACTTGCAACTCATTAAGTACACCTCGTACCTCATCAGTAGATTGCTGGGTCTTTTCTGCTAATTTGCGTACCTCTTCAGCAACGACCGTAAAACCTTTACCCATCTCTCCTGCGCGGGCTGCTTCTATAGCAGCATTAAGTGCTAGGAGATTGGTCTGATCTGCAATATCATCAATGAGTTTAATAATATTATTAACATTTTCCGTCTTTTGATTGAGCTTTTCTATAACAGTATGGGACTCTTTTACCATATCAATGAGATTGTTAAGCTTTGTTACAATCTCATCAAGTGCATGTGAAACCTCTTTTGAATTACTTGATATCTCGTTACTATTTTCTACAATATCTTTTACCTTATCGATTGAACCCAAAAGATCTTGTTTAATAATAGATAAACCTCCAGCAACTCCTCCTCCAAGCTGCCCCACTTTGGAGTTGAGCTTCTCCTTTTCAACAAATTTCTCTTTTACCATCATATTATCTACAGAGGTATTAATTGATTGAGCAATACTTTTGAATATTCCTTGATATTTTTTTTCATCGAGTTTCGTAAAATGCTTCTGCTCTAAGCTTTTCAATACACCATTAACATCTGTCAAGAAGCCTTCCACCTGGTGCATAAATCCCATAAGATTTTCAAACATATTTTTGAGTGTTCCTGTATCATTGATGCTCACATCATATTTGAATATCCCTCCTTTGGCTTTTTGTAAAACCAAGGATATGGTATTGAGGGATTTACGAATATTTATCACACTTAAAAATATGATAATCGCACAGATGAAATTGACAATATTGAGTACAAAAATGGCATTAAATCCATTTTTGTAAACTTCAAAACCCAGCGAAATAGAAAACAGAACAATAGATATTATATTTGCATATTGGATCTTCTGTAATGAGGATATCTGTTTCATTGCCCAACCTTTTTCGTTTTTTACCATTATCGAAAAGGTTGGACAAAAATTTAAGATAAATTATGAAAACTATTTGAGGATGACTCTAGCATGAAGTGGCTGCGTAGGACGATTATTGCTTCCCATGATTTTGTGCATTTTCGCAATCTGCTCTTTTGATGCTTCAACTGCATTTTTGAGTACTATCCAGCGTACACCTTCTGTACATGGAGGGGTAGTAAAAGATCCATCATAGCGGTAGTAGTCAAGCTTTTTTGGAAAAAAATCACCAGGATTGAACATCTCTTTAAGAGGCTGCTTATGTCCTACTTTTGGATCAAGATATGTTAAAACCTTCTCTAAAGCTCTATTTTTCTTTCCTTCTTTAAACATCAAAGCAATAACAAGATACTCACCATCTTTACTTTTGTGTACAAAATGCGCCTCCATTGGAAAATGCTTTCCATTTATTGTATTTTCGCTTGGAGTATGGAAATGGTACTGCAAAAGTACAAAAGGTATTCCATCTACCACTACTTCATTTTTCCCTTGGGTTGTCACTTTTATAGTATGCCCATTGTTCACTACATTTTGGCTAATGCCTGCATAGATGATTTGAAGCTTTGGAAGCTTAGCTTCAATAAATCTTGTCATATCTACTGGTGATTGATTAACACCAAATTTACACATACGAAATTTGGGATCTATTTCACCCCAGTGCTTTGGTCCTTCGCTTCCACTATATCCCCAATGCTTATGTTCTGCATGATGCCCTTCACCACTTACTCCTGCAAAGAGCAGTCCCGTTAGAATTCCTGCTATGACAAACACTTTTTTCATTATCACTTCCTTTTTATTTTTTACAGCAATAATTATATATAGTTGTAATTTAATCCTCTTTTAAAGCTTCGGCTATGAGCTCAATTGGATTTTTAAAAATCACATCACTTCTAGCTTGTACTAATGCATTACTTAGTTGTACGCGACAGGCACTACACTCTGCAGCTACAACATCTGCTCCACTTTGCTCTATCATAGCAGCTTTTGGCTTTCCTGCAGCCTCGGCTAAATGATACTTCTCAGACTGTATGGTCACACCTCCAAAGCCGCAGCAGCGGTTAGGATCTTCCATCTCTTTGATAGTAAAGTTTTGTGCCAAAAGTGCTCTTGGTTCCCTCCAGATACCTTGCACTTTGCGCGCATGGCATGGATCGTGATACGTCACACTTGTTGGCAGCTTCTTCCCACGCTCTTGTAAAATTTGCAAAAGTGGCGTTTGCTCATAGAGCCATTGAGTAGCAAGAAAGATTTTTTCATTAAGTTTTGCTGCCCTCTTAGCCCACTCCTCTTCACCTCTATTGCGAAAGTAAACCTCCCAATCGTGTTTGATCATTGCACTACAGGTAGCTTCTGGAACTATTATTGCTTCCACTTCATCTATAAAACTCTCAAAATACTCAATATTTCTTTTTGTAAGATACCCTACTGTATCAAAATCACCAGTAAAATATGCTGGAGCACCACAGCAAAGCTGCTTTTTGGGGATAAAGATCTCATAATCTAAAGCTTTGAGAATAGCAACAAGGCTATCTCCAATTTCAGTATAGTTATAGTTTGCTAAGCACCCAATAAATATTGCTACTTTTTTCTTCTTCCCTTCATTGAGATGCTCTGGATATTTATTAAGAAAACTTACACTCTTCATAGAGGGCAACAAGCGCCCTTTTTTAAGCATCGGAAGATTAAATTTCGCTAGTAACCCCCGCCCTTTTGGATCAGGAGCTAAAGCACAGCTTTTAAAGACAAATCCAAGTTTACTAAAAATATCCATCATCGTGCGGTGGCGCAGCAGCCAAAAAAAGGCTCTTTTATACCATGCAATTCCATATTTTTTGGCGATATCGGCGCGCACCTCTTCTATTACCATATCTGTTGGCAAGGAGTTAGGGCATACATCGACACAGTTTGTACACAAAAAGCAGCTCTCAAAGATATCTTTTGCGGTCTTGTCAAGCTCTAGTTGCCCTTTTTCATAATCGCCCAAAAGCTCGATAAATCCCCTGGGACTTGTTACTTCATCTGGATTTACTTGGTGGATAGTACACGTAGGAATACACTTTCCACACTTGATGCAATCCTGGCTTACTTTAGTAAACTCAAACACTTTATACCTTTTTGAGAATATTTTCATCGAGATAGTAGAGAAATCCTTGCACCTTTTTACCAGTAATCGCAGCTACCGCATCTTTATAAAATGTAACCTGCTTTATATAGGTGCTCTCATCTGCTGGTTTAGTGCTTTTATAATCGATAACAATAAAGCTATCCTCATCTTCAATCAAGAGATCAATTATACCAAGCCTCTCTCCATGCACAAAGGGGATCTCTTTGTAAAAATCTCCTTTAAACAATTTTTCAATCTTCTCTCTTGCTTCTTTTACTCGCTTTTCCAAATCATCTAGCTCATGAAAAAGTGCATACCTACTCTTGACATAGTCACACCCGATCTCAAAACTTTTATGGTAGGCCTCTCCTTTGTATATTGCCTCATAGTCGTTTGGCTTATACTCTTGCTCTTCTAAAAACTCCTGCTTGCCAAAAAACTGGAGTGGGTATGCAAACGGCTCTACTTCTAAAGAGTCTTGCGAAGATGATGCTACCTCGATTGCACCTCTTTTAGTAGTATGCAAAAATCCAAAACGTCTGCTTTTTGGTTTTTTAAGTACAATGAGTGAATTTACTGCCCGCGTAAGCGCAACATAGGCCACATTGCGCAGCTCTGCTTTCTCTTTTTCTTGCACCTTTTCTAAAACTTTTGCATACTCCTCATCAAAATACTCTCTTCCTTGCTGGCGTAACCGCAGTCCCTGCAACTTCACCCCATCATACTCAAATATAACACTCTCGCTTCTTGGTCTATCTACACCTATGACATCAAGCACAATAGTGTGGGCAAAATCGAGCCCTTTTGATTTATGGATTGTCAAAACCTCCATACCGCTACTGCTATTTGGCATCTGTGTGGTTGAGCCTTCAATACCAAGCAAAAACTCTTCAATATCTTTATACATGAGAGCCTCTTGCATCAATGCTACAGTCGATGCATCCCATAACCCGTAGCGATCACAGATTTTGCGAATAAGATGTACTGGCTTATCAAGCTCCATCTGCTCAATATCACTCACTCCAGCTACTGCGCAAAAATGAAAGTGAGCAAGAGTGTTTTCATTATTAGCAAGGTACTTGATAGCTTCAATAACCGCTCTTGCAAATGGTTGGTGAATAATGAGTTTCGATGTGCTTGTAAGAGGACGTATCCCAAAGGTTTCTTCTATAAAATCTGCTACTTTTAAAATATCCTTATTTGTAGGCACCAAGATGGCAATATCTTTACTCGCAACTCCTGCATCAAAAAGCATCTGAAGTTTTTCTTTGAGTGTTTGGAGTATATCTTCACTTTCACACACCTCTACATAGCCACCATCTTTTTTCCATTTTTGATGAAGTCCGAACTCCTCATTTACATAGGCTACAATCTCTTTTTTTGAGCGATAATTGACATTAAGCTCTTCTATATCCATACTGTAGCGCTGCGCTACATAATCAAAAAGCTCTGGCATCCCACCACGAAATCCATAAATAGACTGTTTCGTATCTCCCACATAGAAAAAACTGCGAAAATCTTTAGCTCCCTCTCCCGCAGCTATCTCATCTACAAGAGGTTCAAATATTTCCCAATCCTCCACAGAAGTATCTTGAAACTCATCAATCATAATATGTGCTAAGCGGCTATCAAGACGAAAATAGAGAAAATCTTTTTGCAATGAATGCTGCAAAAGATCATAAGTGATATGCTTAATATCGGTAAAAGAGAGGATGTTCTCTTTTTTGATAAATGATAAACGCATAGCGCGAAAACGCCAATAAAAATGAAAGAGTTGCGCGAGGAATTGAGACTCTTTATAGGCAAAATAGTCTCTGAGCTCCCTTTTGAGATCTTGAAAAACTGTTTCAATCTCTTCACATTTTTTTACTCCTGGGATCTTGCAACTATTCTCTTTGAGCCACGAACGAATACCGTTAGAGGTTTTTACAAATTCATCGATACTCTCTACCTGCTTAAAAAGCCTCTTTTTTGCATCACTTCCAAACTCTTGCACATGCGCAGCTATTTTGTGGTAAAGCTGCAGTACTTTTTGTGTATTGTCCTGTAAAGGCTTAGGAGCTTGTAATGGTAACTCTTTATCTTTTTCATAAAGTAATGAAAAAAACTGCTCCAGTTTACTGCCGTGCCATAGAGTAAAAGAGATGAACTCTTTTAATTCATTCTCATCCATCGATTCAATAAACTCTTCAAAAAGATCAATCTTTTCTGTTACTTCAAAATCGGTTGCAACTCCTCCATAGTAGGCAAATTTGCGTAAAATCTTTTGCACAAAAGCATCAATTGTCATGATCAAAAGATCTTCATGCATAAATTTTTGCAAAACTTTTTCTCTGCTTTTTAGTAGCTCCTCTTGCGCAATGCCAGCTACTTTGGAGAGATTACAAAGAAGCTCTTCATCCATGTTTTTTAAAAACTCTGCCACACGCTCTCGCATCTCGTTGGCTGCTTTATTAGTAAATGTAATTGCTAGCACATCATAGGGTGAAGATCCCTGAAAAAGCCGTGCGAGATAACGCAAAGCCAAGGCATAGGTTTTCCCTGTTCCTGCACTAGCTTTTAGTGCCAATAACTCTCTCATACTTCACCCTTGCAGCCAAATTTATATGGACAGTAGCGGCATACATCTCTCTCTTGGCTCTTTACTGTCTGCGTGCAGATTTTATCGAGTGCATTTTTGAGTTTCTCTTTGCTGTGCGTAGTATCGAAACGTTGAAGTTTCGTATTGCGCAGATCCCAAAAGTAGACTCTCTCTGTTTGCCAGATATAGGCATAAAACTCCGCTTGAAGCTTTGCAGCATCCTTGTTGTAATCATTGAGATAGTTTGAGGTTTTGTTTGTTTTATAATCAAATATATAGACTCCATCATCCTTTTTTACAACCCGATCTGCTCTAGCAAAAAGCTCTACGCCCTCCAATACTCTACTTTTTTGCACCTCTGTCTCCACTTCACCTTGCAAGTGAATAAAATCCTCTTGGGCAAATTTCTGAAGAGGTTTATACCACTCAGTAGTGAGCCTATATCTCTCGTACTGCGAGACTCCTCGTACAAGCGCTTGCCAAATGAATGCAAAATACTCCTGCGGATTTTTTGGAGATCGTTTGATAGCCTCTTCTATTGCACTGTGAATAGATATGCCTCGATACCCCACTTGTGGAGCTTTTATAGCTTTATGATAGTGAAGATAGTAGCGCAAGGGACATTTTAAAAGAATTTCTAGCATTGTAGGAGAGAGCTTAGTTGGTGGTGCGAAATCCTCTACTATTTCAAATACTGAGGGCTGTCTTGTTTGGCGGTAAAGCACATGTGCAAAGCGCAAAGGAGGTTCTTCCTCTTTTATAAAAGGCAGCTCCCATAAAAATCTGCTTGCATCACTTACATCACTTTTGACAAAACTTACCGCAGCTCTCTTTGCACCCATAAGCAATCTATAGTAGTAGTGCTTTTGCAACGACTTTTTCTCTGCAGTTGTAGGCAGTTTGGCATGTTTTCTTGTAGCTGTGTTGAGAAAAAGATCCTCTTGGGAAATTTGCGGGACAAACTCTTCATTGAAATCAACGATGATTACTCCATCAAACTGCGTTCCTCTGCTCTCCAATACCTCCATAACAGTGACTTTTCCACCTCGTATATCATCAAAGCTCAAACTTTGCAGTCTTTGGAGCAGCAACTTTACAACAAACTCCAAAGAGATATCGATCTTTTGCATAAATCTATCAAAACGGAAGAGATCCTCTTCAATGACTCTCTTCTCTTTATCACTGGCTTTTGCAAAAAGATAGCTTTGCAGTTCGCTCCAGGAGCTTATCTTTTTAAACTCCTCAATATCTTCATCTGTAAGTTTTGCACCATACTCCTCTTCATAAAGATAGATATATCGATAGAGTGCTTCAAGCTTACGATAGAGTGGAGAGTAGATAAAGCTCTCTCCCATACTGAAATTGAGGTTTTCCAATCTATCAAAACTCTCTAAAAACTCCTTAAAATCTGCCTGTGGTAAAATGACAACAATATTTTCTGGCTTGATACCACTGCGTACAAACTCTTCAATCTTTGCAAAAACATAGTTACACTGCTCAATGCGCTCACTAAATGCAGAGTATTCGATCTTTTCTAACTTTGGAAGCTCTTTTGAAGAGTGTATTACACTCTCTTTTGTAATAGTGTATCTTCCTGGCTTTTGAATAGCAAACATCTTTTTAGCCAAAGGGAGATTAAATGGACTTACCAAGAACTCAATACGCCAAGGAGTTGTAATTTTTGCTAAAACCTCCCTATCAAAACGGGTAAGATAGCCACTAAGATGTATCTCTATCTCTTCAAACTCATTGAAATAATCATTATTTATCCAGTACTCATCAAGCACAATAATATCTGTTAGCCCCTGAGAGTGCAAAATATTTTTATAGTTACTGCGGATCTCTTGGAGGATCGCAAGATGCTCACTATATTCTGCATAGGTATCACTGCTTTGAAGCGAATCAAAATCGACTCTTTCTAAAAACATCTCTTTCAAAAAAGCGTAAAGCAGATCCCCTTCATGCAAAAACTTCTCAAAACTCTTCTCAATACCCAGTTTTTCTAATTCAACATCCTTACATGCCTGGTAAAAATAGTAGCTGCGTAGCTCCTCTTGAACAAATACATACTCACTCAGTATCGCTCTATCAAGGAAATCACCGATTGTCAGCAGCTTTGGCAAAAGGCGCTGCGGATGCTTAGCAGCATATTGACGTAGCTCCCTTTGAGTAGTAAAGACGAGAAGTTTCATACTGTCTTGCTAAAAACCTTCTTGCCTTCGCCATGCTTTTTCATATAAGCATCAAAAGGCATAACGATATTGCGTATGAGTAATGTTCCCGTTGGACTTACTTCAATTGCTTTGTCACTTACTTTTACAAGATCTTGTTCTTCAAACTCTTTGAGTTCTTGTAAAGCATCAGCAAAGTACTCTTGAAAATCGATATTAAACTCTTTTTCTATGCGAGGAATATCAAGCTTGAAGTTTGCCATGAGCTCCATAATAACAGCTTTGCGTACTCTATCATCAAATGTGAGTTTTACGCCTCTATGGTAAGGAAGCTTTCCGCTATCAACCGCTTCTTCATAGAGCTGCATCTCTTTATAATTTTGTGCATAGTAGTCTTCACCCTCACCAATACTAGTAAGCCCTATTCCTATTAAATCTGCTCCCCCTTTTGTGGTGTAACCTTGGAAGTTTCGATGAAGCTCTCCTTTTTCAATTGCTTGAAAGAGCTCATCTTCAGGTTTTGCAAAGTGATCCATTCCAATCATCTTATACCCATGCGTTGTAAAAAAGTCGATTGTATATTTGAGGATGGCAAGCTTTACTTCAGGAGTTGGGAGTGTGGTCTCATCAATTTTGCGCATTGTCTTTTTGAGCCAGGGCACATGGGCGTAGTTAAAGACTGCAAGGCGATCGGGATCGAGCTCCAAAGTCTTTGCAAGTGTCTCTTTAAAGCTCTCAAGAGTTTGATAAGGAAGCCCATAGATAAGATCGATATTGACGCTTTGCATACCATATTTTCGAGCAAGATCTACTGCGTTTTTTGTTACCTCAAAACTTTGCAGGCGATGAACTGCTTGCTGCACCTTTTCATTAAAATCTTGCACACCAAAACTGACTCTATTAAATCCCCCTGCTGCAAGGGTTCGCATATGATCTTCGCTGAGGAATCTCGGATCTATTTCGCAGCTTACCTCAGCCTCTTTGCTCCAGTGAGGGAATACCTTTTTTATCTCTTCAATAATGATTTGGAGTTGCTCAGGTGAAAAAAAGGTAGGCGTCCCTCCTCCAAAATGGAGCTGAATGACCTCTCTTGAGGTATCGAGATGACGCTGCAATATTTGTAGCTCTTTTTTGAGATACTCTATATAGCGATCTTTTTTCTCCTCTTTTGATGTGAACACAACATTGCAACCACAAAAGTAGCAAGCACTGCGGCAAAATGGCAGGTGAAAATAGAGTGAAAGAGGTTTTTGCGAGTCTTGATTTTCTAGGCTTTGTATATACTCTTCATAAGTAAAATCTTCACTAAACTCCACAGCAGTGGGATAGCTTGTATAGCGGGGACCTGGACGAGAGTATTTGACGAATTTCTCAAAATCTATCATTATTATCCTTGCATTGGTGGAAATTGGAAATCTTTAAGTCGCATAAAGAGATTAGGATGGTTTTTCTTGATATCTTGTACAAGCTTTTTGATATCGATATCAAGGAGATTTTTGTTTTTAGATTCTGCAAGACGCTTTTGGATCTCATTCATTGCTACCACCCACACATCATTAAAATCTATCGGAAGATTTTCTAAGATCGCTTTTTCTAGTTTAAGATTGAAATTCTCATACTTTGCTTCATTGAGGGATTTTATAAGATGCAGCATCGCTTCAAGACTTGAGAGTACAAAGACTTTATTCTCTTTGCCAATAACAAACCATGGTGCATTATTCTCCCAACTTCCTTGTATCAACTCAAGTGTTTTTTTGTTAGGGTCTTCTGTATCTTCAAGTTTAACTACTGTTACGTTTGCAGGATTTTCAATACCAAGTTGTCCTGCCATCTTATTTATCTGACTCAGCAGATTTTCACCCGTTATTTTTACCGGATCCATTTATCCTCTCCTTTTGCGATCAAGCCATACCATAACACCCTTTTGGGCATGGAGCCTGTTTTCCGCCTCTGTAAAAATCTCTTCAGCATGTGCTTCAAAAATCTCTTCACTCACTTCATATCCCCTATATGCAGGGAGACAGTGCAAAAAGATTGCATCAGGTTTTGCTAATGCCATCATCTGCTTATCTACCATATATCCTTGAAAATCTTTAAGTCTCTTCTCTTTCTCATCCTCTTGTCCCATACTAATCCAAGTATCAGTGGTTACAACATCAGCATTTGCAACAGCCTCTTTGGGATCGTTTGTAAATTCTATCTTCGCTCCACTCTCTTTGGCAAAACGCAATGCATCTTCTACCACATTTTTTGCTGGCTCATACCCTTTTGGCGTTGCGATACGGAGTGTAAATCCTAGTTTACTTACTAGCATGAGCCATGAGTGCGCCATATTGTTCCCATCGCCCACATAAGCAACTACGGGATTTTCGGCTTTTCCAAACTCTCTCATAGTCAAATAGTCAGCCATGAGTTGCACAGGATGGTACTCGTTTGTAAGACCATTAATAACAGGCACTTTACTATAGGCCGCAAACTCTTCAAGTTTTGCCTGCTCGAAGGTGCGGATCATAACCATATCACACATACGGCTCACTACCCGCGCGGTATCTTTCATAGGCTCGCCACGCCCTAGCTGCAAATCGTTTTTACTCAAAAAAAGACCAATACCTCCAAGCTGATAGATCCCCACCTCAAAACTTACTCGCGTACGTGTAGAGCTCTTTTCAAAAATCATTGCAAGAGTCTGATTTTCAAGATATGGCACAAACTCTTTGCGTTTTGTCTCTGTTTTTATCTGCTCGGCTAATGTAATAATTTCTAAAATCTCTTCTTTCGTAAAATCTTTGAGTGTCAAAAAGTGTCTCAAAGGCCATCCTTTTAGCAAAATAGAAACAGTTATTATAGCAGTTTTGCTGCCTCTTTGGCATGATAGGTAATAATGATATCTGCACCAGCCCTCTTAAAGCCTAGAAGCGTCTCCATCATCACCCGTTCATAATCGATCACACCAGCGCGCGCTGCCATTTTGAGCATCGAGTACTCGCCACTAACATTATAAACCGCTAAAGGAAGCATACTTGCTTCTCTAATATCACGCACAATATCAAGATATGCTAGAGCTGGCTTTACCATCAAAATATCTGCGCCTTCTGTTTCATCTTCGATACTTTCCAAAATCGCTTCTCGTCTATTTGCAGGATTCATCTGATAACTGCGTCTATCTCCAAAGCTAGGAGCCGACTCAGCCACATCGCGAAACGGACCATAGTATGAGCTGGCAAACTTTGTTGAATAACTCATAATAGGAATATGGCTAAAACCAGCTTCATCAAGTCTAGCACGAATAGCTGTAATCATCCCATCCATCATACCACTTGGAGCTATCATATCGGCTCCCGCTTTTGCATGGACAATTGCCTGCTCAGCTAAAAGAGTGAGCGTTGAATCATTATCTACCGTTTGCAACTTTGGATCAAGCACACCACAGTGCCCGTGATCGGTGTATTCACAAAAACAGAGATCTGTCACCACAAACATATCAGGATGTGTTTCCTTAATTGCTCTTACAGCTCGTGCAATAATACCATGCTCACAGAGCGCTTCACTCCCTACACTATCTTTTGTATCTGGGATACCAAAGAGGATAACTGCTTTGAGTCCCAAAGATTTGAGCTCTTCACACTCTTTGAGGATCTCATCAATACTCATCTGATAGACTCCTGGCATAGAAGCTATCTCATTTTTTACCCCCTCACCGTTTCTTACAAAAAGAGGATAGATAAAATCGTTGATATCGAGCCTTATCTCTTGGACAAGATCGCGCAATACTGGATTGATGCGAAGCCTTCTAAATCTTTTAAACATTTGCATTTCCTTTGCATATAAGTTCTTTTGATATAATTTCATTACATTTTACCAAAAGTAGGCTAAATGGATATAAAGGTAAGCGAAAAAGCCAATCTCCCAACAAAATATGGTGATTTCACAATACAGTGTTTTGCCCAAGGGTGCAAAGAGCATCTTGTGATTATGAAAGAGCCTCTCGGCGATGTACCGGTAGTGCGGGTACATTCAGAGTGTCTCACAGGAGATACCCTCGGCAGCAAAAAATGCGATTGCGGCGAGCAGTTAGAGTTTGCCCTTAACTACATCGCAAAGCATGGTGGTATGGTGATATATCTTCGCCAAGAGGGGCGCAATATCGGGCTTCTCAATAAAGTAAACGCCTATGCGCTCCAAGATAGAGGCTATGATACAATTGAAGCAAACCATCAGTTAGGTTTTAGTGCAGATGAGCGCACCTATGAGATGGTAGAGTTCATTCTCGACTTTTACGGCATCAAAAAGATAAAGCTCCTTACCAACAATCCAAAGAAGATCGAAAGCCTTAAAGATGTGGAGATTATTGAACGCATACCTATCAAAGTAACACCCAACCCCCACAATGAAAAATATCTTCAGATTAAAAAAGAGAAGATGGGGCATCTCCTATAATTTCGCTAAAAGCTTGGCAACTGCCGGCACATTGCACGCTATAATTATAAAAAGCTTGTATAAAGGAACAATTTGCAAGATAAGTTGGAGCTCTTTTCACAAAAATTGCTTGAGTGGAATGCCATTCACAATCTCACAGGAGCAAAAACTCCACAAGAGGTACAAAACAATATAAATGATTCGCTCTATCCTTTGCAGTTTTTAGACTCTACACCCCAAAAAGCCCTCGATATTGGCACAGGGGCAGGATTTCCTGGACTTGTGCTTGCAATTGCCATGCCACAGACTCATTGGATCTTGGTTGAGCCGCGAAAAAAACGTGCATCCTTTTTGCACTACATCAAAACAGCATTAAAGCTAGACAATGTCACAGTTATACCCTCTCGCATAGAAGAGATTGCGCCAACAAAAGTAGATCTCATTACATCACGAGCTGTAATGCCAACAAAAGATCTGCTACAATTGGCAAAAGATTTTATCGATAAAGAGACTACAATCCTTTTGTATAAAGGGGAGGAAGTAACAAGAGAGCTTGATGATATTACAAATTATCAAATCAAGCAAAATGGCAAACGCCGCTATCTTTTTTTAAAGGGAAAAGATGTTATTTAAAATTCTACTTTTAGCAGCTATTATTGGAGGAGTCTACTACTTCTTTATCAAAAAAAAGCCACTGCCAGATAAAGAGACAGATGTGATGGTCGAGTGTGATAAGTGTGGTACATATTTTAGTAGCAAAGAGGCAATTATCAAAGATGGTAAATACTACTGCTCTAAAAAATGCGCAGGAGTAAAAGAGTGATAATCTTTGGTCATCCCAAAATACCTAGTCCACCGATTATCACAATCAAAAGCAAAGAAGAGATCGCACAAATTCCAGCCAATGCAATTGTAGCTTTTGCGTTTGATTTCGATCTTTTGCACTACTGCCGAGACAACAACATCACTTGTGCAGTGTGGATCTCTTCTACCACTGAAGCAGTCTATGCAAATGCTCTGGAAGCAAAATTTTTGCTCTGCAACCTCCCTTTAGCAAAAGAGGTACAAAAAGTAGCTGAAAATTATCTTTTCGATGCGAAAGTGATAGCCAAAATCGATGAGAGACTCATAGAAAAAGCAATAGAAGCTGCAATTGATGGAGTACTACTCACAAACTATACGCGCTAAGTTGGGGCTTAGTTTCACAAGCACTTCGTAACTGATTGTACCAATCTCTTTGGCTACTCTTTTTGCATCATCAAAAATGCATATCTTATCTTGCTTGCCCTCTACGATAATATTATCCATACTCACACGCCCTAAAATCTTTCCATCTACAATGCTTTTTTGAGCACGAAAAATTCCATCACCATAGCCAATATCATAAGCTGAAACCACCATATCAC
Source organism: Nitratiruptor tergarcus DSM 16512 (assembly GCF_027946175.1). Lineage (NCBI taxonomy): Bacteria > Pseudomonadati > Campylobacterota > Epsilonproteobacteria > Nautiliales > Nitratiruptoraceae > Nitratiruptor > Nitratiruptor tergarcus. The sequence goes on from NZ_AP026671.1 coordinate 1,290,918, forward strand.
GATCAGCTTCAAACACGCCTCCATACCCTACCCTCTGCCCTTTTTTAAGCACTCTTGAAGAGAGCCTCCTTGCCCAAAGAGAAAGAACCGGTTTTAATGGAGGAGATTTAAAAATCTCATCAGTTTCCAAATAGCCATACGCTGCAATACCGACTCTAGCAAAATCATCCTCTATTCTTTGCTTTCGAAAGAGCGCTGCTGAGTTGCAAGAGTGAAAGAGTGGCTTTGGTAATTCATACCTTTTAACAAGCTCCAAACTTCTCTTTTTTACCTCATCAAAATTTCTCTCTTGCCAAAAAAGCTCACTGCTTAGCTCATCTGCACTGCGAAAATGGGTAAAGACGCCTTTGAGATTGAGCGCTCTTTTTTGAATAATTTTAAAAGCCTCTTCCAATTCATCTGGCACAATACCGTTGCGGTGCATCCCTGTATCGATTTTAAGCTCAATATGAGAGCCAGTGGGAAATCTTTTGAGATCTTCTAAGCTATTGATGGTATAGTGGAACTTCTCTTTTTGCTGTGGAGCATCAGCTAAAATGAGAATATAATCAAAAAGATTTTCTATTTCTTTAGCTTCAGCGGTATTCCTTACCACAGCCCTTTTGATGCCATACTCACTTGCCAACTTGGCAATCTCCAAAAGCCCATGCCCATAGGCATTATCTTTTAAAACAATAGCAACCTTCTCATTGCCACCCGCTTTTTTGGCGATAAGCTCTAAATTGTGAAAAAAGGCGTTTTTACTAAGTTTTATATATGCCATATCTACTCTTTGATAAATCTATTAAAAAATTCTTTACTATTTAAAATCTCTATATCTTTACTAACAAAATTTTCATCATTTGATATGATCATATTACAATTTTGTTTTTTTGCCATTATATATTGAAGTGTATCTTCTAAATCTTTAAAATCCTTATCTCTTAACATCAAATCACACGCCTTTTCTACATCTTCATTTGAAAATTCAATCAATGTTAGTGTTTTTATAATTTTTTGAATGTTCAATATTGCCTTTTCTTTATCAATTTTTGCATTAATATAATATATTGTAGTAATTAAATCACAAGATGTAAAAATTTGATGATTTAAAATTAAATATTCATACGTTTTTACACTATATTCATGAAATTCTCTTTTAATATCCAAAATATCTAAAATAATATTAGCGTCTAAAAATATTTTCATATATTATTACCCATCTCCTCTTTTACAGATTGAATAGTTTTTCCAACTAAACTTCCAGGTTCAACTTGCATAATAGATTGAAAAGCTCTTAGTTTTTCCTCTTTGAGATACTCTTGATATTTTTCTTCTATAAGTTTTCTAATAACTTCCGATTGTGTGGTTTTTTCTTTTTTTGCAATCTCTTCCAAATGTTTGGCTATGATTTCATCTAATAAAAAATTTTTCCTCACAGTCATATTCTCTCCATATGTACAAGTTTATATGCATTATAGCATACATATTGCATACTACATATAATATGTATTATAAGCTATTATGTGTCAAGTGCAACCTAAAAATGTACCAAGATGCGAAGTGAAAATGTACCACTTTGAAACTAAAAATTGTTATCGAGTCTAGTAAGGACACCAGCTTTTCTTTTTTGCTTAAGCCTGTAGCTTTCACCTTGGATATTGAGTATATGGCTATGGTGAATAAGTCTATCAAGAACAGCAGTAGTTAACGCTTCATCATTGTTTAACACCTCCTTGAATTTTGTAAAAGATAGATTGCTTGTAATGATAATTGAACCTGTTTCATATCTTTTGTTGATTACCTGAAAAAAGAGATTGGCCTGGTTTTCATTGAGCTTGATATAGCCAAATTCATCGATAATCAAGAGTTTTACTGTATTGATAACCTTTTTGAAATAGTACTGCAATCTGTTTGTCTGCTGGGCTATCTCAAGTTGCAATAACAGATCTGCTGCAGTGATGAATTTTGTTTTTATTCTTGCTTGTGTAGCCAAATATCCCAAAGCTATGGCCAGGTGGGTTTTCCCAACACCGCTTGGTCCAATAAGCAGGATATTTTCGGCATTCTCTATAAATCTTAAAGTAGAAAGTTCATTAATAATATTTCTATCTACCGCAGAAGATGAGAAATCAAACATCTCCAGAGTCTTTACTTTTGGAAAGCCTGCCATTTTTAGTGTTGTTGCTTTTGAACGCTCTATCTTCTTTTGATGTTCATATCTAAAAAGCTCAAGCAAAAAGTGACTGTATGAAAGATTCTTTTTAGCTGCTTCTTGAGCTATGGATGAAAAGCTCTCTTTAATGGCAGGAAGTTTAAAAAGCGCAGCATACTCTTGTATCTGTTCATTTATACTGTGTATCTCTTTATGCATGGCAAACTCCCAAAAGCGCATCATACTCCTCTAAAGAACTCTTAGCTGTATTATGTATGTTTATGCTGTTTTTATACTTTTTATTTGACAAGGAAAGCTTTTTGTCTATGCAATTGTCATATTCATTTTTGTTATGCAAGCTTTTTGGCTTGGCTGAAATTATTAGCGGCAGCAGAGCTTTTTGCTCTTTTATAAAGAGCTCTTTTGGTTTTTGCTTCGTTGTTGCGTGCACTCTATTATGAACGATTTCAAGCCACTGAAATATCTGGCTGTTAAGAAGCTTTGTATCTATAACAAGCGAAGAGTTTTTGAGTCTTGCTTTCAAAGGAATATAGAAGTTTCCTTTCATATAGCCTATAACTCTCTCTACCTTCCCTTTTGTTTTTGCCCTGTAGGGTTTACAAAGTTTTGGAATAAATCCATACTCTTTGGAAAAATCCAAAAACCTCTCATTAAATCTGTGTTTTGCATTCCCGTAAGCGTTATGCTCTATCACCACGCTTTTGAGGTTGTCGTAAAGAATGGTTCTTGGCACTCCCCCAAAGAAGGCGAAAGCCTTTTTATGACAATTTATAAAACTATCAAAGCGCATATTGTCTGTAAAGCAGATAAATGCGTATCTGCTATAGCCCAAAATCATCGCAAAGGCATAAACGGGATTCTTCCCTCTTCGTATCACCGTCCAGTCAGCTTGCGCCTGCTCGCCCGGATCTGTCTCAAATCGTACTACCTCTTCCTCTTTTACGTTCATATGCTCTTTATAAAGCCCGCTCATAAACGCCTGCAATATTCTTATCTTCCCCTCATACCCTTTGGCTGTAATCTCCCGGTATATTACCGTTGAAGGAATTTTATCCGGCAACCCTTGAGCTATTCTCTTTTTTATATACTCTTTGTATGGATCGAGCTTCGATTTGTAAACTCTCGGTTTTCTTGGCAGAAGCTTATCCTCTTTGAGTCTTTTGGATACGGTTCTTCTATCAAGTCCTGTCATCCTTGCAATAGCTCTTATGCTGTATCCTTGTCTGTAAAGTGTATGTACCATCACAAACTCCTCGTATGTAATCACTATTGCCTCCAAATATTTTTGGAAGCGATTATATTCTTTTATATTTCCTCATCTCATGGATGGTACATTTTCATCTTGCGTCTGTGGTGTATTTTAACATTGCAGGTGACAATTATGACAAAAAACTCCTCTTTCGTAATAGCCAAAAAATGGATGATACCAAGTTTAGTTTTCTAAAAAGTTTTTAATCGTTTACACAGTACTCAATTAACCGTGAACAACTCACTTCCATGAAATTATTTAAATACTAAATTAAACTTGATTTTTGCTCTAATTGTTTGGATAAATGGAAATAAGAGTACAAATAGAGTTGCAAAAAAATAAGAGAGCAGTTTTTTATATGCTTTCTTAAACTTATTGTAAATCTTTTTAAGATTGTATCTATAAGTTGAAAATATTATACTGACTAGATTGCCATGCAATCCTTTTAAAAAGTTTCTTCCCATTCTATAATACTGTTTTGTATGAGAAAAAACACTTTCAATTGAAGAGCGTATTTTAAGATGTTTGTATCTTTTTTATTGTTGGGTGTTTCAATAAGCACTGTAGTTTCTGCTTTGTAATCGTGTCCTCTAAATCTTTTATCTGCCAAAAAATTGATTGTTTTATGAAAGATAGTTTGTGTCGTTTCATTTGCTTGATTGAGGACTTCTTTTAAAATACGATCATCATAAGGATTGCCCTTATACGTATCAGCATGGAGAATAAAGCACTCTTTTGCAGTTGTAATGAAAGTGGATTTATTACCAAATTCATGCCGTTTATGGGCTTTACCTTACGAAATACAGACAACTTCTGCTTCATGAAAGCTATAGAGTAAAATGGCCTCCTTTATCAAGAAACATCGCTCTTGTATTATAATTCCATTCTTCAAAAATAAATTCCTTTATTTTCTCTCGTCTAAATTCAATAAATCTTTTTACATCACCTAAATTATTCCAGTCAAAACTACCATATTTTTTTGATAACTCTTCAACAATTTTATCTATTTCATTATGTGAAATAAGTGGGGCTAAATTATACGCCTCGATTTTCTTATCAACAACATTATTGCCTTTTGATGAGTTAGAAGCAACTGTATCAATAACAAGATTACCTATATTATGTAAATATGACTCTTCAAATTCCTCTGTAAACTTTAAATTTTTTGCTTTTTTAGCAGTAATATGCTCAATTGATAATTTAAGACGTGAGTCATTTTCAAAGAAGGATTTTTTAGTTAATACAGGAAATCCTTTCTGCTTTCTTAGATAATTTTCATATTTGAAGAGTATATACTTCGTCACACCGTCATAGAAATCTATATTTGGCACATTTTCTTTAAATAAAGTAATTATCCTCCACCAGTTGTCACGAAAAATTATTTTTATATCGTTGTATAGTTGAACAAAATCTCCTTTAAAATCCCTTGCAAGTTCATAAAAATATTTAACTCCCGTATCAGCTCTTTTTCCTGCAACTAATGAAATAAATGCATAAAGTTCTGCTAGACTAGCTATCTCTCTAAAATTTCTTTTGTCATCATACTTATCATATTTAAAAGAACCCATCAGTAATGGATAAAAATTAGCTATTCGATTAAGCATAAATAGATCGTCTATTTTAGGAGCATTAATACTATTCATGACTATTTTTTCAATTATTTCAAAAGATTCCTTTAATTCTTTACTTATTTTTTTTATTAATTTTATTTTGTTATCGCTTGAATATGTTTGATTTATGATTTCTTTTATAAAATCTTTAGGATTTCTAAATTCCTGGCCTGTCCAATTTAGGCTCGAAATGACATAATACATAATAATTTGCTCTTCTTTTATCAAACCTTCAAGGGATTCGCTTTTTCTGTAGATTTTTGCGAAATTGTTTTCAATATCTCCTAATAATTGTTCTGATCTATTTAAAGTTATACTTACTTGGTACATCAAAAAGCTTTTAATAGCCTCTAAATCAGTTAATCTTTTCCCTCTATCATTAATCAATTCGAAAATCTGTGCTGCATCAGATTTATTGTTAACTGTATGGACCAGAACAAGAGAGTTTTCCAGTTTTTGCAATAGTTGCTCTGCAATTTCTGTGTTTAGTTTGTTTATTTCTTCCTCAAAGAATCTCTTTGCATTGAATAATCTAATTTGTGATTTAGTATCGAAATCAGTAGGCATATTATGATTAATAATATATGTATGAAAAAAGGAATTATCGTTGTTTGAAGTATTTAACTTAAATACTCCTTCATCTTCGATATATCGCCTATATATTTTCTTTTTTAATTGACCTCTACTATTAAGAAAATCAAGGATGGCTTTTATAAATATAACTGAGGTTGTAATTCTCTGTTGTCCATCTACAATATAAATCTTAGTAAATTCATCCATTTCTCCTGCTTCATGAAATAAGAAAGTACCAAAAAAATATGGCTTATCTATCCGTTGATTTTTTAAATCATGCAGAAAGTCAACTAATTGTTTTTCCTCCCAAGTATATGCCCTTTGATATTCGGGTATTTCGAAAATTTTATCACCATCGAATATATCTTTGAATTTCAATTTGCCTTCTTGCATAATTTTTTCACCTCAATTATTGCATAACATTTTAATATTATTGTACTCCAAAAACTTTAAGTTATAATATTGAAAAAGACTTTTATAGCAAGAAAAAACCTAACCTATTTTACGGTTAATAAAAATTTTTCATTAACTACACAAAATTAATCTTTAAATACAATTTTTTGCATAAAGCAGTAATAAATTTCATTTTTTGATTTTATTAATACCCCATTTTCGCTACCATAACAATTAAAAAGGCTTGGCATGAGACTCCCTGCAGAATGGGAAGAGCAAAAGGCGCTTTTGCTTGCCTATCCGCACGAAAAGAGTGATTGGCTACCCTATCTGGATGAGATAAGAGAGTTTTACAAAGAGTTTATCTCTATTGTAGCTCACTATCAAGATGTCTATTTAATCACACAAAAAGCTCTTAATTTCCCTCCAACAAAACATAATATACACATCTTCAAAGCCCAAACAAACGATACATGGGTGCGGGATTTTGGGGCCATCACTGTTTTTGAAAACAATAAAACAAAACTTCTTGATTTTACATTCAACGGCTGGGGGCTAAAATTTCCAGCAAACTACGATAATCAGCTCAATAGAAAAATTTTTCATACCAAAAAGATTGGCTTTGTATTAGAAGGTGGTAGTATCGATAGCAATGGAGAGGGAGTCTTGCTCACTACCTCAACATGCCTTTTGGAAGCCAATAGAAATCCCCATCTATCAAAAGATGAAATTGAAAAGCAACTCAAAACCTTCTTTGGACTTAAAAAGATTTTGTGGCTAAATCACGGCTTTTTAGAAGGAGATGATACAGACAGCCATATCGACATGCTAGCGCGCTTCGTCTCTGCTAATAAAATTGCCTATATCACTTGTGACAACAAAGATGACATACACTATATCGAATTAAAATTGATGGAAAAAGAGCTGCAAAGCTTTGGATTTGAGTTAGTTCCTTTGCCATTCGTCTCAGCTAAATATTTTGAAAATGAAAGACTTCCAGTAAGTTATGCCAACTTTGTTATAATAAATGGTGCAGTAATAATGCCAACATATAATGATCCAAATGACGAAGAGGCTTTGAAAATTTTTCAAAAACTTTTCCCATCACGAGATATTATTGGACTTGATGCCTCAGTGCTTATTCGCCAGCACGGCTCGATTCATTGCAGCTGTATGAATATATTTTAAAGGAGTATATGTGCGTTTTTTGCTTTTATTCTTTTTTGCTACACTTCTTTTTGCCAAAGATACGATACTTGTCTCAATTTTGCCACAAAAATTCTTTTTGGAGCAGATTGCAAAGGATAGTTTTGATATAGAAGTACTTATACCCCCAGGGGCAAGCCCTGCCACATATACTCTCAAACCATCACAAATAAAAAAGATCCGCAAAGCTCGCTGCTATTTTACTATAGGTGTTCCTTTTGAAAAGGCATGGAGAGATCGTATACAGGCTGCAAACTCTGAGCTTCATTTCGTAGATAGTGGCAAATATATTCGTCGCTATCCCCTAGCACATCATCACCACCATGAAGAGCATGAGCATGAAAAGAGCCTCGATCCCCATATATGGTTAGCCCCCAATCTCGTACCCCTTATTGCTAGAGCAATGCTTGATGAACTTCTAAAACTTGAGCCCAATAAAAAGAAGTTCTTTCTCACAAACTATCAAGAATTTGCCCAAAAAACTATAGAGATTGATTCCAAAATCTATTCTTTGCTTTTGCAAAAAAAATCAAAAGCTTTTTTGGTTTATCACCCCTCTTTTGGCTACTTTGCTAGAAGTTATGGTTTGGAGCAACTTGCAATCGAAAAAGAGGGGAAAGAGCCAAAAATGCAAGATCTTATACAATTAGCCAAAAAAGCAAAAGCACTGGGCATTAAAACAATTTTCATCGAACCGCAGTTTCCACAAAAAAGCGCCAAGTTTCTTGCCCAAAAAATTGGTGCTATGGTAAAAGTCATCGATCCCCTTGCATATGATTGGGAAAACAATATTTTAAAGGTAGCGCGTGCAATTGCCGGCGATTGAGGTTGATGGACTCTACTTTGCTTATGACAAAGAGTATGTCTTAGAAAATATTAACCTCACAATCTATGATAAAGAGTATATTGCAATTATTGGGCCAAATGGTGGTGGGAAGACAACTTTTCTCAAGCTCCTTCTAGGACTCTTGCAACCTCAAAAAGGTAAAATCTCTATTTATGGAAAAGAGCCATCTCAAGCAAAAAATCTCATTGGCTATCTGCCACAACAGACAAACTTCAATCTCGATATGCCCTTGCAAGCAAAGGAGATCATCTTGCAAGGAAGACTGAGTGCAAAGAAGTTTCGTTTTGATAAAGATGACCTTACACTATTGGATGAAATTGCACAAAAACTCAATATTGCCCATCTGCTTCATAAAAAGATAGGCACCCTCTCTGGTGGACAGAGACAGCGGGTACTCCTGGCACGTGCGCTTATTACAAAACCAAAAATCTTAATCCTCGATGAGCCAACTGCAGCAGTAGATATTGAAGCACAAAAAGAGATTTATGAAATTTTGCGAAATCTATCCATTACAAGACTTGTTGTAAGCCACGATGTAAATATTTTGCTCGAAGGTGTAGATCGGGTACTCTATATCAATCGCACACTCTATATCCATGATAATCTCAAGCTCAATATCCAAAAAAGAGATGGCCATTTTTGCGAAATGGAGCTTTTTGAAGAGCTTAAAAAGGCTTGCATCCATGATTGAGACAATCACTTTTTTTGCAAACTCTTTTCTTGCCACAGCTCTTCTTGCAATCGCTATTGCAATTATTGGATCCATCATGCTTATAAATCGCTACAACTATTTAGCTGCAAGTATCGCTCATGGTAGCTATGGTGGCGTCGGTATGGCTATTTATCTTGGTACGGGAGTAGTTCTGGGAGCGACACTCTTTGCAGTTGCTTTGGCGTTACTGCTTGCCTATATCACCTACAAAGAAAACCGCCGCACAGATATTTTAATTGGAGTTTTATGGGCTGTAGGAATGAGTATAGGCATTATTTTTATTGATCTTACTCCTGGTTACAATGTAGATCTGCTTGCTTTTTTATTTGGAAATATCCTTCTCATTCCAAAAAGCGATCTCTTTTTTATGGCTGGTGTGGATCTTGCACTGCTCATATATTTAAGCACCTTTTATCACCATATCTTAGCAGTGGCATACGACAAAGAGTTTGCACTTACACGCGGACTCAATGTCAAACTCATACACACTCTTACTCTCATACTCATTGCCCTCACAGTTGTGATGAGTATACGATCCATTGGGCTTATTCTAGTAATAGCACTGTTTAGTATTCCACCCTATATTGCAGAAAAGTATACAAAAAACTTTATATCTATGATGATTGTAGCTGGTATAATTAGCTTTATTATCATGTGCATAGGTCTCTTTGTAGCCTCATCACTCAATATTTCAGCAACTGCCTCGATTATAATTATTGCTGGAGTTCTTTTTATACTAACATTTATAAGGATAAAACAGTGAAAGTGGCCTTGATACAACAATGTTTTCATAAAACAAAAGAGGATACTATCAAAAAAAGTTTAGAACTCATTGATACAGTTAGTGATGCAGAGCTTGTAGTGCTCCAAGAGCTTCATCAAGGACCATATTTTTGTCAAAGTGAAGATACACAAAACTTTGCTTTAGCAGAAGAGTTTGCTGCTGATGTAGAGTTTTGGCGATGGGTCAGTGAAGAAAAAAGTATTGTACTGGTCACAAGTCTTTTTGAAAAGAGAGCTCCTGGACTTTACCATAATACTGCAGTGGTTTTTGATAAAGGAAAAATAGCGGGGATATATCGCAAAATGCATATTCCGGATGATCCCGGATTTTATGAGAAATTTTACTTTACTCCTGGAGATCTTGGATTTGAGCCAATTGACACTTCAGTTGGAAGATTGGGGGTACTGGTTTGTTGGGATCAATGGTATCCTGAGGCTGCAAGGATAATGGCGCTCAAAGGTGCGGAGATCCTTATCTATCCAACAGCAATTGGATGGTTCGATGAAGATAGTGAAGATGAAAAAAATCGCCAACTAGATGCTTGGATAACAATCCAACGCTCTCATGCCATTGCAAATGGATTACCACTTATTAGTGTCAACCGTGTAGGATTTGAAGAAGACCTGAGTGGATGCCTCAAAGGCATTCGATTTTGGGGCAATAGCTTTGTGTGTGGTCCACAAGGAGAGATTATTATACAAGGAGATAACAAAAGTGAACAAGCGTTAATATGCGAAATTGATATTAACCGTACAAAAGAAGTACGTGATATCTGGCCATTTTTACGCGATCGTAGGATTGAAGCCTATGAGTGTCTATTACAAAGATTTTGCCAAAGGAGTAGTATTGAAAATAAGTCCAATAAGAGAAAATGAAAAAGTAACATATAAAAATCCACCTTATGAGTTTTTTGAAGCAGTTGGTGGAGTAGATGGAATGAAAGATTTTATGTATAGCTTCTATGATAAGATTTATGAGAGTGAAATTGCCCACTTTTTCCCACAAGATGAGGAGGAGTTTGCAAAAGTCAAAGAGAAAAATACACTCTTTTTCATAGCTATTTGTGGAGGACCAAAGCTCTATGAAGGTGCAAGTGACAAAAATCTCAATGAATACATGATCGAATTTCACAAAAATTTTTCAATTGATGAAAAAGCCAGAATCGAATGGCTAGGAACTATGATGGAGACACTTGAAGAGCTTGATATTCCAAAAGAACTCAAGCAAGCATTTTGGGATTATGTAGACAACTTTTCCAAGCTTATGGTAAATCGCTCCAGTGAGCTATATAAATATGTCTAGCCTTACTGAGAGTTTCGTTCAAACCACCAACAAAGAGCAAAAAGAAGACCTGGCGTCTTTGGCTTGCTCTCATCATACATAAATTCTTGCGCTTTTGCTACAGGAAGATAGACTACCTCTATCACCTCATCATCTATACCGCCACCATCTGCTATCTGTGTACTCACTTCTGCGTAGTAGAGAGTCTGCTTCGATCCAGCAAAGCCTACTGAAGTAAAAAATGAAGTAATTTTTTCAATTTTTTCTACCTGGTAGCCAGTCTCTTCTTCTACCTCTTCAATAGCTATCTGCTCCAAGCTTTTCTCTTTATCTACTATACCAGCACACAATTCATAACTAAACTCAAAGCCGTGCTGCATATATAAAGCCGGCCGAAACTGCTTGACAAGCACAAATACATCTTTTTGTGGATGATAGAGCAATATAGCCACACTATCATGCGCTTTTACTGCTTCCCACCGCTTTGTCTTTCCATTTTGTTCATAAACAATTTCAACTGGCTCTATAAATTTTGGATTCTTTAAAACTTTAATCTCTTTTATCATCTTAGTGTACCAACATAACTTTTGCAAGTCCCAAAAATGCAAAAAATCCCACAACATCTGTGACAGTTGTAAGTAATACACTACTCCCCACTGCAGGATCTTGCCCAACTTTTTTGAGAAACAGCGGAATAACTGCACCAAAAAATCCAGCTGCCAAAAGATTGATAATCATTGCAAGAGCAATGACAACACCTAAAAGATGATTACCAAACCATATCCATGCAATCGCCCCCATAATAACAGCAAAAATGAGTCCATTCAACAATGAGACAACAGTCTCCTTCATGAGTGCCTTTTTTGCGTTTTGCCAGTCAATCTCTCCAAGGGCAAGTTTACGTACAACTACTGTGAGTGTTTGCGTTCCAGCATTCCCTCCCATAGAAGCTACTATTGGCATCAATACTGCAAGAGCTACATATTTTTGGATCGTCTCATCAAAAAGCCCAATGACAAAAGAGGCAAGTATCGCAGTACCTAAGTTTATAAGAAGCCACCAAGCTCTCTTTTTTGTTACCTCTTTAATATCCTCTTCCTCTTCTGCTTCCTCTTCAAGACCTGCAAGGTTATAGATCTGCTCTGTTGCTTGCTCTTCAATCAAGTCTATAACATCATCCGATGTGATACGCCCTAGCAATCTTCCTTCATCATCAACTACTGCCACAACAGCCAAGTCATAATCTTCAAACTTCTTAATAAGTTCAGCCACAGGTTCATTTACATGCACAGTAATAGGTTCATACTTTTTTTCATGAATAATGTCTGCAAATTTGGCATTAAAATCGTAAAGAATAAGATCTTCTAAAGGAATAATTGCTTTGAGTTTCTCATCTTTATCAACTACATATACCTGGTGAATATTTGACACTTCACCCTCAGCCTTAAGCTTTCTGAGTCTCTCAATTGCATCTTTTACCTTTTCATCTACATAGGCTTTAAATACCTCTGTTTGCATATATGCACCGGCGGTAGATTCATCATAAGAGCTGAGAGTCTCAATCTCTTCTTTATACTCTTTATCGATATTTTGTAAGACTTTTTGCTCTAAATCACTATCGATATCTTCAATATCTTTGACTAAATCCACCGCATCATCACTATCAAGCTCTTCTACCGCTTTTGCGAGCTTTTTGACTGAAAGCTGCTCGATCGCTTCATCTTTAATCGATTCTGGAAGCTCTAAGAGTACTTCACCAAGCACCTCTTCTGGAAGTTTGCGTAAAATCGCAAAAAACTCCTCTTTATTTTCACTATAGAGATATTTGAGAAATGCTGCTATTTCAGAAGGGTGGAGAGTAATTTCACCGCTTTTGAGCTCTGTTTCTAAAATATGTCGAATTTTTAGTACCTCATCCTTTTGCATTATCCCCTCCTTCTATACTTTTAAGCACTTCTAAAATTTTTGGTTTCTCTCTTTTTTGTACAAGCTCATTGAGTTCCTCTTTATATCTATTGACAATCTTTTTAAATTTTCTCAGCTCTTTGCCACTTAGCCTACTTTTGGTGATACGTACCACTTTGAGAGGATTTATAGCTCTACCATTTTTATAGAGCCCAAAGTGCAGATGTGGTCCAGTACTCAGCCCCGTACTTCCCACATATCCAATAATCTGTCCTTGCTTTACATATTTTCCAGCACGAATATTCCTGCGAAATTTTGATAGATGAGCATAGAGTGTTTTATACCCATCTCTATGGGCAATAATGATTACATTGCCATATCCACCCTTACGCCCAGCAAACACTACTCTCCCGCTGCCAGCAGCCATCACAGGAGTTCCCCGCCTTGCTCCAAAATCCACACCAAGATGCGCTCTATAGCGATGTAGTATTGGATGCCATCTACGAAGCGTAAAACGTGAAGTTATGCGTGCATGGCGCACAGGACGCTTGAGTAAAAAGCTCTCAAGCTCTTTACCATTTTGGTCATAATATCTTCCATTGTAATTAAAAACATAGTTTTTCTTTCCTCTTGTCTCTACTAAAGCAGCCTTAATCACAGGCATCCCAAAGAGCTCCCCTAGTCGCACTTTTTGCTCATAGATAATAGCCAGAGCATCATTTTTGCGAATCGAGTGAGAAAAATCGAGACTATTTTTAAAAGCTGCAACAAATTCGTGCGCTAAACGTAGATTTTTTGTTGCTTTAAGGATCTCGCTGTAAGGGTTACTTTGGATTGCAAGACTGAATCTATCACGAAAATTTTGATAAAAAATTGGCAAAAACTCCAACTTATAGCTGGTATCATCTTTGTAGATATGGATCTGCAACTCTTCATTTATTGGAATGAGAAGATGTTTAATGGCACTGCTGTTGTTATCTTCGTTTACTACAAAATATTTTACACCAGCATGGATCTCATCTGCTAGCTCTTTATCTTCTCTATCAAGATTGTAGTACAAGCTCGCATCGATCCCATGCTTGGCAAAAAAACTCAAAAGAGTCTCGCCCTTTTGCCAAATTGCCTCTTGTACAGTATCTGCTTGCAGTATCAATGCTATGAGCAATGCTAGCAAAATCCTCATTGCAAAAAAATCCCTTATGATGATGTAAAAAGGGTTTAATTTTATCTAAAAAAGGCTTAATATAGAGATACTTTAGTTGCAATTGCTAGCTAGATTTTATAAAAGTTTGGTATTATTATACAAATTCATAAAAGGAGATCTCTTTTGATACGTATACTTTTTTTTGCTTTTACAGCTCTTGTTTTATATGCACAAACCACTACACTTGTCAAAGTAGAGAAAAATCGAGGTATCATTGAGCCTGTGGCACTTCCAAAGGGCACGAGTGGGATTGTCGTTCACCACTATGATAAAAATCATACAAGTATAGTTGCTCGCGCTATTCTTGAAAAGAGTAATCAGATCCGTTTTGAAGTCTTTGATGCACTAGCACAAGAGGCTCTTCCTAAACCAAAAACACTGCCAGCTTCTGGTGATGAAGTGATATTAGGATACCTCTACGATAGAGCTACTATTATCGCACCAAATCTTACTACCTATCAGCAAATAGCAAAAGAGGTGCAGGAGGAGATTCTCCATCCAGATCTTTTTGCAACAGAACTCTCAAAAGCCAAACATCCAGCACCAAGTTATGAAGATTTCAAAAATTTTTGCAATAAATATGCCCTTGCAAAAATTTATTTAGCTCTTAAAGATGAAGTAGCAATAGTTGATTGCTATAGCTTTGAAAAAATAGATGCATTACCTCTACATAGCCGAAGTAAAAAAATCAAACTCCCTTTTTACTCAAGAATTAAGGAGATAGAGACATCAATATTCGATTTTTTTGGAACAAAAGAGATTGACAACTATTATAGCTACTATAAAAAACTGTTGGAGAAGAGATGAAAAAACATATCAAGGCACTGCAAAATCTTATAGGACAAGAAAATGTGAAAGCAGATAAACCCCATAGACTTGCCTACTCCTATGATGCTACGCGAGAGCATTTTGAGCCTGATGTTGTAGTTTTCCCAAAAGATGAGGAAGATGTAAGTAAAATTTTGCGCTACTGTAATGAGCATAAGATTCCAGTAGTGCCAAGAGGCGCTGGCAGCGGTTTTACAGGCGGGGCTCTTCCTGTAGGTGGTGGTGTTGTGCTAGCAGTTGAAAAATATATGAATAAAATTTTAGAGATTGATACCAAAAATATGGTAGCAGTAGTGCAACCTGGCGTCATCAATAAAGATCTCCAGCGTGAAGTAGAAAAGCATGGACTTTTCTATCCACCAGATCCTGCGAGCCAAGACTACTCAACTCTTGGAGGCAACGTGGCTGAAAATGCTGGAGGTATGCGCGCAGCAAAATATGGTATCACCAAAGATTATGTTATGGCACTGCGTGCCGTTTTGCCAAATGGAGATATTATAAGAGCTGGTAAAAGAACAATCAAAGATGTAGCAGGCTATAACATTCCTGGTATTCTCATTGCTAGTGAAGGGACATTGGCAGTTATTACTGAAATCACCCTCAAACTCCTCTCCAAACCAAAACTTACTAAAACTGTCATGGGCGTTTTTCCTACAGTTACTGCAGCAATGAATGCCGTCTATAAATCTTTAGCAGGTGGTGCAAACCCTGTCGCAATGGAGTTTTTGGACAATCTCACAATCCGTGCAGTAGAAGAGAAGTTTCATAAAGGCTTGCCAGTAGAAGCTGGAGCAATCCTTATCAGTGATATCGACGGAAACGTGGAAGAGGAGATCGACTACCAAATAGGACTGCTTGAAAAATTTTTCAAACAGAATGGTGCAACTGAATTTCGCATAGCAAAAGATGAGAAAGAAGCAGCTGATATCTGGTTTGCAAGGCGCAATGCAAGCCAAAGTATCACTATCTATGGAAGTAAAAAAATAAACGAAGATGTTACAGTCCCTAGAAGTGAACTCCCACGCTATCTTGAAGAGGTTGAAAAAATTAGTAAAAAATACAACGTCAAAATCCCATGTTTTGGTCACACTGGTGATGGTAACGTGCATACTAATGTGATGGTTGATGGAAGCGATCCAAAGCAAGTAGAGATTGGCTATAAAGCGATTGAAGAGATATTTCAAATGACTATTGATATTGGAGGTACTTTAAGCGGAGAGCACGGTATAGGACTGAGCAAAGCTCCTTTTATGAAGATGGCCTTTAGTGAAGCTGAGCTGGGTCTTTTTCGCCGCATCAAAGAGGCATTTGATCCCAATAATATTCTCAATCCTGGTAAGATGGGACTATAGCCCATTTGAGAGTGCTTCTAGCACTCTCTCAATAAAGCATTCTGCCCGTAGTAAAAAGGGAACTTCATGATTCAAAAAAGCAAAAAATTTTTTCAATCACTTTATGATCCTGATATCACAATGTACGCCTCTTCTTTGAGTTTCCATACCATTTTTTCCATTATTCCACTCCTGCTTGTTTCATTTTCTATCTTTATACGTTTGCCTAGTTTTGAAAAACACTATGGAAAAATCAAAGAGTTTATTTTCTCTAGCCTCATCCCAACACAGCAAGAAGCAATTACCCAACATATCGATACTTTTTTGCAAAACAGCTCAAAGCTAGGCTTTATAGGATTTGTCTTTATTCTCTTTGCCTCAATTATGTTTTTTCAAAACTACGAATATATTGTAAATAAAATATTCAAATCCAAACCACGCGGTTTTTGGAGCTCTTTGACAATTTACTGGACACTCATGACATTAGCCCCTATTGGATTAGCCCTTTCATTTTTTCTCTCTAGCAAACTCCAAGCGCTACTTAATAGTACCAGCTATACTAGTTGGATCGATTTTTTAACAATCTTTCCCTATCTTATTATCTGGATAATCTTCTTTCTTACATATAAAATCTCATCTACTGCTCTTATTAGTTTTAAGGCAGCTTTTGTATCTTCATTTATAGCTTCACTTATCTGGGATATCAGTAAAAATCTCTTTGTCTACTATGTCATACACAATAAAACATACGCGACAATTTATGGATCTTTTAGTGCAATCCTCTTTTTCTTTTTGTGGATCTATATCTCTTGGATTATTTTTCTCTATGGACTCAAACTATGCTATTTGATAAACAAGAATCAGCCCCACAATCAAAGCAGCTCCCCAGATAAATGCACGCCTATAAATTGATAGTAGTGTTAACAAAAGAAAAAGAGCAGTTTGCCATAATGGTACATCAACTCTAAAAGATGTAACATCACTCTCTAAAAAATATAGCATCCAATCCAAACTTCCTCCAATACCAATTATGTGCAACAATAGAGCCAAAGGATAGAAAACTGCAAAAGCCATACTAAGAAGTGGCGAGAGGAGCTGCAAAGGAGAAAACTGCCCAAAAATAGCTAAACTTAGAGGCAACATAAACCAAAATACCCAAAAATTGAGTGCTATAAAAAGTAGTAAAGGTGAACGAATTTTCACATGATACAAAAAGAGATATATCATATAAACTCCACTCACAGAAAGCCAAAAACCGTAACTAAAAACAAACCTTGGAAAAAGTGCTAGGACAATGAGCACAATCCAAAATAGCGTCTCAAAACTAAGAAGTTTTATATGCCTATCAAAAAGAATAAATCCCACTATCGCCATAATAAATGCTCGGGTTACTGATGGAAGATTGCCTAAAAGCAAAAAATAGCCACCAGCTACAAAGAGTGCTAAGAGTGTAGCAAAAGTGTAGATATTGCGATGAGGCAAAAATCGTTGCCATATACTGCGAAATAAAAAGAGAAAAATTGTCACTACAATGGCAACAAGAAAACCAATATGAAAACCGCTAATTGCTACAAGATGACTTATACCAAAAGAGGAGAGTTTTTGCCTAGTATTGTAATCAAGAGATGTAGCTAAAAAGAGTGCTCCAAAAATCTCTTTTGCTATTTTTGAGCTATGCTGCCTTACTATAAGATCTTTTAGCTTCAAAAACCTATCTTTTGGCAAAACTGCGATAATATATGCTGGAATATAAAAATTGTGAAGAAACTCTATAAATGAGACACGCTTTTTAGATGAGAAAAGAAGAACTTTCACTTTTCTATCACGCAAATCGCGCAACTGCTCATAACTTGTCGTATAAAATGTAAATCCATCCAAACTTTGCAGTTTGAGCACCTGCTTTTTGCCTTTTGCATACTGGTTTTTCACAGTAGCAGTTGTAAAATAGCGCTTTTTGGAAAAGATCTCATTATACTGGCGATACTCCCAAAAAAGATTGAAGCAAAAAAGTAAAAATACGAGGAAAAAGGCGATGAGACGCTGGGAGACATTGGAAAAGAGAGGGGTAGCTGCAAGCATCAAACGATATTGTCTGGAATCTCTATAGTACTTTCTCTAGTGTCATACTCTCTAATTGTCTCAGCAGCCTCCTCGGCAAATTTGACGTAATCTTTATGAAACCAGAGTTTTACTACCCCTGTAGGGCCATTTCTCTGTTTTCCGATGATGATTTCAGCCTCTTCTACCCTTTTTTCTTCTATTTTAATATCTAATAGCTCTCCTCTTGCCTGTGCCTCTTTCATCTTCTGCTTTGCCTCTTTGATTTTATACACATCATCACGATACACAAACAAAATCACATCTGCATCTTGCTCAATAGCACCAGACTCTCTTAAATCACTCAACATTGGCCGTTTATCAACGCGGCTCTCAAGAGAACGATTCAGCTGTGAAAGGGCAATAATTGGAATTTGTAATTCTCTTGCAAGGAGTTTGAGACTTCTACTAATTTCACTGATTTCTAAATGTCTATCTTTAGTTCCACTTCCGCTCATGAGCTGCATATAGTCAATAATTGCTAGCTCAATCTCAGGATGTTGAGATTTGAGCTTTCGCAGCTTTGCTCTTAATTGATGCACATTGAGATTACCTTCATCATCAATAAAAAGCTTTTTTTTCTCATAGTAATCACTCAATCTACTAATCTCATTCCACTCAATATCATTGAGATTTGCAACACGCAGTCTTTGCAGTGGAATGGAAGCTTTTGCACTAAGCATTCTTAACATCAACTGCTCTGCTGGCATTTCAAGAGAGAATATTACCACTCCTTTATTTTGATCGAGTACAGCTTGGGCTAAATTAAGAGCAAACGCAGTTTTTCCCATCGAAGGACGGGCTGCTATGATGATAAGATCCCCTGGATTAAATCCCGCTGTCTTTATGTTAAGATCATGAAAACCTGTATCAAGACCAATGAGAATAGAGTTACCCTTCTCTTTCATTCTTAAAAGATGTTGGAGGGTATCATACATTACCTCATCGGAGCTTTTGAAATCTTGTGAGCTTGTTTCTGTAGTAATTTTATAGAGTTTTGATTGGATTTCATCAATCACATCAGCTACAGGAAGATCCTGCTCAACTGTAACTTTTTTTATGTCAGTAGTGAGATGTACAAGCTCTCGCTTTAAAGCTTTCTCTTTGATCTCTTTTACATAAGAGGCGGTGTTTGAGAGGGGATTTGCAGCTAAAATATCTAAAAATGCAGCTTCATCAAAGCTCTTTTGTAGCTCCAACTTCTCTTTGAGAAACTCTTCATCAATGGGTTGATCCTCATTTGCTAGAGCTAACATCGCTTCAAAGAGCTTTTGATGAAAAGGGTGATAAAAATCTTTCGGCTGTAATACTGATGCTACCTCTTCAAAGATTTTTGGATCAAAGAGAATAGAGCTTAATACCGCTCGCTCTATGTTGAGATTATACAGATGTGCTTCCAATGCTACCTCTTTTTTATTTCATTATACTTCAAAAAAGTTAAATTCTCATTACTCTTTTGCTGCTTTTTCTACTTCCTGAATAAACCTCTCAACCAGTTTTTCTTCAGGAAGTTTTGCCACAACCTCTCCCTTCACCATAATAAGGCCACTGCCTTTTCCATAGGCTATTGCAACGTCTGCATGCTTAGCCTCTCCAATAGCATTAACCACACACCCCATTACTGATACATTAAGTGGCTTTTTGATATGTTTAATGCGTTTCTCTACTTCTGCAACTGCTTTAACAAGATTTGCTTCAATGCGGCCACAAGTAGGACAACTAATAATATTTACACCCTCTTTTGATCTTCCAGCATCTTTTATAATAGCTCGACCAACCTCTATCTCTTTTTCTAATTCCCCTGTAATAGATACCCGTATAGTATCACCTATACCATCAAGAAGTAAGGCTCCTATCCCAATAGCTGATTTAATGGTCGCATGAAAGACTGTTCCAGCCTCTGTAACACCAAGATGAAAAGGGTATGGCACAAGTGGGCGCAGTTTTCTATATGCTTCGACTGTGCGCTCTACATCACTCGCTTTCATACTTACTTTAATATCTGTAAAATCGAGATCTTCTAGTAACTTTATGTGATAGAGAGCACTTTGCACCATAGCCTCACTTGTAGCACCATACTTTGCTTCTATCTCTTTTTCAAGGCTTCCTGCATTAACTCCTATGCGTATAGGAATATTTCTCTCTTTGCAGGCTTTCACAACCTCTTTAATGCGCTCTTTACTTCCTATATTGCCGGGATTAATACGAATGCAATCTACAACTTCTGCTGCAATGAGAGCAAGGCGGTAGTTAAAATGGATATCTGCAACAAGAGGTAAGGAGATTTGTCGCTTAATCTCTTTGAGGGCTCTTGCATCCTCTTCTTCTGGAACCGCTACACGAACAATATCAGCCCCTGCAAAGTGTAGTCTTTTTATCTGCTCTACTGTTGCTTCTACATCAGCTGTGCGACTAAAGGTCATTGATTGCACAGAAATCGGAGCATCTCCTCCAATTGCTACATCACCAACGTAAATCTTTTTTGTAGGATAGCGCTGCATCTTTTCCTCATTCTTTTTTTGGCAATTATACAGAGCTTGAGGATTTTGTGCAAGTTTTTGGGGATATAGTGGCGCGCCCGCCAGGATTCGAACCTGGGGCCTTCAGAACCGCAATCTGATGCTCTATCCAGCTGAGCTACGGGCGCAAATTTTGTGGAATTATATCATATAATAAAAAAAATGCAAATGGAGAAGAGTATGTTTTATGACAGAAAAGATGCCGGTAGAAAGTTAGCTCTTACACTCGAAAAATATAAAAACAGAAACGATGTGATTGTCTTGGCAATTCCAAGAGGTGGCGTAGAAGTGGGAGCCGAAGTTGCAAAGTATCTTCATAGTGATTTTGATCTTGTAATGTGCAGAAAGCTGCAATATCCTTATACCACTGAAAGTGGCTATGGAGCTCTTTGTGAAGATGGGACAGTCTATATTAACGAATATGCTCTTGATGGCGTGACAGAGGAGGATATAGAAAGAGAAATTGCGCGTCAAGCAAGAGAGATTCAGCACCGCATCACAGTTTTGCGCGGTGGGAGAAAACTCAAAAATATAAAAGATAAAATTGTAATTTTGGTTGATGATGGTATCGCTATGGGATCGACTATGATCGCTGCACTATCTATGCTCAAAAAACTCTCACCGAAAAAAATAGTCGTAGCTGTATCTACAGCCTCTCCCCAAATTGTATCGTATTTGCAAGAAATTGCAGATGAAGTAATTGCTCTTTACACTCCATCACCATTTTATGCCGTTGCAGATGCATATCGCAACTGGTACGATGTAAGTGATGAAGAGGTGCTTGCAATTTTACAAGATTTAGAAAATTTCATCCAAAATGATAAAAAGTAAAAAGATGATACCTAAATAGCCATTGACGGTAAAAAAAGCTCTATCTATTTTTGTAAAATCTTTATCTACAATTTTATGTTCATAAGTGAGCATAATTGTAGCTACTGCTACTGCACTGTATGCAAAAAAGCCAAGGTGAGCTTCTATAACAAAAAATAGCCAAAAGAGAATTGTAAGGGCATGAAAAATTTTTGCAATAAAGAGTGTACATGCAGCTCCATAGCGTGATGGGATAGAAAAGAGTCCCTTTTGCTTGTCAAACTCCATATCTTGTAAGGAGTAGAGAAGATCAAATCCAGCAACCCAAAACATAATACCAAGTGATAAAAATATACTCCACATTGTGATAGTACCTTTGACAGCTATAACACCCGCAATCGGCGCAAGAGCCAAAGCTACTCCTAAAACGAGATGAGCCAATTCGCTAAAACGTTTAAAGTAACTGTATCCACCTAAAATGAGTAAAAAGAGTGGAGAGAGAATAAAAGCTAACGTATTAATAAAAGAGGCAGTAACAATAAACCCTATTGCATTAACTATAATAAAAAAAATTTGTACCTTTTCTGGAATTCTTCCATCAACACTTGGACGATTTGCAGTGCGTGGATTGAGTCTGTCAATGTCACGATCGAGGTAGCGATTCACACCCATTGCAAAATTTCTTGCAAAAATTGCTGCTAAGAGGCCTAAGAAAAAGAGTCTCCAACCAAACCAACCATCAGCTGCCACAATCATTGCAATAAAAATAAATGGAAGGCTAAAAATTGTGTGCTTAAACATTACAAATTCATTAAAATCGGAAAGAATCTTACGCAATTTGTTCATTTACTTCCTCTTATAAAAGTTTTGCAATTATACAAAAACTAGTATAATTTCTTTATGAAAGAGATAGCAATTATTGGACCAACTGCAAGCGGAAAGAGCTCTTTAGCAATTGAAATAGCAAGCAAATTTAATGCATATATTCTCTCGGTAGATAGCCTCTCTGTTTACAAGGAAATAGATATTGTTTCTGCAAAACCTTCAAAAAAGGAGCTGAGGAAGATCAAGCATTTTGGAATTGATATATGCAGCGTAGATAAGCATTTTAATGTAGAGCAATTTTTAGGAGTTTACAAGGAAGCTAAACAGACATGTAAAAAAGAGAACAAAAATCTCATCATAGTTGGAGGAAGTAGTTTTTATCTCAAAACACTCCTCACTGGGCTTTCGCCAATGCCTAAGTGTGATAGAGTAACTATAGAAAAATGCGAAAAAATGCTTACTGATATAACAGGTGCATACCAGTTTTTGCAAAATATTGATCCTGCCTATGCTAAGAAAATTACACAAAGAGATAGGTATCGAATCCTCAAGGGACTGGAAATTTACTTTGCAACAGGTATGAAACCAACTGAATATTTCTTACAACATCCCCCGCAAAAAATTGCAGATGTAAAAATATATGAAATAGTAATACAAAGAGATATTTTACGCAAACGCATAGCTGCACGAACAGAAGCTATGCTTCATTTGGGTCTCATCGATGAAATTTGTTATCTTGAAAAAAAATATACAAGAGCACCAAATCCTATGAAAGCAATAGGAATCAAAGAGACACTTGCATACCTCGATGGAAAAATTAAATCAATTGAAGAATTGGTACATAGTATTAATGTTCATACAAGTCAGCTAGCAAAGAGGCAACAAACATTCAATAAAACACAATTTGCGAATAAAATATCTCTTCCTCTGGATAATCTAAAAAAGAAGTTAGAAGAAGAGTTAGCTTAAAAGCCGCTAACTCTTACAATTTGTGTAATATAGCCAAGAATAGGCGAGATAAAAAATGAAGAGAGTATAGTAAATGTCGCAGAGATACCTACAATAGTTTTGAGTGAAAGAGAAGTGTTTTTAAAGTAAATAACTTGCTTTCCATCAATAGGATCTCTCATAAACATATAAACAATGAGTTTTAAATAGTAGTATGCACTGATAGCACTATTGATAGCCATAATAATTGCTAAAATTATGTATCCTGCATTGACAGCTGCACCCATAATGTAGAGTTTACCCCAAAAGAGACTAAAAGGTGGAACACCCGCAAGACTTAACATAAAAATTGCCATTATTGTAGCTGCTACTGGCATTATCTGTACAAGACCAGAAAATTTTTCATACGGATGATCAAATCTCGTATCCCATATATTTTTCTTATGGCGAGAAATCCAAAGCATTGTAAATGCACCGAGGTTTGTAAACAAAAAGAGAATCCAATATAAAAAGAGACCACTGTTTGCTTGCGTTGTACCTATCATAATTGCAGCCATTACAAAACCAGCATGACTAATTGAGCTATAAGCAAGCATACGTTTTACATCTTTTTGTACAAGTGCAACAATATTTGCAAAAGTCATTGTTACTACTACAGCTAGGTAGAGAATATCTCTCACCCATGTTACATCACTATGGATAAGAAACTCAAAAAGTCTCATTGCAACAACAAAACCGGCAATTTTCGGCACTACCGACATATACCCTGCAAGTGCTGCACTTGCTCCCTCATACACATCTGGCGTCCATGTATGAAACGGTACCATAGAGAGCTTAAAACCTAATGCTGCAATCATAAATGATACTGCAGTCAAAACAACCCAAATAGGCTCATATCCTCTAGCACTCAACACTTCAGCAATTTTATAGATCTCAACACTCCCAGTAAGACCATAAAATAGGGCCGCTCCAAATGCATAAAACCCTGCAGCTAACGCACCCATAGTAAAATATTTAATTGCAGCCTCAAACGATTTTTCTCTGTTATGCAATGCTATGAGAGTATAGAGCGAAAGACTTGCAGTCTCTAAACCAACAAAGATTAAAATCAAGTTATCAGATGCAACCATAAATTGGAAACCTGAAACCATAAATAAAAAGAGAGCAAAAAATTCAGGTAAACTAAACTCATGAAAACGTTTTGACGTAAGAGCAAGTGGAATAAAAAGCATAGAGGCTACCACTATAATTATTTGTGACAGAATTGCTATTCCATCAACAAACATTACATCAAAAAAACCTCTTGTATTTATTTGCAGTCCAATTACTGCTCCCAGATCAAGTGCTAAAAAAAGCTCTGCTATCATGACATAGAGTGATTTATGGAGATTCTCTTTGATAAGATCTACTATGAGTATCGTCAGTCCTCCAGCTATCGCAATAAGCATTGGAAAGAGCGATGGGAGATAGAGAGATTCCAAACTTACAGTAATGGGCTCCATTATTTTGCCTCCAATTCAACTTTATTGTGAGAAAGAATATCTTTTGCCTCTTTTGTAATGGCCTTCTTCTCCATGAGTTGCAGCATATTTTCTACACTTTTATTAATCGGCTTTAACACTGGATTTGGATTAACCCCAAGCCATACAATAACAACTACTAATGACACGAGCGATGTCAACTCTTTCCAGTTCAGATCTGGGAGATTTCTATTTTTTTCATTTGTAAGAGGGCCAAAAAAAGCCATTTTATAAAGTCTTAGCATATATGCTGCACCCAATATAATTCCTGTACCTCCCAGCAAAGCATAAGCAGTAGAAATTTTATAAACACCCATAAGACTTAAAAATTCACCTACAAATCCAATTGTTAGTGGCAAGCCAACAGACGCCATCAATACAATTCCAAAAATAGTTGCATATTTTGGCATAACAGAAGCAAGTCCTCCAAATTCAGTAAGGAGCTTTGTATGCCGTCTGTCATAGATGTTCCCTACGAGCATAAACAGAGCGCCACTTACAATTCCGTGACTAATCATGAGAAATATTGAGCCTGCAATGCCCTCAACATTCATAGCGAATGTACCAAGAACAATTACACCCATGTGAGAAATTGAACTATATGCAATAACCTGTTTCATATCTTCTTGAGCATAGGCAACCATTGCTGTATAGATAACCATAACAATCGCTAAAAATGCAACCACTGGAATTAGCGCAACTGAGGCATCTGGAAAGAGTGGTAGTGAAAATCGTACAAATCCATAAGTACCCATTTTCAAAAGCACAGCTGCCAAAATAACTGAACCTATTGTTGGAGCTTGTCCATGGGCGTATGGAAGCCAAGTATGGAATGGAAACATTGGCACTTTGATAGCCATTCCCAGGAAAAATGCCAAGAAGAGCCAAATTTGATAATTGTATGGCAAAATGAGTCTATGCCACTCTGGAATAGAAAAACTAATAGTGCCAGTGGCTAGATAGTAGAGATATGCCATAAAAAGCATACCAACAAGCATGATCAATGAACCAAAAAAAGTATAGAGGAAAAATTTAATAGCTGCATATACACGCAGTTCACTTCCCCAATAACCTATGATATAGAGCATTGGTACGAGAGAGAGTTCCCAAAAAACATAAAATACAACTGCATCAAGTGCAACAAAGACTCCCACCATAGTCATCTCAAGAAAGAGGAGGGAGATTATTAAATTTTTAAGATTCTTTTCAATTGTAAGTGAGATAAGCCCTACCAACGTAATGAAAGTTGAAAGAACAATAAGAAATAGTGAGATTCCATCAACTCCTAATTGGTAGTTAATTCCATAATCTGGCACAAGCGGTATGCTTTCTGCAAATTGAAAGCCGCCATTAGAGTAATCAAAACTTAACCATAATACAAGTGAAAGGAGAAACTCAATGGCTGCTACAGTAATCCCATACACTTTAATATTGTCTCTTTTCACTACAAATCCCAGCATTCCTGCAAGAGCCGGGAAAAATATCAGTAATGATAAAATATGATCCATAAACTCTCTCCTTACCTTACCGGGCTATAAATAATTACTAATACTAATAACACAAGCAGACCTATTACCATCCAACGAAGCATTTTGGATAGATTACCACTTTGAATAACACGGCCTGCAAAACCTGTCTTGTATATAACTGCTGCAATAAAATCGACTGTTGCATCAACTATACGTAAATCGAGTTGCTTCCAAGCTATTTGACTTAATTCTTTATAAGGCTGTGTAAAAACCTTTTCATAAATAATAGGAATATAGTATTGATTATAAAGAAGCTTATATAGCGGATTTTCTTTCCATTTTTCACTAAACCCGCCATGGCTATATTTATATATAGCAAAAGCAATACCACTTAATGCAATGAGAGTTGTCACACCAATGAGTGCAACTGTTGCAATACCGTGAACATGAAAATGGTATTCTGGCAAGATTTTTGTTACAAACTCTTCAAAAGCCTCTTCAAAAAAGCCAGCAATTATTGCCAAAATTGCAAGTGGTGTCATAGCTGCTAACATATACCAGTGCGCTTCATGTGGATGAAAGCCATATTTTTTATAGCGCTCTTCTCCAAAAAACACAAGCATAATGAGGCGGAAACTATAAAATGCTGTCATACCTGCACCCAACCACAGCATAAACCATAAGATATAGTGGTGTGAATCAAAAGCAACCTCTAAAATTTTATCTTTTGAGAAGAATCCGGCAAAAGGATAGATACCTGCTAATGCCAATGAAGCTATTATCATTAATATAGCAGTCCATTTCATTACTTTATGGAGACCACCCATTTTGAAGATATTGAGTTCATCATCCATTGCGTGCATAACATTTCCAGCACCCAAAAAGAGCAAAGCTTTGAAAAAAGCATGTGTCATAAGGTGAAAGAGTGCTATCCAGTACACGCCCAGACCAGCTGCAACAAACATATAGCCAAGTTGTGAAAGTGTTGAGTATGCAATAATTCTTTTAAGATCTGTATTGACCAATGCCATTGATGCAGCAAATACTGCTACAAAAGCACCAAGACTTGCAATAAAGAATCCTATATCCGGTATTTGTGAATAGATTGGAAATGCTCTCACTACAAGATATACACCTGCTGTAACCATTGTAGCAGCATGGATAAGAGCAGAAACTGGTGTAGGACCTTCCATAGCATCAGCGAGCCATGTATGAAGTGGAAATTGGGCAGATTTTCCCATTGCACCTATAAAGAGGAAGATACCCATAAGAGTAATTACTGATACATTAAACAAATCAACATGAGCAAATACTACATCATATTGCAATGAGCCAACATTCCAATAGATGAGAAAAAGGCCAATGAGCATACCAAGATCTGCAATCCTATTCATAATAAACGCTTCATTCGCAGCCCACGATGGACTAATAGAAGGATTGACATCACGTGACTCATCTTTCTTGTGATACCAAAATCCGATAAGAAGCCATGAGCAAAGTCCAACACCTTCCCAGCCAATAAAGAGGCCTGCAAAGTTATCACTCATAACTAGTACCATCATAGAAAAAACGAAAGCACTGAGATAACTAAAAAAACGATTAAAACCTTTGTCGTGCTCCATATAGCCAATTGAATATACATGTACAAGAGCAGATACTGTTGTAACAGTAACCATCATAATGACTGATACGTGGTCCGCTACAAAACCAAAAGGAATATTGAGAGAACCTACAGTTATCCAGTCAAAGAGTTTTACATGAATAACTTCATCTGTTTCACTCAAATGGCCAAGAAGAATGAGTGAACTGATGAGTGAGACAAAAAGCAGTGCAGATGTCACTATCCCTGTTATAAGTTTTTTTGGTTTTGCACCAAAAATTGCTGCAAACAAAGAGCCAACAAGCGGCGCAAAGAGTGCTGTTAAAACTAATTTCTCCATACCTGTCCCCTATCCATGCATTGATTGTAGGCTATCAAGATCAAGCGTATTTCTTCGCTTATACCAGATAATCAAAAGCCCAAGTCCTACTGCTACTTCACTTGCCGCAATAGCAATTATAAAAAAGGCAAAAAGCTGTCCTGTTAAATCTCCATAATATTTAGAAAAAGCAGCCAATGCAATGTTTACAGCATTGAGCGCAATCTCTGTAGCAAAGAAAAGCATGAGGAGATTTTTTCTACGCAATATACCTACTAAGGCTATACAAAACAGTATAGCTGCTAATACTAAATAGTGAGTGAGCGTAATCATTGAGCAACCTTTTCATCTTGTTCAATCTCTTGATCTATTTTAAGTGTAATACTCTCATCCATTCTTTTGCTAGCAAGTATTATTCCTGCAATCATTGCAACTAAGAGCATAACCGCAGCAACTTCAAATGGAACAAGATACTTTGTAAAAAGCACAATACCAACAGCTTCAGCGTTGCCAATCTCATCGCTTATAGGATGTAAAGCTTGCACTTTATCAGATATTATTGGAGTCAAAAGAATAATAACAAGCAATAGAGCAATCATACCGCTGAGAAAGAAAACAATCTTTTTAGATGGATTTTTCTCTTTAACATCTTTCGTGGTATCAAAAAACATCATAGCAAAGGCATAAAGTGCCATTACAGCACCACTATAAACAATTATTTGTACAACTCCAAGAAAATCAGCATCTAGCAAGAAGAAAAAAGCAGATATAAATATCATTCCTGCTGCCAATGAGCTGAGCGCATAGAGAGCATTTTTTGTCATGACAGTAATTGTAAACATCACTATTGTCAACGCTGCAAAAAGATAAAATGCAATTGCTTCAACCATCTCTATACCTTTTTAATACGCTAATGGCGTTTTTTTGATAAGTTTATCTGCAGCCGGCGTAGGCGCACCAAATCCAGGGTACTCTTTTTGTTCTTTAAGTTTATCAAGAGGTGTAAGCATGTCCTCTTTCAGTGCAAAATGAGCGCGCTGTTCACTTGCATTTTCATAATCTTGTCCATGGACAATTGCAAGCTCTGGGCACACTTCTGCGCAGTACCCACAAAAGATGCAACGTCCAAAATTGATTGTATATTCGGTAGGGATTTTTCTTCCAAATTCATCTACTTTTGTATCGATTCTAATACAGTTCGCAATACAGATCTTCTCACACAATCCGCATCCAATACAGCGCTCAGTCCCACTCTCAAGCAGTCGTAATAGTTTATGGACTGCTCTATAGCGTGGACCTATTGGTAATTTCTCTTTTGGATATTGAATCGTATGGATATTAAATCGCAACATCTCCATTAATGTGATTTTCAAACCTACAAAGAGCTCTAATTTTATACTTCTTTTAACTACTCGTTTGAACTTTTCCCAACCAGTTTTTGGATATGGCTCAATTTTGACTTTATAGTAGTTTTGCGAAACATTTCTATCTTTAAACTGCTCTAATCCACTCATCAATTCCCCCCTTAAAACATCATCACTATACCAGTGATGACCACATTTACAACAGCCAAAGGCATCAATACTTTCCAACATAGCCACATGAGTTGATCTGGTCTTACATGTGGCCAAGAAGCTCTTGTCCATAAGAAAAAGAAGAATATAAAAAATACTTTCAATAAAATCGCAATTGCGCCTGGGATAAACCAAAGATCGTTAAATCCTCCTAAGAATATAAGGCTAGCAAGAAATCCAAGCGTAAACATATTTGCATATTCACCTATAAAAAACATCCCCCAACGCATTCCACTATACTCTGTGGCATAACCTGAAATCACTTCTGCTTCATGCTCAAGTAAGTCAAAAGGTGTTCTGTTAGTCTCAGCAAATCCTGCAATCAAAAAGAGAATAAATGCTATTGGCTGCTTCCAGATAAGCCAATTACTCACTCCTCCTGTTTGATAATTATTAAAATCGATCAAAGAAAGAGAACCAACTATCATCACTGGTGCAAGGACAGACAAACCTGTCACAACTTCATAACTCAAAAACTGAATAGCAGTCCTTGCAGCACCAAGTATTCCCCATTTGTTCTGAGAAGCCATACCTGCTAGAAGTGGACCGTAAAGGCCTGTTGCCATTACACCCAAGACAAAGAGCAAACCTACATTTATATCAGAAATAATTGGTTTAACTGTATAACCACCAACAGTAAATTCTGGAAACATCGGTATTGCTGCCATAGCAATAAACGCAGTAGCAGCTGTTATAACTGGTGCAATCATAAAAATCGGTTTTACAGCACCCTGTGGAATAAAGTCCTCTTTAGTAAAAAGTTTGATACCGTCAGCCAATACCTGCAAAAGACCATATGGACCAACATGCATAGGTCCCAATCTTCGCTGCATAAATGCAAGTACCTTACGCTCTACATAGGTACCAAAACCGGCTAATGCCGAAAAGAGTCCTAAAACAATCAAGATCTTGATTATTGTCTCGATTACAAATGCCCCTTCCATCTTACACCTTTTGCAGTTTTACTTCTGTAAATCTATAGCCTTTAAATAAAGGCGCAATATCTATACTCTTATCAAAAGTCCCGATATATGCACCAGATCCAATTTTATCATCCAATGCTACTTCTACTGTTATGGTAATATCATCTTTTTGAATATTAACTTTATCACCCTCTTTCAGGTCAAATTCATGCAAAAATGTTTCACTTGCATACAACTTTCCGTGTTCTTGCAGCTGATGCGCTTTGTTCGTAAAAGGGCTAAACTGTAAAACAGGTTCACATCTATAGATTACTGTACCATTAAATTCTGGCAACTCCTCTATTGGCTCTGCATTTTTTCTTGATAGATTCACTTTTTGTATCTTTAATACATACCCTCTTTGCTCTGTCCCATCATTCAAAAACTCATTTGGCAAGTCATCAAATGCAACTTCTTGATACCCTTTTTCTTGCGGAAGCTCCTGGGTAAACTCTATTGTATACTCTTTATCACTCACTCCCAAAGCTCGTGCTATATCATTAAGTACATACCCCTCATATGGCAATGCAACATTTGTTGGTACTACTCGCTTATCGATATTTGTAAATGTACCCTCTTGTTGATTGAGTGCTGGCATATCAAGATCCCCATCTCCCAAAGCACTCAATGTAAAATCGCCTTTTATGTTATAGCCTATTGTATACTCCCCTGCCTCATCATCAAGTTCACATATTAATGCTACTCCCAAGCTATTTGTCTTTGGTGGTATAAGCATCACTTGAAAATCTGTAAATCTCTCTATTATCCCAGCCAACTTCGCTATATTCTCTGCCCTCGGATGAGTGTAGAGATCCTCGCCAAGAATGAGTGCAGCCTTTTCCTTTTTAGCAAGTACTTTTTTAAGTTTTTCCATAAGATCTTCAGGTGCATCAATCATTTCATAGAGTTTACTCACCTGATACTCAATCTTTTTCTTTACTTTTTTTGGAACCTCTTTTGTAATCTTTTTCTGTACCTTTTTCTCTTTTCCTGTTTTTTCATCTACAATGGTCTCTTCTACAACTTCAACAACTTTTTCTTTAATAGTCTCTTCAACCTCTTTCGTTTTCGTTGTCATTAGTGAATCAAGATATTCAGCAATATATTTTGGAAGTTCTTCTCTTTGGGCAAACTCTTGCAAAATAAAGTAAAGCACAGCCTCTTCTTTGAGAGGTTTATGGTAAACTGGAACTACTGTTTTTCCAAGAGCTTCGATAATAGGATCTTTTATTGGATGAAAATAGATACCACCACCTTTATTCATCTTCACTGCATTGTTAAATGCATAGCGCACGCGAGGATTATCACTCTTGAGTGCTGTTCCCACTGATATGACAAAATTGCTTTCATGCACATCTTTTACTTGAGCACTTGGTAGTGATTTGCCGCTGTAAGAAGAGTAGTTTTCTAAAAATCTTTTAAATCGTAATGCATCCTCATTGAGAAGTTTATAGCCATATTTTTCTTTGAGTTTTTGCAAAATGAGCGCTTCTTCATTAGTAACATAGGAATCAAAAGCGATAGTATCAGCTTTTTTAAACGCTTCTAATGCACTGTTAAATGCCTTTTCATCTTTTTTAACTTGGCGGTTTTCAAAATCAAATCCAAATCTTCCTGCCCCACACAATGGTTGATAATGAAACTCATTTGTTACACGATAAATCTTTGGCTCAGGATTTTCAATAGAGGTGTGTTTTGTCTCATAGTAGAGATGACATGCAGCACTACAGTGTGCACATGCAGCTGGGATTTTATTAAGCTCCCAAGAGTTTGTCGTATAGTGATAATCTTCGCTTACTAAAGCACCCACTGGACATACACTGATACACTCACCACACCAGGTACAATCAAGCTCATCACCAGCTACTGCACCAATGATTGATTTTTGGAGCTTATTCCACATGGCGTATGCATCTTTTGGCATCTGCTCTTTCCATGATTTATCAAGTGCATCACCACCTCGTGGAACAGTTTTGAGTGCTGCATCACCTATCATATCTTTACACACAGTTACACAACGCTCACATACAATACACAAAGAGGAGTCATAATGGATAAAGTTCCACTTTTTCACTGGGCGATATGTATCGCGTATAGCATAGTGCTGTTCATCCACTCCCATCTCAAGAGTATAATTTTGCAGCTCACACTCACCACTTTGATCACACACACCACACTCAAGCGGATGGTTGACATCATACACTTCCATGATAGCGCGGCGCTCTTTAATGATATTTTCTGTCACTGTCACAATACTCATACCATCTTTTGCTTTAGCGTTACATGCATATACCTGCTTACCATCAGCTTCTACAAGACAAAGCCTACAAGCAAGTGTTGGTGAGCAGTTTGTCAAATAGCAAATAGCCGGTATAAATATACCGTTAGCTCTTGCTACATTGAGTACATATTCACCTGCAACCGTTTCACACTCTTTACCATCTATTGTAATTTTAATTTTCTCACTCATAGCTCATCTCTCTTTGTGATTTTTACTTTTTCATAGCGATATGAATCTTGCATTGCAAAATACTTCTCACCCATATCACTTACACCCAATAGTGCAATAGTCCCTTTGAGCTTTTTATCAATTTTAAATTTTTTATATATCTCTCCATGGCGTGAATGAATCACTACATGATCGCCATCTTCTAATTTCGCTGCTACACTAAACTGCTCAGAGCCTACTAAATCGCACTCCCATGCAAGCTGATGCGCTTTGTTCGTAAAAGGGCTAAACTGTAAAACAGGTTCACATCTATAGATTACTGTACCATTAAATTCTGGCAACTCCTCTATTGGCTCTGCATTTTTTCTTGATAGATTCACTTTTTGTATCTTTAATACATACCCTCTTTGCTCTGTCCCATCATTCAAAAACTCATTTGGCAAGTCATCAAATGCAACTTCTTGATACCCTTTTTCTTGCGGAAGCTCCTGGGTAAACTCTATTGTATACTCTTTATCACTCACTCCCAAAGCTCGTGCTATATCATTAAGTACATACCCCTCATATGGCAATGCAACATTTGTTGGTACTACTCGCTTATCGATATTTGTAAATGTACCCTCTTGTTGATTGAGTGCTGGCATATCAAGATCCCCATCTCCCAAAGCACTCAATGTAAAATCGCCTTTTATGTTATAGCCTATTGTATACTCCCCTGCCTCATCATCAAGTTCACATATTAATGCTACTCCCAAGCTATTTGTCTTTGGTGGTATAAGCATCACTTGAAAATCTGTAAATCTCTCTATTATCCCAGCCAACTTCGCTATATTCTCTGCCCTCGGATGAGTGTAGAGATCCTCGCCAAGAATGAGTGTAAAATTTGTTTCACGTAAACGTTTTTTTCTTTGCAGCCTTGCAATAATTTCACCAATCTCTTCTTCACCTACGCTTGACTCTGCACTCAAGTAGCCAATATCGAGACTTTCAAACCACTTTTTCCCTACTTTTTTCTTTGCTTCATTATCAAGCAATGCATCAAGTAGCATCGCCAAGACCGCTTCTTCACTTCCCACTTCATATTTGACAAATTTTGTCACAATAGGTTTAAGAAGATCATCTTCAATCGGATGCATATTGATAATTTCAGCTTTACGATGTTTATGAGCAACAGTATAAGCGTAGCGTACAGCAGGATTGTCTGAAGAGCTAAATGTTCCAAGAAGTATAATAAAATCACTTTTCTTTATACTTTCTAAATCTGCTGTATAGAGGCTTTTCCCACTATAAGATCCGTAGTTTTGTAAAAATTTTTGATATGCACGTGCCTCTTTATTAATGAGCTTATAACCAAATTTCTCTTTCAATTTTTGCAAAATGAAGGCTTCTTCATTGGTAATGAAAGAAGTAAACTCTATGGTATCTGCTTTTTGAAAAGCTGCTATTGCATTTTCGAATGCTTTTTCATCTTTTTTTGCTCTATTTTCAAAATCAAATCCAAATCTACCTGCACCACAAAGCGTTGCAAATTCAAACTCATTTTTTACACGATAGATTTTTGGATCTGGGTTGAATATAGAATCGTGCTTAACTTCATAATAGAGATGGCAAGCTGCACTACAATGCGCACATGAAGCTGGAATACGTCTGAGTTCCCAAGCGTTTGAAGTGTATTTGAAATCTGAGCTAATAAGAGCTCCAACAGGACATACCGCTATACACTCTCCACAAAAAGTACAATCGAGAGTTTCGGCATTTTTTGGAATGATATGTGATTTATATCCCCCAAAGTAGATATCAATCGCATCATCACCTATAACTTCGTTGCAAACATGCACACACTTTTCGCACAATATACAAAGACTTGGATCATACTGGATATATTTCCAATATTGTATAGGACGATACTGATCTTTTGCTGTAAATTCTTGTGAACCAACGTTAAATTCCAGAGTTTTATTCTGCAGATCACACTCGCCGCTTTTGTCACATACACCACACTCTAGTGGATGGTTGACATCATAGAGCTTCATAATATTTTGTCTATGCTCATACAGCTCGGGCGAGTTAGTTATTACATTAATATCTGGTGTTACAGGAGTTTGACAACTCAGTACAAATCCATCCACTCCCTCAACCTCTACAACACAAAGTCTACATGACTCAATTGGCTTCACTTTTGAGAGATAGCACATTGTAGGGATATAAATGCCTTCCCTTCTGGCTACCTGTAAAATAGTTTCGCCCTTTTGTGCTACAACCTCTTTGCCATCTATATAAAATTTCACCATCATCAGCCCTTACACTGCAACCATTGCTATATAATAACACCGCATGCATCGCTCTGCTTCGGCGATCGCTTGCTCTTGTGTAAAACCGAGATTGACCTCTTCATTTGTATATTTACGTTCATCAACTGTGAGTTTTTCGCTCACTTGGCGAGGAATTCCAGGCAGCCAGCCTCGAATCTTCTCTTTTTTATCATAAACTTTGAGTGCTCTGAGATGATCTTCCATAATTTCCTCATCAGTTAAACTCACCTCACCTGTGAGAACATATCTGCTTATAACACTTGCAGCTCTCTTTGCCTGCCCCACAGCGTTAACAATTGTCATTGGGCCATATTCGCAATCACCTGCTGCAAAAACGCCTTTACGTGAACTCATATAGGTTTTACCATCTGTTTTTATTGTACCCCAACTTGTAAGCTCTATCTCCCACTCTTCTGGAAGGTGTGAGAGATCTGCACTCTGGCTTACTGCAGGCACCAGATAGTCACACTCAATAGTAAAATCTGCACCCTCAATTTTTTGTAGTTGCGGCCTTCCACCGTTTGGATCAGGGATGAGCTCAAAGCGGTTAACTTTTAATGCTTTGAGATTATCATTTTCATCAGTAATAATCTCTTCTACTGCAGAGTAAAATATAAATTCAACTCCCTCTTCTACAGCTTCATGGTACTCTTCATATGTTGTGTTACGAATAATTGTAGCTTCATCACGGCGATAGAGCATAATTACTTTTTTCGCATTAGCTCTTACCGCACAACGTACAACGTCCATAGAAGTAAATCCCCCACCAACACACACAAGGGTTTTTCCAGTCAGATCCACATACTCTTTATCGAGATGCTGCTGTTTTCTAATCTCCTCAGGGACTGGTATTCCATACTTCACATAGAGATTGATACAGTCAAGAAAGTTAATAGCCGGCCAGTATCCTTTGATTTCTGGGCGCTCATTTTTTGCTCGCACTTTTTTACTAATTCTCGTTCCAGTGGCAACCAATATAGCATCATACTCTTTTTCAAATTTTCTCATATCCTCAGCAGTAACGCGTTTACCTGTGATAAACCGCACACCTTCAAGGGAATGAACCGCTTCGATATCTTTGTTGTATTTATCAACAGGCATACGATACTCTGGTACCCCAACAGCAACTTCGCCACCTAGTACCGGTAACTCTTCATATACATCGCATGCTACACCTTCAAGCGCCATATAATATGCACCTGCTAATCCTGCAGGGCCTGCTCCAATGACAGCAACCTTTTTGCCATTAAGCGGCTTTTGCTCCTTTGGATGAAGCCAGAAAAGACCATGCTCATCCTCAAAATCAGCCCCAATTCTTTTGAGTTCCATAATAGAAATAGGCTCATCAAGATTGGCTCGCCTACACTCATCTTCACATGGATGGGGGCAGACGCGCCCACATGTATGTGCTAGAGGCATAGTCTTTCTTGTTGCTTTGAGACTATCGTCATAGCGCAAATCGCGAACACCCTCAATGTAGGCTGGAATATCAACATGAGCAGGACATGCATCCATACAAGGTGCAGTAACTTTTGCAATATAGCTAATCTCAGGATTGTTATAGTACTTTGATGGTTTTTTATTTGTTATAAGATCATAAATCTCATCAGAAAAGTGTGTCAAAATATCAAGAAGCGGCTTTGGAACAGTGCGTCCAATTTCACATTTACTTGTCTCCATCATAGTGCGAGAGACCTCTTTGAGGTGCTCTACGTCGCTCTCTTCGCCCTCACCTCTTGCAATCTTGTCAAAAAGATCATATAAAATTCTTCCACCCCATCTTCCTGGAGCACATCTTCCACAAGCTTCAGAATAGATTTGATATTGGGCAGCATATTCAGTTGCGAGTTTTACCACATCTACATCTTCATCGAAAAGAGCAAAACCTGCCCATCCAATAAATGCTTTGGATGCAAGATCAATATTGTAGTTGACCGGAAAATTATAAGCAGATTCTGCCCACTCTTCCTGTGGTTTTCCTCTGTTGTCGATCAACTCATCTTTCCAGCATGAAAAGTATACTTTACTCACAATACTACCCTCTTATTTTTTTCTGACAACTATCGTCCAGTCAACCTCATTGAATTTCAATGAATTAAGAAGTTCATGCCCTTGCTCTTTGATAACATCAGCACTTTTTTGTACTGCATCAAAATTGCTTTTGCCATTTGTTACTACTTCAAAGAGAAAAATTGCTACTTCTCCACTCTTTACATTTTTATCAAGAAGTTCTACCATACGATCATAAAAGTCCTCATGGAGATGTCTCAAATCATATCTGACCATAACTGTTCCTTATGCGCTTTATCTATCAATCTCACCAAATACTATATTAGTCGAACCAATAATTGTTACCACATCTGCAAGATAGTGCCCAGGTAAGAGATCTTGTAAAATACCTGTATGCCAAAAGCTTGGTGCTCTAATTTTTAAGCGGTAAGGATATGGCTCTCCTTCACTACGTATAAAAAATCCAAGCTCTCCTTTAGGCGATTCTGTTGGTACATAGACCTCTCCCACTGGTGGACGCATACCCTGCGTCACCAATACAAAGTGCTGCATCAAAGAGTAGTTCTGCGTCATAATGTCCTCTTTTGGAGCACTTATATATTGTGGTACATGCGCCATGAGTTGCGGCTCTGTATCTTTATACATTGGGATGAGTTGGCGAATAATTTTTATACTTTGACGCATCTCTTCCATATAAAGAAGGTAGCGGCCATAGCTATCGCATCTATCACTTACAGGAATATCAAAATCAACTTCATCATAGAGCTCATACGGCTCCTCTTTGCGTATATCATACTCTATTCCACTTCCTCTGAGCATAATTCCACTACATGCCCACTGCTTTGCCATTTCTGGTGGAATAACTCCCACCTCTTCAAGACGCATTCGCCAGATGCGATTTTGTGTAAGGAGTCCTTCATAGAGTTCAATCTGCTCAGGAAGTTTATTTAAAAACCAATTAAGACGTTCCATCCAGCCTTCTGGCAGATCAAGAGGTACTCCTCCAATGCGTACAGAACTGTGAGTAAGCCTTGCACCACAGTAATCTTCGATTAAATCCATTGCATGTTCACGCTCTCTAAAACAGTACAAAAAGACACTCATCGCACCTACATCAAGGGCATGTGTTGCAAGCCAAAAAAGGTGTGAAATGATTCTATTGAGCTCAAGCAAAATCATTCGGATAACTTTAGCTCTGCGTGGCACCTTATCTTCTATACCAAGCAGACGCTCTACTGCTAATGCAAAAGCGTAGTTATTGGAAGTTGCAGCAATATAATCCATACGATCTGTTGTAGGCAAAAACTCATTGTAAATCATGTTTTCGCCCATCTTTTCCATACCACGGTGCAGATATCCAATATCAGGAACTGCCTTGGTTATCTGCTCTCCATCCATCTCAAGAATGAGTCTGAGCTGTCCGTGGGCAGATGGATGCTGTGGTCCAAAGTTTATGATCATTTTATTGTCATCACGCTCGAAAACCAGGTTTTCAAAATATGGCTCTAATCTATTTCTTTGTTGCATATTCAAGCCCTTATCGTGTTTTATCTACTATTTTTGCTTTTTTAAGATCAAATGTCTCAACAAGTGGCGCATCCTCATTGAAACTCTCAATCTGCTCTGGCTCACTATTTGGATCTGCACATCTTGGCACTTCATGATAGATTCGTGCAAAATTGCAGGTATCTGTTGTGCTGATATAAGCCGGATCTCTTTGCTCCGGACCGATTACATCTCGATACTCTTTTCCAAAAATCTTATCCACTTCATACCATTGTGCTGCCTCATCACCATGGAGTGGATATGCTTTGCGTAAAGGATGACCAACCCAATCTTCAGGCATTAAGATGCGTTTGAGATATGGATGGTTGTTGACTTTGATGCCAAACATATCATACATCTCTCGTTCACTCCAGTCTGCACTGCGAAAAAGAGGCTCGACACTCTCAATGGCCTGATCCTCTTTAATACGACATTTTACGCGCACACGTTTTCGCTTACTCATTGCAAGAAGTTGATAAAAAATCTCAAACTCTCCATCTTTTGCTAAGTAATCGATTGCGCTCATTTCAGAAAGAACATCATAACCACACTCTTCTTTGAGATGTTTAAGCGTAGCTACATTATCCTTTGCATCAACAATGATTACCATCTGCCCCCGTTCAATATAGGCATCTTTGACTTTTACACTTTTTTTGAGACTTGCTAAATCAGCTTTAAAAACTTCATCTTCTACCGGCTCATGAGGAATTTTTGGAGCCACCCAAAAGCGATCGGTATAGTACGATTTTTTTTGTACGTTATCTTTTGGTCTATAAGGTCTCATTATACAAGCCTTTTAGGTTTTTGTTTTTGAAAAATAGAGCGCTTGCGCAATTTTTTTTGTAAAAGCATTACAGCGTACTGCAACGTTTCTGGTCTTGGAGCACAGCCAGGAAGATAGATATCTACAGGGATTACTCTATCTACCCCTTGTACAGTTGCATAAGTATTAAACATCCCACCAGTATTTGCACAGCTACCCATAGATATAACCCATTTTGGCTCTGCCATTTGATCGTACAGTCTACGAATAAATTCAGCATGCTTTTTCGTAAGTGTTCCAGCAACAATCATAACATCAGATTGGCGAGGACTAGCCCGAAAGATTACACCAAATCGGTCAAAATCGTATCGGCTTGCACCACTTGCCATCATCTCGATAGCACAGCACGCAAGTCCATAGGTAAGTACCCAAAGAGAATTGGTACGTCCCCAATTGACTAATTTGTCTACAGTTGTGAGTGCAACGGGTAAACCCGCATTTGAAGCAAAATTTACTTGATGCTGTGCCATTCCAAAGCTCCTTTCTTCCATGCATATACAAAACCTATAGCCAAAAGCAAAATAAAGAGTATCATCTCAGCAAACCCAAACCAACCAAGTATTTTAAAGTCTATCGCCCAAGGAAACATGAATATAATCTCAACATCAAACAGAATAAAAAGAAGTGCAATGAGATAAAATTGCGCAGAGATTCTGTTTGGTTGCTTATCGGGCTCAGGACCACACTCATATATTGCAACTTTGAGTTTTTCTGTATCAAGACGTGCCAATCTTCTACTGACAAATCTCGCAGCTGCAGTTGTGGCCGTAAAGGCTATAGCTGTTATAACAAAGAGTAAAAACGCACCAAAATAGGGATGCGCCACATCCATATGACTCATCATCTATGCTCCTTTAGTAAATGGGCAGTCGCCTAATATATCTATCTGCAAGTGTAACAAAAAGAATTTTAAAAGAGTTTGAGCATTCTTTTCTATTCAAAAAGATAATATTGTCTGTTTCTGAATGTTACATAGATTACTATCTATGCAAAAACCCCATCGATTTTTCATCACCAAAAGCTGAGATTTTCTCTTTTTGGATCTCTTCTAT
Organism: Nitratiruptor tergarcus DSM 16512; assembly: GCF_027946175.1. Lineage (NCBI taxonomy): Bacteria > Pseudomonadati > Campylobacterota > Epsilonproteobacteria > Nautiliales > Nitratiruptoraceae > Nitratiruptor > Nitratiruptor tergarcus. The sequence goes on from NZ_AP026671.1 coordinate 1,331,830, forward strand.
AAAATCACTCATAGTAAAAATCGGCTCCTCTTTGATAGCCACTTTATATGCAGTATTTTTTATAATGATATTAATTTGTCCACCAGTAAGATCATATTGTGCCAAAGTATTTATATCAAACCCTTGCTCATAATCTGCTTCTTTGGGTAACATCATCTCCCACAGCTTCACACGCTCTTGAAAACTTGGTTTTTTAAACTCTATTTTATAGTTAAAACGGCGAGAAAATGCACTATCGATTGTCTCAAGCAGATTTGTTGTAGCAATAAGCACTCCTTCAAAATTTTCAATCTGCTCTAAAAAGATGTTTTGCATCTGGTTATGCATTTTATCAGCACTGCTTCCAGGAGATTGGCTACGAGCACTTAAGAATTGATCTGCTTCATTGAGTAGAAGTACCGGCTCACTTTTGGCTTTTTGACTAAGATCCCTATAGGTATCAAAAATCTTGCGTACATTTTTTTCACTCTCACCCACATACATAGAGAGAATTTTAGAGCAATCAAAACTAAGAACTGGCTTTTTAAGAGATTTTGCTAGTGAAAGCGCTGTAAGCGTCTTTCCCGTTCCTGGAGGACCATAAAAAATGATCCTTGCATCAACGCCTCGTTTTTTTGTTTTAATACCCCACTTTTTGAGTCTCTCAGCTACGCGTCTATCCATCTGTCGCAAAAGGGCATCGAGAGTTTTTCTCGTCTCGGGATGCAATACCACATCATCGAGGGTAGTTTTTGGCTCAATGAGCTCAAAAATATCTTGCTCTTTTATGAGGTTTTGGAGTTTGAGTTTTTTACTACGCTTACGATCTGGATGGACTATGCGCTGCATGATATCTTCTACAACAAAAAAGCTTCGAGAGAGATTACCAAAAGGGGTAAGCACCTCATCATAATCAATGAGCCCATTGGCTATAAGTTTTGCATGCTCTTCAAGAAGGGATCTATTTTCTATACGTTCATACTCATTAAAACTAATAAGATCAATAAGTGCATTCATCTCTCTTAAACCACCCTCGTTCCCTGCATACTCCTCTTTAAGTAGAGCCAAAAAAATAATCTGCTCTTTTTGTGAAAGAGCATACTCTTGGAAGAGTTTTTCTACCTCAAGCTCTTTTGTTGTTACTTGCAATCTCTCTTTGATACGGTTTTCTAAAAGATTGAGTTTGTTTTTGAGTCTATTAATTGTAGGAGCATCTGTGCTGTAATTTTGGCGTGCCTGTGCAATTTTTTGATAGATCTCTATGCGAAAAAATTGATCCTCAAAATATTCAAGATGATCCTCATAAGGCTTTATTTCAGGCAAAGCAAGCTCTACATTACCCTCTTCCAAAAGACGCAAAAAGGGAACACTCAGAGCAATTTCACTATGAAGAAGCTCTAACTTCGTAAAGTCATTGGATTTGAGTGAGCCAAACCCACCTTGTACTATCCATCCTAAATCTAGTAGATTTTTTATCAAATGGAGCTTATCAAGATAGATAAACCTCTCCTCTCCATAAATGTCATTCAAAACATCAAAAACATTTACCTCATCTTCACCATTGATGTACTCTTTGGTAAGATATTGCAAAATTTTCGCTTCCTCTTCACTCACCTTGAGGTGCGGGAAAATTTTGGCTTTTTTTACATCTTTGACCTGTAAAAAATCTTTCAAAAATTCCATTAACTCTCCATAAAAGAATATAAAAGTGCTATCTCTTTGTCCCAGATAGTATCATCAATCGTTTCTAAAATCAAGGGGATATCTTTGATGCGCTCATCTTGCATGATAAAACGAAATGCATCAAGACCGATCTCCCCTTTGCCAAGAGAGTGGTGGCGATCTACTCGGCTTGCAAATTTGGCTTTAGAATCGTTAATGTGCATTCCCCGTAGATACTGAAATCCAACAATCTTATCAAACTCTTGCATTGTCTTTTCATAAGCCTCTTTTGTGCGCAAATCATACCCAGCTGCAAACATATGCGCAGTATCAAGACATACTCCAACACGTGATTTATCAATAGATTTATCGATAAGATAGCGTAGATGTTCAAATTTGTATCCTAAATTGCTTCCCTGTCCCGCTGTATTTTCAATCACAAGTGTCACAGAGCTACTTTGCTTGAGCGTCTCATTCATAGCCTCACTAATACGATCCAAACACTCCTCTTCACTTATCTTTTTAAGGTGACTTCCGGGATGAAAGTTGAGCTTATCAAGTCCTAACTGCTCGCAACGTTGTACTTCATCTATAAATGCATCTAAGCTCTTTTGCCACTTCTCATCTTCTGGATGGCCTAGATTAATGAGATAACTATCATGTGGCAATATATGTTTTTTTTCAATACCAACCTTTTCCACATACTCATTAAATTTTTCAATACTCTCACTTGTCAAAGGTTTAGCTTTCCACTGTCGCTGATTTTTTGTAAAGAGTGCAAAGGCTTTCGCACCTATCTTTTGTGCATTTTTAGGAGCATTTTCTACTCCTCCACTGGCACTTACATGCGCACCTACAAATTTACTCAATCCAACTCCTTTAGCTTTATCAATATTTTATTTTTACTATCTTTAAAATACACACCCTTTTTAGTGACCCGGTAGATTATAGCAAAGCGCTCATCCAAGATCTCTTGGAAAAATCCATCACCTCTTTTTTCTAAGTTTTTACCAGCAAATATTGGCTTACTTTCTAGAATATTACGTATAATATAAGACGGATAAAAGGGAGAAAGCACTTTTTCATTAAACATCGCATAGGACATGCACCGTCCATTTATACAGACTCTTTTACCTAAAATAAGCTCAAACAGAGGCTGTCCAGCACCATATGCTTGGAGTTTGAGACTTCTTCCTCGTTGCAAAAAACCACTAGCAGCAACTTTTATACTTTTCGTTTTAAAAACAAAACGCACTGGCTCACTTGTAAACTTTTGCTTTATAGCACATCCACTAAAAAATAAAACAATTATCATCAATATATTGAGAGAGTTTTTGCTATAATGCGAAGAAAAAAGATGTGGCATGAGCAACCTTGAGTTTTTTTTCTATCTCTTTGTTTATAGTTTCATTTTAACATATCTTGTTTTAGGCTTTATCATTAGTTTTGAAGCAATGCTAGCCCTCTATAATGTAAAAAGCGCAATTGAGTGGATACGCGAATGGCATAAACCTTCAACGTTTAAAACTATGCTTATTATTTTTTTACCAATGCTCCATCTTGCCTACTTTTTTCTTGAACTCCTCCCATATCTTTTAGGAATCAATAAAGATATCCGCCCTTTTGATCTTGATCGCATTTTTAATATTGTTTTTCCCAAGGAGAGTTTTTGAAACTGGCCATCATCGGCCTCGGTTACGTAGGCCTGCCATTAGCAGTAGAGTTTGGCAAAAAGTATAAAACTATTGGATTTGATATTAATGTCAAGAGAATCGAAGAGCTACAAAACGGCATAGATAGAACATTAGAAGTAAGTAAAGAAGAACTCCAAGAAGCTAAAAACCTCTCATTTACCTCTTCAATAGATGAGATTAAAGATGCAAATATCTATATCATCACTGTTCCAACCCCCATAGATGAGCATAAAAATCCAGATCTTACTCCTCTCATCATGGCTAGTAGAACAGTTGGCAGAGTATTGAAAAAAGGTGATATTGTTATCTATGAATCTACTGTCTTTCCAGGATGTACTGAAGAGGTGTGTGTACCAGAATTAGAGCGTGAAAGTGGTCTTATATTTAATAAAGATTTTTTCTGTGGCTACTCTCCAGAGAGAATCAATCCAGGAGATAAAAAACATCGCCTTCCAACTATTAAAAAGGTAACAAGTGGCAGTACTCCAGAAATTGCAAAAAAGGTAGATGAGCTCTATAAAAGTATCATCACAGCCGGAACTCATCTAGCACCAAGCATCAAAATAGCAGAGGCTGCAAAAGTGATAGAAAATGCTCAAAGAGATATTAATATCGCATTTGTTAATGAACTGGCTTTAATTTTTGATAGATTAGATATAGATACACTCGATGTATTAGAAGCTGCTGGCACAAAATGGAACTTTCTACCCTTTCGTCCAGGTCTTGTTGGAGGACACTGCATTGGAGTAGATCCCTATTACTTGGCTTATAAAGCAAAAGAGGTAGGATACCATCCACAAATAATACTTGCTGGTAGAAGAACCAACGATGAGATGGGCATCTTTGTAGCCAATAAAGTAGTAAAACTCCTCATCCATAAAGGACACAAAGTAAAGGGGAGCAAAGCATTAGTACTTGGAATAACCTTTAAAGAGAACTGTCCGGATATTAGAAATAGTAGAGTCATTGATGTCATTAACGAACTGCAAGATTTTGGCATTGAAGTAGATGTATATGATCCTTGGGCAGAGAGTGAGGAAGTCAAAAGAGAATATAACCTTGAGCTTTTAACAAACGAGCCAAACTTTGCAGAGTATGACTCAATTGTTTTAGCTGTAGCCCATGAGCAGTTTAGAAAGCTTGATTATCAAAAGATACCGAAATCAAGTGTGGTTTTTGATATTAAGGGTGTGCTGCCAAAAGATATAGTGGATAAAAGGCTTTGATGAAAATCTATCTCTCCCCTCCTCACATGAGCGGTAAAGAGCTTGCATATATTGAAGAGGCTTTTGCAAGTAACTACATTGCTCCAGTGGGAGAATTTATCGATCGATTTGAAGAAGTAGTCAAAAAATATACAAAAGCTCCTCATGCTCTTGCACTTTGCAATGCTTCTGCTGGCATTCATTTAGCTCTTAGAACTCTTGGAATCAAAGAGGGTGACAAGGTAGCAGTAAGCGATTTTACATTTATAGCATCTCTCTCACCAATTCTTTACCAAAAAGCTACACCAATCCTCATAGACTGCGATACAAGCTGGCAGATGGATCCAGAAGCACTAGAAATAGCACTCAAACGTGAGCACCCCAAAGCTGTGATAGTTACCCATCTCTATGGGCAGAGTGCAAATATAGAAGAGATTGCGAATCTATGCCAAAAGTATGGCGCGTACCTCATCGAAGATGCCGCAGAATCACTCGGTGCAACATATAAAGGCAAGCACACAGGAACGTTTGGAATCTTTGGAGTCTATTCTTTCAATGGCAATAAGATCCTCACAACCAGTGGTGGAGGCATGCTAATAGGAAAAGATGAAAAATTGATGCAAAAAGCCAGGTTCTTCTCCACACAGGCAAAAGAACCAGGATATCCATGGTATGAGCATAAAACCTATGGATATAACTATCGCCTTAGCAACATTCTTGCAGCAATTGGTGTAGCGCAAATGGAAGTATTAGATGAGCGCATTGCAAAAAAGAGAGAAATTTTTGCTTGGTATCAAGAGTATCTTCAAGATAGCGCAACTTTTATGCCAGAACTCCCTGAAAGCTTTGGTAATAGATGGCTTACAACTGCACTCTTTGAAACTGATCCGTTACGTATCTATGAATACCTTTTAAGCAAAGGTATCGAATCGCGTCCATTATGGAAGCCTATGCATCTACAACCACTCTGTAAAGATTATAAATTTTATGGAAAAGGAATGAGTAAACAACTCTTTCAACAAGGACTCTGTCTTCCTAGCGGTACACAACTCACAAAAGAGCAGGTAGAGGATATATGCGAAAAAATCATAACAGTTTGTTAAAACCAACAACAGCTAAGAGAGTCCTTTTTTTTATAATTGCAGATGCAATTTTTTCACTTTTATCTCTTCTTTTAGCCTATACTCTCCGTTATAGTTTTTCTATTCCTCCTATTGCTTGGCACGATTTTTGGAAGATCTATCTTGTTATAACTTTCATAAAAATTGTTTTTCTCTACCTCTTTAAGCAGTACCACTTTACTTGGCGCTACTATGGTCTTAGTGAAGCGCGCAAACTTCTATTAGCACTCATAGGAGCGTACAGCGTTGCTATTTTCCTTCTTTTTCCTTTACATGAAAAAGTATTGCTTTTCCCTCGCAGCGCACTTTTTATAGATTTTTTCCTCTCCCTTGTCTTTTTAGCAGCTGTTCGCATTGCAAAAAGAGTATGGATAGAATCGACAAAACATAAAAGTATCAAAACATGTGCCATTTATGGTATATCACCCAACACAAAAAACCTCATTGATGCATTCTTTAGTGGTGAACTTGACTACAAACCCCTTGCAATCATCGATAATAACAGATCTGGCAACTTCCTTAGCTCTATACCGATTCTCTCTGAAGAGAAATTTTGGCAGCATCTCACTCCAGATGCACTTATAATTGCTACAAAACTGGAGCCTAAAAAATTACAAGATCTTGAAAAAAAAGCAAAAGAGCATGGTATTGATGAGATAAAGATCGCAACTCTTACAAAAGAGCCTCTACGTAATCTTGAAATTGAAGATCTCCTTGCAAGAAAACCGAGAGATTTGGACAGTAAAGCAATTGGAGAGTTTATAAAAAACAAGCGCGTGCTCATCACAGGTGCTGGCGGGAGTATCGGAAGCGAATTAGTGCAACAATGTTTTGCATATGGAGCAAAAGAGGTAATAGGTGTTGAAATAAGTGAATACAATCTCTATGTAATTAGTGAAAAACACCCTTCACTTATTCCATATCTATGCGATGTGACACAGTATAATGAAATTGCATCTATCATTCAAAAGTACAAACCTGATATTATTTTACACGCTGCAGCTTATAAGCATGTTCCCCTTGCTGAACTTAACCCCCAGGCAACTGTGAAAAATAATATTTTAGGTACTAAAAACTGTATTGATGCTGCAATTGCGCATGAAGTACCCCATTTTGTACTCATCTCAACAGATAAAGCTGTTAATCCAACAAATATCATGGGAGCTACAAAACGTGTTTGTGAACTTTATGCTCAAAGTGTACCATCACACAATACTACAATCTGCGCTGTACGTTTTGGGAACGTACTTGGCAGTAGTGGAAGCGTTATACCAAAATTTAAAGCCCAAATTGAGCAAGGAGGACCTATTACTGTCACGCACCCAGAAATTACTCGCTACTTTATGCTCACAAGTGAAGCTTGCCAACTCGTTTTACAGGCTGCAACTATCGCAAAGGGTAAAGAGATATTTATTCTAGATATGGGTGAGCCTGTTAAAATAGTAGATCTTGCAAAAAAGATGATGGAGATTTACAATAAAGAGGTACCTATCAAATTTATTGGACTTCGTCCAGGAGAGAAGCTTTATGAAGAGATTCTCTTAGAAGGGGCAGAAGAACCAACACGCTATGAATCAATCTATATTGCTAAACCAGATCCAATTGATTTTGCAAAACTTAAAGAAAAGATAGAAAAGCTGCTACAAACACAGGATCCACAAAAAATTATCACTCTTCTACAAGAGCTCGTGCCTGAATTTCACCACACACCTCATCGATAAATTTTTTCATCCTCAAAAAGTGGGTACCATGCCAGTAAATACGTCCACACACAGGGCATATCCAAAATTTATTACACCATCCAATTACTCTTTGAGGAAGTCTATCAATAATTTTTTCTTTTGATACAGGTTGCAAAAGAGCATTATCTACCAAACATCTCGTAAATGGCTCACACTGCTTTACTGCAAAATGGCGCAATATTTCATAGATTTGCCCTTTTATCTCTTTTTCTTTTACCAAATAAACCCTGTCACTACGCTGCGCTAATCCTCTATCTTTTGTCAAGATATATCTCTTTTCCTTCGCAGCAATTTGGAGTAATGTACTATCATCTATTTGGTTGAAATAGAGTGTATCAAATCCCAAGAGACGCATATATTTTGCCACTTTTGCCAAATGCACATCGGCTATAAATCGGATACTATCCACGGTTTGCTCTTTTTTGCATAAGTTTGAGATGGTACATCAAAAAGCTCATAGCAAAAAGGAGTTTTAGCATCAGCAAAAACAATTGCTGTGAGTCTATTACCATATACTGCTCCAGTATCTATGCCAAAGCTCCAGCGATCAACTCTAGGGTATAAGAAGGGTTGATGCCCATATACTACATACCCATATCTTCCATCATAGAGTTCACTCCACCAAAAGTGTATATGGGGATCAGCATCATCGAGGGCAACAAATCTTCCATGAACATCAAGATAACGCACACGCATCACTTGTGCTGCACTTTTTTTATCAAGCTTTGCAAGATTTGTTGATGGCAAAATCCCACCATGTATAACTGTTAATGCATTAAATTGGAGAAAAAGTGGTAGACTTTGCAAAAATACAAAATCCTCTTTATCAAGACTTTTATAGATCTCTTGCTCTTTGGCAGAGAGCTGCATCGGATTTGCAATCCCTTGAGTTAAAAAACGCTGTTCGTGATAGTAGTATCGTAAAAATTTATCTTCGTGATTTCCTCTTATAGCTTTAATGGAGTGTTCTTGCAAGTAGCAAAGAGTCTCTTTGGAGTATTGACCTTTTCCTATAAAATCCCCTACACTTACCTCAATATCCTCTTTTGTAACTCCTATTTTTTTGCGTAATAGTTTTAGTTCATTTAAGCAGCCATGAATATCTCCATAAATAATAACTCTTATACCTTCTCCTTCACCCTATTTCTCCCATCATTTTTAGCCTCATACAAAGCCTCATCAGCACGTACTATGAAGCTTTTTATTGTATCATTGTTTTTTAGTGCTGTTACACCAAAACTACAGGTCACCTGTTCAACTTCAGGAAATGTATATTCCTCTACTTTTCTCCGTAGCTTCTCAGCTACCATAAGAGCACCATTTAAATGGGTTCCTGGTAAAAGAACAATAAACTCTTCCCCACCCCACCGTACAAAATATTCAGATTCACGCAGATTACTTCGCACAACTTCACTCAACTCTTTTAAGACCTGATCACCTACAATATGGCCATATGTATCATTGATCTTTTTGAAAAAATCGATATCAAATAGAATAAGTGAAAGGGGACTTGAAACATGTTTTGCTTCGATAATCTTTAGCCCTATTATCTCATTGAAAGCTTCTTTGCTAAGTGCCCCTGTTAGGGCATCTCTTTTGAGTCTTCCTCGTTGCGTGGACTGAATTGTCTCTTTGTATTTTTCACTATGCTCCTCTCTTTTTTTCATTTCTCTCATCTCTTGCAATCTATATTCTGCTCTTGCTGGAAAATAGGCAAACAAGAGTATCATTAAAAGAGGAAGCAGAAGATAGCGAGGGAATATTTCTATTGGCTCCATAACCACATATATTTGTAAAGATCCAAGAATAATACCTATAAACAGATAGAGTAGAAAATATTTCGCATAGTATTTGAACACAATGTATCCTTTAGATCTTTTCAATACTCCCAATAACACGGCCTACTACTATTACACTCTCTGGCTCAACCTCTTCTATAGCATAATTTGCATTATCAGAAACTAATTCTACCATTTTATCGGTTCGCAGACGAATTCTCTTTATAAATAATCCAGCATTTGTAGATATGAGAAAAAGTCCTCCTTTTTTAATATCTTGTTGTGAAGTATCTACAAAAGCGATACTTCCGTCTTTCAATGTTGGTTCCATAGAATCGCCCAAAACATTGATGGCTTGAATATATTGCAACCCCTTTTTTCCTCCAAGAATCTCCACAATCTCTTCATCCAAAAAAAGTTTTTGTGAAACCAATTCATAGTTAAAAGCCCCTCCCCCAGCACTTGCATTAACCTCTTTAAAATATTTCACATATGCAAACTTCTCTGTCTCTTTATGCAAAGATGCAGGATCTTGATCATAAAGAAGCCAGTTGATACTAATGCGCCTCTTAGCACAAAAGTCAAGTAACTCTGGTAAAGGCAATCGCTTTCTTCTTTTGAGCATAGAAAAGTGCTCTGGCGTAAGACCGAGTACTGCTGCTACATCTTTATCATAAATTTTTCTCTCTCCAATCTCTTTTGAGATAATATCCTTTATCCGTTCCACAACTTCTTGAAAACCGAGCATACCTACTCCAATAAACATTTTGTTAATTATTCTAACATCTATTTAATAAATTGTTAATATTTTTAATAAGACTAAACAACTATAGGAGAAATACCATGAAAATCCATCTCGATCTTGATGCATTTTTCATATCAGCTGAACGCATTCGTAAGCTAAGTCTACGTAATATCCCTGCAGCTGTGGGAGGAAGGGGAGATCCCTTTATATTTAATAGTTTTAATAAAAATATAGATACAACCCATGCTAATAGTGGTGCCTTTGTGCCTTCTATTATGTATGATGCTAAAAACAGTTTTGAAGAGTATTTTATTGAAGGAGAGAAAATTCGAGGTATTATCATCACTGCAAGTTATGAAGCAAGAAAATATGGCATCAAAACCGGTATGACTATACGAGAAGCTCTCCAGATATATCCTTCGTTGCAAGTAGTCCCACCAAATCATCTCTACTACCATGAACTCTCACACAAACTCCATCTATTTCTCAAAAAAGAGCTCCCAGCAGTTGAGCAGTTTAGCATTGATGAGTTTTTTGCAGATCTCAGTGGGTGGGTAGATGAGAGTGAAATAGAGCCATTTCTCCACTCTCTCCAACAAAAAATTTTTAAAACCTTTCATCTTCCTATCTCCATAGGAGCTGCTAAGAGTAAATGGACAGCAAAACTCGCTACATCTTTTGCCAAACCTCACGGCATAAAAGTAGTGCGTGATGTAGAGCAATTTATATCTCCTATTCTTATCGATCAATTTCCAGGTATTGGAAGAGGCTATTGCAAACGCCTACGCAATTACGGTATTAAGACTTTAGGAGAGACAAAGGAAATAAAAGATCTCTTTTACAGCTGGAAAAAACCGGGTATCACCCTTTATAAAAGAATATGGGGTATTGATAACGAGCCAATAAATCACAAAAGCCCTAAAAAGTCTGTCGGTATATCGCGTACCATCGATCCACTCATCGATCGCCAAGAGCTGCAACGCCGTATAATTATTCTGGCTCGCCATTTAGCTTTTAGTGTCGCAAAACTACGTCTTACACCAAAGTTTTATCTTTTAAGCTTGAAATATGAAAATGGAAGCAAAGCAAAAGCTCATACTCTCTCACACAAAATCTTTAGCGAGCAATTACTCAAAAACATCGCTTTAGAACTTTTAGCTGTGTGTGACATATTACCAGTAGAGCCAGTTATTCGGATATCTTTGCACTGCTCGAGATTTTACGATCAAAAACTCTACAATATTTTCACATATGAGGGTGATAAAAAGTTGTACAATCTCTTCAATTCTACCAATATCATAAGAAAAAAGTTTGGAATAGATAAGATAATGTGGGGGATAGAGATGCAAGGCGGCAAAGCCGCCATGGAGAATAGTTAGTTAAATGTTCTTCGAGGTCTCTCTTCTCTTGGTCGAGCCTCGTTTACTTTTAGAACTCTTCCTTCAAATTCTTTCCCGTCTAGCGCTTCTATAGCTGCTTGTGCACTGCTATCATCCATTTCAACAAAACCAAAACCTCTTGCACGTCCTGTTTCTCTATCTGTTATAAGCTTAACAGAATTTACATCGCCATATTGAGCAAAAAGCTCTCTGACATCCTCTTCACTTGATCTGTACGGGAGATTCCCTACATAAATTTGCTTCATCGATTGTTCCTTTGAAAATAATGCATCCCAAAAATTTTTGGGTAAAAACATTATAGCTGTTTTTTAAAAAAAAAGATAGGGTATGTATAAGTCCAATACATATGGCACTCTTTGCATTTTTCTCTATCATTATGTAAAAAATTATAGCAATAAGTCTATCTCTTAATATGAAATTTATTTTTTTCTATATACTCATTTTTTTTAAAAAATATTCGATAATAATAAATAGCTTAAATTTATAAGCATATTTCATACATTAAAGTTCTATGAAAAGGTATGGTTATGGCATTTAAACAACATCGAAGTTATGAAACAAATCATGAGCAAGAAGAACAAATAGCACAGACACAGCAGGTAATAAAAGAGACTCCACAATCTGTGCAAACATCATCTATAGGAGATGAAACAGTACAAGAAGAGCTTGCTCGCATCTCACAAAACTTTATGAAAGAGATCGCAGAAGGATACACAGCTATTGAAGAGCTCAAACAGACTATGGAACAGATTGCCGCAGCTGCAGAAGAGAGTGCCGGTGCAGCAGAAGAGAGTCTTAGTGCTATTACGCAAATCAAAGAGAACTCTATAATGCTTGAAAAAGAGACAAATAAAATTGTTGGTATATCAAATGATTTGCAAGAGGTATTTTTAGAGACGCAAGAGAGTATTGGTGATACAAAAAATGGAATGGAGCAAGCCTCTGGGTGGGCCAATAACATTGTACAAAAGAGTCAAGAGCTTTTTGAAACATCGCAAGAGATCACAGAAGCAGTCAATATCATTCGCAATCTTGCCCTCATCGCCCTCAATGCAGCAATTGAAGCAAGTCGTGTAAAAGAAGAGGGAGAGTCATTTAATGTGATGGCACGTGAGATCCGCCTGGTCGCTTCAAAATCGAATGTCTATGCTCATAAGATTGAGCAGGTTGTTGATATTATTAAAGACAAAGTCGAAAAGAGCAAAAACGATATTTTGCAAGTAAAAGATGAGATGGAAAATTCATCCCAAAAAGCTGATAGTTCCCATCAAAAAATAGCTACTATGGTACAAACAATGGAGCAGTTTGTCAACGATATCGATGCACTGCTACAAAATATCCAAGAAGTAGTCAAAGAGATAGCTATATTACACAGAGGAGCAGAAACGATAGCTAGTGCAGCAGAAGAGAGCGCGAGTGCAGTAGCACAAGTCACAAGTACAATCAGTATGCAAAATACCGCTTTTTCTCAGATCGAAGAAGCAGCAAAAATGATAGATAATCTTATAGAGTCTATGCACACAAATGATAAAGAAGCAATAAAGCATGAACTCGCTACCGCCTCAGAAGAGCTTTCCAGCTCTGTTTTTGAACTCAACAACTCTATGGAGCAGGTATTGGAAGCCCTCATGCAGATAGAGACAGCTGCAGAACTTGCTAAAAACGATGCACAAACAAATGCACAAGTTGCCCAAAAATGTCTAGGACACATTAAAGATGGAGTGGATAAAGTAGAAAACATTTATGATGAAATTCAAAATGTACAAAAAGAGTTTCAAGAAATTATAGAACTCATCTCTAATGTACAGAATTCGACAAAACAAAACTATGGTCTTGCCAATGAGCGGAAAAATGATTTACAGTTTATCAAATCAAAAATTTTGACACTGAGTAATCTTATTAGAAAAATAGAGCTTGCAATTGTGCAGGTTGCTAGTATCTCTATTAATGGTGCATTAGAAGCGATAAGACTTGGCGAAAAGGGCAAAGGATTTCGAGAGGTCTCTAACGATATCCGTAATCTCGCTATCGATTCTGAAAACGATCTGGATAAAATTATTGAAATCATCGATGAAATTCAAGATCAAAATGACACAATGCTCGTTGATATAAACAATATTATTCTCATTCAAGATCGAGAGCTCAATAAATTAGAAAAATTAAAAACAGAGCTTTCAAGAAATATGCAACAACTTGAACACGTTCAAAAAACTATTGAAACTTTCTCTGAAGCAACAAACCAGATGCTCCAAGCTCTCGAGCAATCCCTCATAGCATCACAGCAGATACAAGAGGCAGCTGAACTTAGCTTTACAAACTCAACCCAATCAAAAGAAGCAGCGCAAATTATCAAAAATATTGCCAATCAGATGCAAAATGATATAAACCAGATCAATCTTGTTACCCAAAGGCTGTAGTTATGAAAACAACAGTTATAAAATTTCGCATAGATAATCAAGTATATGTCATTCCAACTGATTATATAAAACAGATCTTTTATGCACAAAAAATCGTCTCTATGCTTCACATGAATGATTATGTAATTGGCAGCGTACAGCAAGGTATCTCACACTATCTTCTTCTTTGCCTTAAAAAGATTCTTAATATAAATGAATGTAAGGAGATAATAAATAAACCTGTATTGCTTTTAGAGTTCCAAAATAATGCTTATGCGTTTTTGATTGATGAAATTTTAGCCTTAGAAGAGTTTGATCAAAATAGCTCGAGAGCAGGTAGTCTTTATGAAAAAGATGATGTTGTGTTTCAGGAACTACCTCTCCAACATATCCTTCAATCTCTTACTTTTCCACCGCTGCAGCAAAGCGAAGAAAAAAAAGTTTCCCAAAATACAAAAGAGCATTTTCGGCCACTGCTTCTTTTTACTTTACAAAACAGACTCTATGCTATAGATAACAGTTTTATTCACTCTATTGTTCCTATAACAAATATAGATCTCGTACAACAATTTCAACAAGAATGGATAGCTGGAATCTATAATTTTAAAAATAGCGCTCTTAAAGTTGCTGATTTGGCTAAAAAACTCTCTTTAGAGTCATCAAAAGAGGGTTCTGTCATCATTTTACAAGATGATTCACAAGTACTTGGACTTTTAATAGAGCGAATTGAAGGGCTTTTAGATATCGCTTATGAAGATATTATAATTGAGAGCGATCCACAACAACTCTTTGAAGGGTATTTTCACTATCAAAACAGTATTATTCCAATTATCTCTTCATCTATTATTCAAGATAGTATTAAAAAGTATGGACTTTTAATAAATACCCATAACACTTCTGTAAAAAAAGAGTACAGGTATGAAGAAGATTTTCTACTTATTTCACTCTTTCAAGAAGATTATGCTGTACCTATTGATAATATTATCACTATTTTAGAGCTTTCCAAAACTGATATCACCAATAATGCATTAACTACACATGAAAATATACAAGGACTTATACTCTATAAAAACAAAACCTACCATCTCTTAAATATTGCAAAAATGCTCAAAAAAGATTTTATCCCAACTGATGAATCAAAAATTTTAATTATTAAGACTAACGAAAGACATGAATACGCTATTATTGTTGATAGTATCAAAGATATTGTCTCTGTCTCTAAAGCACATATTGCTTATCTTCCAAATACAACATCACTGAGTGCAGGTATTGTTACTTTAGATACCAAATCATTCAATCTCTTTAATATAGGGTGGAAAACATTCAATTAGGCTTTTTGATAAATGATACTCTCTCCTTTTTTCACCCTTTTAAAAATCTCCATCTCTTCTGGGACCTTTTCGGCATGTCCCAAAAAGAGATATCCATGAGATTTTAAGAGAGCATGATACGTTGCTAATATCTCTTTACGTGTCTTTTCATCAAAATAGATAAGCATGTTGCGTGAAAAGATAGCATCAAACTTTCCTAGTTTTTTCATAGCATAAAAGTCCATCACATTCACAACTTTAAAAGTAAGCCCTTTACGAATTTCATCAATAATTCTATATTGCTTGCCATCTTGTATGAAATATTTTTGCAATAGATGAGGAGGGATCTTACTGATACTTCTTTGATTAAAAACGCCATTTCGAGCTTTTTTTATCATCATAGAGTCAATATCTATACCAATAAGCACAAAGTCTCTCTTTGCAAAAAACTCTTTAGTATACTCCATAATGTAGATTGCAATAGAGTATAGCTCCTCACCTGAAGAGCTAGGAGCTGTCAAAATATTAATTGAATCACGAGATGAGCGTAAAGAATCAAGTTCTGGCACAACCTCTTCCACGAGAGTTTTAAATTGATACTCTTCACGAAAGAAATAGGTCTCATTCACTGTTGAGAGATTGATAAGTTCTTGCAGTAGATACTCATCTTTTCTAAAAACGAGATGGTGATAGAAACTCTCAAAATCTTCAAAGCCCTGTTTTTGTATAAAATCTTCAAATTTTCTTTTATAGATTTTTAGGAGTTTATCATCATCTATAAAAATGCCCGTTTTTGCTGCTATAAAATCTCGAAGTTTTATCAAATCAAAATCATTCATGAGTCCTCTTTTGATCATATATCTCAAAAAACTCTTTTAAAATACGCAATCGTTCAAAAAGTTCCTCTTGCAACCTAATAGCATAGTTATGTACACTTTCACAATCTCCATATTTAACCAACATCTTAAGCTCTTCTTTTGAGATGGGATAATTTTGCAATAATTTAGCTGTGTCATAATGCTCACAACATGCCAGTATATATGCAATAGTATTATGTTGAATGCCTCTGTTTTGACATGCAAGTAGTTCTTGTAACAACTGCTGATCCTCTTCTCTTTTGAGGCAATTAAGTCGAGCAAATATATAGCTTGAAAGTTTTTCTATATCTTTTTTTTGACACTGCTGCAAAAGTGTACGAAGAAGATAATGAAACTCTTTATGCACAAGCATATAATCTATGGCAGCAAATACTTCTTCTTCACTATACTCTTCAAAGGCTTCAATATAGCGACTTGCCTCTTGAAACTCTTTAAATCGTGAAATTGGTATTTCAGCTTCTACTTTTTTTAACGCCATTACTACTCCCAAATGCAATTATCTCTTGTAAAATCTCATCAAAATGGAGCACTTTTACAGCTCCGCCTCTCACATAAGCCTCTTTTGGCATTCCATAAACTGTTGCACTCTCCTCACTCTCTGCAATGGTATAAGCTCCAGACTTTTTGAGTGCAACCATTCCATCTGCCCCATCATCACCAATACCTGTTAATAACATGGCCATAATATTTTTTGGATTCATAACCTCCAATGCACTCAAGAACATCTCATCCACACTAGGTACAAAAAAGCGATTACTAAAATTTGGAACCAACTTGCATACAATTTTACTCCCATCTCTACGAAAATGAAGATGCCTACCACCTTTGCCAATAATTATCTTTCCTGGCGTAAGTTCTTCGCCATTATTTGCTTCAACTACGCTATTTTGACTTATAGTATTTAGCCTTTGAGCAAATTTTTCTGTAAATGTATCTGGCATATGCTGCACAACACATACTGGATATGGATATGTTGCAGGAAGAGACCTTACAATAGCTTCAATAAGTTTTGGACCCCCAGTAGATGCACCAATGAGGACATATTTTTTGTCCTCATTTGGTAAAAATTTTGCAGGCTTTTCTATAGAATTTGGTTGGCGTAATGGCTTATTTTTCCTTCTTAAAAGAGATAGCTTATTGATCTTCATACTATCTCGCACTTTATTCTCAAGCTCTTTTATAAAACCCTCTTCCCCAGTTACAACCTTTGAATTTGGCTTTTTGATATAATCAAGCGCACCTAATTCAAGCGCTCTCATTGCAATCTCACCGTTTTCAATTACATAAGCACTAATGACTAAAACCCGTGTGGGGTTTTCTTGCATTATGGACTCTAAAACTTCAAGTCCACTTTTTCTAGGCATTTCGATATCAAGAGTTATAAAATCATATCTATTTGCTAAGGCTTTTTTTTCACCCTCTTCTCCATCTTTTGCTACTTCCACTTCAAATCCAAGCCTTTCTAGCTCCTTTTTTAAAAATCTGCGCACTAATGCTGAATCATCAATAACAAGCGCCTTTTGGCCCTTTTTCATCTATTTCCTTTTAAATTTTACTTACATAATATTATATCTTTAAAGAGCTATTTAAACAATGATGATTGTTCAGTTTATTGCTAAATTTTCTGTGAACCATAATTGAATGTAAAAAATTAAACTAAAAACGATGAGGAATTTCTGAAAATGTCAAAGAGAATGCGCAAAATTTTCCAAGATTTAAATTACATGTCCCGAGTGGGATTCGAACCCACGACCTTCGGATTAGGAAAATTAAGGTCTACCTAAGATTAAGATTGATTTCACTTGATGATAACGTATTTATGGGGATTCTTATTTTCTTATAGATTGCTTAAAATGGATATATTTTGACCAAAAGAGGTCACCCAAGAGGACACCCATTACAAAACTTAAATACTAAATTGCTACATTTTCTACCTATAAGATGAGGTGATATCAGCCTTCCTTAAATCTATAAAGAATCACAATGTACCATACCGCAAACTTTGCCCAATCGAGTATTTAACCTTAAAGGATATCCATACATATCAATGCAAATCAATCGTATGATATAATAGATTAAAAGTGCGATTATAAAGGATAAACAATGATAAGCGCAAATGATTTAAAAGTAAAAGGCATCAAAGCAATAGAAGCTGAACTCAAAAAGAAGCACGAGGCTATTATCACTTTTAGAGGGAAGCCAAAGTTTATTGTTTTGCCTTTAGAGGAGTATGAAAGAGCCAAAGAGCTTGATAAGCGCTATATTGAGTTTTTAGAAGAAAGAGCATTGGGAAAAGTCAAAGAGGTAACAGCAAAAGAGCATATACAAGAGCTTATGAATGAAATACAAAATACTACAGAGTGAAAAATACCTCAAAAGGGCTGCAAAGTTTTTTAAAAAGCATCCCAATCTTTTACCAAAATACCAAAAGGTCATAGAACAGCTGGAAAATGACCCATACTATCCCTCTTTGAGACTACATAAGCTCAAAGGAGATCTCAATGAGTACTACAGCGTATCGATAGATATGCGCTATAGGATTGTTATAGACCTCATTATCACAGATAAAGAGATAATCTTACTCGATATAGGAAGTCACGATGAGGTGTATTGATAACGGCAACATTACGGCTACACAAGAGGTAAACATTGGCAATAGATAATACAGCTAAAACGAAAATAGCCCCTAACCTTTATCTTATTGGAGACTACAAAAAAGAGCAGCCTACCAAGTTTGTATTGGACTTTAGACACCTCAAAAAGAGATACCGCAAGGTGGTCACTATCAATAATCCTCTATGGGATAAGCGCACACGCATAAATGAAGCTAAAAGACTGCTGCAAGAGTATAAAGAAGAAGTAAGACAGGAACGCAGACCAGATGAAAAAATAACCATTACACAGCTATTTAATCTCTACATATCGCAAAAACCGTCCACTTCATGGACGCAAGAGCAAAAGCGGTTTTTTGATAATCATATCCAACCGCATATTGGAAGCAGACGAGCCATTGACCTTAAGCCTTTTGAAGTAAGAAAAATAATAGCCAAAATGGATGCTGATGGATACTCTAAGGCGCATCAGGCAAAAGTTAAGCGTATTCTCAATCCTATGTATAAATTTGCCATAGAAAACGACATACTCATTAAAAATCCTATAGAAAGGATTATTATAAAAGTCCCGCTACAACGCAAAACCATTACGAATGCTGCCCAAAAGTTTATCGCAGTATATGACGCTATTAAATCTATCTATAAAGACGATCCATACTATCAGGCTATCTTTTTATTTGGACTATTTGGCAGACGCAAAAATGAAGTGCTGCATCTCAAATGGGAAGATGTAGATCTCATCAATGGCTACTATTGGCTACAAAAGACCAAAGCAGAGTAAAGCAGCGATTTAATCTACCACCAGTCATAATGGAGCAGCTGCTGCGGATACCAGATGAGCGGAAAAGCTATATATTCAAGTCACCTATCAAGCCAGATCAACCTATACAGGAGATAAAGAGACAGATTAAAAAGGTAAGAAAAGCAAGCGGTATAGAAGAGTATAAATTTCATGCCATGAGAAATTATCTCGTAACAGCTCTTTACGAAAAAGGTATACCTACTCCAATACTTAGCCAGCTACTGGGACACCTCAGCCCCGACACACTCAAACACTATTTGAGTATAGACACCTATAAAGCGAGTGAAGAGGGTAATAAAGAGGTTTATAAGCTATTAAATTTAGATGAATTTGGATTGTAAAGAAAGCGAGGTAACGATGACTAATAAAGAACTCAAAAAGCTAAAAGAGAATTTATTTAAAAGGGATCTATGTATCTATAAGGATATTGAGAAAGAATTAAAAAGGCTACAAAGCAAAGAGCTACGAGTAAGCTATTTTTACCAACAAATAAGGGATAGGAAACAATTAGAATTTTCTCTTTCATTTAGAGCCTCAGATACCAAAGAATTTAAAACAATTGCTGAACTTGCAACAAGATATTTAAATGAAAAATGCGAGGAGCTGCCATTAAGAAAAATTAATTTACTCCCTTTAGAGGATAAAAAATACTTGCTTTTACTTTTAGAATATTTATTCTTAAAACATCATTATGAAGAAGAAGGGGCATACTTCGAGAGAAATATAGCAGTTGATTTTATAAGTTTGCATCAAGATGTAATAGGTGATAAAAATATCAATTTAAAAAATATACAGGAAGTAGGAAATTTCTACAATACTTTATCCTATCCAATAGATGGTAAAGAAAATTATAAAAAAATGGCAGACACATTAACCAATGTTAATTTTTTGAACCTTATAAAAGTAAGCATCTGGAGAGAATCAACACCCAAAAGTGCCTATGTAAATATAGATTTTTCACAACCATTAGAGGTGATAATAGAGGTAATTAAAAAAATAAAAGAGAAAATAGACAATGACACTCAAAATACCCTAACACCTAATATTTTTGAAGCATATTTAGGTAAAAAAATAACTCAAGAGCCAACACCTCTTAATGAATTACTTTCATCACGAGAGACAATTTTTACAATAGAAGAAAAATTAACAGATTTAATTTATGTATTTGACTGCAAAAAGCTCAACATGACCCATGAATCCATTGCAAATAATTTATATGACTATTACCTCGATAAAGGCAAACAAATAGAACTAACATCACAACTAAATAGAGTGCAAAAATACAATAACTTCCTCTTCAAATAATTTTTTAATCGTAACTTTCAATCTTACGATTAAATCCTAACTCTCCATCTTATGATTAAATCCTAATCTCAAAAAATAGAAGTTTAAAATTCCTTTGCCTTTATTTCATAATAGCTCTATCAAAATCAAAATAAAGGAGCTATTATGACAACTATTCCAAACACATCTACAAACATACAAGACCTACAGGCTAAAGAGTTTCTATCACCAAAAGAAGTGGAGCTACTTTATGGCTTCAAAGAGAACACACAGGCTAAGTGGCGTATGCAAGGACTTATCCCTTATAGGAAGATTGGCAAGTTTATCAGATACCACCATCAAGAACTTAAAGAGTGGATGAATAAAGGGCGGATAGCCTAATTTACAGTTTCATATTTCAACGTAGAGCAATTTTTACGATGAGGTAACTAATGATAAGAGCTAATAGGATACAAGGCAATAGAAGCGATTTTAGAGGGGATTATGAAGATATCCAATCAATTATTTTCACCTTCTACAGGATTGTCTCTTTTTACTATATCGGTTTGAGAGGTGCTATTGACTGGATCATCACAAATAACATCTTTAACGTTATCAAGAGTTTTGGCTTTGATGTAGTTTTGAAGCCAGGACTCTACCCACGACGGAATGTTATCGCCCCAGTTTCTAACGGTGCTATAACTGATGCAGGCAGCAACTGCAAATTCTTTTTGATTCAATCCAGCTTTTTTGAGAAGTTGTTTGAATCGTTCTTTAGTCATATTGTGCCCTTAAAGTACGGATTTAATGCACATTATAGCAAAAAATGCACTAAATCAATACGGATAAAAATTGACAATAATGTACTTGTTTATTACAATATCTTTTAAATATGCACGGATTAAGTGCATATTGCTACAAAACTTCAAAGGAGCAACCATGACAAAATCACAAGCATTAGCAAAACTCTTGGATTTGCAAGAGGAAAATCACATCTTAAAGGATGAGGTGCGAGAGCTGCAAGAGGAATGCAAAGAGAAACAGGCGGTAATCGATGGCTTACTGGACAAGATGGAGTATCTCGAACGATTAGAAAAAGAGAATGAGGAGCTAAAGGCAAAGCTTGATTTAGCTTCAAATAGTGTAAAGGTAATGGAGGCTTATAGGGAGATTCAAAGATTGAGATTTGATTACCACTTCAAAGCAGAGGACTTTTTAGACCAGTTTGGAGCTATCAAAAGAGCTATAAAAGAGCTTGGAAAACTCCGAGACGAAACAGAGGATCTCTTTGTAAAACTTAATTTCGCAATACACGATGCAAGTCTTAATGAATCCAATAAAAAGGAAGGTAACAATGAAAACACCTAACCTCAACAGCCTCATTGAGGCAAGAGGCGATATAGAATTTACAGCTGAGACTATCAAAATGATAGTGGCAAAGATGGAAAAAGAGAATGTCAAAGTAAGCTATCGCCTTGTATTGGATAGATTAGCCGATATGCTCGATAGAGCCTCATTAACACTATGGAACATAGAATCAAATGAGATGGAGAGAGACAATGAATCTCAAAGAGTTTAGAGAGCAGATAAAGCAAAGCTTGGATCGTGAAAAAGTGGCGGCGATGCTGCAAGCATTAGGATATGAGGTTAACAGAGATTACAAATTTAAAATCAGGGATGAAAGAACGCCATCATCCTCTATCAGGAGAGATGGCTACATCAAGGACTTTGGTAGCGGATGGGGAGGCGATATCGTTGCATTTATCCACGAACACCATAACACACCACTAAAAGAGGCTACCCTTTGGGTGGCTCAATGTCTGGGGATAAAGTATGAGTAACCTACCTCATCCAATCGATCTCACCCAACCGCTACACAACACAACACCGAGCCAAAATTATACCAATAAAGAGGAAAAGCCACGCTTTGATTTGAATGAGTGGCATAGCAATTTTAAAAAAGCGTTGCAAAAGCAAGATCATATAGCAATCACAACACCTATACTGCCAGATGACTTTATCAACCCAACACCTATGATGTATGCGTTGATAGACAGAGACATTTGGAGACTGCCAGTAGGCAGAAAAATAAAGGATAAGTATTTGGGCTTTAGCAATAAATATAAGAGTTTAACCATATCTCTCTTTAGAGCTGATGAGGTGAAAGCAATCTGTATTAGAGAAGCAAAAGACAAAGATGGCAATCTTATAAAATGGAAAACCTATGGAAGCAAAAGATATATCCCTTATAGGATCTTTGATGAAGAAGATCCTACTATCTTTGTAGGATATGGCATTGGTGAGTTTTTGCTTTTTGAACTCCTGGAGCTTAACTACATGGTGCTTCAAAGCGACAGCATAGCTCATAGCCTTGCAAACAATCCATATACGCCAGGTATCAAAGAGAGATACATATTTGCTTTGCTTGATAACGATGACAGCTGCAAAGCAACTATAGAGCATATTCAACATCACTATAGAAGCTGCAGAGTCTATCCCATCGATTTTGAGAATATTTTGGATAAAGAGCTGCCAAAAGGTTATGACTTCAGAGACTTTTGCAACGAAAAAGCAAGAGAGATAAGAGGTGATGAATATTTTGCCAATCCTATAGAAGTAAAAGAGGCAATTATCGAAACGTTGGCAAATGAAATTGAAATTCTTACAGGGGCGAGGAAATGAGTTTAAGACTAAAAGAAGCAATCAAAAAGGCACAATCATTAGAAGATTGTGCCTCTGATGTGCCAGTAGGCAAATCAAGCAAAACAATTGATAAAAGTATACCGCATAAAAATCAAAACATCATCAAAAAAGAACTCATAGAAAAACTATTAAGCGATATTGAAAAGATTGATATTAATGAATTATGCAAAAAGTATGGATGGATACCAACCTATGATAAAGATGGCAATGAAAAGCCACCATTACAAAAACATATCAAAGTTGCAATTATTAAGCATTTGATAGATATTTCAAAGCGAAAAGATTGGAAAATAGCAAAGGATGGAGATTATATTTACATATATAACGGGCAATACTGGGTACCATTTATCAAGGACGATATCATTTACTTCTTAGAGCAGTTTGCTATAAAAGCGGGAGTTTCAATTATAGATGCTGCGGATGAGCAGTTTTTGGAAAAATTATATAAGCAGTTGCAAAAAGAGAGCTATTTTAATAATAAAAACTTGACTAACAAAAACCTCATCAATTTACAAAATGGAACATTCGATATTACAAAATTACAATTAAAAGGGTTTGATTATCAAGACTTTTTGACATATCAGTTGCCTTATCCTTATAAAGAGGGAGCTACCAACACTTTATGGGAGAAGTTTTTGGATGAAGTATTACCAGATAAAGAGACACGAAGAACACTACAAGAGGTGCTGGGAAGCATATTTATCAAAGATATAAAGTTAGAGTATATCTTCTTTTTATATGGCAAAGGACAGAATGGAAAAAGTGTAGTTATGGAAATTCTCACTGCATTATTAGGAAAAGAGAATATTAGCAACTTTTCACTTGACCAGCTCATGGAAGAGCATAATAGAGCTATGATTAAAGATAAGCTTGTAAATTTTGGAAGTGAGACCGATCTTAAAAAAATCAATCCAAACATCTTCAAAGCCTTAGCAAGTAACGAGCCAATACAAGCGAGACTAAAATATGGTAATTCCTTTATGATGGAAGATTACGCAAAATTGATATTCAATGTTAATAAATTCCAATTTAATGATATTGAGCATACAGAAGGATTTTTTAGGCGGTTTTTGATAATTCCATTTGATGTAAAGATACCAGATGAAAAAGTGGATAGAAAACTCCATCTTAAAATCATCAATGCAGGCATGGAAGGAGTTTTGAATTGGATCATAGAGGGAGCTACAAGAGTAATAGAAAATGAAGATATTTTTATATCCGATAAGTGCAAAATAGCAAGGGATAAGTTTTTCAAAGAAATAGATAATGTAAGACAGTTTATAGAAGATAACGGCTATCAGCCAAGTATCTATAATCGTATGAAAGCTTCAGAGCTTTATGGAGAATATAGAAACTATTGCGCACAAAATAATTTTAAAAGCGTTAGCAGCAGAACCTTTAAAGAGAGACTGCAAGCAATAGGTATTGAATGGAAAAAATTTAGCGATACAAATTACTATTTAATAGAAAAAAAATAAGTGAGAAAAAAAGTTTTTAAAAATCGCCCATTTCGTCCACAATATATCTAAACAGCCCAATTTTAGGGCATTACTGATATGGATGTAAGATAAAAAAACGTCCATAAATCGCCCATAATACACCCATAAACAATCCATATAGCCAACCTTCTATATGATGAAATCATTTCAATATAAATAAATGGACGTTTGCTGGATGATAAATGGACGATTAATGGGCGCAAAAAATATGAATCGTCCATATTTAAAACTACCATAAAATCGGTATTTCAAAAGGTTTATGGACGATATGGACGCAAAAAACAAAACATTTTTTCTATACTATAGTTTTAATCAATTTTCGTTTTATGTCTCATGGTATATTTATGTAAGGTATCAATCTCAAAAAAAGCGACATTTAGAAAAAAATTTGAATAATCGAGAGATGTTGGGGCGTTGGAGACCCCTAAGCTTATTGCAGCTGCAAAGAACCTAATTTCATTAGGATTTAACTCAGCTCATTCCACTTATTGGGTGAGTGTGTGCGTATTACTTCATGATTGATCCATCCAGTAGAACCGCAAGACATCGATAGTAGCTCACTCTTTATTGGATGAAATATGAAAGCCTTTTATTTGGATACTTAACTAAAAAATGCCAGGGGCTTGCACCACCGTCAAGCCCGATTATCCAGGAAGAACCTAAAGAGCTACAAACCGCTTTTAGGAATACTCCTATATGTGTCTTGATCTGCATAAGTTCAAACACATATGGCACTCTGAGAGGGAGAGTGAGGAGTGCAAATCAAATACACGTTGCCAGGGCTCAAAGGATATAAAAGATTAGAGAGGATATACTACAATTCGCTTATGATAAGCGAAGAGGCAAAAAGAAGAAAAAAGATATTGGAGTTTTGGGAAAAATATGGACTAGCAGCAACAACTGAAGCTTTTGGAGTAAGCAGAAGAACACTCTTTCGATGGAAAAAGAGTTTCAATGATGCAAATGGCGATATAAAAGCCTTAAATCCAAAATCACGCAAACCAAAAAGAGTAAGAGAGTCAAAAGTACCAAGAGAAGTTATTAATGAGATAAAGAGATTAAGAAAAGAGTATCCCAATATCGGCAAAGCAAAACTCTACCACCTGCTTAAACCTTTTTGTGAAGAAAAAGAACTTAAAACTCCCTCGGAATCCACAATAGGAAGAATAATCGCAAAAGCACCAGATACAATGAGACTTTTTCCCTACCGCATCGATACAAAAGGAAAAGTGAAACCAAAAAAGAAGACACAAAAAAACAGAAAACCAAAAAACCTCAAATCCAAACCATTTGAACTGTGGGCAGTCGATACCATCCAAATAGTATCAAACGGTATAAAACGATATATCCTTACTATGATTGACCCACTCACACGTATTGCATTCGCAGTGGCGATTCCATCCAAAAGAGCAAGACATACTGCATATGCTCTTGAAGCTTTAATTGATGGAATAACTTCCATCAAACAAAAACGTAAACTTGCAATTCTTTCAGATAATGGCAGTGAATTTAAAAAAGAGTTTGATGCTCTGCTTGAACAAAAAGGCTTTACACACTACTGGACATATCCAAGGAGCCCTAAAATGAATGCACACAATGAAAGATTCAATAGAACAATTCAAGAACAATTTATTCAATACTATGAAGATTTACTCTTTACAGATTTGGATGAATTCAATAAAAAATTAGCAAAATGGCTCATCGATTACAATACCAAAATACCACACTCTTCTCTTAATTTTAAATCTCCGGTACAATACCTTCTTGAAAATCATTATGAGTGCCATATGTATTGGACTTATACATGATCTATTTCATTTGGCTTTGATACGTTACAATAATCTATTGTATATTACAAAGTGCGATATATTGATTTTACAGCACAGTTTCATAGTATGTAAAGAGTTAAGCTAATGATTACAGCTGCAACGGTAAGCGATGCAAGGATCACTCCAGCTACTACCCCCTCGATAATTCCCTCTATTGTCGCTCTCAATGTATTTATGGCTCTCATATCTGCATTATAGCGTAGTGCCTTGGATGTCCACATAATGGACACCATGAGGCGCATTTTTGCAAAGGTACTGAGTAAAAAACAACGAGGCGGGTAGTGCAAGCCCCGACATTTTTTTAGCTGAAGTAAAAAATAAAAAGGTGATATATGAAAGAGGTATATGGTACTGATGCTGATCTTGGATGGTAGTTATATTTAGTCAACTCTTGGACTCAACAACAGCATAGAAGCCCCTACATTATCGGCTTTTGCAGAAGTTTACTAACTATAACCGAATTAACACTAACGCTATAACCAAAGGCAACGCAATGGAAGTTATCGTTTTGCTTATCATCTCCTACTTAATTGTGAGCATACTCCACGCAAGAGCCGAGTATGTACTTATCCCCCTGGTGTGGATCGTCTTGCTTGACTCCTCTAAAGAGGTAACTGCACTCACAATCTTTGCAGGAGTAACTCTATCCTTATTGGTGCTGGGCTGCTGCAAGATGGCAGACGACATAAAAAAATCCATTAAAAGATGGATGGCAAAAAACTTTTTTTAACTCTATTTACCAACTTTATTCACTCCTACTCTTTAAGGTTAAAAAAATAAAGATGTTTGAAAAGCATACTTTTCAATACTATTAGCCCCATTTTTTACCGCTTATAGACTTCAAAAATCTAAGTTTAAGGATACGAACCTTAAATGGATTGATTTTTATCTCTATTGATTAAGATTTATAACCATTTATAGATTTAGAAGCTTAATTCTTAAAAAAATGATATAGCTCTTTTGATTTATGATAATTGCTTATGATGTATATGTATTGATTTCGTTACTAATAATAGCATAATTCTATAATCATAGGAAAAGTTTATGAGTAGTTACAAGTTGTGATTAAAAAGAGGACACCCAGGAGGACACCCACCGCTTTCTTAAACTTTTCAAAACCCTCTAAAATATCGATTTTATGGTATGTCCCGGGCGGGATTCGAACCCACGACCTTCGGATTAGGAATCCGATGCTCTATCCTGCTGAGCTACCGGGACGCACAAACATATATTGTACCAGTAGGAGTAAAGGCACTATGAGGAGTATTTGGCTCGCTCTCTAAGCGATCACCTGGCTGTAATCTTATCGTCTTACCATCTTGTGTAATTTCTAAAACACCATCAATTATCCATCGCACTTCATAGTGTGGATGTGAATGCACTGGATAGCTTGTATGTGGCTCGTCATGCCATGTGAAGATATTGAAGAAACCCTCCTTTTGGAGAGTCTCTTTGATTGTTTTTTCGTCTCTTATACCGGTTTTTATAACCTTAGCCATTACGTTTTTTGATGATCTCATCTGCAACGTTTTTAGGTACCTCTTCATAATGATCAAATTCCATAGAGTAAGTACCTCGACCCTGTGTGAAAGATCGTAAATCAGTTGAATATCCAAACATCTCTGCAAGTGGAACCATAGCAGTTACGATTTTGTTACCTGCTCTATCTTCCATGCTTTGTACTTGACCACGTCTTCTGTTGATATCACCAATCACATCACCCATGTACTCTTCCGGAACTTCGACCTCTACTTTCATGATTGGCTCAAGAAGTACCGGATTTGCTTTTTTCGCTGCTTCTTTAAAAGCCATAGATCCAGCGATTTTAAATGCCATTTCACTAGAGTCAACATCGTGGTAGCTTCCATCATAAAGTGTAGCTTTTACATCAACTACTGGATATCCAGCTACAACACCGTTTTGCATTGCCTCTTGGATACCTTTATCAACTGCTGGGATATACTCTTTTGGAATAACACCACCGGTGATGTTGTTTACAAACTCATACCCTTTACCAGGCTCTTGTGGTTCAAGTTTGATAAATACATGACCATATTGACCACGACCACCAGACTGTTTTGCATATTTGTACTCTTGATCAACAGGAGCTTTGATAGTTTCTCTATATGCAACTTGTGGCTGACCAACTTCTGCATCTACTTTAAATTCACGCTTCATTCGATCAACGATGATTTCAAGGTGCAATTCGCCCATACCAGAAATAATTGTCTGACCAGTCTCTTCATCAGTATGAACTCTAAAGCTTGGATCCTCTTCTGCAAGTTTCGCTAATGCTGTAGCCATTTTCTCTTGGTCTGCTTTTGTTTTTGGCTCAACTGCAACAGAGATAACTGGCTCTGGGAACTCCATCTTTTCCAAAATAACTGGATGATTTTCATCACAAAGAGTATCACCAGTTAGTGTATATTTAAGTCCAACAACTGCACCAATCTCACCTGCTGGAAGCTCTTTAATCTCTTCACGCTTATTTGCATGCATTTTGAGAAGTCGACCAACGCGCTCTTTTTTCTCTTTTGTTGAGTTAAGTACATAGCTTCCGCTAGCAATCTGTCCTCTATAGACTCGAATGAATGAGAGCTGTCCAACAAATGGGTCTGTCATAATTTTGAATGCAAGTGCAGCAAATGGCCCATTGTCTGTAGATTCAACACTTACTTCCTCTCCCGTTTTTGGATCAATTCCTTTGATCCAGCTAACTTCTGTTGGGGCTGGAAGATAATCAACAACTGCATCAAGGAGTGTTTGTACCCCTTTATTTTTAAATGCACTACCACAAAGCATTGGCGTGATAGTCATATCTAGAGTACCTTTTTTGATACCTTTTTTGATCTCTTCTATTGTAAGCTCTTCACCACCAAGATATTTATCTAAAAGCTCTTCATCAGTTTCAGCAACAGCTTCGATAAGTTTTTCTCTATACTCTTCTGCTTTTTCTTTAAGATCTTCTGGGATATCGATTACTTCATATTTTGCTCCCATTGTCTCATCATCCCAGACAATTCCTTTCATCTCTACAAGATCAACAACTCCACGGAAGTTGTCTTCTGCACCTATAGGAATCTGAATAGGAACTGGATTAGCTTTGAGTCTTTCACGAATCTGATTTTCAACATTGAAAAAGTCTGCTCCAATTCTATCCATTTTGTTTACAAAAACGATTCTTGGAACATGGTATTTATTTGCCTGTCTCCATACTGTCTCAGACTGAGGCTGCACACCACCAACAGCACAAAAAACTGCTACAGCACCATCAAGAACACGCATACTTCGCTCAACTTCAATTGTAAAGTCCACGTGTCCTGGAGTATCGATAATGTTAATTTGGTGATCTTTCCAAAAACATGTAGTTGCAGCAGAAGTAATGGTGATACCGCGCTCTTTTTCCTGATCCATCCAGTCCATTGTCGCAGCACCTTCGTGCACCTCACCTATTTTATGAGAGATTCCTGTGTAGTAGAGAATTCGCTCTGTCGTAGTGGTTTTTCCTGCATCAATATGTGCAGCAATACCTATATTTCTAACCTTTTCTATAGGAGTCTTTCTTGCCATCTGTTATCCTTTATCGTTTTTGGAGAATTATGTTTTTATATGTGTAGTAACGAGAGAAGTTCTCTCGTTCTTTGAAGAAATCCGTAATATCGGTTTTTTTTACCATCTGTAGTGTGCAAATGCTTTATTGGCTTCTGCCATTTTGTAAGTATCTTCTTTCTTCTTATATGCTGCTCCGCGTTTATTCGCAGCATCAAGAAGTTCATTTGCCAAACGCTCAGCCATTGTACGTTCATTTCTGTTTCTGGCTGCATCCACTATCCATCTAATTGCTAGAGATTGTTGCCTTACTGGTCTTACTTCAACCGGTACTTGGTAAGTCGCCCCGCCTACTCTTCTACTTTTTACTTCAAGCAAAGGTTTAACATTTTCAATCGCTTCATTAAAGACATCAATACCTTTTGCTTCTTTGTCTTTTTCTTCAATTAACTTCAATGCATTGTAAAAAATCTTTTGTGCAACACTTTTCTTTCCGTCCCACATCAATTTATTAATAAACTTTGTTACCAATTTACTGCCATAAATAGGATCCGGCATTACTTCTCGTACTGGCGCTCTTCTTCTTCTCACTTCTAGCTCCCTTCAATTTTTTAATTTACTCAGACGACTAAGCCTCGCCTGTGGCTATGAGTGAGTCATTAAATCTCTTTAATTTCTCACTATTTTTTTACGATTATTTTGGTTTTTTAGTACCGTATTTTGATCGTGATTTCTTTCTGTTTGCAACACCCGCAGTATCGAGTGCTCCTCTAACAATGTGATATTTCACACCTGGTAAGTCTTTTACCCTACCACCACGTACTAGAACAATAGAGTGTTCTTGGAGGTTGTGACCTTCACCTGGAATATAGCTAATTACCTCATATCCTGAAGTAAGTCTTACCTTTGCAACTTTACGAAGTGCAGAGTTTGGTTTTTTAGGTGTAGTAGTATAAACTCTTGTACATACTCCTCTTCTTTGAGGGCATTTTACAAGAGCAGGCGATTTAGACTTTTTAATGACCTTTTTTCTCTCTTTTCTTACCAACTGGTTGATTGTAGGCACGTTCTCTTCCTTTCTCTAAAATTAGTGGCTAATTATATGGAAATTTAAATTATATTTAGCTTAAATTAAACTTTATATAAGTTTGACGAGGTTACTCCTCGCCACCTACTTTTATCTCTATATCCTCTTTACGATAAAGACCTGTACCCACAGGAATTAAACGACCAATAATAACGTTTTCTTTGAGATCTTCGAGATAATCTACTTTTGCACTAATGCTCGCTTCAGTAAGTACTTTTGTTGTATCTTGGAACGATGCTGCACTGATAACTGAGTCTGAACTTACTGCTGCACGTGTAATACCGACAAGTACCGGTTCCGCAATAGCCGGTTGTCCTCCAAGTCTTTGGATTCTTGCATTCTCTTTTCTAAACTCTTTTTTACTCACAAGATCGCCAGGGATAAATTTTGTATCCCCGCTGTCGAGAATTTTCACTTGTCTGAGCATTTGAGAAACAATTATTTCTATGTGTTTATCCGCAATGTTAACACCCTGGCGTCGATAGACTTGTTGAATCTCAGTGACCATGTAGTACATTAATGCTTTTTCACCAAGAGTACGTAAAATATCGTGACCACTTATTGTACCGTCTGTAAGTCTCTCACCAGCATGGACAAACTCGCCATTATGCACAAGAATTTGTCTGTTTTTATCGATTAAGTACTCTACTGTTTGTCCAGTATCTGCAGTTATGATAATACGTTGCTTACCGCGACTCGGTTTTCCAAAACTTACAACTCCATCAATTTCTGCCACAACTGCTGGATCTTTTGGACGTCTTGCTTCAAAGAGCTCACTTACTCTTGGAAGACCTCCTGTAATATCTCTCGATTTCGCAGCTGCTTTTGGTGTTTTTGCCAATGTTTGCGCTAACTTTACTTCTTGTCCGCTTTGCACATAGATAGCGGTTTTAGGCTCTAGTACATATCTAATTACATCACTACCATCTTTTGGTGCCAATACAATAGTTGGCTTATATTCAGGCGGAACATACTCGTTGATTGTCAGCCTTGTCTCACCAGTAAACTCATCAACCTGCTCGACAGCTGTTACACCTGCAATAACATCTTCAAATGTAACAACCCCCTCCTTTTCTGCAATAATTGGTATAGAGTATGGATCCCACTCTGCTATAACTGTTTTATCTGTTTTTGCAGGTACTGCAATAATGGTATCTTTCGATACTTTTTGGTTATCTTCTACCTCGATAATAGAGCCTCTTGCAATGTAGTGGCGCGCTGCTTCTCTTCCTTCCTCATCAGCAATGACAGCAAAAAGCCCTTTTTCATCTATCTTTTCACCTTTTTTCACTTCATGGAAGCGCTCAAGATAATCGCCTTTGAGTTTATAAAATTTCACTTCACCTTCTGCGCCACTGATAATTTTTTGCGTTACAGGAGCACCGTCACGCACTTTAAGTTCAGCTGCATATGGGATACGATTAGGAACATTCCATCCCTCTTTGATGATTTCAACAATGCTTTCGCCCTCTTTTACTTGCGTTCCACTCTCATAAGGAAGATAGAGTTTACCTTCTATTTTACCACTTACTCCAGCAAGCTCATTTGGTTTTGCAAAATCTCCCTTTTTAAAGCTATAGCGTACTTTCTCATCGCCATTTTGCAAAGTAATGAGCACTTCATCGTGAACACTCTTAATTTCAAGTGTACCATCAAAAAGTGCTTTTACTTTTGGCTCAACAAGTAAAACTCCTGCGTTACGTCTATTTGCAACAATAATTTTGCCATTTTCGGCTTCATATGTTTTGAGATTGTAGTAGCGTATAAAACCCTCTTTGGTTGCAACTACTTGTCGCTCTTCAGCTGCTCTACTAGCAGTACCACCAACGTGGAAAGTTCGTAGTGTCAACTGTGTTCCTGGCTCACCAATTGATTGTGCTGCAATAATTCCTACGGCTTCACCCGGTTTGACAAGTTTTCCTTCTCCCATATTGAGTCCATAACACTTCGCACAAACACCCTTTTCGGCTTTACAAGTAATAGGTGTACGAATAACAACGGACTTTATTCCTGCTTCCACAATTTTCTTCGTTTTCTCCTCATC
Organism: Nitratiruptor tergarcus DSM 16512; assembly: GCF_027946175.1. Lineage (NCBI taxonomy): Bacteria > Pseudomonadati > Campylobacterota > Epsilonproteobacteria > Nautiliales > Nitratiruptoraceae > Nitratiruptor > Nitratiruptor tergarcus. The sequence goes on from NZ_AP026671.1 coordinate 1,365,128, forward strand.
AAGGAGTGTACCCTCTGCAAAGAGGATCTCTTTGGTAATAGGATCTATAACATCTTGTGCCAAAACGCGACCATAGATTCTATCTTCAAGCGGCTCAATAAGCTCGTTACCTACTGAGATCTCTGTAATCTCAACGCCTTCATGCGTTCCACAATCATCAATTGTAACTTTGACATTTTGTGCAACATCAACAAGTTTTCTTGTCAAATATCCTGCGTTTGCAGTTTTAAGAGCCGTATCTGCAAGACCCTTTCTTGCTCCGTGAGTTGAGATGAAATACTCTAAAACGTTAAGTCCCTCTTTAAAGTTAGAAATAATTGGTGTCTCAATAATAGTTCCATCAGGTTTTGCCATAAGCCCGCGCATACCAGCTAGCTGTCTAATCTGCGCTGAGCTACCACGTGCACCAGAGTCTGCCATCATATACACAGAGTTGAAACCATCTTTATCGTTTTTCATAAGCTCCATCATCTCATTTGCAACAGCATTTGTTGTATCTGTCCAAATATCGATAATTTTGTTATAGCGCTCTTGCTCTGTCAGTAAACCCGCTTGGAACTGCTGTTGGATCTCTTTTACTTTTCTTTTTGCCTCTTCGATGAGTTTTTTCTTCGCCTCAGGCACTTTGATATCGTATGCACTAATTGAAATCCCTGTAAGAGTAGAGTATTTAAATCCAAGCTCTTTGAGATTATCCAAAAATTCAGCTGTAATTTTTGGTCCAGCCTCTTTAAATACATAATCAACAAGTGTAGCAATATCTTTTTTCTTCAATACCCTATTCCATAAATCCACTGGAACAAAATCTGGCAATATAGATTTTATAATGAGGCGTCCTGCAGTAGTATAGACTACATGTCCATCTACTTTTGTACGTACTTTTGCATTTATATCGAGATTTCCAGACTCTAATGCAATCATAATCTCATCAACATCTGCAAAAAGCTTATTTGTACCCTTTACTCCCTCTTTCTCTTTAGAAAGATAGTAGATACCAAGTACCATATCTTGCGTTGGTACTGCAATTGCACGTCCTGATGCAGGAAGCAAGATGTTCATGGAGCTGAGCATCAATATTTTACACTCAGCAATCGCCTCTTCAGTCAAAGGCACATGCACTGCCATCTGGTCGCCATCAAAGTCTGCGTTGAATGCAGAACAGACAAGTGGATGGAGTTGAATAGCTTTCCCATCGATGAGGACTGGGTGAAATGCCTGGATTGATAGTTTATGGAGTGTCGGTGCACGGTTGAGAAGTACAGGATACTCCTCAACTATCTCTTGGAGGCACTCCCATACTTCATTTTCTCTATCTTCTATCATCTTTTTAGCAGTTTTGAGGGTTGTTGCATAACCCTTTTCTTCGAGTTTTGCAAGAAGATGAGGTTTGAAAAGTTCCAAAGCCATCAGTTTTGGAAGACCACACTGATCCATACGCAAGTTTGGTCCAACTACAATAACGGAACGTCCTGAAAAATCGACACGTTTACCAAGAAGGTTTTGGCGAAAACGTCCCTGTTTTCCTTTGATAATTTCACTCAAAGATTTGAGTGGTCTCTTGTTTGCACCTTTTACTGCATTTCCACGGCGACCATTATCGATCAAAGCATCGACTGCTTCTTGAAGCATTCTCTTTTCATTGCGTACAATAATCTCAGGTGCATCAAGATCTAAAAGACGTTTGAGACGTTGGTTACGGTTAATTACACGGCGATAGAGATCATTGACATCACTTACTGCAAATTTTCCTCCATCTAGTGCCACAAGCGGACGCAAATCTGGTGGAAGTACAGGAATGACTGTAAGCATCATCCATTCAGGTTTGTTTCCACTATTGAGAAAACTCTCAATGACTTTGAGTCTTTTTACAACTGTTTTTCTTTTGGCTTCAGAGGTGGTATTGCGCATCTCCTCTTTAAGCTGCTCAAAAGCTTCAATGAGATCGAACTCCTCAAGCAGCTCTTTTACAACTTCTCCTCCCATACGCGCATCAAAACCTGTATCGCCAAAATGCTGCATCAATTGCTGATACTGCTCTTCATTTAAAACATCATACTTTTTAACAGGGTTTTTCTTCTCAAAATCGTAGTAAGCTTCACCTGGCTCTTTTACGATATAAGCCTCATAGTAAAGAACCCTCTCAAGGTCTTTCATTTTCACGCCAAGCAAGGTTCCAATACGGCTTGGCAAAGAGTTGACATACCAAATATGTGCTACAGGAGTAACAAGCTCAATATGTCCCATGCGGCTACGGCGCACTTTACTGACAGTCACTTCAACGCCACACTTTTCACACACAACGCCTTTGTAGCGCATCTTTTTATATTTACCGCACAGACACTCATAATCTTTGATTGGACCGAAAATTTTTGCGCAAAAGAGTCCATCACGTTCAGGTTTGAGCGTACGGTAGTTGATTGTTTCTGGTTTTTTTACCTCACCATGAGACCAACTAAGAATCTTTTCTGGACTTGCAAGGCGAAACTGGATCGCCTGGATATCTTTTGGTCGTTGCTCTTCACCTATTTCAATTGGAATCAGTCTCTTCATCTTCTTTTTCCTCATTTAAAATTTCTACATCAATTCCTAGTGCTTGCAACTCTTTTGTTAAAACGAACAGTGTTTCTGGAATTCCTGGCTCTGGAATCGGCTCAGACTTAGTAATAGCTTTATAAGCAGCTACACGCCCCTCTACATCATCTGATTTGATAGTAAGCATCTCTTTGAGCGTATGGGCTGCACCATGCGCTTCAAGTGCCCAAACTTCCATCTCACCAAATCTTTGCCCACCAAAGAGTGCTTTACCACCTACTGGTTGCTGTGTAACAAGTGAGTATGGTCCAGTGGAGCGAGCGTGAACTTTTTCATCTACTAAGTGATGGAGTTTAAGCATGTACATATATCCTACATTAACACGCTCTTTAAACTTCTCACCTGTGCGCCCATCATAAAGCTCTGTTTTGCCGTCAAGATCCATTTTTGCCATTTCATAGAGTTTTTGGAACTCTCCAGCAGTTACACCTTCAAAAACAGGTGTAGCAAATTTTACACCTTTGCTCCAATCTCGTGCATATTTGATAAGTTCATCATCACTCATCTTCTCGATTGTCTCTTTAGCATTCATGAGTTTTGCCACGTCGGCAATCTCAATCATTTTAGCACGCAACTCATTGATAAAATCTGCTCTTTTAGCCTCAAAAATCTCTTGAATCTGCTCACCAAGACGCTTTCCAATAAGTCCTAAGTGTACTTCGAGAATCTGTCCAATATTCATACGTGATGGAACCCCAAGAGGGTTAAGTACAATATCTACAATGCGACCATCTTTTGTATATGGCATATCGGTTTCAGGGACAATAACAGAGACGATACCTTTGTTACCGTGACGCCCCGCCATCTTATCACCTACTTTGAGCTTTCGCTTTGTCGCGATAAAGACTTTCACAAGTTTTACAACGCCACTTGGTAAGATATCCTCTTTTTCTAAGATTGAAAGCTTCTCTTCATGCTCTTCTGTAAGTTTTCTCTTTTCGTTTTGGAAATGTGTTTTTATCTTGTTATAACGAGCTTGTACCTCGGCTGGATAGGATTTTACAAGTGCATTGAGCGCAAATCTATTGATACTACTGAGCTCCTCTTTTGAAATAACTTCGCCCGCTTTAAACTCTTTATCTTTGATTTTTGCATCTTTTTCTAAAGGCTCTTTAGAAAGGAGTGAAATGATTTTGAGCATCTCTTCTCTATCTATCATCAAGAGCTTATCATGATGCTCTTTTGAAAGCTTCTCCTTCTCCTCTTCATAGGCTTTGATGCTGCGAGGATCTTTTTCATACCCTTTTTTGGTAAAAATCTTCACATCTACCACAACCCCTTCCATAGATTGTGGGCAGTAGAGTGATTTATTGACAACATGACCCGCTTTTTCCCCAAAGATTGCGCGCAAGAGTCTTTCTTCTGGGCTTGGACGTACTTCTCCTTTTGGAGATACTTTTCCTACAAGGATCATTCCTGGCTTCACATATGTACCAACTTTGACAATACCACTCTCATCAAGGTGCGCAATCTCTTCCTCTTTGACATTTGGAATATCACGAGTAATCTCTTCTACACCATGTTTGAGCTCTCTTGCTTCAACCTCTTTTTCATAAATATGCACTGATGTAAACTCATCATCGCGAATAATACGCTCACTCACAACAATAGCATCCTCGAAGTTATACCCATTCCAAGGCATAAAGGCTACGAGCATACTTTTACCAAGGGCAAGTTCAGCATTGTCCATGTTTGGACCATCAGTAATTACTTGTCCCGCTTCTACATAATCACCTTTTTTGACAATTGGCTTTTGTGTAAAGCAGGTATTTTGGTTAGTTCTGAGATTCTTTTGGAGTTTATAGTGATCGATATATGCTCCATCTTCATCTTCCCCAAGAATATAGATATTTTCATTATCGATCTTTTCTACTACTCCACTCCTTTTAGCGCGAATAGACTCCCAAGCATCTCGCGCCACTACTTTTTCCATACCAGTTCCCACCATTGGCGCTTCAGTTTTGAGAAGTGGTACAGCTTGGCGCTGCATGTTTGAACCCATCAAAGCCCTGTTCGCATCATCATGCTCCAAAAATGGAATGAGACTCGCAGCAACACCAACTACCATGCGCGGAGTGAGGTCAATAAGCTCTACTTTACTTTTTTCAACTAAGATAATCTCTCCATCTTTTCTTGCTTCTACATAATCACCTTTAATCTCATTGCCATCAATAATCTCGGTATTGGCTGGAGCAATAATTTTTCCCTCTTCTTGTGCCGCTGTGAGATAGACGATCTCATCAGTTATTTTTCCATCTTTTACAACTTTGTAAGCTGCTTCAATAAATCCAAGATCATTTACTTTCGCATAAGTGGAGAGAGTATTGATAAGACCAATATTTTGGCCTTCTGGTGTCTCAATAGGACAAATTCTTCCATAGTGTGTCGGGTGAACGTCACGCACTTCAAACCCAGCACGCTCTTTAACAAGTCCCCCTTCACCAAGAGCAGAGAGACGTCTTTTGTGTGTGATTTCGCTGAGTGGATTTGTTTGATCCATAAATTGAGAAAGCTGCCCTGTTGCAAAAAACTCTAAAACAGTATTTGTAATCATTTTTGAGTTTATGAGATCGTGTGGCATAAGCTCATCTAAATTGCCACTTATTGTGGTCATTTTATCACGAATTGCTTTTTGCATCTTCACTAGACCAGAGTGAAGTTCATTTGCCAAAAGCTCACCAATTGCTCGAATACGTCTGTTTCCAAGGTGGTCGCGATCGTCAATACGTCCCTGCCCATTTTTTACTTTTATGAGATACTGTACTGTCTTTATGATATCTTCGCTTGTAAGTACAGTTACATATTGAGGAACATTGAGATCGAGCTTATGGTTCATTTTCATTCTACCCACACGGGTAATATCATTTTTTTCTGGATTAAAGAAGAGATCTTTTACAAAGGCTTTGGCAGTCTCTTTTGTAACAGGCTCTCCAGGGCGCATTACTTTATATATTCTAATAGCTGCAAGATCATTTTCATCTTCTATGCCTTCTGTCTGTTTGAGAAGCTTCAGACTCTCTTGATCAGCAAGAAATGAATTGATAATTGCCTTATCTTTTCCAACTGCCAAATCGTTGACAATTTCAAATTCAGTAATTCCGCTTTCAATAATTTTTTTGAGTTTTGTCTCATCAAGGTTGGTCAATGTATCAAAAAGTACTTCGCCACTTGTTTGATCAATTATTGGTGCAGCAAGATAGCGATCCATCAAAACTTCAAGAGGAAATTCTACATATTGCAGCCCCTCTTCAATAAGTTTTTGGGCTTTTTTCTTAGTAAGGCGCTTACCCTCTTCTATAATAAGATTGCCTTTTTCGTCGCGAACCTCAAATTCTACTCTACCGATAAAATCTTCTGGTTTAAATTCAATTAAAAATTTATTATCTTTTGCAATTATCTTTGTAATAGGATAAAAAAGTTTTAAAATATCTTGTTTTGTATATCCAAGTGCTCGAAAGAGAATAGTAGAAGGGATTTTTCTTCTTTTATTGATACGTACATACAAAATATCTTTAGGATCATATTCAAAGTAAAGCCATGCTCCACGATCTGGAATAATTTGCGCAGTATCAATCATAGTTCCACTAGAAGTCGTGGCTTCTTCCTCTTTAAATATAACGCCAGGACTACGATGGAGCTGGTTTACAACAACACGCTCAACACCATTAATAATAAAAGAGGTTCTATCAGTCATGTAAGGAATGTCACGAACATAAATGGCTTGTTCTTTGACATCTTTCACACCAATTTTCTCTCCCGTTTTCTCATCGCGCTCCCAAAGTACAAGCCGAATGTTCATTTTTAGTGAAACGCTATATGTAATGCCACGTTCCATACATTCGCGAATTGTATATTTTGGTTTAACAATTTCGCTTCCAGCATATTCAAGCGAAATTCTATTTTGTGGATCATGGATAGGGAAAATTGATCTAAAAACCTTTTCAATACCGCTATTTTCTCTATCTTTGGCATTTGCCATTAAGAAGTTTTCATAACTGCTTTTTTGAAGTTGTAAAAGGTTTGGAACCTCTAAGTCTTGGGGGATTTTGGAAAAATCTACCCTGAGTCTGCTTCCGGATTTTAAACTATTTAGCATAGGCTAACCTCATTTTCGTAGTTTTTACCGCATGGTATATGTAGAAGGGGGAGTATTTTATCGCAAATTTGTTTAAGAAGAGGAAAGCTTCCTCTTCTAAGTATTTATTGAAAGTCTTATTTAATTTCTACTTTAGCGCCAGCTTCTTCGAATTGTTTTTTAAGCTCTTCAGCCTCTTCTTTGCTTACACCCTCTTTAATTGTAGTTGGTGTATTTTCTGCAGCTTCTTTAGCCTCTTTAAGTCCAAGACCAGTTACTTGTCTAATAACTTTAATAGTATTAATTTTCTTAGGACCAGCATCAGTCAATACTACGTCAAATTCAGTTTTTTCTTCTGCAGCAGCACCACCTTCAGCACCACCAGCAGCTACAGCTCCAGCAACTACAGTTGGTTGTGCGCTAACACCAAATTTCTCTTCAAACTCTTTTACAAGTTCACTAAGTTCCAAAACACTAAGGTTTGAGATATATTCGATTACATCTTCTCTTGTACAAGCCATTCTTCTCTCCTTTTATTTTTTTAGCTTTCTTTTTGTTGTCTTATATTTTCAAGAACAGTAACAAAGTTTTGTTTAGGCGCATTCCATACATAGAGGAGATTGCGCAATGGAGCAGTCCATACAGACAAAAGCATTCCAAGTAGCTCTTCTTTGCTTGGAAGCTTGCTATAAGCTTCAATTTTGCTCGCATCAGCAACTTCGCCTTCAAAATAGCCCTGTTTGATTTTGAAGTTCTCTTTGTGCTCTTTAGCAAAATCAGTTACAGTTTTGGCAAGATCTACCAAATCATCTCCCCAAACCAAAACGTTTGTCTCTTTGAGCACAAAGTCTTCAACACCGTTGTTTTTAAGAGCAATCATTGCTAGAGTGTTTTTTACAACTCTGACTTTGAGCCCTTTTTCCTTTGCTGCGCGTCGGAGTGATTCAAGTTCAGCAACACTCATCCCTTTATAATCACAATCGACGATCGCGGCAGCATTTTTGAACTCTTCGGTGAGGTAAGATACAACCTCTTCTTTTTGGCTACGTGTCAAATTTTTTTACCTCCTTTCCGACAGAAGACTTCAAGCAGGTCTTATGGATGCCCGCTATCTTCAGTCTAAGATAAACTACGCTTTAATATCCATTAACTCTTGTGGATTAAGTTCTACCGCAGGGCTCATTGTCAACGATAATGCAGCATGGCGAATATAACGTCCTTTTGCAGCAGCAGGTTTGAGTTTATTAATTTGTGCAACAAAAGCTTCGAGATTCTCTTTTAAAGCTTCAGGTGAGAAACTTGCTTTGCCAATACCAGCATGAATGTTTCCCTTTTTATCAACTCTAAAATTTACTTGACCCGCTTTTGCATTTTTTACTGCTTTACACACATCCATTGTAACAGTACCAGTTTTAGGGTTTGGCATAAGGCCTTTAGGTCCTAAAATTCTACCGATTTTTCCAACTAAACCCATCATGTCTGGAGTTGCTATAGCAATATCAAAATTTATATTTCCATTTTGGATCTCTTCAACTAAATCTTCAGCACCAACTATGTCAGCACCACACTCTTTTGCCTCATCTGCTTTTGCACCTTTAGCAAAAACAGCAACTCTTACAGTTTTACCTGTTCCGTGAGGTAAAACTACTGAACCTCGTACCATCTGATCAGCATGTCTAGGATCAACTCCGAGTCTGAGAGCAAGTTCAACAGTTTCATCAAATTTAGCAGATTTTAGATCTTTTACTTTCTCTACTGCTTCTTCTACTGAATAAAGTTTACCTTTTTCAATTTTATTTAATAGTTCTTGATATCTTTTAGAATGTTTTTTCGCCATTATTCACTCCGCATAATTTTTTTGCTACCACTTTATTTGAGATCCAGTGGTTGGGATCAATCTACTATTTCAACACCCATACTTCTGCAACTACCTGCAATAATGCGCTTTGCAGCTTCTATATCAGTAGTATTAAGATCAGGCATTTTTGTTTTTGCAATCTCTTCAAGTTGTGCTTGTGTTATTTTGCCTACTTTATTTTTAAGCGGGTTGTCACTCCCTTTTTGAATACCTGCAGCTTTTTTAATCAAGTCAGTTGCAGGGGGCTGTTTTGTAACAAATGTAAAGCTTCTATCACTGTATACAGTTATAACAACGGGGATATTAAACCCCATCATATCTTTTGTTTTTTCATTAAAAGCTTTACAAAATTCCATAATGTTCACACCACGCTGTCCAAGGGCTGGACCAACTGGAGGTGATGGATTGGCTTTACCAGCCGGAATTTGCAGTTTAAATTGGTCTACTATTTTCTTTGCCATTTTCTTCCTTTCTTTAACTTAGATAATCTTTTCAACTTGCGTATAGAGTATCTCTACAGGAGTACTTCTTCCAAATATTGAAACATTGAGTTTCAACTTCCCATGCTCCATATCATACTCTTCAACGACTCCTGTAAAGTTGGCAAATGGGCCCTCTGTAATACGTACCACTTCTCCTGGCTCGTAAGATATTTTTGGTTTTGGGGCGCCTTTTTTCTCAGTTTTCTCTAGAATCTTTTTCACATCTTCTTCAGAAATAGGAGTAGGTTTTTTAGATTCACCAATGAATCTCGACACTTTTGGCAATGTCTGAATCTTTTGCCAAAGATCTGTATCAAGATCAATATTTGCAAAAACATATCCAGGGTATATGCTTCTTTCGGTTATCTTTTTCTTCCCATTTTTTACTTCGATGACATCTTCTGTTGGAACAACAACTTCTTTAATTTTGTCTTCGAGATGCAGCTCTTTGGCCATATTTTCAATTGCAGTTTTTACAGCTTTTTCACTTCCTGCATAAACCTGAATTGCATACCACTTGTGTGCCATAAAATTCCTTAATTACATTATATGTGACAGGACAAAAGACATTGCCCCATCAACTATAGCCAAGAAGAGCGCAACAACTGAAACGACTATAAATACAGCTATGTAAGCGTTTTTAACCTGCTCTTTAGTTGGAAAAATAACTTTTTGAATCTCATTGCGAGCATTTTGTAAATACTGTATAAACTTTTCCATATTTTTCCTTAGATATGGCAGGGCAGGAGGGACTCGAACCCCCGGCCAACGGTTTTGGAGACCGTTGCTCTACCAACTGAGCTACTGCCCTATATTTAAAACGAAGGAGGGAAAAACCCTCTTCTAAAATTATAGTTTTGCTTCTTTATGGAGCGTATGCTCTTTGCAAAATTTACAATATTTTCTTATTTCGAATTTTTCTGGATGCGTTTTTTTGTTTTTGGTTGTATGGTAATTTCTTCTTCCACACTTTTCACATGCCAAATGAATTTTGTCTCTCATAATCAGCCCTTGCTATAAAAAGGGGCGAAGCCCCGAATATTATTCGATAATTTTACTTACAACACCTGCACCAACAGTTCTACCACCTTCACGGATAGCAAATCTTGTTCCCTCTTCAAGAGCAATTGGTGCAATGAGTTCAGCGTTGATTTTTACGTTATCGCCAGGCATAACCATTTCAACGCCCTCAGGCAATGTAATAGTTCCTGTTACATCTGTTGTACGTACATAGAACTGTGGTCTATATCCGCTGAAGAATGGTGTATGACGTCCACCTTCCTCTTTTGTAAGTACGTAAATTTCTGCTTCAAATTTTGTATGAGGTGTGATTGTTCCTGGTTGAGCAAGAACTTGACCTCTTTCAACCTCTTCTTTTTTAGTACCTCTAAGAAGTACCCCTACGTTGTCACCAGCTTCACCTTGATCTAGCTCTTTTCTAAACATCTCAACGCCAGTAACAGTTGTCTTTTGAGTTGGGCGAAGACCTACGATTTCGATTTCATCACCAACTTTTACAACACCTCTTTCGATTCTTCCTGTAACAACAGTACCACGTCCAGAGATTGAGAAAACATCTTCGATTGGCATCAAGAATGGTTTATCGATATCGCGCTCTGGAGTTGGAATATACTCATCAACTGCTTCCATAAGCTTAAGGATCTTTTCACTCCAAGGACCAATTTCACCATTTTTTGCTTCTTCTAGCGCTTTAAGTGCAGAACCAGCAATTACAGGAACATCGTCTCCTGGGAAGTCATACTCATTGAGAAGCTCTCTTACTTCCATCTCAACAAGTTCAAGAAGCTCAGGATCGTCTACCATATCTTCTTTATTCAAGAATACCACGATATAAGGAACACCAACTTGGCGTGCAAGTAGGATGTGCTCACGAGTTTGTGGCATAGGACCATCAGCAGCAGATACAACTAAAATGGCTCCATCCATCTGTGCAGCACCAGTGATCATGTTTTTAACGTAGTCAGCGTGCCCTGGGCAGTCAACGTGAGCATAGTGTCTTTTATCTGTTTCATACTCTACGTGAGAAGTAGCGATAGTAATCCCTCTTTCTCTCTCTTCAGGCGCATTATCGATTTGATCATAATCTCTTTTTTCTGCATAACCTTTTTCTGCCAAAACAGCAGTAATAGCAGCTGTCAAAGTTGTTTTACCGTGGTCAACGTGGCCAATAGTACCGATGTTGACGTGAGGCTTGGTTTTGACGAATTTCTCTTTTGCCATTGCTTTTCCTCCGTTTGTAATTAAAATTGCGGGCTAATTATATCCAAATTACCACCCAAAAACAAATATGCTCGCTAGCTGCAGTGAATGGAGCCCAGAAGCGGGATTGAACCGCCGACCTCTTCCTTACCAAGGAAGTGCTCTACCACTGAGCTATCTGGGCATAGCATATCGGTTCGTTGTAAATATAAATTGGAAGCAAAACTAAAGTAGGAGTTGTAGCTACATTTAGTTCAGCTCCCAGTTTATATGGAGCGGGAGACGGGACTCGAACCCGCGACCCTCAGCTTGGAAGGCTGATGCTCTAGCCAACTGAGCTACTCCCGCAAAATGGTGGTGGGAGGAGGATTCGAACCTCCGAAGGCGAAAGCCAGCAGATTTACAGTCTGCCCCCGTTGGCCGCTTGGGTATCCCACCCTTTTACTGGTCAAACGCTGAAATTTTAAATGGAGCCGGTGAAGGGACTCGAACCCCCGACCTGCTGATTACAAATCAGCTGCTCTAGCCAACTGAGCTACACCGGCGTTGATTGATAACGAGTGGAATTATACAAGAGATTTTTTTATGTGTCAAGAGTTTGTATAAGTCCAATACATATGGCACTCATAATGATTTTCAAGAAGGTATTGTACCGGAGATTTAAAATTAAGAGAAGAGTGTGGTATTTTGGTATTGTAATCGATGAGCCATTTTGCTAATTTTTTATTGAATTCATCCAAATCTGTAAAGAGTAAATCTTCATAGTATTGAATAAATTGTTCTTGAATTGTTCTATTGAATCTTTCATTGTGTGCATTCATTTTAGGGCTCCTTGGATATGTCCAGTAGTGTGTAAAGCCTTTTTGTTCAAGCAGAGCATCAAACTCTTTTTTAAATTCACTGCCATTATCTGAAAGAATTGCAAGTTTACGTTTTTGTTTGATGGAGGTTATTCCATCAATTAAAGCTTCAAGAGCATATGCAGTATGTTTTGCTCTTTTAGATGGAATTGCTACTGCGAATGCAATACGTGTGAGTGGGTCAATCATAGTAAGGATATATCGTTTTATACCGTTTGATACTATTTGGATGGTATCGACTGCCCAGAGTTCAAATGGTTTAGATTTGAGGTTTTTTGGTTTTCTGTTTTTTTGTGTCTTCTTTTTTGGTTTCACTTTTCCTTTTGTATCGATGCGGTAGGGAAAAAGTCTCATTGTATCTGGTGCTTTTGCGATTATTCTTCCTATTGTGGATTCCGAGGGAGTTTTAAGTTCTTTTTCTTCACAAAAAGGTTTAAGCAGGTGGTAGAGTTTTGCTTTGCCGATGTTGGGATATGCTTTTCTTAATCGTTTTATCTCTTTAATAACTTCTATTGGAACTTTTGACTCTCTTACTCTTTTTGGTCTTCGTGATTTTGGATTTAAGGCTTTTATATCGCCATCTGCATCATTTAAACTCTTTTTCCATCGAAAGAGTGTTCTTCTGCTTACTCCAAAAGCTTCAGTTGTTGCTGCTAGTCCATATTTTTCCCAAAACTCCAATATCTTTTTTCTTCTTTTTGCCTCTTCGCTTATCATAAGCGAATTGTAGTATATCCTCTCTAATCTTTTATATCCTTTGAGCCCTGGCAACGTGTATTTGATTTGCACTCCTCACTCTCCCTCTCAGAGTGCCATATGTGTTTGAACTTATGCAGAGTTTTTGAAAAAAAATTTGGATAGCCATCGGCTATCCTAGAAGACTTTGTGCTTTTATAATAATATTTTCTATTGTAAACCCGTACTCTTTAAATAGAACATCTGCTTTTCCACTAGCGCCAAATCTATTTTCCATACTTATTACATCATCTGCAAAACGGTACCATTCAATTCCTGCACCTGCTTCTATTGCTAGCACTTTTGTTTTTGGATCAATGACAGTATCCTGATACTCTTTGTCTTGTTCTAAAAAGAGTTCCATACAAGGCATACTGACGATATTTGCATTAATTCCTTTTTCTTCAAGATGACAGCCAGCTTGTAGTGCTAACATCACTTCGCTACCTGTTGCTATAAGTGTAAGTACTGCATTATCCCGTTTTTTGATGATATATCCCCCAAAGCGTGGCTCTCCAAAATCTCGTTGAGGTTTAAGAGTTTTAAGTTTTTGACGGCTTAGAACAAATCCACACGGCTTATCCAGTTGCAAAGCTACTTTCCAGCACTCTACATTTTCTGTTGCATCAGCAGGTCTAAATGTATAAAACTGTGGTAAAGCTCTAAACGTAGTTAATTGCTCGATTGGCTGGTGCGTTGGTCCATCTTCACCTACACCTATACTATCATGCGTCCAGATGAAATAGTTTTTGAGTTTTGAAAGTGCTGCTATTCGTACAGCGGCTTTTTGATAGTCACTAAAGACAAAAAATGTTGCATTAAATGGTATGAGCAAACCATACGCTGCCATTCCGTTACAAATTGCTCCCATTGCATGCTCACGCACTCCAAAGTGAAAATTTTTTCCATTTGGGAAATCTCCCATACCTTGCAAATATGTTTTATTTGATGGAGCTAAGTCTGCACTCCCCCCTACAAATGCAGGTAGTGCTTTTGCAATCGCATTGAGAATTTTTCCATTGCTATCACGTGTTGCAATCATGCTTCCTGCCTCAAATTCTGGCCACTCGATTGCATCAAAATCTGGATTTTGCAGTCTCTGTAAAATCTCATTTTGCTCTTTGTATGGAGACTCTGTGATGAGTTTTTTCCACTCTCGCTCGGCAAGCTCCCCTTTTTCTACTGCACAGCGAAAACGTACTAATACATCTTCTGGTACATAAAATTGCTCATCAGGTGGAAATCCAGCTTTTTCTTTAGCGCATCGAATATCATCTTCACCAAGGGGTGCTCCATGAGAGTGCGGATCTCCTTCATATTTGCAGCTTCCTTTCGCTATTGTCGTATGAGCAATAATGAGTACCGGTTTTTTTCGTTTTTTCGCCCAGCGCAACGCTGCATCTATATCCTCATAGTCGTGTCCATTAACTTCAGTAACATCCCAGTTTTGCGCTTCAAATCGCCTCTTTACATCTTCATTCCATGCTAAAGAAGTATCACCCTCAATTGTAATATGGTTACTATCATAAATCATTATTAAGTTATCAAGTTCAAATCTTCCTGCTAATGCGCACGCTTCATAACTAATTCCCTCTTCCAAGTCTCCATCACCACAGAGGCAGTAGACATTGTGGTCTATAATTTTTGTTGTTTCTGTATTGAGAAGACGTGCAGCATACTTGCTCGCCATTGCCATACCGATAGCATTCGCTACACCTTGTCCCAGAGGACCAGTTGTTATTTCAACTCCAGGAGTATGTCCATATTCTGGATGGCCTGGTGTTTTGCTTCCAAACTGTCGGAACTCTTTGAGATCTTCTAAGCTTACATCATATCCCCAAAGATACAGAAGCGAATAGATAAGCCCTGTTGCATGTCCTCCACTAAATACAAGACGATCGCGATTAAGCCATTTGGGATTTTTTGGATTGTGACGAAGGTGTTGTGAAAGCACAACTGCAATATCTGCGAGTCCTAACACTACACCAGGATGGCCACTATTTGCCTTTTGGATCATATCAAGACCCAAGAATCTTATCGTATCAGCCATTTTTTTGAACATCTTTTTATCCATTACTTTCCTTTTTGTGTCTATAAAGATATTGTTGTAAAAGCTTTTTTAATTCTTCTTGAACATTTGCTGGAACGGTGCCAAGATCTTCTTCTATTTTTTTTGCAAGTGCATCTGCTTCTTTAATGGCACCTTCAAGTCCTAAGAGATTTACAAACGAGTTTTTTAAAGCATCATTTTTCGTAGTTTTCCCTGCTTCTGCTTCACTCATTATCTCATCAATAATATCATCTTGAATTTGAAACAGCAACCCTAATTGTAAACCAAAATCATAGAGGTTTTTTTCAATCTCTTCACCAAGATTTGCAATTACTGCCCCCATTTCTAATGAAGCAGCTATAAGTTTTGCAGTTTTATTCCTATGGAGAGTTTTAAGCTCTTCGAGTGTTAGTTTCTCACCCTCAAAATGGCAGTCAAGAATCTGTCCGTGCACCATTCCATGCACGCCACCATTAAAGCTTAAAATTTGTACAAGTTTTATCTTCACATCATTATGCAACGCTGCTTTTACAAGAATATAGAATGCATGAGTATTGAGTGCATCTCCAACAAGAACAGCTGTTAGTTCATCAAATTTTTTATGTAGCGTTGGTTTGCCTCTGCGAAGATCTGCATCATCCATTACGGGAAGATCGTCGTGAATCAATGAATAGGTGTGAAGTATTTCAATCGCCAAAGCAGCATCTAATGCAGAAGGAATCAGTAAGGGATTTGCGGCTTTGACCACACTCAAAAGCAATACTGGTCTAAACCGTTTGCCACCAGCTTGTAGCATAAAATTGAGGGCTTCTTTATAATAAGGGTGATAAGTTTGAATGTCAATAAGATTTTTTTGAAGATGTTTTTCAAAAACTTCAGCTAGGTCCATCTATTTCTGTCCAAAAAGATCAGGGTTCATTAGATTCATTGCCATTGATTTTTTCTCTTCTTCTACCATTTTGAGTACATCATTTATTGCACTAATGAGCAAAATTTCCAAAGACTCCTTATCTTCAAGAAGTGAATCATCAATCGAGATATCTATTATTTCACCTTTTCCATTTGCAGTCACTTTTACAAGCCCACCACCACTTTTTGCAGTAAACTCTTTTTTTTCACTCTCTTCTTGCGCTTTTTTCGCTTTTTCTTGTATCTCTTCAAACATTTTGCCAAGTTCTGAGAGATTGAGTTTGTCAAACATTTTTTCCTCACATATAGTTGATTATTTCATCGATATCATTATTTTCATTTACAAGCACTATCGTTGGTTCGTAAAGAGCTAATTCATCCTCACTCATATATGCATATGCCACTATAATGATTTTATCTCCTGGATGCGCTTTTCTTGCTGCAGCACCATTGAGACAAATTTCGCGCTTTCCTCGCTCACCTTTAATAACATAGGTTTGAAAGCGCTCACCGTTATTGATATTGAGAATATCAACCTTTTGGCCAACACGAAGTTTTGCTGCCTCCATAAGCTCTTCATCGATAGTGATGGAGCCAACATAGTTTAAGTTGGCATCTGTCACTGTCGCACGATGTATTTTGCTATAGAGCATCTCTATTTGCATTCTTACGCTCCACCTGCCATTTTAATAACATCAGCTATACTCATTGGCTCATCCCAATACTCTTTTGGAATTAAATACTCTTGGACTGGATTTCCTCCAATGATATGCTCTTCTATAATTCTATCAATTTTTTCCTTATCTAACCCAACATACATATAATGCCCAGGCTCTACAAGCATAACTGGCCCCAATTGACATCTGTTGAGGCAACCTGTACGCACAGGCTGTACTGCAGCAATGATACCTTTTTCCATCAATTTTTGCGCTAAATGTTGAAAAAGCTGTTGACTTTCAGGATTATTTGCACTCACACAGCTTGGTTTTGGAAAACCTGGAGGTGCTGATTGCTCACACTTGAATATATAAAATGTTGGTTGAGGGATTCCCATACTAGCTCCTTTTTAATTAATACAATTTTTGTCTGAATTGTAGCAATAATTCATCATATATGCATTAAATATATGGAATAAATAAATTACTTAAGTAGCTTCCAAATATTAACTTTCTATTATTTGCTCGACTATATCTCTATCATTAAAAGGTATTTTCTCCCCCTCTATTTCCATATACTCTTCATCACCTTTACCTAATATTAAAAGTATTTCATCTTTTTTGAGATTTTTTATAGCGCGTTTAATTGCCTCTTTTCTATCTTCAATTTTTTCAACTTGTATATCTGTATTAATACCCTGGGCAATATCCTCAATTATAGTAGATGGGTTTTCTCTTCTTGGATTATCGTTCGTTAGATAGATTCTCGTACAAAATCTACTTGCTATATTTCCCATTTTTGCCCGCTTATCCCTATCTCTCTCTCCTCCAGCACCAAAAACTGCAACAATTTTTTTACCAGGGAAGGATTCAAAAACCTTTTGCATACCATCTGGTGTATGTGCAAAATCAATAATAATGAGAGGTTTTGTAGATACAACCTCCATGCGTCCTTTCACACCAGCAAAATTTTCAACTACATCACAAATCTTTTGCAATTCTTCATTCGTAACAATGTGCACTGCACCAATAGCTGCAGTGAGATTATAAAGATTGAAGAGTCCTTGCAAGGAAGAGTGAAAATCTGCCATTTGTGAACCAAACTGGATGACTCCACTTATGCCATTTTCTAAAGAGTAAGCAACAATCTGGTATGTTGCCGGCTCTTCAACTGCATATGTACGAGTATTTTTGAGATTATATTGAAGGTTTTTATCCTCTTTGTTGATAAGTTTGGTAGATTCATCTGCAAAAAATGCACTTTTTGCAGCCACATACTTTTGCAGTGTTTTATGGTAATCAAGATGATCTTGCGAAATATTTGTAAAGACTTTAAGTGAAAAATCGAGCCCTTCTATTCTGTTTTGCACAATTGCATGAGAGCTCACCTCCATGCAAAAATAATCACATCCTCTCTGTTTTGCTGCAAAAAGATGCGATACCGTTTCCAAAATAGAAGGTGTTGTTAAAGATTTCTTGCCTAACTGTTCATCCGCAACAAAAAAGCCTCGTGTCCCTTGCAGTGCAGCTTTGAATCCTAAATCATTGAGCAATGAATATATTGCGGCAGCTGTTGTCGTCTTTCCATTGGTGCCTGTTATACCTATAATTTTGATATTTTGTAATTGCAACTCTTCTATCAACTCTTTTGGAGTGATAGTTTCGCAGCTATGAGAAAAATATTTTCTATTTTGATCAGTAAGTAAGAAGAGATCAGCATTTTCAATTTCAGCAGTATTATCTGTAATTTTTTTGCCATGAAAATCGACTATCATGCTTTCTCACTATGAAGCTTTTCAAAAAACTCTTGTAATTTCTCATCGGTTGGATAGAGTTTAGAAGCATCTTCTAGGTAGCTATAGACTATATCGGTAAATCCATTTTCTATGAGATTTTCTATAAAATCGAAAAAATCATTTTTCTGTGTAATAATAACTTTGGTACTAAACATAATATCTTCAAAAGCTCGCTTGAAACTTCCTCTATTTGCAACTATTTCTTTAAAATCTTTGTAGGAGATCCCCTCCATTGTAACTGTTGAATTTTCATTTTCAAAACTTTCCACAAAACTTCTTTGCGAATCTTCTAATGTTTTTAACATTTCCAATACACGTTTTTCTGGTTCTTCTTCACCCTCTTCTTTGAGAATAATGTAAAAATCAAAAAGTGCTAGTGCTTCTTCTTCATCTTCACTTGCTAGATCACACAGTATAACACCCAGATGTGCCTCTTTATTTGTAGGCTCTAATTGTAAAACACTATTATAGTTTTGCAATGATACTTGAAAATTTTTTTTCATAAAACTCTCTGCAGCTTTTTGCAAAAGCTTCTTCTTATCCATTATTATGCTCGTCTCCTTCATATTGTGCTGCTATATCTTCCCATTGATCTTCATATCCAGGTGGTATATTGACAACTTCTATATCAGGATGAATGTCAATTTTTAGCTGTCTTTCTACTCCATATTTGAGAGTATTTCCAGCCGCACTACACCCTACACATGCTCCTCCAAGTTGCACAAATACTTTTCCATTTTTTACACCGAGCAGCTTGATATCTCCTCCATCGAGTGCTAACATAGGTTTTAATTTTTCTATCACTCTCTCTACTGCTGGATAGAGATCTTCATCAGTAAATGGTAAACTCATAGTAGGCCTTTTTTAGAAGGAATATAGTTTAAATGTTATTATAGGTAGCTGAAAAAAATTTTTTAATTGCAATAGTGCAAGAATTTCGAGGCAAAAGCCTCGGAAGTATTATACAAATTCGATAAAAGCCATAGGTGATGCATCGCCTCTTCTAATTCTCGTACGTACTATACGAGTATAACCACCATTTCTCTCTTTATATCGAGGTGCAATTTCATTGAGAAGCTTTTTAGTAGCTTCTTTATCTTGAAGATATGCAAACACTTCTCTGTGAGCATTAAAATCACCCACACGTGCTTTAGTAACTAACTTTTCTATATAACTGCGCAAAGTTTTTGCTTTCGCAACAGTTGTTTCTATTTTTTCATTCATTATGAGTGCTATAGCAAGATTTTTTAAAAGTGCTTTTCTGTGAGCACTTGTTCTACTGAGTTTTCTATATCCATGCTTATGTCTCATCACTTATCCTTTAGATTTTATCTGTTGTATCTTCTCAGCAATAGTGGACTTCATCTGTGGTGTCATAGACTCTACATCCACGTCTAGATCCTCTAATCTCTCTTCAATTTCATCGAGAGATTTTTTGCCAAGATTTTTAATATTTTTTAATTCATCTTTATCCATAAGAAGGAGTTCTCCTACATATTCTACACCTGCTCGTTGCAATGAGTTATAGCTACGTGCACTTAGTCCTAGAGCATCTATTTTTTCAAAAAATATCTGCTCGTTTTGAGCACCATTTTTCGCACTTCCACCTTCGATGAGTGTGATATCATTATTGAATATAGCGAGTTGATTGTAAAGAACATCTAGAGCCATTTTTAAAGCTTTTACAGGATCAACCTGCCCATCTGTTTCGATATCAAAAACAATTTTTTCATAGTTAGGATTATCTTCAACGAGAACATTTTCAATTGTATAAACAGCTTTTTTAACTGGTGTGAAGAATGCATCCAGCGGAATAAAACCTTCTGGCAAAGACTCTCTTATTGCTTCGCTTGGAACATATCCTATTCCCTTTTTCACAATAACTTCAAAATTTAGCTGTGCATCTTCATTCAGGGTTGCTAAAAAATTATCTGGAGTCACCACTTCAATTTCATCATTAGATAGATCTTTTCCGTAGAGCTCTTTTGGACCAGAGAACGAAAACGAAACAGTAACGTTGTCTTTTTCTTCATCTTTGATTTTGAAACGAATGTTTTTAAGATTGATAATAAATTCAGCAACATCCTCTAACATACCTCTGACGCTATCAAATTCGTGTTGTACACCCTCTATTTTGATTCCAACAGGTGCATATCCCACTGTACTGCTCAATAGTAGTCGTCTTAAAGGATGTGCAATAGAAATTGCATATCCGCTCTCATAAGGATATACATTCAGTCGGATGTGATTCTCTTTTACCTTCTCTACTTCAAGATTTGTTGGAACCGATGGTGTTACTTTTATTCTATTCATTGCCTACTCTCTTTTGTGAATTTTTCCCGAGCAGAGCTCGGAGCTATTTATTATTTAGAGTATAGCTCTACAATCAATCTCTCTTCGACAGGAATCTCTACTTCACTTCTCTCTGGGATTCTTGTAAAAATTCCAAATACTTTCTCTTTATCTACATCAACCCAAGGCACAATCCCAGTTTGATTTGTTAGTTCAAGAGCTCTTTGTATTTGAGGATTGTTTTTACTCTTTTCACGGATTTCAATTTTTTGTCCAGGTTTTACTCTATATGAAGGAATATTTACCCGTTTTCCATCTACAAGTACATGACCATGGTTTACAAGTTGTCGTGCAAATCTTCTTGTTGTAGCAAAACCCATACGATATACTACATTGTCAAGTCTTTGCTCAAGAAGCTTAATAAGGTTCTCCCCCGTATTACCTTCCATTCTGTTCGCTTCTTTAAACAGGTTTCTAAATTGCTTCTCAGCAACACCATACATAAACTTTGCTTTTTGCTTTTCACGAAGCTGCAATCCATATTCACTAATTTTGCTTCTTCTTTGTCCATGCTGTCCTGGCGGATAAGGCCTTTTGTCAAGTGCACTTTTACCAGCAAGTCTTCTTTCGCCTTTAAGCGCCAGGCTAACACCCAAACGTCTCTCAATCTTTTCAACCGGACCTCTATATCTTGCCATCTATGTCTCCTACCTCAAAAATATTTTAGCTTCTTGTGTGGCGTGCCGTTTTAAATTAGACTCTTCTTCTTTTTGGAGGTCTACATCCATTGTGCGGTAAAGGTGTGATATCTTTGAAAAAGAGCACCTTAATACCTTCAATTGCTCCTACACTTTTTACAGCGGTATCTCTACCACTTCCTGGACCTTGAACTTTGATACCCACTTCTTTGATACCATGCTCTTTTGCTTTTGTCATTGCATCTTCAACAGCTTGCTGTGCTGCAAAAGGAGTAGATTTTTTGCTCCCTTTAAATCCAAGACTACCAGCACTGCTCCATGCAATAACATTTCCCATTTCATCTGTAACAGTTACAACAGTGTTGTTAAATGTAGCGTTAATATAGACAACCCCTCTGGCTATATTTTTCTTAACAACCTTTTTTCTAACTCTTCTTTTTGCCATCTATCAGTCCTTTACTTTGCACCTACAGTTTTTTTCTTACCTTTGCGTGTTCGCGCATTAGTTTTAGTTTTCTGCCCTCTTACTGGAAGTCCACGTCTATGGCGAAGGCCTCTATAGCATCCAATATCCATCAAAGCTTTTATATCCATAGCAACTTTACGTCGCAAATCCCCTTCAACCATATAGTTTTCTCGGATATGCTTGTTGATGCTTGCCACTTCATCTTCAGTAAGTTCATAAACTCTTTTGTCGTAACTGATACCTACAGCATCAAGTATCTTTCTTGATGTTGTGAGCCCTATTCCATATACATAAGGAAGAGCATACTCTATTCTTTTATTTTTAGGAAGATCTACACCTGCTATCCTCGCCATGTACTATCCTTGTCTTTGTTTATGTTTTGGATTGACGCAGATTACTCTTACTACGCCTTTTCTTTTAATGATTTTGCACTTATCGCACATCTTCTTTACAGATGGTCTTACTTTCATAAGAATACTCCTTAAAAAATTTGGCACTTGTAAACGGCACGCGTAGGCTTGATGAGCCACCCAAGCCAATCCTTGTAAGAACAGTGCCACATCTTACAAAGATTCTTCCCACAGTTTCCAAAAAGGGATGTAATTATACTTAAGAATTACTTAATTTAAGCTTATTTATATCTAAAAGTTATGCGCCCTTTATCAAGGCTGTATGGTGTCAATTCTACTTTTACTTTATCGCCAGGAAGTATTTTGATATAGTGCATGCGCATCTTACCTGCAATATGGCATAAAACTACATGCCCATTTTCTAACTCTACGCGAAACATTGCATTTGGCAATGCCTCTTTAACTATACCATCAACCTCAATCACATCATCTTTTGCCATATTATTCCTCCTTACTTAAAATTTCTGCCTTGCCGCCTATCACGGCTACTGTATGCTCATAGTGACTTCCTCGCAAACCATCTTCACTCACCACAGACCATTTATCCTCTAATATCTTTGGGGTTCCGAGTTTTTGGCATATCATCGGCTCTAAACAAAAAACCATACCCTCTTTTATTTTTGGTCCACTTTTTGGCGAACCATGCTCAAGATAGTTAGGAATTTCAGGCTCTTCGTGCGGTTTGCGACCAATTCCATGCCCACAAAAGCCATGAAGCGGCTGATATCCACGAGACTTTATGAATTTTTCTATTTCGTAGCTGAGCTCTTTAAAACGCATACCAGGTTTTATTATCTCTATAGCAAAATAGAGTGTATCTTTTGCTATTTGTATAAGAGCTTCATCATTTTTTGAAATATTTCCAACTCCAACTGTGACAGCTGCATCTCCATACCACCCATCAATTTCTGTTCCGATATCGAGTCCTACGATATCTCCGTCTTGGAGTTTATAATCAGTTGGTATACCGTGTATAATCACTTCGTTGACAGATGTACATACTGAAGCTGGAAAACCGTACAGTCCCTTAAAAGATGGTCTGGCGCCATGTGATCTGATAAACTCTTCTCCCATAGCGTCAATCTCTTTGAGAGAGACGCCGGGTTTACACTGTTGTGATAGGTAATTGAGGGTTTTTGCAACTATGATATTTGCTTTGCGAAGTTTTTCAATTTCGGAGGGCTTTCGTATAGCTATAGCCATTAAAGCCCTACCGCACTGAGTGTTTGATATTTATTCATATATATTTGCGCTTCAATCTTTCGCATAGTATCAAGTGCTACTTGTACAACGATAAGTACTGCTGTACCTCCAAAGTAGAAAGGAACACCCATCAACTTTACCAGTATCCATGGAAGAGTAGAGATTATGCCAAGGTAGAGTGCACCCCAAAATGTCAATCTACTTGCTACCTCATTGAGATATTCTGCTGTAGGCTCACCTGGACGAACACCCGGAATAAATCCTCCTTGGCGCTTGAGATTGTCTGCAATATCTTTTGCATTGAAAACTATAGAAGCATAGAAGTAGGCAAAAAATACAACAAGAAAGAACATCAACACATTAAAAATAAAACCGTTTGGATTGAGAATATCGGCAATTCTTTGCACAATAGGATTGGTACTTGATTGTAAAATTGTTGATGGAAACATCAAAATTGCAGAGGCAAAGATTGGTGGTATAACACCGCTTAAGTTTACTTTGATAGGGATATAGTTCATAATACGCTTTTTTTGATTTTGCATCAGAACTTTTCTCGAATATGAGACTGGTACGCGGCGCTCCGCTAGCTCCACATAAATAATGAAACCAACTGTTATAAGAATGATTGCTACAATAGCAATAAGTATCAAGAAGTTGAGTTCACCAGTATTTACAAGATTCACCGTTCCTGCAATAGCACTTGGAATTCCTGAAACAATACCAGCAAAAATGATAAGCGATATACCATTGCCTATGCCTCTTTGGGTAATTTGCTCCCCAATCCACATCAGTATCATTGTTCCTGCTAGCATACTAATTGCAGCAATAGTTACAAATGTAGGCATATCAATCATGATGGCACTTTCACCGCCTCTGCCCGTAAGGCTTTGTAACCCTATAGAAACACCAATTGCTTGCACAAGAGTAATTGCAATAGTTGCATAGCGGATGATTTGCATATATTTCACCATTCCATCACGCTCTTTTTTCATCTGTGCAAGTGTTGGGAAAGTTGCGGCAAGAAGTTCCATAATAATTGAAGCCGTAATGTAAGGCATGATACCTAGTGATATTATCGATAATCGTCTCACAGCATTACCGCTAAACATATTGAACATACCCAAAGCATTACCTGCTTGTGTATCAAAAAACTCTTTAACGATATCGATATTAACTCCAGGGACAGGCACATACGCCAATACCCTGTAGAGAAAGAGGAATCCAAGCGTTATGAGGATTTTGTTAACTAATGATTTGCTCATTATTTTTGTCCACTAAAAGAGATATTTTCATCTTTGATTTTAGAAACGATCTCTTTTACACTACTCCCTATCAATTTCACTTTGGTTACATATTTTGGTAATTTATAAACTTGTTTGATATTTTCTATTGTTATTTCATCAAGATTAGCTACTTTTTTCACTTTGTCTACATTAATTGCTACTGGTTTTTCTACTCTTGATGTAAATCCAATTTTAGGTAGTCTTCTTTGTAATGGTTGCTGACCACCTTCAAAACCTCTTTTTTGCGAATAACCAGTTCTACTCTTTTGTCCCTTTTGTCCTCTTGTGGCAGTTTTACCCATGCCACTTCCCTGGCCACGACCTACTCGTTTTGTTTTATGCGTGCTGCCAGGAGCTGGTTGTAGATTATGTAATGCCATTTCCTATCCTTATGCTTTTATTCTCTCTAATGCTTCGATAGTTGCTCGAACCAATGTAGCAGGATTGTTTGAACCAAGTGATTTTGTCAAAATATCCTTCACTCCTGCAAGTTCCAATACAGGACGTGCAGCACCACCAGCTATCACACCAGTACCTGGGCTTGCAGGTTTGAGCAAAATTTTACTTGCATTGTACTTATGCTCTATATCATGAGCAATAGTGGTACCTTTGATATTTACAGTCGTGATATTTTTAAAAGCATTATCAATAGCTTTTTTAATTGCATCTGGTACCTCTTTAGCTTTGCCAATACCATAGCCAACATGTCCTTTTTTGTCTCCGACAACTACAAGGGCACTGAAACGAAATCTTCTACCACCTTTGACAACTTTTGTTACACGGCTGATATTGACCACAACCTCTTCAAACTCTTCTCTATTATACTTTTCCATACGCTATCCCCTAAAACTTGATTCCATTTTCTCTAAGTGCATCTGCAAAAGACGCAACAACACCATGATAAAGAAAACCGTTTCTATCAAAAACGATTGTTTCTATGCCTATGGCCTTCAATTTTTCAGCCATTTGCTCAGCTATTTTTTTCACATCCTCTCTATTTGCTTTAAGACCCATTTTTGCTCCGTCTGCGTAAGCAAGTGTATGTCCTTTCGTATCATCTATAGCTTGTGCATAGAAATGTCTGTTTGACTTAAATATAGAAAGACGAGGTCTTTGTGCTGTACCAGTCACTTTACCTCGTACACGTCTTTTTCTTTTAATTCTAAGTCTATTTTTTCTTCTTTGAACGCTCTCTCTCATTGCCTACCCTTTACTTCTTAGCTGTCTTACCGGCTTTTCTAATAATTACTTCGTCTACATACTTCACACCTTTTCCTTTGTAAGGCTCAGGCGGTCTGAAGCTTCTAATTTCCGCTGCAACTTGGCCAACTTTTTGTTTGTCATGCCCTTTGATGCTGATAATATTTTTTTCAACACTAATTTGTATTCCTTCTGGAATAGAATAATTTATAGGATGAGAAAATCCAAGTTGCAACTCCAGCTCTTTTCCTTTTACTTGTGCTCTATAACCAACGCCATTGATTTCGAGCTTCTTCTCAAAGCCTTTTGTTAGTCCCTCAATAGCATTATTTGCCAAAGCTCTGTATGTTCCCCAAAAAGCACGACTCTGCTTATCTTCCCCTACTGGAGAAAAAACAATTTTATTATCTTCAATTTTTACATTTACTCTATTGCCATATTCAATCTCTTGGGATAGATTTCCCTTTTTAACAATCAATTTCCCATTCTCTGCTTTTACTTCTACCCCACTTGGGATAGCTACAGGCTGTTTACCTATTCTACTCATCTCTTTCCTTTATACGATATTTCTACGATTTCTCGAATGGATATCGTATTACCAAACACTACAAAGCACTTCGCCGCCAACACCTAAGCGGTAAGCTTCATCGTTAGGTAACACACCTTTACTTGTACTTACAATAATTGTTCCATAGCCATTTTTAAATCGTTTTATTTCATCTTTGCCTTTATACACGCGGCGACCAGGCTTTGAAATTCTTTTGATCTCATTTATAACAGGTTTTTTCTTTTTCCCCGCTTCTTCATATTTTAATACAACATTTATAAACTTTTTGTTGCCCTCTTCAACAACTTTATAGCTCTCTATATAGCCTTTTTCTTGTAAAATTTTTACGATTGATTCGACTATTTTTGAATAGAGCAACTTTGTAACCTCTTGTCCTCGCATTGAAGCGTTTCTGATTCTTGTTATAGAGTCAGCGATCATATCATTAATCATTCTTTTTTCTCCTTCATGAATATCTAATAGGGTTCGTGCATTGCACGCTACCTATTAGTGAATTACCAACTTGATTTTTTAACGCCTGGCAACAAACCTTCATTTGCCATTTTTCTCAAACAGATTCTACAGAGTCCAAAATCTCTATAAACAGATTTTGGTCTTCCACATATACGGCATCTCGTATATGCACGTACTTTGAACTTTGGCTTTCTTTTTGCCTTTGCTATCATACTTTTCTTAGCCATTATCTACCACCTTTTGCAAATGGGAATCCTAGAAGCTCGAGAAGCTTGTATGCCTCTTTATCACTCTCTGTTGTTGTTACGATCGTAATGTTCATCCCGTGTGTTTTGATAATATTATCATAATCTATCTCTGGGAACATCAACTGCTCATCGAGACCAAAATTGTAATTTCCTCTTCCATCAAATCCATTTTTTGGAAGGCCACGGAAATCTTTCACCCTTGGAAGAGCAATATAGATAAGTTTTTGTAGAAAATTCCACATACGATCACCGCGAAGTGTTACTTTAACACCAACAGGCATACCTTCACGAATTTTAAAACCCGCTTCACTTCTTTTTGCTTTTGTAACAACTGCATGCTGTCCAGCAAGCAAACTGATAGTGTCTTGAATATTTTGCATCAATTTACTATCTCTGCTTGCCTCTCCAGCACCAACACTAATTACAATTTTTTCAAGATTTGGAATGAGCATAGGATTTTTAAGCTCAAGCTCTTCTACAAGAGCTGGTCGCACTTTTTCTTGATAGTTCTGTTTTAATTCCAATGTCATGATGCGCCACCTTCTACTTTGCGAACATTAGAGATATGAATTGGCATCTCTTTATTAATAAATCCACCTTCAGGATTTTGTTCGCTTGGTTTAACTGCTTTTTTTGCTACTTTACATCCAGCAACGATTACAGCCTCTTTTTTGGGAAGCACCTTGAGCACTTCACCAGTTTTTCCTTTATCATCACCAGCGATAATCTCTACAATATCGCCTTTTTTAATCTTAAGCTTTGCCATTAAAGCACCTCCGGTGCAAGTGAAACTATTTTCATGAAGTTTTTATATCTTACTTCCCTACTAACAGGTCCAAAAATACGTGTTCCAATAGGCTCATTTTTGTTGTCAAGAATAACTGCTGCATTGTCGTCGAAACGAATGAGAGAACCATTTTCTCTTTGGATC
Organism: Nitratiruptor tergarcus DSM 16512; assembly: GCF_027946175.1. NCBI lineage: Bacteria > Pseudomonadati > Campylobacterota > Epsilonproteobacteria > Nautiliales > Nitratiruptoraceae > Nitratiruptor > Nitratiruptor tergarcus. The sequence continues at coordinate 1,393,113 of NZ_AP026671.1, forward strand.
TCTTTTTTTGTTCGCACGACAACAGCTTTGACAACTTGACCTTTTTTAACTTTACCATTTGGTATTGCTTTTTTTACTGACGCTACAATCACATCGCCAACAGAAGCATATCTTCTTTTTGAACCACCTAATACTTTAATACACATAATCTCTTTTGCGCCGCTATTATCTGCGACATTGAGTCTTGTAAAACTTTGGATCATTATTTAACTCCTGCCTGAACAATCTCTTTTAGTCGAAAAGACTTTCTCTTTGAAATTGGTCTACATTCGACGGCAGTAATCACATCACCGACATTTGCTTCATTTTTTTCGTCATGCACCAAATATTTTTTGAATCTTTTTACAATTTTGTGATATTTTGGGTGCACAACTTTTCTCTCTACAAGTAACGATACAGTTTTATCGCCACTCTTTTTGATTACTGTTCCTTGAATTACTCTTTTGTAAGCCATTACCCAGCCCTTCTTTTCTCCGCAATAGCGGTTTTGATTCTTGCGATATCTTTTCTTGTTTTTCTTATTTGGCTAGTATCTTGGAGCTGCATAGTTTTAAGCTGCATACGAAGCTTAAATAGCTCCACCTTTTTGTCCTTCAACATCCCCTCGAGCTCTTGTAGGCTCTTATCTTTTAGCTCAGTATATTTCATTTTCACTCTCTTGTGTCACGATTTTTGTTTTGAATGGGAGTTTATATCGTGCAAGATCAAGAGCTTCTCTTGCTAAGCTCTCTTCAACACCAGCCATTTCATATATAATACGGCCCGGCTTGATGTTCATTACCCATTTTTCTACGCCACCTTTACCTTTACCCATTCTCGTTTCAAGAGGCTTTTTAGTCAAAGGTTTGTCAGGAAAAACACGAATCCAAATCTTTCCAGTTCTTTTAACTTTTCTCGTCATTGCAACCCTTGCTGCTTCAATTTGACGAGAATCTATACGACCATGTTCAACCGCTTTAATTCCAATATTTCCGAAAGCAAGGCTATTGCCTCTGTACGCTTTTCCGCGGTTTCTGCCTTTTTGCTGTTTTCTATATTTTGTTTTCTTTGGCATTAACATGATTAACTTCTCCTTCTTGGAGCTCTACGTCTTGGTCTTTCTCTCTTTTCAGGTTGGATACCTTTTTGTAGTACCTCACCTTTGAAGATCCAGACCTTTACACCGATTACTCCATACGTAGTATAAGCTTGCGCAAATCCATAATCGATTTTTGCTCTAAGTGTATGCAATGGAACGCGTCCTTCAAGGTACCATTCGCGTCTTGCCATCTCAGCACCGCCAAGACGTCCTGCAACTTGTACCTTGATACCTTTCACACCAGCTTTTTGCGCTGCTTGCATCACTTTTTTCATTGCTCTTCTAAATGCAACACGTCTTTCTAGCTGTGTGGCAATATTTTCTGCTGCAAGCTGTGCTGATGCTTGTGGACGCTTCTCTTCTTTGATATTGATAAAGACCTCTTTACCTACGAGTCTTTGCAATTTCTCTTTGAGTTTTTCAATATCAGCACCCTTTTTCCCAATGATAATACCAGGTCGTGCTGCAACAATTGTAACGCGAAGTTTCTTCGCAGTTCTTTCTATTATAATATTGCTGATACCTGCATAGTAAAGCTCTTTTTTTAGAAAATTTCTAATTTTGTTGTCTTCCTCTACTCTTTCAGGCATTTTATTGTAATCAGGAAACCATCTAGATTCCCAATTTCTATTGATCCCAAGTCTAAGTCCAATCGGATTTACTTTTTGACCCATTAGCTATCCTTCTTTTGCGCAACTTCGACATATACATGAGAAGTCGGTTTCATAATTCTGCTTGCACGACCTCTCGCTCTTGGTCTAAATCTCTTCAAATATGGCCCACGATCCACTCTGCATGAAGTGATAGTAACCTCTTCAGGCTCATATCCGCCATTTGCAACTGCACTTGCGATAACTTTTGATATCACTTTTGCAGCCTTGTTAGGCATAAACTCTAGTGCTGCTAATGCCTCTTCGGCATTCATACCCTGCACCTCACGAGCTATTAGTCTCGCTTTTGTCGGTGAGAGTCTGATAAATCTCAATATAGCTTTACTCATCACCTATCCTTATTTACCTATTTTCTTTTGGACTGAACCTTTATGCCCTTTAAAAGTACGTGTTGGAGCAAATTCACCGAGTTTAAACCCCACATGGTTTTCAGTAATATATACAGGCACAAATTGTCGTCCATTATGAACATTAATTGTCAAACCTATCATTTCGGGTACGATGGTACTTCTTCTTGACCAAGTTTTGATAGGTTTTTTATCTCCGCTCTCTTTTGCTTTGAGCACTTTTTTCATGAGATGGTCATCTACAAATGGACCCTTTTTAATACTTCTTGCCATCTTCTACCCTCTTATTTCTTTCTTCTTGAGATTATAAGCTTATCACTAGGTTTTTTACGTCGTGTCTTATAACCTTTGGTTGGCATACCCCAAGGTGTAACAGGGTGACCACTAGGACCAGTTTTACCTTCACCACCGCCGTGTGGATGATCTACAGGGTTCATTGCAGAACCTCTTGTTTGTGGCCTAATACCTCTATGGCGGTTACGACCCGCTTTTCCAATAACTATATTGATGTACTCTTCATTTCCTACAACACCAACAGTAGCCATACACTCACCAAGCACTTTTCTCATCTCTCCGCTAGGAAGTCGCAAAATTACATATTTGTCCTCACGTCCCATAATTTGTGCATAGGCTCCTGCGCTTCTAGCAAGCTGTCCACCATGACCAGGACTGAGCTCAATATTGTGTACGAGTGTACCTACAGGAATATTTTTTAGTTTCATTGCATTTCCAGGAAGGACATCAAGTCCACTCTCTGCAGCCTGAACAGTATCTCCTACCTTAAGGCCGCTTGGTTGCAATATGTATCTCTTATCCCCATCTTTATAAACTACAAGTGCAATGCGGCAGTTTCTATATGGATCGTACTCGATAGTCGCTACACGTCCAGGAACGCCATACTTATTACGTTTAAAATCGATGATACGATAGAGTTTTTTCGCTCCAGCCTCTCTATGGCGAGAAGTTATGCGTCCTTGATTGTTTCTTCCAGCACGTGCAGGAAGTTTTACAAGGAGCTTTCTCACACTTGGCTTGGCTGTAATGTCGCTGCTGTCAACAACGCTCATAAATCTACGACTAGGCGTATACGGTTTATATTTTTTTATTGCCATTTTCTATCCTTACACCGCTAGACTTTCTATATTTGCGCCTTCAGGCAACTTCACATAGAATTTTTTATAGTTATCTCTTTTACCTTCAATTCCTCTAAATCTCTTTGTTTTTCCCTTCATGCGAAGAGAATTGATTTTTACAGGATTAACACCAAAATACTCTTTAAGAATTGTTTTGAGCTGGTTTTTTGTTACTTTATCACTTGTTTGTACAACAATATATCCCTCTTCTTGAAGGCCCAAGCTCTTTTCTGTATAAACGATTGATTTGATATCTGTTATATCTGCCATCTTAGCCCTCTTTTACTATTTTTTCCCAAACTGGTTTTTCGATAACTACAGCTCTAAAAGCAGCTGCAAGATATGCATTGAGTTCGTTTGGTTCGATTAGGTATGCATTTGGCAAGTTTCTAAAAGCCAAGAATGTCTTTTCGTCAATATTCTCTTTGACAAACAGTGCGTCTCTTGCTCCAATTTTATTTACAAGTGCAGCAGCATCTTTTGTTTTGCCAGACTCCACTGCAATATTATCAACAACAAAAAGCGCTCCGTTTTCTGCTTTTTCATTCAGTGCAAACTCAAGAGCTTTTCTCTTTTGCTTTTTGTTGATCTTTTGCGTATAGTTTTTAGCATTTGTAGGTCCAAATGCTACACCACCACCTACAAAAAGTGGACTTCTGATTGAGCCAGCTCTTGCGCCACCTCTACCTTTTTGTTGCCATGGCTTTCTTCCACCACCTCTAACTGCTGATCTGTTTTTGGTATGTGCGTTATTTGCTCGCAAATTTGCAGCATACGCTTTTACGTACAGATAGAGATTATGCGGATTGATCCCTTGAAAATTTTCTGGCAATGCTGCTTCACCAGCTCGCTCAAATTTCTCGTTCAATACTACCGCTTTACTCATTTGACTATCCTTATTCTACCTAGTGCGCCGTTTGGTCCAGGAATCGAACCTTTTACTACCAAGATTTTATTTTCTGGATCGAAACTTACTACCTCGTTTTGTACAGTTACTTTTTTATTGCCGTACTGTCCAGGCATTTTTTGTCCAGGCATAATGCGTCCTGGCCATTCACACATACCAACTGAACCTGGTGCTCTGTGGAATCGTGAACCGTGACTATCTGGACCTCCACCAAAGTTCCATCTTTTTACAACACCACTAAAACCGCGCCCTTTTGAGTTGAAGCTTACTTTCACTCTTTTAGCTTCACTAAGTGGTGCAACATCAAGATCTCCGGCTTCACTATTTGCAACTTTGAGTGTTACAAATCTATTAAACTCAGGTGAGAGACCATATTTTTTTTGCTGTCCCTCAATCGCCTTATTTTTTCTCTTGCCATGTGCATAAGCGACAATTGCTTTATTGTCACCAACAATTTCACAAACTTTAGCTTCTTTCACTTTGAGCAGTGTTACAGGTATACTCGGTATATTTATTGTTCTGCTCATTCCGATTTTTTCTACAATATATTCCATTTACTCCCCTTACTCACCCATTGACCTGACTTCAACATCCACTTCTGGTGCCAAGTCGAGTTTCATTAATGAATCAACTGTATCAGGCGTTGCTGATACGATATCGATAAGTCTCGAATGAATTCTAATCTCAAACTGCTCACGCGAATCTTTGTTGATATGCGGTGATCTGAGTACCGTATATTTTCTTATTTTTGTAGGTAAGGGAATTGGGCCTCTGATTTCTGCCCCTGTTCTCTTCACAGCCTCTACAATTGCAGAGACACTTCTATCCAAAACCCTATGATCATAAGCGCGAAGCTTCAATCTAATCTTTTCCATCTGAGCCTTTCCTAAAGAACTTGTTGCCGAAGCAACCTAATTTGGAGTTTGAATTATAGACAAAGCCATTTGCAAAATCAAGAGTTTTGGCTATAATTTGTACAATTTATTTCCTTTATGGAAGGAAAAATGAGAACACTTGAATATTTTTATGAGCACAGCCTAACTAAACACGCCTTTTTACCAAGAAAAGTTGATATTACGCTCGCTTCTAAGATCTTACTTACTGGGCCAAAGTTTTGTGGTAAATATTCCATTATGCAATCCTTTTTACAAGCCCATTTCAATCAAAAAGAGCTGCTTTTTATAAATTTTGATGATGTACGTAGTCAAAGTATTGCTTATGATGAAATAGAGCCATTTATTGAAAAAAATAGTATCAAAGCAGTAGTACTTTATGGCATAGAAAAACCCTTCTCTTTGCCAAATGCACCATATCTCATCATAATCTCTCATAACAATGTAGAAATTGATGGCTTTGTGCATTATCATCTAAGCAATCTTGATTTTGAGGAGTATCTCCTTTTTGAAAAAAGAGCCGATATTAAAGTGATATTTAATAATTTTTTAAAAAATGGAAACTATCCGGAGCTCTCAAAAATAGCGGATTTCAAAAAAGATAGATATTTTCAAGAGCTTCTTTTTCTTACTTTCAAAGAAGATTTTCAGATTTTTAAAGAGATAGCCTTCTATCAAGGATATACTACATCTATCTTTTTTCTTTTCAATCGCATCAAAGAGCGCCATAAAATTTCAAAAGACAGGTTTTATGCGCTTTTTGAAAGCTGGCAAAGAGACAGATATATCTATGCAGTAGAGAAATTTAACGCAAAAAGAGCTGCAAAAAAGCTCTTTTTTCAAGATTTTACTATCAAATCAAGGCTCTTTACACAAAAAGAGTTTCCAAAAATTTTTGAAAATATGGTATTTTTGGAGATCGCTGATAAAGAGGTTTTTTATATTGAACCTCTAGGTTTTTATATTCCTAGTGAAGAGCTGCTGATTCTCTCTATCCCTTTTGGAAATGAGGCGAGAATCCAAGAAAAAATCGATCATGTTCTCACAAAAAATCACATTGCTATAAAAAAAATCGAAGTAGTTACTGTAGGCAGTAGCTTTACTTACTACATTAAGGACATCCAATGTGAAATTCTTCCCTTTTACGCCTGGGCAGTAGGGAAGGAGTAGCTATTTTTATGAGAATTAATTTATTGGAGACAATATGAAAATTTGTGGCATCGATGAAGCGGGACGTGGACCACTGGCAGGGCCTTTGGTAATAGCAGGTGTAGTATTTACGAAAAGAGTCTACAAATTAGATGATTCAAAAAAACTCTCAGCACAAATGAGAGAAAAGCTCTATGAGCGCATAGTCAATGCTGCAGTGTATAAAATAGTGATTATCGATAATGAAATAATCGATCAAAAAGGAATCTCTGCCTCCATTATCCAAGGTCTGAGAGATATTATATGTGCCCTCGAGGCGCAAAAATATATCTTCGATGGCAACTCCAAATTTGGCGTAGAAAAAATTGAGCCAGTTATTAAAGCAGATCAAAACATCAAAGAGGTGATGGCAGCCTCAATCTTAGCAAAAGTCACGCGAGATCGCATTATGTGTGAAATGGATAAGCTCTATCCAGAGTATGGCTTTTGCGAACATAAAGGCTATGGTACAAAAAAGCATATTGAAGCTATGAAAAAATTTGGCCTCTGCCCCATCCATAGAAAAAGCTTTCGCCCCAAAGCACTGCAACCAACACTTTTTTAACCTATTCGCTTCATTGCAATAAATCTACTATAATTTTGAAAAACGTACCTAGGAGAGCCCATGCATACCATAAAGTGTCCAAACTGTGGCTATGAAATCGATATTAACCAGACACTCTATGAAGAGATCGAAAAAGCGGCCAAAGCAAAGCTGCAAAAAGAGATAGAAGAGCATAGAAAAATATATAAAGATGAGATGGCAAAACTCAAAGCCCAGCAAGAAGAGATTAAAGCTAAAGAGGCTGCCATTGAAGCCAAAGTAGCACAAAAAGCGCAAGAAGCCTTAGCAAAAGAACGCATCAAACTAGAACAAGAACTTAAGGCTAAAATTGCCAGCGAGCAAGCAACAATTATAGAAAGTCTTAGAAAAGAGCTCGAAGAAAAGAGCAACCAAGTAAAAGAGCTCAATGAAGCAAAAATTGAGATAGAAAGACTTAGACGCCAAAAAGAGGAGGCTGTGCAACAAGCCAAACTTCAAGCCCAAAAAGAATTAAACGAAGAGCTTGCCAAAGAGAAGGAGCGTCTTGCAAAACAGATAGCGCAAGAGAATGAACTTAAACTCAAAGAGAAAGAGAAGCAACTCGAAGATCTCAAAGCAAAACTCGCTGAAGCCCAAAGAAAAGCAGAGCTTACCTCCCAACAGCACCAAGGCGAGGTGCAAGAATTAGCAATTGAGGAGTACCTACAAAATCAATTCCCATTTGATTCTATAGAAGAAATTAAAAAAGGGCAGCGGGGAGCAGATTGTCTACAGATTGTCAATACTAGAGAGCTCACAAACTGTGGCAAAATCTACTATGAGAGTAAGCGTACTAAAGAGTTTCAAAAGAACTGGATCGAAAAACTCAAAACCGATATGCGAGAAATCGGCGCTGATATTGGAGTAATTATTACTGAAGCGATGCCAAAAGATATGGAGCGTATGGGGCTTATAGATGGAGTTTGGGTATGCAACTTTGAAGAGTTTAAAGCTTTAAGTTTTATTTTGCGCCAGCATATCATTCAGCTTGCCCATACAACGCGTTCGATGCAAAATCGCAGCGACAAGATGAGTCTGCTCTATCGCTATCTCACTTCAAATGAGTTTAAGATGCAAATTGAAGCGATTGTAGAAGGCTTTACGCAGATGCAAGAGGATCTTGATAAAGAAAAAAGAGCAATGCAGCGACTCTGGAAACAGCGAGAAAAACAGTTACAAAAAGTTCTTGATAGTACTATCGCACTCTACGGCTCTATCAAAGGCATCGCTGGCAATGCCATTGGGCATATCGAGCTTCTTAGCCTCCCCTATGAAGAGGATCAAGCATAGAGACTAAGTGTGCCTTTCTCATTCTTGGGAGGCTGGAGACTCTTTTGTGCTAGCTCTTCCATCATCTGCTTAGTCTGCTCTATACTCTTTTTGAGTAGATTCATTGCGATCTGCTCTTTTGTTTGACGTGTTGATGTCATAATAGCATATTGTGCTACATCTGCTACTTTCATCTTGGCTCCTTTACACTTATTATCGGCACTTTTTGTTTTTACGATAGTAGTAATAAAATACCCCAGCTACCAAGATCATTACAATAGCTATAATAATATGCGTTGCGGATTTTATCTTCTCTTCATTCTCTCCAATAAAGTAGCCAAGCCCTAGGAGCACCGCACACCACAATCCAGCACCCAAAAATGTATAAAAAGCAAAAGCGGTAAGTTTCATACGCCCTATACCAGCTGGCAGTGAGATGTATTGGCGAATTCCTGGAATAAGTCTTCCCCAAAAGGTGCTTGGATGCCCATACTTTTCAAAAAAATCTTCTACTTTTTTTAAAGACTCCTCTTTTAAAAAGAGATATTTTCCATATTTTTCTAAAAATGGACGCCCAAGTTTATGTCCAAGATAGTAGTTAAAGAGCGCTCCGGCCAAACTCCCACCAGCACCAGCAAGCCATGCTACAATAAGACTCATCTCTCCTTTACTCGCAAGATATCCAGCCGGCACCATAGCAACTTCACTAGGAAAAGGAAAAAAGGAGCTCTCCAGAAACATCATAACAAATATACCGATATAGCCAAGATCGCCAACTGTATTGACAACCCAAGCTACAATATCATGCATTGTAGATCTTTTGAAGATTTTCAAGTTTACTTGTAGCATTGAGCAAAAGCATATCAGCTAGAACCAATGCCATCATCGCTTCAGCTACTACACTCCCACGCGCAGCTACAAATGGATCATGACGACCTTTAAGCTCAACTTCAACTTCATTGCCATCAATATCGATAGAGCGCTGCTTTTGAAAGATAGAGGGAGTTGGTTTGAAATAGACTTTAGCAATCACCTCTTCGCCATTGCTGATACCACCAAGAATACCTCCTGCATTATTGCTTACAAACCCCTCAGCAGTTATCTCATCGTTGTTTTGACTGCCCAACAAGCGACTTGCTTCACATCCATTGCCTATCTCAACCGCTTTTGCTGCATTGATACTCATAAGTGCTTCAGCAAGCACCGCATCAAGCTTGTAGTATATTGGCTCGCCAAGTCCAACAGGAACTCCCCGCGCACGCACAAGCACTGCGCCTCCAACACTATCATGCGCCTCTTTTGCTCCCAGTATCGCCTCTTTTTGCTGCTCTTCTACACTAGGATCGAGTGCAAATATCTCACTCTCGCGTGCATATTTAAAATCTAACTTTTTTGCTTTAATCCCAGCAACCTCAACAACTCCAGCTTCAACCTCTATGCCAAACTCTTTTAAAAAGAGTTTCGCAACCGCCCCTGTTGCAACCCTCGCAGCCGTCTCTCTTGCGCTACTTCTCCCACCGCCACGATAATCTCTTATGCCATACTTATAATAATAGGTAAAATCTGCATGCCCCGGGCGAAAGATATCTTTGATGTTTGAATAATCACGGCTCTTTTGATCTTTATTGAAGATAACCATTGCTATAGGAGTCCCTGTAGCTTTACCTTCAAAGACACCGCTGAGAATCTCCACTTTATCACTCTCTTTTCTTGCAGTTGCAAACTTGCTTTTACCAGGACGTCTGCGATCTAGCTCACTTTGGATAAATTCTTCATCGATTTTCAGTCCAGCTGGTACACCATCGACAACACACCCAATCGCTTTGCCGTGAGACTCGCCAAAAGTTGTAAAACGAAACTTGATTCCAAAACTATTCATTTTCAGCCTTTAATTTTTGCAAAGCGATCTTTGCTGCCTCTTGCTGTGCTGCTTTTTTGCTCCGCCCTTTAGCAGTAGCAACTGTCTCTTCATTGAGCAAAACTGCTACTTCAAACTCTTTTTTGTGATCTGGCCCAGAAGATCCTATAAGTTTATAGGTAGGTGTAACGCCATAGCGCGCTTGTGTAAGCTCTTGAAGTGTGGTTTTATAATCTTTAAAAAGTGCATTGAGATCAATTTTTGGATAAACTTCTTCAAGGAGAGCCAGAATTATCTCTCTTACCTTCTCAAGCCCCTTTTCTAAATAGATTGCCCCCATAACTGCTTCAAAAGCGTTAGATAAAAGGCTTGGCTTTGTTCGCCCATGATTATTCTCTTCTGCTTGAGAGATGTAGATATATTTTCCAATGTCAAGTTTTTGTGCTAATTTTGCAAAACCCTCTTCATTGACAATAGATGCACGTAGTTTCGAAAGCTCACCCTCATTTGCCTTAGGAAGCTTTTTAAAAAGATACTCCCCTACAATGAGATCGAGCACCGCATCGCCCAAAAACTCTAGCCGCTCATTATTTACTGGACTTTTATAACTCTTATGTGTAAGTGCCTCTTTGAGCAGCTCTTTATTTTCAAATTCGTATCCCAAACGATCTTGAAACTCTTGTAAATTTTGCATCGTTTCTCCTCTTTCAGAGGCCACAATACTACCCATTGCTATGCGCAGTATTATGCCTTCTGCATTTGTGCCATCTGCTTTGCTATTTTATCACATCTTTCATTCTCTTCGTGTCCAGCATGTCCCTTTACCCAGATTGCTTTAATCCTATGCGGTTTTGCTACCTCAACAAACTCTTTCCATAAATCAGGATTTTTGACATTTTTGAAATTTTTGCGCACCCAACCTGCAAGCCATTGATTGATTGCTTGCACTACATAGTTTGAATCACTATAGATCTCTACAATACAAGGCTCTTTGAGAGCTTTAAGTCCCTCAATAACTGCACGAAGTTCCATACGGTTATTTGTAGTATGTGGTTCTCCACCACTAATCACTTTTTCAGTATCTTTATAGCGCAAAATCGCACAATACCCGCCAGGCCCCGGATTACCCAAACTCGATCCATCACTAAACAGAAAAACTCTCTTCATCTATCCTCTTTTTTTGCGTTACTATTCTCTCCACTGTAGGTGATCCCACACTATGACAACCTGGACAGCGCGTAAAAGCAAAGGGATATACACCTTTACACACTTCACAAAGATAGGAAAACTCTAAATCAGCCTTTGGGTAATGTATCAAAAGGTCAAATATAAAATCTTGGCTACCAGATACCTCCTGCACATACCCTTTTGCAGTATAAAGCTCTTTGAGTGTAGTATCATGCAAAGAGATTTTCTCTCTTGGAAGTCTCCAAAGTATATCAAAGAGTTTTGGAATATCATTAGTGCGAAGATGCTCCCATGCAACTATATAATTGGTTTGAAAAAGATACTCAAATATTAATCGAACAAGTTTTGGATCTTTCTGATAGATAGCTAAAAGCTGCTGCTCATCCCCTTTTTGCACAGCAATTTTTGCTAAGATATAGTCTCTATCGCTTTTGCATCCAAGCTCTTCAAGTACCTCACAAACTCCAAGGGCTTTTTTGTATTCATATAATCTTTCATAAACCAAAAGAAGCTTTTGTAAGACACGAGGACTTCTTGGGTAGTAGCGTAAAATCTCTTCAAAAATCTCTACACTTCTTGCTAAGAATCCCGCTTTGTAATAGAGTTCACCAAGTTTTTCCAAAATCTTCTTTTGCTCTTTAAAATCATAATTATTTTTAAGTTTTAAATATATAGCTATCGCTTTTTCATAATCACCACTTTTCGTATAAGCATCTGCCAAAAGCAGCAAAGCCCTATTGGCATCACCTCCTTCAATAATATTTGCTATCTCTTTATCTGCACTTGCTTGGAAGCGTGCAAAAAAATCCTCTAAAGATCCTTTTTGTTTACGTACGCGCCAAAGTGCCCAGGTATAACTGAAAAAAGATATGATAAATATGAGGCCAAAAAATATGATAAGACTAAAGAGAGGATCTCTGTTTTGCAGCAATAAATCCAACGGCGCTCCTTTGACGCAATTATACCATCGATATGTTATAATGAAAACATGATAGATAAATCTTCCATAGAGCAGCTCAAAAACTCCATTGATATTGTGGATGTCATCGGTAACTACATCGAACTCAAAAAAGCGGGAGCAAACTATAAAGCACTCTGTCCCTTTCACAATGAAGATACCCCCAGCTTTGTAGTAAGTCCTTCAAAACAGATTTTTCACTGCTTTGGTTGCGGTGCTGGAGGAGATGCAATCAAATTTGTGATGCAATATGAAAATCTCTCCTATCCTGAAGCGATTGAGAAACTCGCAAATATGTATAATTTTTCTTTACAGTACACTAAAAGCAAAAGCGATATCAAACCCCTCATTACAGCACTCCAGCAGATAAATAGCTTCTATAAAAAAAAGCTCTCTACTTATCAAAAGGCTCTTGCATATCTGCAAAGCAGAGGTGTAACAAATGCTTCAATTGAAAAGTTTGAGCTTGGCTATGCTCCATCAAGTCAAGAGCAGATAGAATACCTCAAAGCAAATTTCATACCTTTGCAAGATGCGATTGATGCGGGAGTATTAGCAAAAGACCAGACCCGTGTCTATGCACGCATGATAGAGCGCATTACCTTTCCAATTTTTTCACAAAATGGAGCAATTATTGGTTTTGGTGGTCGTACTATCAGCAATCATCCAGCAAAATACCTCAACTCTCCAGAAACAAAACTTTTTCATAAATCAAAGATCCTCTATGGCTACTCTCATGCCAAAGAAGCAATTTTTCAAAAGAAGCGCATTATCGTGTGTGAAGGGTACCTCGATGTTGTTATGCTCCACCAAGCTGGCTTTAACACTGCTGTAGCTACGCTTGGTACCGCATTGACAGTGGGGCATTTACCGCTTTTAAGAAGAGGAGAGCCCCAAGTCATACTCGCATACGATGCAGATAAAGCAGGTATCACTGCTGCCACGAAAGCTGCAAGACTTCTAAGCTCCAACGATATTGAAGGGGGAGTTGTCATTTTTCCAGAAGGCCTTGATCCAGCTGATATGGTAAAAAATGGTCAAATTGCAGAGCTTGAGCAACTCTTTTCTCACCCAACTCCATTTATTGAATTTATTTTGCAATCTATCGTCAAAAGCTACAACATCAAAGATCCCAAGCAAAAGCAAAATGCCTTGTATGAGGGAGTAGCCTTTTTACGTACTCTCCCCGATCTCATAGCACAAGAGTATAAAAACTACCTCGCTGCGCTTTTAGATATACTTCCCTCAAAAGTGCCTTTGCAAACCAAAAAAAATCAAAATATTCAAGAAGATATTCAAACAAAAGATACGAAAGAGCTCAGTATCATAAAAACAATTCTCTTGCATCCAGACCTCATAGATACTGTTTTAGACATCATTGAACCTCACCATTTTGTATATCATAGATCCGAGTTTGAAGCTGCAATAGCACAAGATATCGACAATCCGCAACTTCGTGCGATTTTACTTGATGATGACATTTTACCTTTCAAAGAGCAACATCTTACCAGCGAATTATTAGTTTTTTTGATAAAATTCTACGAAAAAAGAATACAGCAAATAACAAAAGAGCAAATCTCTTTTACGCAAAAGAGTTTTCTCATTCGCAAATATAAAGAGTATATACACAAACTTCGACAAGGAGAATTAGTCATTGAGTAAAATACGCGCATTGGCTCTCTTTAGTGGAGGGCTCGATAGTCTACTAGCTATGAAACTGCTTATTGAGCAGGGAATTGAGGTTATAGGTCTTTACTTTGATACAGGCTTTGGTGGAAAAGGAGATGAGGAGAAAAAGCGCTACTTGCAAGAGATTGCAAAAAAGATTGGTGCAAAACTCGAAATAATCGATATAAAAGAGCAGTTTATTCAAGAGATACTTTTTGATCCCAAGTATGGCTATGGGAAAAACTTTAATCCTTGTATCGACTGTCACGCCAATATGATCCGTGTAGCAAAAGCACTGCTGCCAAAATATGATGCGCACTTTATTATCAGTGGAGAAGTAGTAGGACAAAGACCTATGAGCCAACGCTTTGATGCACTCAAAAAGGTAGAGAACCTCTCCACTGCGGATGGATTGATACTGCGTCCCTTAAGTGCCAAACTTTTACCACCCACTATCCCAGAGCAAAAAGGGTGGGTTGATAGAGAAAAGCTCCTTGATATAAGTGGTAGAAGTAGAGAGGTGCAGATGCGCTTAGCTAAAGAGTGGGGCATAGAAAATTATGAGAGTCCTGCTGGCGGATGTCTTCTCACTGATGAGCACTTTAGCAAAAAGATAAAAGATCATATTGCCCATGATACTTTCAGCCCAGAAGATGCAGATGTACTCAAATGGGGAAGACATTTTCGCTTACCATATGGAGCAAAACTTGTAGTAAGCCGCAACAAAGAGGAAAATGAGAAACTTCAATCTTTACAACTAAGCAAATATGAGCGCTTCTCCTTGCCTCTACCAGGTCCGCTGAGCCTCGTGAGCAAAAATGCAGATACTGCAGACAAAGAGCTTGCAGCAAAGATTGCCCTAACCTACTCAAAAGCCAAACCCCAAGAGGTGTATGAGGTAAAAATTGGGGATGAAGTCTATACTGTCTCGCCATTTCCAAATAAGAGTGAAGCACAAAGGTATTTAATCAAATGAGAAATCAACCAAAATACTCTCTCTTTAAAAACGCCACCTATGCTCTTTGTGGGCTTAAAGAGTGTTTTATGAGTGAGACAAGCTTTAAAATAGAAATAGTACTTTTTGTTATTTTGAGTATAACTCTTTGGCTTATTCCAATTTCACTCCTTTCCAAAATTATTTTACAAACTTCTCTTTTCATTCCACTTATCGTCGAACTTCTCAACAGTGCAATAGAGCGCGTAGTGGATTTGGCGTGTTCTAAGACGCACCCTCTTGCAAAAAGTGCTAAAGATACAGCTGCAGCAGCAGTACTCCTATCGCTCTTTTTAACTTTAGGCATCTGGGCAGCGGTATTTGTTTATGAACTATTATAAAGTTTTGGAGGAGAAAGAGTTTATGCTATAATTGCACTGCCAAGGGGCATTAGCTCAGTTGGGAGAGCGCCACGCTGGCAGCGTGGAGGTCACCGGTTCGAGCCCGGTATGCTCCACCAACAACTTCTCCTCTTTCATCACCATTTTTTATAAAATCCCCATAAAATAGCACTTCTTAAAGTATGTAATTTCTCTATTTATACACTTAACCATCTGTTAATCTTCGTGCAATTTGAGTATGGGAATGAGTATAATTTATTTAAACCTCTTTTATGAGGTTATCCATACTCAATCAGGAGATGATATGGGAAGAGTAGCAACACCATTGAGTGATCGTAAAATCAAGCTTGCAAAACCAAAGGATAAAGTCTACAGACTCAGTGATGGCAATGGGCTTGTGCTGGAGATAAAACCAAATGGCAGTAAAATCTGGAGAGTGCGCTATATATTTGAGAAAAAAGCGAAGATGTATACAATAGGAGACTATCCAACCATCTCTTTGGCTGAAGCAAGATATATAACAACACAAGTACGTAATAAAATTTTACGAGGTATTGATCCAGTAAAAGAGCGCCAAGAGGTAGAGCTAAAAAAATCAATCGAATCAAAAAAGAAGTTTGAAACAATCGCAAGAGAATTTTTTGACCTCAAATCAAAAGAGTGGGCAAAAACCTATTATTCAAAGCAAATTAGAAAAGCCGAAATATATATATTTCCATTTATTGGATTTAAAAACATTGATCGTATAACCAAAAGTGATATAGTAGATGTAGTGAAGAATGTAAAATTCATTCAAACTCCATCTACGAAAAATACAAACAAAAATGAAACCTCCAGAAGAGTATTCAATCTCATCAAGCAAATCTATCAGTTCGCCTTGCATAATGACTATACAGAAATTGATATACCTAATCGGATAGATATCAATAAAATAGTGCCAAAAACCAAAATCCAAAATCGTATTAAAGCAATAACCGATGAAAAAGAGATCAAAAATATCTATGAGATCATCACACACGATTTTGAGGGGTATCACATCATAGGCAATGCTTTGAAATTTTTGGCTCTGACGGCATTGCGCCCTGGAAATGTTCGCAACGTGCAATGGAAATGGATCGATATGGAAAATAGGGTGATCACTTTTCCAGCCGAAGCAATGAAGAGTAAAAAGGAGTTTCGCCTCCCTCTCACAGACACTTTGGCCGAAATCATAGAAAATATGCGAGATCTCACATATCATAGATCCGAATATGTATTTTGCTCTCCTGTCCACATTGGAAGAATGATGTCAGAAAACACTCTCAATGTGGCACACAAAAGGCTTGGCATTATCAATCACAATGCCCATGGCTGGCGCTCAAGCTTCAGCACAATCTGCTATGAGCATCAAAAAGAGCATGGCATGAGTGCAGAAGTCATTGAAGCGCAACTGCATCATCAAATAGGAAGCAGTGTCACAAGAGCTTATATGCGCAGTGATTTTTTGGAAGAACGACGGAATTTGTTAGAATGGTGGGAAAGCTTTTTGGAGGATGAGATATGAAAAAGATGTTCGTACTATTTGCACTGGCAATTTTGGCTTTGGCAGGTGTAGAAGATGAAAATATGAGGCTACAGCAGGAAGTTTTGCAAAAGGATTTACTCCAGCGCCAACACACCCCAGTTCTAAGAGGAGAAGGGAATATATATGCACAGCTCCAGCCACCAGCATTTGCAAAGCAATACGATATCAAAAGATATGATGAGGATGCTACAGTCTATCTTTGGTATCAAAATGGTGAAAATTTCATCAGAGTTGAACCGAAAAGCACAAAATTTTTCACATGTAGCTCTAGCTTTGCAGTTGTGCAAAATGGTATGCAGCACAATCTGCAGCTACTTCAAAAAGAGGATGGCTCAAGTTTTTGTGAATACCTCTATATCCCAGTCACATTTAAAATTTCTTCATATAGTGGTTCTTTGTTTGACAAATTTGATGACACTATCCCTTTAAATGATATTATATTTGAAGGTTATGATAGCGGTGCTAAAATCTATCATATTTCAGTGGGTGTAAGCGAAGGGGAAACAGCAAGCAGTAGCAGCTCTCAATCAAGTTGCCTATCAATCATCACTGAGCAGTCAGATCCAAATGAAATTAAGTCGCAAATTTTGGACAAAAACTTTTCAATCAATGGATATTATATCCATTACGGTAATGGAGATTATGAGTGGATATATATTCCCGCATCCATGCAATCAATATATAAGCTTGAAAAAGGTGTAGATGAAAAGTATCATTTGCGCTGGCTTCTCATCAACGGCGTAAAAGCCACAAAAAATGGGGACAAAATAACCTTCACAACTCCTTAATCTGTAGGAGATCGGAGCTATCTTTTCCGATCTCCCAGTGATATGCTCTCTTGCAATGATTTTGGCCAAAAATAAAATCTATCAGCCTCATAAAATGACAAGCTGATTTGATCTTTCTCTTTGCACAAAGGTAGTATGTATAGCTGAAGATCGTGAAGTTCTCCTATTTTTCAAAAATAAATCTGCAGCCCGGTCGAAACCAATTGCTGCAGTAAAAATATAAAGATATTCTCATATCACACCAATAGTTACTCGCTCAGTAGCCCTATATCTTCCACTTTTACGCCAACACCTTTACTTGCGATGAATGAAGCCATTTGTCTTTGCATCTCTATAGTTACATTTGGCTCATCAGGACGCAAGAGTGAGCTATGTGTTCCTGCAACAAACTTAGCATACACAACTTTATCAGGTACACGCACAAACCCTGGAGCAGTATCTAGTGGCAGAGGTTTAGCTCCCATTACTGCTAGGAGTGGTTCAGTACCGCTCAGTGGTGCGCTCATGACACTATTTGGAATCACTGCATCATTTTCTACTTCAAACACAAGACTCTTTTGCTTTTGCCCTACACTTTTTGCATAATTTATCGGATCAGCATCGTCAATAAGCGTTTGAGAAACGAGTGTATACTTGTCATACTCTGGGCTACCTGGGATAATTCCATTAGCAGCCAATGCATTTTGCAAAATTGGTCCAAAGGTTTGTGAATTCATCAACAGCTGGATGATGCCACCCCCTGGATTTGCAAGCACTGCCGTATCAAAACTTTTATTCGCCATATAACCAAAAGGTACCATCGCACCTAATGAGTGCCCTACATAAGAGATCTTTGAAGTATCAAATTTTACCCCAACACTATTACCAAGAGCATGCACAAGGGCGGCGATATCAGCTACACTTTGACGCATATTATCACGAGAAACAGCAGGATTAGCAAGATTTATATAGTGGCTACCTGAGCAGTCTATCTTTCCATCAGGCTGAGCTGCTAATACATTGCACTCCTCATCTTCAGTGAAGTAATCCACATTGAAGGTGCGCTCCAATGCTCCCATATACAAAGGTGAATTTTTATCGGTAATACCATGCAATGGCAGATCTATTGCAACAGCAGCGGCACAGATATTGGCAAAACTCTCTGCAACTGCAAGTAAATTGGTTCTATTTTGTGTAATACCGTGTTGAAAAATCACAACCGGCCAACCATTTTGTGGCATACTGCACGATTTTGGAATAGATACCAAAACAGGTATAGTAAGCTTTGCACTCTCTTTTGGCTCACCATTATCAAATTGCATCTGTACATGCAGTGGTGCAACGGGATCATTTTGAGAAGGAACACCTAGATAGTAAGGAATATTTGTGAGTTTACCGACATACACTTCAGCATTGCCCTGCAAAGTACTTACATCTGCACCACTAAGAGCCAAAAGATCTTTGGAAGTATGCCCGCTATCTTGGAGAAAGAGTTTGCTATCATAGTTTTTGTCTGCCAAAAGTTTTGCAACTTTCCCTATTGTTTGCGTTTTAAAGCCAAAAATTGCAGCAACACTTTTTCCTTGCATACCAATTGCAGCTAAGAGTTTATGATAGTAGGGACGCAAAGCAGCAATTTTTTGTAGCGTTTGCGGAGAAAGACCATGCAAAGGAGCACCACTCTCATCAAAGAGCGGCTCGTCAGTATAGAGAAGATATCCGACCTTATCAGGAGTAAGTTTTGTTCCATTGATATCTATTACACCTCGCTTTATTACTACGACATACTCACTATCACCTTGCAAAGGCTTCAGAGGTAAAATCACAAGCTGTTTATCTTTCGTAATCACCTGAAAATCTTTATCGATTTTGAGCTCTTCTTGCAATTTTGTGGCTATTGGCAACGCAGAGTTTGGAACATGGGTATAACCAACTTTATAGATCTTAAGATTTCCATACAAAGAGGAGGGATCTATTACAGTATCAGCTGGAATAACTATAGGTGAAGTGGTAGAAAAACCATCAAGCATATTGAGTGAGCGCATCATAGGCGCTGAAGGACTCTGGGGATCGTAAGGTATATTGAGAGTTCCATCAGCACTCTCTTGCGGTGTTGGCAAAAAAAGCAGATCATTAGGAAAAGGCATATGCTCTGCGAGATCGCTTAAAAAGTGTTTCTGCCCAATTTTGACAAAACTTCCAGAATCACCACACCCTACCAGAAAAAAAGCTGCACCTAGAGCAAGAGCCATACGAAGATTTTTCATGGAGTATCCTTTATGGGGAAAATTAAAAATAGTTATAAAGTATGATATAGTGAGAATTTTTAAAAGAAGCTGAAAGAGGCCTTACGCCTCTTCCACAAAAGTTTTGAGGTGTTCTGGAAGGTCTGCTATGAGATCTTTCATTTCGCCTTCGCTAATATGGCGTTTAAGAAATGCAAATGTTTTTCTCACAAGTTCTGTAGCTTCATCCATATCGCCAAAATCGTGCTGCGCTGCTCGATTGTCCTCCTCTTTCACAGCTGCTACAAAATCTTCCACTCTTTTAATGCTTTTATCTGGAAATTCGCTCATTTTCCATCCATTGATAGCTTCTGCTTTTATGCAGATTGGAAGTTGCGCTATAAAATCAAGATACTCTTGTGGTGCAATACGTCTTCTGATTACACGTAAAACAGCTCGTAAAATCCTCTCAGCCCTCTCACTATCTTCAATTCCAAGAGTTTGCGCAAGCTCTTTAAGAAACTCTCTTGCTTTTTGTACATCTTTTTCAAATCTCATGGCACCCTCCTTCACTGATTTTAAATTATTATATAATTTATTATGCAATACTATCTGCTACTAATGTTGCTCTTTGGAGCTATTCTTCTTATTTATGTTTTCTACCAGGCTTTTATCTTCTTGGTAACTGATGGTAGATATAAACTCTATAAACTCCTTGGCCACTTTCCAAAAAAGTATCAAGAGTATTTAAAAGCCTACTTTCCCTTTTACAACCGCCTTCCTCAGCATTTGCGCAAACGGCTCGAGGCCTGTATCTTCACTTTTATAAAAGAAAAAGAGTTTATAGGAAGAGGTATTAAAATCGATGATATGAAAAAAGTTCTCATTGCAGCAGATGCATGCTTGCTCACAATTGGTCACGATCGATGCGAATATAAACATGTAAAATCGATATTTGTCTACCCCGAAGCAGTAATGAAGCATGAAAAGATCGCCAATGGCTGGATCGTTACAGAGCAAGATCAAGTTCTCCTTGGTGAAGCGTGGCAAGGGGGAGAGGTGATTTTGAGCTGGAGAGATCTTGTAGCGGGCAATCAAAATCCCAATGATGGTAAAAATGTTGGCCTGCATGAATTTGCCCACCAATTGGATATGGAAGATGGTGAAGCTGATGGCACTCCGCCACTTCCACTACAACTCTATCCTCGCTGGAGCAGTATAATGAGCAAAGAGTTTGCAAAACTGCAAGAGCTTTACAAAAAACATAAAAAAGGTTTTCTAGACTACTACGCTACCACAAACGCAGCAGAGTTTTTTGCAGTAGCAACGGAAGCCTTCTTTGAAAAGAGTGAAAGACTCCAAAAAGAAGAACCTGAGCTTTATGCAATCCTCAAGGAGTATTACAATCTTGACCCTGCTAGCTGGAATAAAAATAGGTAAAAATTTTTTATTGTGTTACATTTAGTGTCTGTTTCTCCATAAAAGATCTTTAACTTCCTGTATATCTGCTACACTATTGTAATAAAGCTTTGCTATAATCCGCGAAAAAAGGTGTAAGTATGGAGTACTATCTCTGGATCAAAGCTTTCCATATCATGAGCATAATCAGTTGGATGGCAATGCTTTTTTATCTGCCAAGACTCTTTGTCTACCATGCTGAGCATCGCTCCAATGCTGGTTTTGTTGAAGTTGTAAAAATTCAAGAGCATAAGCTTTACTATTTTATTGGCGTTCCAGCTTTTTGGGCAAGCGTTATTAGTGGTGGTATTATGATTTGGCTCAATCCTGCAATGTTTAAAAGCGGTATGTGGCTACACATCAAACTCACTGCCGCTTTACTTCTTATCCTTTATCACTTTTCTCTGCGCTATTTTTTGAAGCAGTTTGCACAAGATACATGCCAAAAAAGCGGCAAATTTTTTCGCATATATAACGAAGTTCCTACAATTTTGATGATAATCATCGTTATTATGGCAGTAGTCAAACCTATATGAAAATTGCAGTAGCGCTGAGTGGAGGTGGTGCAAGGTGTCTTGCACAACTTGGCTACCTCCATGTTTTGCAACAAAAACTTGGCATAGAGTTTGCAGCACTAAGTGGCAGCAGTGGCGGCGCAATTGTAGGTGCCTTTTTGGCTCTTGGACTCTCACCTGCAAAAATTCTTGAAATTATTAAAAAGTTCAATTTTTCAAAAATTAAGCTTAACCTTTTTCATGGAACTCTTTTTTCACTTGAGCCCCTTATCAAAGAGCTCCATCAATTAGGACTCAAAAGCTTTGATGAGTTACACATTCCTCTTTTTGTCACCCTCACCTCTTATGATGGCAAAGAGACCCTCTATGTGACAAATGGAGATCTTGCCCGCGCTGTTATAGCATCTTCATCATTAATTCCAATTTTTGCTCCTACTATGATAGATGGCAAACAGTACATAGATGGAGGCTTTAGCGATAATTTACCTGTGAATCCTCTGCTACAATCGAGGTATTTTACTCTAGCAATCAATGTTAATCCTCTTAACCATCTCACTTTTCCTCAAACCCTTTGGGGCAATTTCAAAAGAGCAGGCTACATATTACTCAATACAAATATTCGCAACTCAATTGCAAAAGCTGATAAATACGTACAGATTGATGGGTGTCAAAATTTTGGTATACTTGAGAGAAAAAACTTTGATGCTATCTATGCACTTGGCATACACCAAGCCGAAAAAGAGCTCAAAGAGTGGGAAGAAATATGTTTGAAAAACTCCTCGATAAAATCGTCTCAATAGTCTTTATTCCGCCAAAATACCCTATGCGCTTTCGGGAGTTGATGGAAGCAAATAGAGTTTTAGTAGACAACCTCTCTATAGATACTATTCCAGGACTTAAATTTTGCAGACTCAAACTCTACCTCATCTATTTTATACTTTGGAATCTCATTATTATCCCATTAGCTCTCCTTTTTCATACATTCTTAGCAAAACTCGATTGTCATATCTCCATAATTTTGGCTATTTTATTTACGCTTCTCTTTTTTGGTACATATAAAATATTTGAGAATAGAGTCAAAGAGTATGCAGCTCAAAAACTTATCAAAGAGGGATGGAAAAACTATCTACCACATTTTCCTTATGAAAAATATCATATAGAAGTAGCACAAATATACAAAGAAGCGCTCGATCGCGATATCGCAAAACATAAAATAGAGCAATTTATTATCGATAAACTCATCGAGTCCAAATAAGTTTTGTTTTAAAGCCCAAAGTGTTATCTGTCATCTTTATCCATTGCAAATGTATGGCCCATAGAGGACTTGGAATGCCAAGAGCAATGGGAAATCTTTTGTAGTAGAGACTCTTTTGCTCTGCAGCGGCACTCTCTACAATACCTATAAACTGCACTCCTTGGATCTTTATAATCTCTTTTTCACAAAGAGCAATAGTACCAGCAACTTTGGAGTTTTTGTAGATATCTTGCATATGATGTGTATGCGATTCACTCGCAAAAATAAGAGCTTTATGCTCTTTATCGTAAGCATAAAAGCAGTTTGCTGCATAAGGATTGTATTCCGTGCAGGTTGCAAGAGTGAGCAGATGGTTATTTTCTAAAAATTTTTCAATCTTTTTTTCCATTTGTATATAATAGCAAAATGAAAATTGTTATATCACTTATACTCTCTTTTTATACATTGCTGGGGGCACAATATACCATTGACTTTTTTGGCAACAAAACATTTACCAAAAAGCGTCTTTACAAAGAGCTTGGATTTGAACAAACACTTTGGCAAAAGATATTACACAAAAAATTTCGTCCCAAAGTAGAAGAAAAGCTGATTCCTACTCTCTATGATGAGCTTAAACTCTTTTATCAAGAGCAAGGCTTTTGGGATGCAAACATTACAGCGAAAATACAAAAAGATACACTCCTTTTTATTATTGAAGAGCATACCCCTTTGCACATCTCTGCTCTTGCAACCACATCTGACTTTTCTATAGAAAGCTTTATACCATTTAAAAAAGGTGATCGTTTTATTGTCTCCCAATTTGTCAAGATGAAAAAAGATATAAAAGATGCTCTTTTAAAAAATGGCTACTGCAGCTATGAGTTTATACCAAAAGCGTACGTTTATAAAAAAGAAAAAAGTGTTGTCATCTCAATCTATCTTGCTAAAGGCTCTTTGTGTAAAATAAAAACTATTTCTATTCATGGTCTACAATCTATTCCAGCAAAAGTTGTAAAAGATCATATCTATGTACAACCGGGGGATATTTTTTCATTATCAAAGATTGATGAGAGTTATAAAAGGCTCTACTCATTAGAATATTTCAATGCTGTGAGATTTGATTATTCAAAAAAGATAGATAATCAGATTTTTTTAGATATCAACTGCAAAGAGAGAAAAAAAGTACACCTCTATAAAGCAGGAGTGGGGTTTGAAAGCGATAGAGGCGCAATAGTGAGTTTTCAATACAAAAACCTCAACTATCATGCTAAGCAGATTTCATTGGATCTTTTTTATGCAGATATCACCAAAAAAGTTGAACTTGGCTATTTTATGCCTTCTTCTATTACATTATTCCAAAACAGATATGACATAAAACACACTTTCTCTTATACACAAGATAGATTCGATATTTTCAAAAGCAAAGAGATAACTTATAAGTTAAAACTCCTCAAAGAGGATTATAATAAAGGGATCTCATTTGGTCTTCAGCCAAGTCATATACAAATAGCAGATACTAATGAGAGCTGTATAGAACGTAAAAATTATACACTCTTAGCGCCCTTTATCGATATTTTCATCGATAAACGCAATGAAAAGTTCTTTCCTACTAATGGATATTTTTTGGGACTTTTCGCACAAGGCTCCTTACTTGATGGAGAGTACTTTAAAACTTCTGTCAAAGCCGGAATTTACTATGCACTTCCTAAAGGTGTACTATTTCTCAAAGGAACTCTTGGAGAGATCTTAGGAAACAAAATCCCCCCTACAAAACTCTTTATAGCAGGCGGAGTGCAAAGCAATAGAGCGTACCCATTTCGATCCCTCTATGCACTTGATAGTAGCTGCAAAATTGGTGGCAAGTCTCTTTTAGCAACTACAGTAGAGTATCACTATCCTCTCGATTCTTACTATCTCGCACTCTTTTGGGATCGTACCTATATAGATAGCAACACGCTACAATTTAACAAAGCAGTTGACGGAGTAGGAATTGGCATACTCTATCCCACAGTCGTAGGAACGATTAAGGTCTATTTTGGCTTCAATCCATCTCATATTGTGCAAAATTCTTTAGGACTCTATATAGGAGCCTCCTTTTGAAAAAGATCTTGCAATTTCTCCAGATTTTCCTCATAGTTGTTATGGCATTTGTATTAGCTGAGCATTTCTCCCACTATCTCCAAACTCTCATAACATCACAAATAAGACAAAGTGGAATAGAGTGTCAACTTACAATCAAAAATATCCATACACTCACTTGCAAAAATATTCGCTATCATCAAAAGCCATTGGCAAAGAGTCTCTCTTTGACATGGAGGTATGCTCCTTTGCTCCAAGGAACAGCATATATTGAAAATATAACTATCAAAGATCTCAATATAAATACACTTCTTAGTATCCAATTATCACAAAATAAAGAGCAAAAAAGTTCCAAACTCCTTGTAAAACCATTTATCAAAAAAGCTTACATCAATGCATTTTACTCCTATAAAGGTACACATCGCTTAACACTTCAGGCAAAAGATATCTCTCTTCAAAAGGCACATATTTCATCTTTACACATAGTTAGCCCTTATGCAAAAGTCAAGGCTTTTGGTATATATTCCAATCAAACACTACAACTTCAAGGGGATATTGAAGATCTTACATATCAAATGATACGTGCAGCGACGATTCCTTTCATAATACAAGCAGATCCCAAAAAGATCGCATTCTCTCTCATACCAGATAAATTTTTTATCTATAACTATCGCTTTGCCAAAAATAAAATAACTGGAAAATATAATTATCAGTCCCTCTTTATCCAAGCAGATACATCAACAATCTACAAAAAAAGCCAAGCAGTTTTGCATATTGATGCGATATACGACAAAACGCTCCACTATGAAGCAAATGCTACGATAAATAACGAAAGATATAACATTCCTATCAATCCTCTTGCTTACCAAAAACTATATGCTTATATCAAGGGAGATCTTGAACAAACAGATGCGAAAATTTTCAATCAATTTATATCAATTGATATAAAACGGCAAAAAGATAGCGCCACATTTAAAACCTCTCCCATACAAACACATGATCTCAATAGCTCTCTTCCAAAAGATATGTACCTGCAACTTATTGGCTCGGCCAATCCCGATGAGCAAAACTTATCAATTCTTTCAAACTATGTAGAAGGAGAATTTTCTCATGCAAAAAAGCAGATACAAGGCACATTAGAGTTTAAAAAAAGATATAAAGATTTCCATCTCCCTGCACTTGGCCCTGTGACAATAGAAGCAAACCTTGCTACCAAATCGTTTTTTCTTCAAGCTAAAAACATTATTCTGGAAGTATTACAAAAGAGTGCTACTCTCAAAATTGACGATGCGCTCTGTTTAGCTCAAAAGCACGATCAGCTGCTCTCTTTTTCTTGCAATATCAATCATCTACAAAACTTAACAAAAACCATCTCACAGATCTATCCTATACCGCAACTATCGGTAGAACTTGCTGTGAACGCTTCTGGAGAGTACAGCATCGATACACAAAACTTTACTCTTCACTCCAAAGTCCAACCTCAAAACAGAGTCTCTCCTCTAGAGTATCTTGAGTACAAACTCCATGGCAATCCAAAGCAGATTATCCTCGATTACTACGCTTTACTTCTCAAAGATCACGGCTTTTACGCTACAAAACCATCAATTATAGAGTTGAAAAATGATGGTATATATGTTCAAGAGTTTTGGATTGAAGATAAAGTAAAAATCAGTGGCTTTTACAATTTTTCTACCACATTGGGAAAATTCCAAATCAAGGCCAAAGATTATCGATACTCCTCTATAGAAGGGGATATACGCACAAAAATCGATATTGATGCACAAATCAAACAAAACAAAATTGAAACTACAGGAACTCTCACCCTCTTTGGCGGAGTCATAACCTATTCCCCTAAAAAAGAGCGTATAGTCAAAGATGAGGATATAATCGTTATCGATGAATTACAAAGTCCACAAGAGAACTATTTTTTAAAAAATGTAGCAATTAATATCAAAATCGATGCTAAAAAACCAATTCTTTATAAAATACCAGATCTCTATGCTCTTACAAGTCCAGATCTCCTCCTTTATAAAGAGTTTGGCAAACAACTGCAACTACTGGGTATGATCAAAATCTTCAAAGGAGTGTACCATCTTCCAAATCAAGAAAATATTGAGATCTCATCATCTGTAATTGATTTTTATGGACCTGTGGAAAATCCTCTACTCGATCTTCATCTTATTACCAGAAAAGATCGCTATATTATCTATATTACAGTAGCGGGCGAATTAGAAAATCCTGTAGTAAACTTCGATAGCGAGCCTTATCTCAAGTCTAACGAAATACTCTCTTTGCTTGCATTTGGCACAAGCAGTAAATCTCTCATTAGTGCAGCACTAGGAGGAGATAAACTGAGCAGTATGCTCTCAAATCTTTTTATAAAAGATCTTGTTGCAAATTTTGGCATCAAACTCGATACACTCACACTTCTTACAAGTGCAAATCGTATCGGTTTTGAGATTGGGAAAAGAGTAAGTGATAAAATTACAGTAATTTATAAAAATGATGAAATCTCTACACTTATAATTCGGTATCAAATAAGCAAAAAAGTAGAGAGTGATATTATTTTTGGTCCCCAAAAAAGTGGTGCCCATCTTTATTATAGAGAGATGAGATGAGAAGATATAGAAAGAATTTCAAGATATTATCAACATTTTTATGTACACTTCCAAAAATTTTTGAGGAAAATGATGAAAAAAGCTATATTTTTTGATCTTGATGGCACACTCATAGATAGTGCACCAGATCTGGCTGATGCACTTAACCATACTCTTGAGACATTAAATCTTCCAACCTATCCACTTGATACCATTCGCACATGGATAGGTGGAGGGGCTTCTATGCTTGTAAAGCGAGGACTCTGTGGTTCCAAAGAGGTAGAGGATATTGATGAAGAGCTTTTTCAAAAAGCTCTTAAGATTTTCATGGAGTATTACAGTAAAAATCTCACCAATAAAACCTCCCTCTATCCGTATGCAAAAGAGATACTTGAAACTCTTAACAAAAACTATGACCTCGCTCTCATTACCAATAAACCCTTTGCATTTATAGAGCCTCTCTTAAATCATTTCGAGCTTCATCATTTCTCACTTGTTCTTGGAGGAGACAGCCTACCCCAAAAAAAGCCATCTGCCATGCCTTTGGTTTTTGCCCTTGAAAAATTTGGTATCAAGAGTAATGAAGCACTCATGGTAGGTGATTCAGCCAGTGATTACTTTGCAGCCAAAGAGGCAAAAGTGCCGGTAGTACTTGTCAAATATGGATATGATCAGGAGATTGATGCCTTTAATGTGCCAAAAATTGCATCTTTAAAAGATTTACTGGAGCTGGTATGAAAATTGCAATCATTGGTGGTGGAGTAGCAGGAGCAAGCGTAGCGATATATCTGCGCAAACTTGGTCTCAAGCCTACTCTTTTTGAGAAAAAACCTATGCTCGTAGCCGGACCTCCAGCCTGCCATCTGCACGCAGGAGGGAATCTCTACCCAGATATCGATGATACGCAACGCAAGCAACTTTTAAAAGAATCAATTGAGTTTTTATGCTTCTATCCACAAGCAATTGAGAAGCGCCCTACACTCCTCGCAATTCCAAAGCATATTCTTATAGATATAGACGAGCTTATACAACGAACCAAAAAACTAGCACTCTTCTACAAAGAGCTTATTGACAAGGATCCAGCAAATAGAGTGTTAGGAGATCTGCAAGAGTATTTTCTCACTTTTTCTCAAGATGAAGTTGTAGCGCTCCAAGGTAAAACTCCTAAAAAAGTGCCAAAAACACCTGGGGAGTGGCTTATCCCTTTTGCCAATGAGGTAGATATAAACAAACTCAAATTTCCTGTCATTTTAGTCCAGGAGTATGGCATCAATATCTTTCGTCTCAGTGCAATAGCGCAGCTTCTGTTGCAAGATGCTGATGTGAGATATGAGACTTCAGTTGTAGATGTGAAAAGAAGTGGTGATGGTTTTATCGTTATATCTAAATGCAATAATGAATGCAAAGAAGAGTACTTTGACTTTCTCATCAATGCTGCAGGATTTAAGAGCGGAATGATTGATGACTTTTTAGGTTATTACAAGGAGCGCATTGTAGAGTTCAAAGCCGCATATATTGCAAAATATCGCGACGATTATCTCTATCCAGAGATGATCTTCCATGGTATTCGTGGAACTGACAAAGGCATGGCACAGTTTACCCCCTATCCAGCTGGCTATTATCAACTTCATGGTATGCGCAAAGATATCACTCTCTTTGAAGATGGAGTCGCAAAGAGTGAACCTCCATCAAGCCAGCCAAGATTACCGCAAAAATATATAGAATTTATCGAAAAAGGCTTCAATCCAGATCTAGCAATCAAGAGAACACAAAAGGCTATATGGTATGTAAGTCGCTATCTGCCACCATTTACCGATGCCACACCCACACCTACCCCACTCTTTGGTGCTCAGCAAATCCCAGGGAGAGATTTAAGCCTGCGGGCAGCTGAGGTATCTTTTGAGGGAGATAGATACGCTCGCTGTGAGATTGTCAAAGTCTCTTCTATCTTTACAATGGCAGATGCAATTGTAGGCAAACTCATAAAACTCCAAGCACTTCCACATACTGCTCAGGGCGTACGCATCGAAGGGGAACTTTTAGATGAAAAATTGATAGATGATCTTGCACAAGAGATTGCTAAAAAGAGAGGCTACCCAGAGGAGATGGCTAAGCTTTTGATACCTTACATTGGCGAAGAATAAATGAGCGAAGTTCTCTTATATCGTAATTTTTAGCAGTTTTAATGCGAATAAGCGGCACCCCTGCACTCTTACAAGCCCACTCGATAAACGCATCCCGCTCCACCCTATCAGCGCGATTATGACTTGCATCATCTAGCTCAATTGCTGCTACAATCGAGAGCTTTGCATCACATAGCACATAGTCAAAATGTTTACAGGCAACTTTATTAAAAGCACTTTGCCAGCGGCTTCTATCTTTTGCACTTACTGGCAGTAAGACATCAGCAGCTCGCACTTTTGCAAAGATATAAAACTCGTTCCCCACGGCCTGCTGGAGATGGATAAAAAATTTTCGCTCGCTTGGGGTAAAAATTTTTTGCACTGCTTTGTATTTAAGTGGGGGCTTTCTTCTGAAAAAGTAGAGTATGAGAAAAAGGATTGTAATAAATAGAACAAAGATGAGAATTTGATCAAATGGAAGATGAGACAATGTCTACCTTAGTGGTGCGGGAGAGAGGACTTGAACCTCCACACCTTGCGGTACCAGATCCTAAGTCTGGCGCGTCTGCCAATTCCGCCACTCCCGCGCAAAGTGGTACGCCCGCCAGGATTCGAACCTGGGACCTACGGCTTAGAAGGCCGTTGCTCTATCCAGCTGAGCTACGAGCGCATAAATATTATGTATGGTGATAAAGTGGCACGCCCGAGAGGAGTCGAACCTCTAACCTACGGATCCGAAGTCCGTTGCTCTATCCAATTGAGCTACGGGCGCATATTCGGCCCATAGGCTAAAGCAACAAATTTGTTAATTTTTATTTTTTATCAATTTTAGGCCCGAAAATATATGGGGTGGATGACCGGACTCGAACCGGCGACCCCCAGAGCCACAATCTGGTGCTCTAACCACCTGAGCTACACCCACCATACGAGTGTTAATAAAACATGGTCGGGGCGGAGGGATTCGAACCCCCGACCCCCTGGTCCCAAACCAGGTGCGCTAACCAGACTGCGCTACGCCCCGACAATCGGACTGAAATTATAGGAAAAATTTGCATTCTTGTCAAGATAGTGTATAAGTCCAATACATATGGCACTCATAATGATTTTCAAGAAGGTATTGTATCCAAGATCAATTAAGTGCTTGGGCTAGTTTTTATTAATGGTATCGACTGCCCATAAATCGAAAAGTTATGTATCTAATTTGCACTCCTTTATCTTATTTGCGGTGCTAGATATGATTAAACTTATGCAGTGTAGTATAATTATCATAACAAATTGCATTGCAGGAGATATCTTGAAAATACAAAAATTTAGCAAGATAGGTTTTATTATGGCTGCAGCCGGAAGTGCTGTAGGGCTTGGAAATATTTGGAAGTTCCCCTATATGACTGGTGAATATGGTGGTGGGGCTTTTGTACTTATCTACCTTATTACCATCGCTTTTATTGGATTTTCAGTGATGATTGCAGAGATGCTTATTGGTGCACTTGGTAAAAAAGATACTGTAAGCTCATTTGAAGAGCTCGCTCCTCCAAGCAAAAAGTGGTGGAAGTATGCAGGTTTTATGGGATTTAACGGCATTATTATTATGACATTTTATTCTGTAGTCATCGGCTGGATTTTATACTATCTTTTTTATGTACTTTTTTCAGGACTTCCATCTGATACACAAACAGCAAAAAATATATTTTCTAATCTTGTAGGAAATGAGGTTTTAGCACAAATATTTTTTCATACCATCTCTGTAATTATTGTTGGCTATGTCGTCCATAGAGGTATCAAAGGAGGGATTGAAAAGGTAAACCTTATCTTGATGCCAGCATTGATGCTCATTCTCTTTGGACTCCTTACTTACGCTGCATCACTAGATGGTTTTTCAAAAGCATTGGCTTTTATGTTTGAGCCAAAGTGGGAGAAGCTCAATTCTGAAGCCTTCATTCGTGCTGTTGGACACTCCTTTTTTACCCTCTCTCTTGGAATGGGTGCTATTATGACCTATGCGGCATCTTTGCCAAAAGATGCAAGCATTACTAAAACTGCTTTTATAGTTACTTTCATGGATACACTCATCGCTTTGGTAGCTGGTCTTGTTATTTTTAGTTTCTTGTTTCAATTTGGTGCAAAGCCTGGACAAGGCCCGGGACTTGTATTTATCTCCCTTCCAACGATTCTTCATAATTTTGGCTCTCTTGGTATATTTTTTGCTCTGCTTTTCTTCCTCGCTCTTGCCTTTGCTGGACTCACTTCTGCAGTAAGTCTCGTAGAGCCTGTAGTGCAGTACCTCATCGATAGATTTAAGATGTCACGCACAAAAGCAGTCGTGCTTACAAGTCTCATTTACTGGATTGTAGGAATTGCAGCCCTTCTCTCATTTACCAATAGTTGGGGAAAACTTTTTAGCATCGCTGGAAAACCGCTGTTTGATATTTTAGAGTTTACAACAGACTCTATTTTGCTTCCTCTGGGTGGATTTGCAATTGTTATCTTTGTGGGGTATGTGCTTCCAAAAACGCAAGTGCAAGCGCATCTGCATAAACCTGGAGAACTTGCAGGCAAACTCTATGCAGTTTGGATGTTTAGCATCCGCTATATCGCTCCAGTAGCTCTCATTTTTATGATGCTCAATCTCTTGGGTATCTTAAAAATCTAAAGGCGCTTTTGTTGCCTCGCATCTTCCTCTTTTTAATAAATTTACTTCTAATTAGTTAGAAAGATTAAGCCAGCTTTATATTTCATAATTGTATACCAACCCCCAGCCCAACTACACAAGATATAATACATAAAGAGTGAAAGATAAAAGGGTCAGCAATGGAGAAATTAAATAAAAACCAAGAAGAGATAAAAAGATTTACAGTAAAAAAGAAAACTTCCATTGTGAGATAGTGTACACTAAAGTTCGCAATTTCACTTGAAAACCCTCGAAGGGGTTGGATAGACTTTCCGGTGAGAAAAAAAGAATGGAGAAGTCTACCCATGAGAAATGATAGCGAAATTTTCAAAAAGATCCTAACAGGATTCGTTACAGAAGAAGATCCGCTGCTTGCAATGATGAAATGGATGATGGATCAGTTGATGCAGATCGAGGCACAGATGAAAGTGGGCGCAGCCAAAGGAGAGCACGGCAGTGAGCGAAAGAGCCACTTTAGCGGCTACCGTCCAAGAAGGTTCGATACGAGGCTGGGAACTGTATATCTGATGATCCCAAAAATAAGAAGAGGTGGCTATATTCCTTTTTTCGTCACCGAAAAGAGAAGGAGTGAACAGGCTTTAATTGCAATGGTGAAAGAGGCCTATGTCAATGGAGTATCGACCAGAAAGATAGAGCGCCTTGCAAAAGAGTTGGGTATCGAGAATATATCCGCTTCCCAAGTGTCGCAGATCAACAAAGGACTTGACGAACAGGTCGAGGAGTTTCGTAACCGACCCTTGCAAAAGGAGTATCCTTTCATCTGGGTCGATGCTTTGTATGAGAAAGTGAGAAACCATGAAGACAGAGTGGTATCCACAGCCATTATGATAGCCTACGGCGTGACGATAGAGGGCAACAGGGAGGTGTTGGCCATTGAACCCTTCGTCTCCGAGAGTACTGAAACGTGGAAAAGCTTTTTCGACAGGCTCAAAGCAAGAGGCGTCGAAAAGATCGCGCTGCTGATCAGCAACGCCCATCAGGGGATCCAGAAAGCTTTCAAGCAGAGTTTTATCGGAGCTTCGTGGCAGCGATGCAAGGTCCACTTCATGCGCAACATCCTGGCCCATGGCCCCCACAGGGCCAAGGAGAAGTTCGCTGCCAGGCTCAAGAGCATCTGGCTGCAAGAATACAGGGAGGATGCCCTGCAGATTGCACAGATGATTATCGATGAATATGATAAGAAATTTCCCGAAGCGATCGAAGTCCTGCAAAACGGCCTGGAGAATTCGTTGCAGTTTTACCACTTTCCCCAGATCGACAAACGGCGAATCAGTTCGACCAACGTTTTAGAGAGGATTAACAAGGAGATCAGGAGGCGCTCGAAGGTGGTGTCGGTCTTTCCTTCAAGAGAATCGTATCTGAGGCTGATCGCCACCTATCTGATGGAGTATACGGAAAATTGGGAATCTGAACGCAGTTATATCTAGCCTGCCAAGTTGCAGGAGGTGATGGAAATCCACGAGGCGCAGCTTCAAGCTGCTTGACGATGACTTACCCGGAAGGAAAATTGCGAACGTTTCTTGACACTATCCATTGTGATGGATGTTTTTCAAGGGAAAACTACAGTATCTGAAGTTGCGAGAAAGTATGATTTGGCACCTGGAGCAATAGAGGAGTGGATGGAAGATGCACGTAGAGGTATGGAGAATCAATTAAGAGCCAGACCTAAAGATATAGCTGCCATGTATGAAGAGAAGATAAAAGATATGAAGGCAGTTATAGGTGAATTGACATTGGAGAATATCGCATTAAAAAAGTACGACGCTTCTGTAGGAAAAGAGAAGAAGTGATGCAAGTACAGAGCAAAATGAGAAGCGAGGGCTACCCAATAAGCATCACAAAACTCTGTAAGCTGTTGAATATTCCTCGCAGGAGCTTTTATTACAAGCCCGTCAAAAGAATACGGAAATTGGATGAAGAGCGTGTTAAAAAAGTCAAAGAGAAGATAGAGAAATTTCCAACGTATGGCTATCGTTGTTTAGCTTTACTGCTTGGGATGAACAAAAAAGCAGTGCAGCGCATTCTGCAACTAAAAAGTTGGCAGGTAAGAAAGCGTTCCAAAGGGCATAGGCCAAGAGCCAAAATGATGCCTTCGCGTTCACACTATCCCAATCAAAGATGGACTATTGATATGACCCGCATCTACAGTATTAATGATGGCTGGAGCACTTTAGCTTGCGTGATTGATACTTGTACCCGTGAAATCGTTGGATGGAGACTCTCAAAAAGCGGTAAAGCGAAAACAGCAGAAGCTGCTTTGCAGGAAGGCTTGATCTATCGATTTGGAAGACTTCAGCGATTGAAAGAGCCCATTGTATTACGAAGTGATAATGGATTGGTTTTTACCAGTAAATCGTTCACCAAAACAATCAAAGATTACAACTTCACTCAGGAGTTCATCACTCCTTATACTCCTGAACACAATGGCATGATTGAAAGGTTCTTCCGAACCATCAAGGAAGAGTGTATCTGGTACTATAACTTCAAATCACTCAAGGAGGCTAACAAAATTATTGAAGAATGGATCAATTTTTACAATCAAAAACGAAAGCATTCAGCGCTGCAGTACAAAACACCTGTAGAAGTGTTTCACTTGGTAGCTTAGGTGTGCAGAAAATGAAGGGTCATTACAATTGGGTGCTAATATATTTGCCCCTTCTTTCAAAGCATATGTAGCGAATATCTTTATATCCCACAATTGGATGCTAATATTGAAGTTTTGCTTGATAACAACGCTATCGACAGTCTGATTTATATCCCACAATTGGATGCTAATATCGCATCGATTGTCTGCTCTCCAGCATTCTCAAAAGCATTTATATCCCACAATTGGATGCTAATATAAGTAGATAAAGAGCCATTAGCAGTCAAGCAGTCATATTTATATCCCACAATTGGATGCTAATATAAAATCTGTAAATCGTCTTTACCTGCAAGTTGATTAATTTATATCCCACAATTGGATGCTAATATAAGTAGATAAAGAGCCATTAGCAGTCAAGCAGTCATATTTATATCCCACAATTGGATGCTAATATTCCTCTATACATTTGCACTCTTGAAATGAAACGATCTTTATATCCCACAATTGGATGCTAATATTTTGCAATACCCAAGTGAGTTGCCCAAAAGATGGTCTTTATATCCCACAATTGGATGCTAATATAGGTTTCCAGGCAGTTTTAGCACCAGCGTCAAGAGCCTTTATATCCCACAATTGGATGCTAATATAAGTTATTCTCTATAATTATTTCTATCGAAGTACTATCTTTATATCCCACAATTGGATGCTAATATAAGCCTATGCTCCACATCCATTTGAAAATCATCTTCCTTTATATCCCACAATTGGATGCTAATATCTAAATGGCGCAAAGAGCTTGAAGCTATATATTACGATTTATATCCCACAATTGGATGCTAATATCCAATTTGCAGATTCTTCATTAAATGTCATAGACGCATTTATATCCCACAATTGGATGCTAATATAATTGTTACTGTGTAATCTACTCCAGATGTAAAGCTATTTATATCCCACAATTGGATGCTAATATTCTCCAAAATATTCAAAGTAAGATGTCAATACTTAATTTATATCCCACAATTGGATGCTAATATCAACAAATCCAGCTTTATGTATTACAAGACTTCCACATTTATATCCCACAATTGGATGCTAATATTGTAATCTTCAGGTACTGCACGGCTGACGTTTACAGATTTATATCCCACAATTGGATGCTAATATTTGATTCTATACAAGATGATTTGCAGAATGCAACCAAATTTATATCCCACAATTGGATGCTAATATCAATAAATGTGAAACTAAACAATCCCTTTATGTTTTATTTATATCCCACAATTGGATGCTAATATTGAAATGCCTGGAATACAATGAGATTATTTATCTCAATTTATATCCCACAATTGGATGCTAATATTCCAAACATACGAATTCGAATTTATATCGTCTGAGATTTATATCCCACAATTGGATGCTAATATTCGCCTCTTCAGCCAAGAGTTTCGTTATCTTTGTTATTTATATCCCACAATTGGATGCTAATATGATACATCAAATTTGACAAACCTTGAAGCTTCAGCGTATTTATATCCCACAATTGGATGCTAATATGAGTACAAAATCATTATACTCAATAGCATACTCAAATATTTATATCCCACAATTGGATGCTAATATCAGATACATACCAACCCTCACCAGAATTGCTAAAATCATTTATATCCCACAATTGGATGCTAATATACAAGTATCACGCATACAGCTTTGAACCAATTAGATATTTATATCCCACAATTGGATGCTAATATGAACAGGACTATACGAAAAAGATTGAAAAAGAGAAATTTATATCCCACAATTGGATGCTAATATTGTCGCCCACCATTCTATCACAGCACGAGCAACTTTATTTATATCCCACAATTGGATGCTAATATTGCATTATAACCACCATTTATGCAAGCCCAATATGTATTTATATCCCACAATTGGATGCTAATATTGGTCTACCAAACAACATACTAACATCGCTATCCGCATTTATATCCCACAATTGGATGCTAATATTCCTCGATGCATTTGCACTCTTGAAATGAAACAACATTTATATCCCACAATTGGATGCTAATATTATTACTGCTATCGTAAATATTAATCCTAATTTCCATATTTATATCCCACAATTGGATGCTAATATGAAGGGCGAGGGCAGCCAAAAGCCCGACCCAAAGACATTTATATCCCACAATTGGATGCTAATATTATAATATTCAATACCAATCTCATCTTTTTTTGGAAATTTATATCCCACAATTGGATGCTAATATCCGCATTCAAGCCCCTTAAACCTCCAAGAGCAAGTGATTTATATCCCACAATTGGATGCTAATATAAATACATCTTTCTCCATATATCTCGCATTTTTTTTTATTTATATCCCACAATTGGATGCTAATATTTTAGAACTAGCGGGCTTGATTTGGTGATGAGAGATTATTTATATCCCACAATTGGATGCTAATATTATTTTTCTAATAGACACCAAATTTATCTCTTGAAAATTTATATCCCACAATTGGATGCTAATATTATAGTTGTGAGAAGGATTATAGGTACTTTGAACACTATTTATATCCCACAATTGGATGCTAATATCTTGCTTTACGTATTTATAAACGGTTCGTTTCATCATATTTATATCCCACAATTGGATGCTAATATAATCAAACCTAACAACTTTGCCAACGCAAGCTTTATATTTATATCCCACAATTGGATGCTAATATCATCAGGCCAACCCGTTACTTTCAGTAGTATTTTAACTATTTATATCCCACAATTGGATGCTAATATTCTAAGTACTCTGTTTCTAAACAATGCAAGATACTTATTTATATCCCACAATTGGATGCTAATATGGAGCAATACGACCCGAATATGCTTTTTGGTAATTGATTTATATCCCACAATTGGATGCTAATATCCATAAAAAAATTATAACACAGTTCCGATTTTAAGGCATTTTTTTTCTTTATTTATAAAAGTTTTTTCTCGAATTAGCAATATTTAGTTTTCCGAAAATTCCGCTAGAATATATTTGTTGTAGGATCAAAAGATATTCCTAAATTGTATTTTTTTACATTATTTTTATTATCAATTCTATAAAAAATTACATAATCGTTATTAAAATCTATAATATTTTTAATACTATTTTGCAATTTTATAAATTTTGCTTCACTTAATTCACCCTCAAAAACACTTTTTTGAGTATGATGAAGATATTGTCTACATAATTTCATTACTTTATTAAGTCTATTTTGACCTTCTTTTTCTATTGTACAAATATCATAAACCAGTATTATATACATTATTACCACCAAATTTTAAAGTGTTTATATTCACTTTCTCCTAACAAATGTTTAATAAGCTTATAAAGTTCTAATCTTATTAATCTTTTATATTTAATTCTTTTTCTAAACTTTTTATGCAAAATTGTCCTATTCATTCTTTCTTCAAAAGCAGTTATGACTTTTTTTCTTCCTTCTTCTTTTAAATAGGCAAAATTTAATGATTTATCAAAATCTTTTTTGGACAATTTTCTATCATTTAACATTTCAAAAATCAATCTATCTCCAAAAATAGGTTTAAATATTTCTGCAATATCTAATGATAAAGAAAATCTTCTTGTGCTTGGCTCATGAAGATAGCTTATTGTTGGATTTAATTGTGTTTTATATATCTCTTTTAAAACAAAAGTATAAATAAGGCTATTAACAAAAGAAAGTAGAGCATTTATCATATTATCTGGAGGATTTTTTACTCTTTTTTTAAAATCAATATCTTGAGTAATAATTTTTTCAAAACAGCTATAATATATATCTTTCGCATTACCTTCAACTCCCATTAAAGCTCTAATTCCATGTTGTTCATCAACACTTTTATATAATGATTTTAAAATTTCTATTTCATTATCAATTTTTTCTTTATATCTTTTAATATTTGCAATAGCCCCATAAATAGCACCTTTTACAAATTCTTTAGCAATAGAGAGTCTCTTTTTTCTTGAAGTAAAATATTTTACTTGTTTAACTAATAAATCACCAGACAATAAAAATTCTCTAGGATAATATGTTCCGCTATAAAAACCATAATAGTTAAAAATATGCATCATAATTTGATGTTGTGTAAAATAATTTAAGAGTTTTGTATTAAAGTCAACTTCTCCAAAAATATATAAGGAATCAATATCATTTATCGGTATAGGAACTTTTAATACTTTTTCATTTTCAAAATACTCTAAAAACAGTGTATTATCTTTTCTTTTTATTCTGCCAGATTTAAATATATAATATTCACGCATAACACAACTCATAATAACTACATTTTTTACAAAAAATTTTATCTATAACCTTAGGAGGGATTTTCAAGCTCTTAATTTCTTCAATTTTATTTATTAAATCTTCTAATTTTTCAATATCTCCTTTTTCCAAAATGACAGTAACTCTTTGCCTTAATAATGGATAATCGATCATTCCTTTACAATTTATACCTAAAAGTTTTAATCTATAAAGATAATATTTCATCTGCCAAACATGAGCTTTTTCCATTGTTTTACCTTTTTTTACTTCATGAATCAAAGCATTTTTCTTTTCAAAAAAATCGATTTTTATTCCTTCAAATTCTATCTCTTTTCTTTTATTTTTATAAGTTATTTCATGAATAATTTTTCCTAATTCTACTAATTGATTATTTTGTTCCATTGTTATATCTTTAGAAAAAAGCCATAATTTTCTTTTACAAATAAAATAATAAGCTATTTCAATTCCCGTAATATATAATTTTTTCATAATATATTTTCAACATTTTTATTTTCAATTATTAAGCCTAAACTAACATCATAAGGAAAATTTATAGTAAAAATTTTTTTTCTAAATTTTTCTGGGGTTATTTTGGTTGGGATAATATTTTTTAGTTTATAAAGAGATATACTTACTGTAAACTTATTCAAAGTGTAAAATGCTTGTATTTTTTCAGAATATTTTTTTTCTTTATCTAATGCGACTTCAATTGCTTTTTCTATCTCATCAATATTTTTTTGATAAACTTTTTCTGGAATAACATTTATATTTAAAATTTCTCTGAAAAGCTGTTGAGCTTCTCCTTTGGTATCAGCCTCAAAACCTGCGTCTAAAAGTTTCATGTATTTTTTAAAATCTAGATAAAATTTAGTTTCTTTTATTTTTTCCTCGTTATAAACTTCTTTCATGAGCTCTTGTTTCATACTTTCAGTTAATATTTTTAAATTGTATTTTTTTAAAGCTTCTAATGTAAGTTTTACAATCTCTTTGCTATAAATTTTTCCTTTATCTGATGGTTCTTGTGTAGCAATAATAATATTAGGATTGTCATTTTTATCAATTATTCTTCCTGATTTTCTATAAATCCTTCCCATTCTTTGAATTAAAGAGTCTAAAGTGGAAATTTCTGTAAACAGAATATCATAATCTATATCCAAAGAAGCTTCTACTAATTGAGTTGAAATCCAGATAACTGGTTCACAAGGATTTTTTATTTGTTCTTCTTTTTCTTTTTTATCTCTTTGAATAAAAAGCGAGTGTAGAAGTTTAACATTTAGATTTTTATTATCTTTTAAAAATTTAAACAATTCCTGTGCTTTTTTTACTGTATTTGTAATAACTAAAACTTTTTTACTCTGATTAAATTGAGAAATCATATCATTTGAAAATTCATTAATGGTTTTATCTTCTAATTTAATCTTATGCTTTTTCTCGTCACTAAAAACAGGTTCTAATTCTTCTGCATAATTTTTTAAATATTCATTGATAAAAGGATGAATTGTTGCACTCATAAAACAAAACTTTCCACCATAGTAGGTTATTTCTTGAAGTCCCTTTATTATTACTGCAAGTGTATCTGGTGAATAACTTTGTGGTTCATCTAATACTATTTTTGAATACATCAAAGTGGCATAAATTTTCTCATACCCAGGATACTTAAAAACAGATGTAAATAGCTGGTCAGCTGTGGTTATAGTAATTGGCATAGAGAACTGTCTTG
Organism: Nitratiruptor tergarcus DSM 16512; assembly: GCF_027946175.1. Classification (NCBI taxonomy): domain Bacteria; kingdom Pseudomonadati; phylum Campylobacterota; class Epsilonproteobacteria; order Nautiliales; family Nitratiruptoraceae; genus Nitratiruptor; species Nitratiruptor tergarcus. Next base: position 1,434,048 of record NZ_AP026671.1, read on the forward strand.
TAGCTTGTGTTTTTATGACGTGTTCTTCAATAGAAAGTAAATCATCTATTTTTTCATTCTCTCTTATTCCATAAAATAAAGCATCACTATGTAAAAGTCCTATCTTTTCCTGGTCTTCTTTAAAAACATTAATAAATCTTTCATACATAGCATTAACAGAAACCCGAACAGGCAAAGTATAAAAAGCTTTATCTTCTCCAATCCAATTTATAGCAAACTCTGTTTTTCCTATGCCTGTTGAAGCAGTAAGTAATACATTCTTATTTCTCTGTTCTTTTGCTTTTTTTTGGAATGGTTTTAGACCTTTAAAATTTTCTTTTTTAGAAAGATAAGATAATAATTTCTCTTCTACATTAGAAATTCTATTTTCCTCTACAGATAGATGTGCTGATGCTGAATGGTCTAATCTGTGAAGAAGTCCTTTCAATAGAATAAAAGTTTTATCTTTTTTGATATTTTTTATCTTAGGAGAGTTAAAGTAAAAACTTTCTATTTTTTTATATAGAATATCAGCTTTATCTGAGGGAATATCTGATATAAAAAACCTATATTTTTTCAGCCACTTTAAAGTATCTATTTTATTTTTTATATCTTTTTCAATGACTTTTAGGAAATATTCTTGTGAAAAATCTATTTTTCGATGATGGTGAAACAAAACAGAAAAAAGGATGTAATTAAAATATCCCTTGGTAATAGTCCCTTTTATTTCAGGAACATATAAGAATATTCCTGAAAGATAGTTATGTGGAATTTCTTTATCTAAATCTGATGGGATTTTTTCTGGCTCATTTAAGTATTTTTTTATCTTTTTTTGAAAATGAGAAGAAACTTTACCTAAATCGTGAAATAAACAAGCAATTTTCAAAGCATTCCAAAAGTTATCAGTAGTTCCAATATCTTTTAATTCCTTACCATATAGTCCTTTTATTCTTTCTAATTCTTTTAAAAGATTTTCTGTATGCCTTTCTAAAGTTTCAGGAACAAGCTTACCATTTTGATAGTAAAGCTTTGCATATACCTTTTCCATATTTAATATCCGATTAAGTCAATAACTCTTTTATCTTCTTCATCAAAAAGGAGATCTCCATCTTCTATATAATCGTGATCTATATATACAACATCTTTCTTTTCAAAATATCTAAGTCCTGTTTTGTCCAAAAGCTCTTTATCATATTTAAAATTCATTCTATAATTTATACCTACAATTCCTAAATTAACAGCTGTTTCCTTATTTAAATAAATGCCATAATCTATTATATGTTCTTCTTCTGAAAAGTCTTTATTTATTGCTTCTATAAAATCAATATAATCAATCCTTATTAAATCTTCTTTTCTTCCAAGGGAAGGATATTCGTTTTTTAGAAGATTTTCTTTAAATAGCTTTAGATATTTTTCTTCTGCTTTAATATATATATTCAAATGGATATCGTAAATATTTGTTACAAAAGTGGGAGATTTTGAAAATACTTTATTTTTGAAACTTTTTAAAACTATTTCCCCTTCTTTGTTTCTTTTTCTATCAAATTTTATAAGTGTTTGCAAATCCTGAACAACAGACGAAAATTTTCCCTGGATACTCATTGACATAGGGATATATTCTTTAGCTTCAACTACAGTATGAAACCATCCTCTAACCGTAGATAAAGGCGGCAACGGATAACTGTCCCAAAAATTAAAACTCATAGGTTTTCTATAATTTGCAAAAATTTGATAAGCTTTTATTTTAAGAAGCTTCACTTTTAAACCCCATAATACTCATTTACTTGTTCTTTTAAAGCTTCAAAGAAATCATTTACATTATAAATTTTCTCTTCAGGTAAAAGATTTTTGATTTCCTTCTCATTTTCCCAGTATCCGCCTACAATTCCTATATAAGAATTATCTTTAACCTTTTTTCCGTTAAAGCTCATTTCCAAAACAGATGAAATAATTGGAGTATCTAAGAGATATTTTCTTGTTTCACGATTGTATTTTATTTTCAATCTTCCTAAGAAAAATGGATTTTTAACATTATAAACTCCGCCAATAGAAAAAAAAGGATTCAAATTTTCCATCCTACCTTTAATGTTTCTATTTAATACTTTTAATACATCTAGAACCATATTGACTCTTCTCGCTTTTTCAGAAGGTTCAAGAGAAATACTATCATTTAAATCTTCTCCGACTCTGTCTAATTCGATTGTAATTGTATAAGAGTATAAAGATAAATGATGTTCAAATTGGAATGGATTTGGATCTGTTCCTGCTCTTTGGGCAAAGTTTAGATTGGTTCCAAATTCTACATCTAAAAACATAGGCTCAAGAGATATAGCAGGAGTTATTCTTACAACTGCAGATCTTGTTAATGAGCCTTTTCCTTGCTCTGTTTTCATATATCCAAATAAATCAGCCTCTATATAATCTTTTATAGTAGCTTCAGGTTTAAACTGGACAACATCTTGATCTGCTGTTAAAGGTTCTTCTTTTTTATTATCTATAAAAAATAATTCCTTTAACATTCTATAGATATCATATCTAATAGCCTGTCTTGATTCATACGACAAAAGTTCACCAGAACGCGAAATTTTCTTAAGTTCTGAAATATTCCCAACTCCTTCTCCATAGTTCAAACTCATTGCATCAAAAATTACTGAAACTGTTAATCCTTTTGGTTGTAAATTAGCCATTATTTTTTTACCTCCTCTTTTTCGTTTCCAAGAAATCCATTTAAAAAGCTATACCCAATAGAATAAAAATCTTCCTTATTTTGCAAAACCTTTATAAAAGAAGAAGGGATTTCTTCCCTATAAGCCATATAAGTTCGAAGTAAAATATCCATAAATTGTGAACTGTTTCCTATTCTAAGTGAATTTAAAAGTTTATAAGAAATTGACTGTATTTTATTTTCCACTTTCTTATCTCTTAAAATATTTGCAAGTTCTTTACCTTCGTAATAAACCCTCCACATTTCATTTTCTGACATATTCATTGTTTTGCCTCCTACATCTTTAATAAATTTTGAAACAAGTAGATTTAAAGTTTGAACTTTATATGGGTTTATATTAGTTTCATAATTTTTTGAGCCATTTTGATAAGCTATATACATTTTTAGAAGTTTGTTTAAGTAATTAAAATAAAGTTTATTTTCTAAGATTAAAGAAATGATTTCCGGAAGTATTGAAATTTTTGTATCTTTTATTTTGTAATAATTTTTGGAAAACTCTTTTAAATTTTCTTTAGTTTGCGATTCTTTTAAAAATTTTGCTTTTTCTCTTGATAGATTAAAAGAATAAACCTTTGGCATTGTTTCATTATTTAGATCTAGTTCTAAGACAGCTATATTTTGAAGAGTAAAAAATGCTTTTTCATAAGATGTTTCTAAAATAAGCTGAGTAAAGAAATCTAAAAGAATGTTTTGGGTCAAATCAGGATTCAATACACTTTTTAATAAATTATTTTTACTTACTAAATCAACGATAGAGCTATCAGAATTAACAAAATAAAAAACTTTTTTGCCATCTTTTTGAAGAGGGATTAAACCTGCGAAATAGGAAAAATAAATAATTTCACAAATTTCGCATAAAGGTAGTTTTGGATTAAAATTCCATACAAAATTTATAGAATCTTTATTAAGACCATAAAATTTAGAAATTCCTGTATCAAATATCGTATTTTTCTTCGCTTTTTTTTCCATGCAAGAAATACACAATAACTTTTTATCCTTTTTAACTTTATCTTCTTTTAAAGGTTCTTCAAAATCTTTATAAAATTTTTCAAATCTATTTTTATTTACACTAAGATTTAAAAAACTTTTTTGACCATAAATATTTCTTAGATAAATTTGAACATCACTTTCCCAAAACTCTTCTTTATCTTTTTTCATAATTTCTATAGCATTTTGGAGAAGATTTATTAAAAGATTTACATCTTTTTTGATTTCGTTTTTAGAAGGAATTTTGCCCAGTTTGTCTTTTAATAGCTTAAATCCTTGAAGTATTTTTTTAAATCTGTCAAAGATTTCAATTGGGAGTTTCTGTGGAATTTTATCGTTTTGTTCTTTACCATGGAAATATTTTTTATTTAAGTAATCTAAATTTCCACTGCTTTTTAGGGAGTATAAATCTTCTCTATACTCTTCAAAAAGCTTTATTAAATTTTCGTATCTTCCATACTGATTAAAAGCATAATCAAAAAATCTTTCAGAAAACCCTTCAAAAATTTTTCTATCAAATTCTATATAGTTATCTCCAAACTTAAGTAAATTTTCGTCTTGTGAAATAAGTTCTTTTTTATCTCCAATGGTTTTTAATTCCCATAAATAAGAATTTATATTTAAAAATCCTAGTATACTTGCATTGTAAAGCCAGTCACCTAAATAGACTTTTAGCATCATCGCAATACCTCAACCATACCATATCCTTGGCTTCTTTTTGCTCCAATACCTATATCATAAACAAGTTCTAATAATTTGTTAGGTGCTTTGAGTTGAAAAATGAGATTATTTCCTATTTCTCCTCCATACGTTGGAACTATTACACGTTTTGCTTCAAAAATCTGTATATCCATATCTTTTATCATAATTTCTTTATCTAAAAAGTTTTTAGACAAATTATTTAGATTGTATTTTAGATTTTGAATGAAATCTTCATGATCAAAAGTTAGATAGCCTTTTCCTTTTTTATTTTTTATGTCTCTAACTAAAATTGGAGAAAGTGATTTAAACATCACTTTATTCAATTTTATTTTCTTTTGATAGATAGGAAAAATATCGGTTATAAATTTGATATTTGTATGCAGAGGATCATATTTTTCTAATTTCTTTATTCCATTATAAATAAGTGTAGTTAAAATGAGATTATTTGTAGAGAAATAAAATTTAATATTATTCGTAAGGAATCTATTTGTTATTTTTTGTTTAGAATTGATATGTATAGAAAATGTAAATGGTTTTGAGAGATTTTTTCTTTCATTAAAATAATAATCGTAAAGTCTCTTTCCCTCTTCGGTATGCTTTAAAGCCTCTTTTATAAAAGCAAGAAAAAATTTTCTATATTGTGCAGGAATAAAAACTTCATCAGAATATAAAAAATTTATACCAAAACGCATGGCATACCTTTATAAGTCATCTTATAAAAGAGTACCATTTCTAAAATAAAACTTATGTAAAAAATCGGATGATGTCAAAAAAATGTTCGCAATTTCCTTCTCAGAAAGTTAATTTCATTGAATATCAAGCAGCTTTTTGAAGCTACATAAAAGCATTAGAAATTACATGTCAATCAAGATAAAAAAAGTGAAAGAAATGACTAACATGAAAAGGTTTGAGTTTGATAAGGTAGTAAAAGAGCTGCTTCCTGGTAAAACAGTTGGCAAAAGCCCCCTTTACTGAGGATTTTGCTGCTGTTTAGCAATTTCTTCGCGGACCTTATCCATATCAAGTTCTTTGACCTGGCGAATGAGATCTTCTAAAGCCTCTTCAGGTAAAAGTCCTGGCTGCATAAAAAGTACTATTCCTTCTCGAATAATAGCAATAGTAGGAATAGAAGAGATATTAAAATGTGCTGCAAGCTCACGCTCTTCTTCTGTGTTGATTTTTCCAAAAAGAATTTCAGGGTACTTTTGGGAAACTTTTTCAAAAATTGGACCAAATTCTTTGCAAGGTCCACACCAAGGAGCCCAAAAATCAAGAATCACAATATCGTGTGAAGCAACTTTGTCATTGAAGTTTTGTGCTGTTAGTGTTTCTAATGCCATAATATGCCTTTATTGAGGATATAAAGAAGTATTATGACAAGATTTTGTTGAAAATTGTATTAACAAGTGGGACAAGCCTACTTTCAATAGAAACTACAAATTACATAACAGTTGCTATTCCAGCATTTACTAATTTTTTAGCCGTAATTGGATTATCATTAATATATGCCATGACTATTAAACCATCTTTGCAAGCACCTCACATGCAAGGATTTGCTATTGTAATCTCTTTGGAATATCTATTACAAAAAAGCGCATCAAATCTGCGTTGCATATTAAATTGAATCAAAAAGATAGTCAATATATAAAATATGTCTCTTTCCCACACACTATATCACTTACCATAATGCTTATTCTGATGGGAATAGTAAAATTAAATTATTATCATAACTTTCCAATTACAATAGCCAAAATAATTTAATTCTAATTTAAACTATTACAATATAGAATGATTAATAGAGTTAAATTCATATAAAGGATTGGCCATGATCCGTTTCGTCTTTCTTTTCCTCCTTGGTTTTGGTTATATATTGGCATCTTCTCTTCCTCCTTATGTAGAAGGATTGGGCACTTATCTGCTTTCAAAAGAGAAATGGAAGATCTATGGAACTTTTTATCAGTACGATTTTGAACAAAATGGCTCAGATTACAATGATTGGCTCTATATATCCGATCAAGGAAGTGCATTTAGGCTTTTAGGCATCACTCCTACTGATGACAATCCTTTTGGTTGGAAGAGATTAAATAAAGCTCCTTCCCAACTTCCAGAAATTGCAGGATACTTCATATTCATCCAATATGATGGCGATAGTGAAACAAGATTTTCATGGGTCTATCTTTCACAAAACTCACAGTCTGTATATAAACTCATGGGGGCAGATCCCAATACCCACTATTTTCAATATCTAGATATCGACAACGATGGCTCTCCAGATAGATTACCCTATATCTGGTTTACTATCAACGATGACAATACTGCTACATTCCATTGCTCAATAGTTCCTGGAACAATCTGTCCCTACTCAAGCAGTAGTTCGTCAGCTCCATCTTCCTCTTCGACCTCAATTCCTACTTCAAGTTCAAGTTCTTGTGCAAGCGATTCTTGCAACCTCGATTGTGCGATTGGTTCCCATTCCAGTGGAGCAGCCAGCTCTGTACCAGCATCTCGTAAAATTGGAAGACTCGATACACCATTTCAATGGTATAACGCACAAGTGAAAATCTACGAAATCTCTTCCACAGGTTCTTTAAATTTACGCAAAACTACTCATACCTATCATCATGTTGGAATATCCGGATTTATTTTTGACTTTTGTGACGGAGCTGAATGCAGTATGTATCATAACAATAGCTACTATCTCGTAGAGGTCAATAAAGGATGTGATTTCGATCCTAATGGTAATGGACAACTCGAACAGTTCGGCAATAAAAATAAAGGGGTTTTGCGACTCATTGTCAAAGGAGATGAAATTTCTCATAGACCAGTGGTCTCATTAATCAGTGAAATTGCTTATGAAAATCTTGCCAGTTATATTAAATATCGCTTCCATCCTCTTGGTTTTCAAGAACAACTTCGTACTGTAGCAAAGAGTCTTTTTACTCATGATATCACAGGCGATAGTAATATTGATGAGAAAGATATAGCGTTTTACCAAGATCTTCAAAACAAAGGAGCGGTAACTCCAACTATAGCACATGATTTGACACATCTTTATGTTGGAATGAGGGATGGTAAATATCCTTCTATGATACTTAACTCCACTTTTGATACTGAATATGTCAATATACCACTGTATGGCAATGCCGTTTGTGTTCATGGAAACAGAGCATATATAGGTAACAACAATAAACTTATAGAGTTGGATATTTCTGATCCTACTCACATTACAAAAGTGCGTGAGAGAATATTGCCATCATCACATAATATAAATGCCATTATTGTATACAGTTCACAAAAATTGGCAGTAGCAACATCTCATGGATTGTATTTTGTCAATACTTCAAACCTCTCTTACGGAAGAGTAGCTCCAATATACACAAATTTCATAGATTTGGCAAAAGATAGTCGCAATAACATCTGGTTGATAGATAGAACAAAATTTTACAAATATGATGCTTCTCAAAATAAAATTTTACAAAGTACGATTCCTTTGGATTTTGCAAACGATATAAAAATAGTAGACAAAAATGGTGTCACGTTCGCAATCATTGCAAATGGAACCGAAGGTGTCAAAATCATTAATCTCTATCCTCGCATCACTCCAACGCATCAACAAAAATTTATTTTCGATATTGACACCCCAGGTCATGCAAATGCTGTAGATGTCAAAGGTAACAACATCTATGTCGCAGATGGACAAAATGGAATCGTCGTTATAGATTTTCAATCGAGATCTATTGTAGGACATGCAAACACTTTTGATTATACTTGCGATATAACAATAGATGGAAGTTACGCTTATGTTGCGGATTATGCAAGTGGATTAATAATGTTTGATCTCTCCACTCCTACTCATCCTGCCATGAGTGGATACATTGATATTCTCTATAATGCCTGTAAAGTTACCAAACTTTTTAAAAATGGCAAAAAATTGGCCTTTGTTTATAGAGATGAAGGTACACAAAGAGGTATCAATATTATTGATGTGTCGAATCCTTACTACAGGGACATTACGCTCTCTGGTGTGGTATCACGCATAACAGAAAAGGGATCAACCATTAAATCTATCGCCAAAAGAGGAAGTATCCTTTATGCTCTTAGTGAAGGCAAACTATTTATCTACTCTATCGCTCCAAATAAGGTTTTCTTGAATAAACTCACAGAATTTATCATTAATCAATCTCCAGCTGATTGGACAGATATTGCTCTTTCCAATCATCTTAACCATCTCTATATCAGTAGCAATAAAAAAGGGCTTATAGAAGTTGATATTACAAATCCTGTGCAACCTCAATCGGTAGGAATTTATCCAGTCCAAAGCACATATACTGATGCAACGCAACTCATTCTCAATAGCGATAGTTCAAAAGCCTTTTTAGCAGATTTTAGCAAAGTCCACATTCTTAGATTATGGTCAACACCTGCCTATCTTGAAGAGCATCTTCTAAATGTGCCAGGTACCATTAACTATATTGCAATTTCAGAGGATGGAACAAAACTTTTTGTCACATATCAAACTTTTGCGACATATCAAAGTCCTCCAGTGTATAAAACGAACATTTACGATATCACATCCAATAACACCTTAAGTCCTTCATTCATCGGTACCATTACTTACAATCAAAATGAATATGTGTATGGGGCCATCCAATTCCATGATGCTTCCCATCTTTTAACCTTCTCCACATGGATGAAATATTATGATATTACAAATCTCAATGCTCCAAGATTAATTGAATCCTCTTCTGCATATCCTACAGTAGTCTTGCATATTGCTGGCAATGATTATGGCTATCGGATATATGGCATAACAAAAGGATATGGTTTAGATGTTTTTGATAGGACAAAGTATAAAGGCTGCTTCAATACTTTTGGAACAACAGATTTTAAAGGAGGAAGAAAGGCTGTAAGAAATGGCAATATATTTTATATTCCTGATGGAAGAATGGGAACAAATATCATAGATGTAAATCTATTTGCACCACATGATCAATAAAAAGAGCCGCCTTTAGGCTCTTTTTAAAGACGCATATCAAAACTGTATCATCCCTTCACTTGGGCTCGATGCCGTTGCGTAAGGTTTTTTAGGAATTCGGCCAGCCAAATAGCTCATACGTCCTGCTTGTACTGCATGCTTCATAGCTTCAGCCATGAGGATCGGATTTTTCGCTTGTGCAATGGCTGTATTTGTTAGTACTCCATCAGCTCCTAGCTCCATAGCAATTGCCGCATCACTTGCACATCCAACCCCTGCATCAACGATAACTGGAACATTCACAGCTTCTTTGACAAAAACTACATTGTATCTGTTTTGGATACCAAGACCACTTCCAATCGGTGCAGCAAGTGGCATTACAGCTGCAGCTCCAGCATTTTCAAGTTTTTTTGCTGTAATTGGATCGTCATTGGTATATGCCATAACAGTAAAACCATCTTTTGCCAATACTTCACACGCTTTAATCGTCTCAATCACATCTGGATAGAGCGTTTTTTCAGTATCTCCTATAATTTCAAGCTTAATGATATCGATACCTGTTGCTTCTCTTACCATCCTAAAGAGAGTAATTGCCTCTTCAGCAGTCGTACAACCAGCACTGTTTGGCAAAAGCTGCACATCGCTATCTTTGAAATAGTCCATGAGGTTTTCTTTATTTGGATCGGTAATATTGACCCGTCGCACTGCCACAGTAATCATCTGTGCACCACTAGCAATTGTAGCATCGTATGTAGTTTTGAAATCTGGATATTTTCCACTTCCAACTATGAGCCTGCTTGTAAATTCATACTTTCCAATTTTTAAGATATCAGCCATCGCTACTCCTATTAGGATAAATTTTGTCTTATTTTATACGAAAACCGCTTCTGTGTCAAAACTAATATTTGTAAAAAACAAAAATATGCTCATGCATAATAAGTAAAAAATTATATTCTTGACTTCTTTTTTTCCAAAATCCAGTAGCTTTACAGTTATGTTGATGTTTAATAATATCTTCTTTTAACAAAAACCCTACTTTTAAAAATCTCTCCATAACTTTATAAGCTAAAGGTTGATATATTTTGTTTCTTCTTGTATCTCCTATTAAAATAGCACAATATTTATCTTTTTTTAATACTCTATAAAACTCTTTTGCAATAATTTCTATCTCATCACAAAATTTATCTAAATCTTTTATATGAGACAAATCACCACTAATATTATCAGAGTATTTAATAATATTTGCATATGGAGGATGCGTAAGAATAAAATCTATACTTTCACCATTTATGAAAGATAAATTGCGAGCATCATTTTTAAAAATTTCAATTTTGGGATTATATGCAGATTCAAAATTTAATGCTCCTTTCGTTAACTCAATTGCATTTTCATTTATATCACATCCAATTAAATTTCTATTTAATAATTTACACTCTATTGCGGTTGTCCCTCCGCCAATCATCGGATCTAAAAGTAAATCTCCCTCTTTTGAATATCTTAAAATGAGATTTCTTGCTACTTCTGGTGCCCAGTTCCCTCTATATTTTGCATTATGTGTTGCCCAACTACCCCTTTTTGGAAAAGACCAAACAGTTGTGCATTCAAGTTCAAAATTTGTTGGTTGAAAAGCTTTTATTTTTTGCATACATTTTTACTTCCAAATCTTAATACTAACTCTGGTATTTATAAGTAAATTATATTATTTAAGGAATACCACCCATTAACATATCTCTTCCAGAATAATTCCAATATCTTATATCTTGCTCAATAAAAAACCATTTAAGACAATGAAGAATTAAATCCACATCATATCCCACTCGAAAATCAAATTTTCCAAAATCTATATTTTCAACTTCTATTTTACATTCAAATATTTTGACAATCTGTTCTTTAAATAAATTATAAAGTTCTGGATTACTTTCTTTTTTTCTTTGTAAATCCTCAATGACATCATCATGCTTTGGATAATCCCTATATTGTCCTGAAGGATTAAAATTAGTATTTGTTACTGTTATTAAAAAATCAAAACCATTTTTTAAATTAGCTGGTCTACGCAATATTACTTCATTTCCATTTTGTAGTTTGGCAACTCTATATTTATACCTACTTGCTTTTTTCCCACTCCCCGTTCCGGGCTCTTCTTCCATAAATTTCTTAATTACCCTTGCCCTCACCTCATTTCTAGTGCCTATATTGGAAAAGTAATTAAGACAATCAATTATTTTTTCCATTTTTTCCTCCTATTTCATAATTCCTTATCACTACCTCACTTATCTTCCCTCTTCCCTCTTTTTTGCTATTGATAAATCTATGCATATACACTATATCAATTCTATATTCTTTATATAAATCTTTAATAAATTTTGTATCAGAGTTACTCTCCATTACAAAACAGCCTCTTTTATCTAACTCTTCGTACACATTAAAAAGTCTTCTTTGCTCATCTTCCAAAAACGCTAAATCAGTATATGAGGTAAACTTGGAAGTCTCACTGAGTGGATAGTAGGGAGGATCGAAATAGATAAAATCCTCTTTTTGAACATATTGCAAAACCTCACTAAAATCTGCAGCTTCAATAACTGCTCCTTGCAAAGCTTTGGAGGCGTTTACTATGAGATCACTATCATATATTTTTGGATTTTTGTATCTGCCTATAGGAACGTTAAAATGCCCCTTCTTATTTACTCTATAGAGCCCATTGAAGCAGGTTTTATTAAGATAAATAAATCTTGCAGCTCGTGTAATTGGATCAAGTTCTTTAAAATCCTCTTTCCTATCTAATTCCCTTATCTTATAATAAAACTCTTTTGAGTGGTTTTCTTGAAACTCTTTTAACTTCTCTAAAAGCTCATCGGGCTTATTTTGCACAATCTTATATGTATTTATAAGCTCTTCATTCCTATCAAAAAGATAAACTTTTTTGTTTTGTAACATTCCTAAATTAAATAGCTCAAAAAAGAGCGCTCCGCCACCTACAAAGGGCTCAAAGTAGTTATTAAATTTCCTTGGAATAAGTGGTAGAAGTTGCGTTAATAAACCTCTTTTTCCTCCAACCCACTTTACGAATGGAGATGCTACACTCTTTTTTTCTACACAATCAACCATAAAAACCTTTGCATTGAAATTTTTCTAAAATATTACCACATAAAATTCTCTTACAAATAACTCTTAATTTTTTACAATACTAAAGAATTAATTGATGTTATAAGTGCTATAATAGCTATATGAACGAGCAACTTTTAGGTGAATTTCTTCTTCTTTTAGCACTTCTTTTTGGCCTGACCTACTTTTTGGCAGGATTTTTTGAAAAACTCAAAATCCCTGGAATTTTGGCTGCCCTTTTTGTAGGTATGGGGATCCACTATACACCTATTGGTTCCATACTGCAATCTGGACTCAATGGTAACATCTTTACTGTACTTGCTGATCTTGGTGTGCTCTTTTTGCTCTTTTTCATAGGCCTACAGATCGATATGAAGGAGATGAAGAGTCAAAGTAGTGACATTATCCTGGCTACAGTGCTCAATACTCTCTTTCCATTCTTGATGGGCGTAGCTGTCATGCTCTATCTTGACTATGGTTGGCTCATCGCTTTTGTCATAGGCCTTACTCGTATGCCAACAGCCGAAGCTGTCATCGTACCAATTTTAGATGAATTTAATATTATTCGTACAAAAGTAGGTAACTATATTGTCGGTGCTGGGGTTCTTGATGATGTCATAGAGGTATTTCTCGTAGCATTTGTCTCTGTCTGGATAGGAATGAAGAGTGGAGTAGTTCAGAGTGAGTCGCAAGAGATTACTGATATTTTAATAAATGCAACCATCTTCATCGCAGCAGCCTTTATTGCTAGAAAATTTATTTTAGTACCTCTATCTAAATGGACAAAAACCTCTGTCGTTAATCTCATAGTATTAATGATTCTCACTCTTTTTATCTTTGGGGGATTTGCTGAATATAGTGATCTTGGTCTTGTAGTAGGTGCAATCGTAGCTGGTATTATCATCCGTCCTGTTTTTAATAAAGCAGGTGAAATTGGCGAAAATGCAACAAAAGCGGTCAAAGCCGTAAGCTACGGCTTTTTTGGAATCATCTTTTTCTTATGGATAGGGATGAGCGTTGACTTAGAGGGTCTCATTAAAGCCCCAGAACTTGCTATTTTGCTCTTTTTGGCTGCATTTGTAGGCAAACTTATTGGTATCCTCCTCATGGTACCTATGAAAAAGCTTACACTCAAAGAGGCTATTACGATAGGCATAGGACTCAATGCAAGACTTACTACTGAAATTATTGTCGCCAAACTGCTTTTGGATGCAAAAATCATCGATACCGAGCTTTTCACAGCTTTAGTAGCCGCTTCAAGTGTCTCTACAATTATCGTACCCCTTACATTCTCTTTGCTTGCTTCCAGATGGAAAGATGAGTTTGTATCTGCACCTGCTATTACACCAAAAGAGCATGCAGCCATCAAAGAAGCTCCAATCCCTTGGCATGCAAAAAAGATTGAAGAAATCATACAGCTTCTACGCACCGATCCTAAAAAGGGGCTTAATAATGAAGAGGTTCAAAAACGATTACAAATCTACGGTCTCAATAAGATAGTTTCAACTAAAAAAATCCCTTGGTATGTTATTTTGTTTCGGCAGTTTACTGATGTGCTTATCCTTATCCTTCTTGTAGCTGCTGGAATTAGTTTCGCCATAGGTGAAGTGGGTGATGGCTGGACTATTATGGCTATTGTTATCCTCAACGGCATCTTGGGTTTTATTCAAGAGTTCAAAGCTGAAAAAGCTATCGAAGCACTACAAAAAATGCTCTCACCCCACTGCAAAGTTATCCGTGACGGTATGCAAAAAGAGATAGAGACCAAATACCTTGTGCCTGGTGATATTGTCATACTTCAAATAGGCGACAAAGTCCCGGCAGATCTTCGTCTTATTGAATCTGTCAATCTTAAAATAGACGAATCTGCACTCACAGGTGAATCGGTACCGGTCAACAAATGGATAGATCCCGTTCCTCAACAAGCCCCTTTAGCAGAGCGAAAAGATATGGCCTATATGGGAACGAATGTTACCAATGGATATGGTAAAGGAGTCGTTGTAGCAACGGGTATGGCTACAGAATTTGGCAAAATTGCCAAACTCACAAGTGAAGTGGAGCAAGCTCCTACACCACTACAACGAAAACTAGCAGTTCTAGGCAAAAAACTTGGCATCATCTCCATTGCAATTTCCGTTCTTGTCGCCATAATTGGATATCTTTTTGGAAAAGATCTTTTTGAGATGTTCATGACAGGCATCTCTTTGGCTGTAGCCGTAGTGCCCGAGGGCTTGCCTGCTGTTGTCACCATTACACTGGCTCTTGGAGTCAAAGCAATGGTCAAACGCAATGCACTGCTAAGAAGACTCCAAGCAGCAGAAAATCTTGGAAGCGCAAATGTCATCTGTACCGATAAAACCGGTACTCTCACCAAAAATCAGATGACAGTCAAAAAAATATGGCTTTTTAGCGAAGAGCTCGAAGCTACTGGCAGTGGCTACGATCCAGCTGGACATTTTGAGAAAAATGGCAAAAAAGTAGACTATAAACATGATAAAGCTCTTTTGAAACTGCTTCATACTGGACTTGTTTGTAATCACGCCTCACTTAAAAAAGATCAAAACGGATGGCATGCTATAGGAGATCCTACAGAGGTTTCATTAATCGTTGCAGCGTATAAAGCATGGCTTGCACCAAAAGATGAAAAAATCATTAGTGAGTTTTCATTTAATAGCGAGCGAAAACGAATGACGGTAATTGTCGAGGAGAATGGCAAGAGAGTTGCCTATATCAAAGGAGCTCCAGAAGTACTCTTGCAAAGAGCTGCATATTATGATGATGGCTCTGGCATCAAGCCGCTTGATGCAAAAATGAAGAAAAAATTTGAGCAAGCTTACATAGAATATGCAAAAAGTGGGCTTCGCACTCTTGCACTTGGATATAGAATTGTTTCAGATTCTATAAAACTTGATCCAGATGATGTGGAAAAAGATATCGTACTTCTTGGTATTGTAGGCATCATCGATCCTCCTCGTCCTGAAGTTCCAGAAGCTATCAAAACGGCCCAAGAAGCAGGCATCAAAGTGATTATGATTACAGGAGATGCCCCTTTAACAGCTCTAGCTATTGCAAAAGAGATAGGACTCAAAGCCTCTCGTGCTATCACTGGTAATGAATTAGCTAGTATGGATGACGAGGCTTTACATAAAGCCATCAAAGAGGATGTGATTTTTGCTCGCGTAGCACCACAAGACAAACTTCGCATCGTCGATATCTTGCAAAAAGAGGGACTCATTGTCGCAATGACAGGAGATGGAGTCAATGACGCTCCAGCACTCAAAAAAGCAGATGTAGGCATTGCCATGGGGCTTCGAGGAACCGATGTGGCAAAAGGAGCGGCAGATATTATCTTGCTCGATGACAATTTTGCATCCATCATCAAAGCTGTCAAAGAGGGAAGGCGCCAATATGACAATATCAAAAAATTTGTCACATATCTGCTCTCTTCCAATACCGGTGAAGTGATTGCCATCTTTGTCAATATTTTACTGGGAGGCCCACTCATCTTGCTTCCTGTACAGATACTTTGGATGAATCTTGTGACTGACGGAATGACTGCAGTGGCTTTGGGTGTAGAGCCTGCAGAAGCCGGCATCATGAAAAGACCGCCACAGGCTGTGAATGCTCCATTTTTGCAGCTGCGTGGTATTATTATGATTATTTTGCTAGGTTCCTATATCGGTTTTGGTACGCTTTGGCTCTTCCACCACTATCTCTCTTTAGGCCTGCCACAAAGCCAAGCTATACCTCTAGCGCAAACTGTCGCCTTTACAGGTATTATCATTTTAGAAAAGATGAATGTCTTCAACTACCGAAGTCTCCATGCGCCTATGCCAGTTATTGGCTTTTTTTCCAATCCTTGGTTACTCCTTGCATGGACTCTTACAGTTGGAGCACAAGTAGCTGCAGTCTATGTACCATTTTTGCAAAACGCACTTCATACAGTGCCACTACAACTCAAAGATTGGTTGCTTATCTTTGAAGTTGCTGTCCCAATTTTTATTATTGTAGAATTGTATAAATGGTTTGAATGGTGGGTACTTAAAAAAAGGAGTTAAATGGATTATCAACTGCTAAAACTCCTCTTCTATGCACTTGCAATAGGTATCATGATAGGATTGCAACGCTCACTTACCTATATTCTTAAAGATGAACAAGTGTTCATGGGTACACGTACCTTTGCCCTCATCTCATTAGCTGGCTTTTTAAGTGGATGGCTGGAGACGAAGGTATCAGGATTTATTTTCGCTACTTTCATAGCTATAACTCTTTTCATTTCACTTACTTATATTTTTAAAGTCCGCACTCTCAAAAAAATAGGCATTACAACACAAATTGCAGCTCTCATTACTTTTATCTTAGGACTTATGGTCTGGTATAGACTGGAAAATTATGCTCTTTTTTTAACTGTCATCATAGTAGTACTGCTTGAAATCAAACCAAAACTGCAACAAATCGAAAGGAATATTTCAGCAACCGATATCAATGCAGTCGTACTGCTACTTGTGATGACCTTTGTCATTCTCCCCCTACTGCCAAATAAGATGATAGGCCCTTATCACCTTTTTAATCCTTATAAAACGTGGCTTATGGCTATTATCATCGCTGGACTTAGTTTTGTAGGATATGTAGCTATTAAAACATTGGGACACAGACATGGTGTACTCATTACAGGAGCTGCAGGAGGTCTTATCTCCTCTACTGCTGTAACAATTACTCTTAGTGATATCTATCCAAAAAATAGTCTCCTTCTTGGCATCTATACTGCTGGTATTGGTATTTCGTGGACATTTATGTTTATCCGTGTCTTCATTGAAACACTCATTATTCATCCAAAACTAGCAATTGTTGTAGCAATTCCATACCTTATAACTGCATTGGCAGGAGCTTTGTATGTTTACAGACTCTATCGTAAAGCTCCTGTAACAAATATAGAGTTCCACAACCCATCTTTAGAAAAAAACCCATTACAACTCTCTGAAGCTATCAAATTTGGTATTTTGTTTGGTATCATCTATGGAGCTATAGCATTCGTTGAGACAAAATATGGAGATATCGGTGTTTATGTAGTCTCTATAATCTCAGGAATTACTGATGTAGATGCAATCACACTGTCTTTGAGTGAAATGGCAAAAGAGCAGCGCTTGAGTCTTGAAGCTTCACTTACTGGAATAGTTCTTGCTAGCTACACCAATACACTTGTCAAACTGGCTTTTGCCTATTGGCTTGGAGGCAAAGAGCTTGGCTGGAGTGTGACAAAATTCACACTCCTTGTGACAGTGACTCTTTTTGGAGGAATATATCTAGCAGATCTGCTATTACTTTAGGGTAGAGTTCATATTCTAGCTCATGAATCTTTGCTTCAAACTCCTCCAAACTCTCATTGTCTCTGTGAAAGCATGCTTGATCGATAATCTTGCCGCCATCAAGCTCTTCACTTACCCAGTGTACCGTCACTCCAGCTACTTTCATATCTGAAGCATAGCTTCTCTCTATTGCTTTTGCACCTTTGAAAAGTGGTAAGAGAGACGGATGTATATTGATAACATTTTTGATATTTTGTGTAAAAACTGGGCTTAAGATGCGCATAAATCCTGCCATTACTACCAAATCTGGCTTATATTTTTTAATCTCTTTTACTAATACTTCATCAAAAGTTTCACGGCTCTCATATTTTTTATGATCAATAATGACTACAGGAATTCCCAGTTTTTTTGCTCTTTGAATGCCATAAGCTTGGGGGTTATTGGTAATTGCAGCCACAATCTCCACTTTGTCATGCAGTTTCTTGGCAATGTTCTCGAGATTAGTGCCATTGCCACTAAAGAGTATTACTATTTTCTTCATAATTTTCCAATCACTTCTATGAGATCTGATGGAGCAAGAGCATAGTTTGCTTTATCTACTTTTCTACTTGCAATGGCATGGGCAAGGCTTCCTTGAATTGCAGCCTCTAGTGGATCGTACCCTTGTGCTAAAAGTGCTCCAATAAGACCAGTCAGTATATCCCCACTTCCCCCTTTTGCCAAAGCGTTTGTACCAAGCGGATTGATAAAAAACTGTTCGCCTTGTGCAATGATTGGATTAGCTCCTTTTAATAAGAGAACCACTTCTGGATAGGCCTTGGTAAAAATCTTTGCTGCGCCTATACGATCACGTTGAATCTCTTCCACACTCAGATCTGCTAGATTTAAATTTCTAAGAAGAGCACCAAACTCTTTTGGATGAGGAGTAAGCACTACCTTTTCTCGCTTGACTATCTCTTGGATTTTGGAGCTATAAAAGAGATCTGCGTCTATTACCATAGGAAGATCTTTATGCAAAAACTCTTCAAGATCCTCATCACTATACTCCATCCCAAGTCCCATACCAGCTGCAAGAGCTGTAGTCTTTGGCGGTAGATGTGATGAGTGCATGAGCTCATAAGGTACTTGAATCTTTTCACAAGTGACTAACGTTACAAGCCCTACTCCATAGCGCAATGCTGCAAGTGCTGCCATGATTGCTGCACCCTCTTTTTCTCCTGCAATAAGTGCCAAGTGACCATAAGTGCCTTTATTGGAGTTGAATCGTGTACGATAGGGAGGCTTAAGATCGCTCTCTTCTAAGAGCTTGTAGTCACTCTCACTCTCATAAAGCTTGCTGCTTATTCCCAGATCTGCAACGATTACTTTACCCACATAATCTTTTGCCAAATCCATAAAGAGTGATAGTTTCATAGCACCCATCGTGATAGTAAGATCAGCCACAAAAGCAACCGGAAGAGGATTACCCTTACTATCTATTCCACTCGGAATATCACATGCAATTTTAAAGCTTTGTAGCTCATTAAGCCTTGTTATAATGTGCTGGCTCTCTTCATTAAGAGGTTCTGAAAGACCGCTTCCAAAGAGAGCATCCACAACTATATCTGCATCAGTTAAATTCTCACTGAGTTCCCCTCCGCACGCATAAAATCGCTCAAGCTGTAGCTTACACATGCTACTCTTCGCACCATAAGGCATAAATAGATGCACATCATATTCACCAAGTAGCTGTCTAGCACACGCTACACCATCTCCACCATTATTTCCAGGGCCTGCCACGATAAGCACTTTTGCTCCTGGCTCAAAGCGTTCCTTAATCTGATCAGTAATTGCATACGCTGCATGCTCCATCAAGATATCTTCTGGTAACTGATAGATATCATAGCAGCGATGATCGAGTTTTGTTACACTCTCATATAGATTGCGCATATTTATCTCCTAATATTCGGGCAAATCTACTTCTTGCATAGAGGCTAAATTTTTTGAAGAGTTCGCTTTGATATTTGCTTTTGTGGTAGACTTGATAAAAGTCTCTACCAAATTCAAAACCTTTAATTTTAAGCTCATACAACTCACCATTTTCAAGATACTTTTTCACTGCTATCTTACTCACACAGCTTAAACTCTCATCAACCTCTTTGAGGACATTAATAATAGCCTCTGTATGACGCAGTTCAAGATATATATTGAGCTCATTTGCAAATTTTCCTAACTGCTTCATAAATTCACTTCTCGTTCCACTCCCCTCTTCACGTAAAATCCACTTTTTATTGAGGAGATTATCTATAAAATACTCCTTTTTTCTCATAAAAGATTTATCACCAGTAATAACAACCAGTTCATCTTTGCCCATAGGGGTAAAGACACAATGGCTACAAATGATTTCACCTTCAATATATCCAATATCTATCAAGCCATCTTCTACCATTTTCGCAATTTCAGAAGTATTAGCTATTTTCATAGAGATCTTGACTTCTGGATACTCTTGCATATATTCACATACAATATGGGGCATAATATAATCGGCAATTGTAGTACTACACCCAATAATGAGCTTTCCTTTATTTTCCATAGACATGAATTCCGACTCAATATCGCGCAGTCTATATATGAGGGGCTCTATCTCCTCATAAAACATTCGCCCTTTCTCATTGAGTACAAGTTTTTTTTGCACTCTTTCAAAAAGCTTACAGCCAAGTATCGATTCGAGCTCTTTGAGAGACATTGAAACAGCTGACTGGCTCAGGCCAAATTTTTTTGCTACTTGCGTAAGATGCCCAATTTTTGCAACTTCTAAAAAGAGTTCCATCTGTCGCAATGTAAAACGCATAGGATGCCTTTTCAATATTTTTTATTATTATATATTATTTTATTTATTTTACTTATTAAATTAAAGGGTTTATAATATAAACATCAAATTCTATAAAGGAGCGAGATGGCATTTAGTAAAGAAAATATCAAATATACGCTCAACGGTATCCTCTTTGTAGCACTTTTTACCATAGCAGCTATACAGATTTCACAAGTGAGTTTCATCAAAGCTCTTGCTATTAGTCCACTGATTATCGGTATTGTCATAGGAATGTTCTACGCAAATACCTTGCGCACGCATATTCCAAAAGAGTGGGTTCCTGGTATTGTTTTTAGCTCTAAGCAACTTCTACGCTTTGCTATTATTTTGTATGGCTTTCGCATCACTTTCCAGCAAATTGCTGAAGTGGGACTTGCAGGTCTCACAGTCTCTACAATTATGCTTACAACTACATTTATTCTTGGTTGGTGGGCAGGAGTAAAAATCTTCAAACTCGATCGTGATACTGCAGTTCTCACTGCATCTGGCTCAAGTGTATGTGGAGCAGCCGCCGTACTTGCAACTGAGCCAGTACTCAATGCTGAACCCTATAAAAGTGCGGTAGCTGTTGGAACAGTTGTGCTTTTTGGGACAATAGCAATGTTTACCTATCCAGCCCTCTATAAAGCAGGGTTCTTCAATATGGATCCGGCCACATACGGTATTTATGTGGGCGGTACTGTTCATGAGGTTGCACAAGTAGTTGCAGCAGGAGGAGCAGTAAATGAAATAGCGATGAATGATGCTGTCATTGTTAAAATGACTCGTGTTATGATGATTGCTCCACTCCTCATTATCCTTGGCATTCTTATCTCAAGAAGAGCACAGACTGCTACAGGAGGGGGGAAAAAATTCAATATCACCATTCCTTGGTTTGCTGTTTGGTTTATTGTGATGGCTGGAATAAACTCTTTTCTCGTTAATATTGAGAGCCTTAAACCTATTATTGCTAGTATTAATCAGTTTGATACATTTTTGCTTACTATGGCAATGACAGCTCTTGGAATGGAAACAAGTGTAGAAAAATTTAAACAAGCCGGTGCAAAACCTGTGCTCTTAGCACTTCTCATGGCTGTATGGCTTATGGTTGGTGGTTATTTTATAACAAAAGGCGTAGTAGCTATCTTTGGTGCCTAAGAAGGTACCTCTTGGCTACTTTTTGAGCTCGATTTTTTGCGGTTCTTGCAGCTTTTCCTCTTTTTGATGGCAGATGCCATTAAAAATTCCCATATTCTGAATAGTGATATTTTCTACGAACACTTCGCCAATAACTCTTCCACCACTCAAAATCTCTAAAGAGGCTGCTTCAATTTTTCCATTAGCAACCCCATTGACAACAACATCTACAGCTTTAATATCACCTTTAAATTTCCCAGTTTTTCCTATAGAGACTACAGCACTAGAAGAGATGGTTCCTTCCACATCACCATCTATATGGAGATTAGATTCGAGAATAATTTCTCCAACTATTTTTGTACTTTTGGAGATGAGTGTTGTCTCTTTTGAGAGAGCATCACTTTTACCGCTTTTGCCAAAGATTCCCATGGTACTCGCCTCTCTTTTTCAAATATAGTATCAAACTTTTCTACATTCCAACGTATAAATTGTAGCGGATTTAACGGCTTTTTGTTAAATCGCACTTCATAATGAAGATGCTGCCCCGTGGAGAGCCCTGTACTTCCCATATATCCAATAATATCGCCTTTATGGACAAAATCTCCCTTTTTAACAAGCCGTTTTTTCAGATGGGCATAAATAGTAGAAAATCCATCAATATGCGCTATTTTAATAATATTTCCATAGCCATATCTATTATAGGCTGCATCTGTGACAACTCCATCTGCAGTAGCATAAATTGGCACTTTCCCTTTTGCAGCAAGATCGATTCCTGGATGAAACTCTCTTTTTTTAAGAATTGGATGCCTACGCCAACCAAAACCTGCGGTAATTCTAAAATCTTTTACCGGTCTGCCTGAAGGAATGAGCTGTAAAATCTTTGTTTTATCTCTCATACTCAGGGCTTTCAAATCCACTTTTCCAAAAAACTCCTCATTAACAAGTCCCAACTGCTCTTCAAGATCGTTAATCTTCGAGCCTAGCTCTTCTAGATTATGTTTTTTATCTACTAATTCGAGATTAAGCTGTGCAATATTACTATTGAGTTTGACAATATCCTTTTGCAATCTCTTTTTATCTTTTATAAGAGTTACTTTTTCATTTTCAATTTTTACAATTTTGCTTTTAAGAAAATCAATATAAAAATATCCAGCAGTAATGATAGTTACAATTAAAAAGAGTAGTGCTGCAAGAATATATTTGATTATATGTCGTACATTATAGTGCTTGGTACCATTAACGGTAGTAATTGTAATTATATATCTATTTTTCATGTTCGTTTTCTAAAACTAAGAGCTTCAAGGATATCTTTTTTGCCAATAAATGGTCGCTCTTCAATATCTGCTATAGACCTTGCCACTTTCTTGATATTATTGATTGCACGAAAAGAGAGAGAAAAATTTTGAGCAGCTTTTTGTAAGAGAATTTCTGCATCCTCTTCAAGGAGGCAATAACGTTCCAAATCACCTTCATCCAATTTTGCATTAAACTTCTCTTGCCCTCTATTCTTTTGAAATATAAAAGCTTTTTTAACAATTTCATGCATCTGCTTCGATGTCATGGAGGAGGTATCTTTGGGATCTACCTCTTGCATCTGTACATAGATCTCGATGCGATCAAGAAGTGGTGCAGAGAGTCTGTTTCTATATCGCTGCAACTCTACATCACTGCACCTACACGAATGGTGCTTGCTAAACAGATTCCCACAAGGGCAAGGATTTTGTGCAGCTATAAACATAAACTCAGTAGGGTATTCAACTTTCATATTAACGCGCGAAATGAGGAGTTTTCCATCTTGCAAAGGCTCACGCAACGCTTCAAGCACAGATTTTGCAAAGTGGGGAAATTCATCAAAAAAGAGAACGCCCTTGTTGGCTAATGCGACCTCTCCGGGCTTGGCACCGCTACTTCCCCCACCAAATATACTAGCCTTTGTACTGCTGTGATGGGGAGAGCGCATGGGGCGCACAGGCTTAAAATCTGGCTCTTTTCCTTCTAAAGCCTCACTTTTTGCAACATCTAAAATCTCACTCATATGCATTGGTGGCAAGATGTAGCGCAGTCTCTTTGCAATCATACTCTTACCGCAGCCAGGACTCCCTTCTAGCAATATATTATGCATACCAACTGCTGCTATAAGAGCTGCTCTTTTAGCAATCTCTTGTCCTCGAACTTCGGCAAAGTCATATGGATATGCATCTATATAGTAGAATTTTTCTTGTTTATATTGTATATAAGGATAGTTATACTTTTCACTCTTTGCTGGCTGCAACTCTCCACTGCGAAGCATTGTAATTGCCTCTTGAAGTGAAGCAACTGGATAGAGGGTAAGATTTGGAATATTTATGAGTTTACTTACACTCTCTTGTGGCACAATAGCTTTGCAAGGTTTTTTTGATAAAGAGAGCAGAAGAGGAAAGAGTTGGAGAGTATCTTTGAGCCTTCCATCAAGTCCCAACTCTCCAAAAACATACATTTCATCAAGTGCAATTTTTTCTTTTTGCAATGCAACACTTAAAGCTATAGCAAGATCAAAATGGCTACCGCTCTTTTTAAGATCGCTAGGGGAGAGATTGATAGTAATTTTGAGGGGAGGAAATGTAAAATCATTAGCGAGGAGTGCAGCTTTGACTCTCTCTTTTGCTTCTTGTATAGAGTTACTCGCAAGCCCTACTATGCTAAATGATGGAAGTGCACGTGTGAAACTACTCTCTACTTCTACTCTTCTTGCCTCCACACCATCAAGTGTGGCGCAAAGAATCCTTTTCAAATCTATACCTTCACACCACTTTTTTTAGCAGTTCTCTTCTTCTTCCACTCCTTTTCAAACTTCTTTCTTTTTAGATAAGGGAGTTTTTCAATAAACAGGTGTCCATCAAGATGATCCATCTCATGCTGCACTGCAACTGCAAGGAGCCCATCAGTTTCAAGGCTCTTTTTGTTTCCAAATCTATCTTGATACTCTACCCTCACCCACTCAGCTCTTTCTACATCTTCATAATACTCTGGAACGCTCAAGCACCCTTCAGTATAGATTTGCGTTCCCTTACTCTCTATTATCACAGGATTGATGAGCTCAAGCAGATCTTCTTTGTGTTGCTTTCCCTCTTCATCAGGCAAATTAATTATGAGAGCACGCAAAGGTACCGCTACCTGTATAGCAGCAAGCCCTATGCCGTTTTTGGCTATCATCGTCTCATACATATCATCAAGAAGTTTATGGAGCTCACTATCAAAGCTCTCCACCTCATTTGAACGCATGAAAAGACGTCTATCGGGATATGTGATAATCTCTCTTATCATCGTGCACTTTTTTCCAAAACTTGATCTATTAGTCCATACTCTTTTGCTTCTTCGGAACTCATGAAAAAGTCTCGCTCTGTATCTTTAGCAATCTTTTTCACACTTTGCCCAGTATTTTGCGCTAAGATTTCATTGAGAATCTTTTTAAGGCGTAAAATCTCTTTTGCTTGGATCTCAATATCAGTAGCCTGTCCTTGGGCACCTCCAAGAGGCTGATGAATCATGATTCTTGCATGCGGCAGGGCATAGCGTTTACCTTTTGCACCAGAACTGAGCAAAAAGGCTCCCATGCTTGCAGCTTGTCCAATACAGATAGTTGCTACATCTGGTTTGATATAGTTCATAGTATCATAAATACTCATCCCACTTGTAATTACACCACCAGGAGAGTTGATATAGAGGTAAATATCTTTGTCTGGATCTTCTGCTTCCAAAAAGAGCAGCTGCGCAACAATAGATGAAGCTACAGCATCATTAATCTCTCCGCTGAGCATTATAATGCGGTCTTTGAGAAGCCGTGAATAGATATCGTAGCTTCTCTCACCGCGCCCTGTACGTTCTATGACGTAGGGAATGTAGTAACTCATGCAGCTTCCTCTTTTTTCATCTTTTTATTAAGAAGATGTGTCAATAGTCTATCTTCAATCATCGCCATCTTAATTGCTGGCAAAAGTCCTTGCTTTTGATATGCTTCAAGTATCTCTTTTGGATCGCGTCCCATCTGCAGCGCTTCATAGTAAATTGTCTGCACTACCTCTTGATCATCCACGCTTACACCCTCTTTTTTCGCCAAAGCATCCACTATAAAAGTAGCTTTTACACTCTTTTCAGCCTCAGGGCGCAACTCTTCACGGAGTGCTTCAACTTTTTCTTTGTTTTCACGCAGCTCTTTAATCTCCTCTTCATTCATAGAAGCAGCCTTATTATTGAGCTGTACATCAATTTCTTGGTCAACAATGTTGCGAGGCAAATCAAATGCATATTTCTCTACCAATGCTTCCATAAGCTTTGGTTTGAGCTCTTCATTATAGAGTTTTGAGAGTTTTTCACTTTTTATCTGCTTTTTAATCTCCTCTTTGAGTACCTCTACTGTGGCATCAGGATTTTGTGGGAGCATCTTTTTAGCAAGCTCATCATTAATTTCTACTGGCTCTTTCTCTTTAATAGTATGGAGAGTTACTTCAAATTTCGCTTTTTTCCCAGCAAGCTCTTTGTTGGGATAATCCTCTGGGAATGTAACTTCAATTGTTTTTGTCTCTCCCTTTTTCATTCCAATAACTTGCTCTTCAAATCCAGGAATAAATTGTCCACTGCCAAGGCGTAGCTCAAAGTTTTGGGCACTGCCTCCCTCAATTTCTGTTCCATCTTCCAAAGTACCTTTGAAATCGATAACAACCATATCGCCCTCTTTGGCCACTTTTCTTTTTGGGTTTTCTACAAACTGTGCCATTGCTTCTGCAAGCTCTTTGAGTCTTGTCTCAACCTCTTCATCAGTTACTTGGGGCTCTTCAAACTCTGGAACAAGCTCTTCATAGTTTTCAAGCGCAATTTCAGGCCTAAAACCGATCTCTAGCTCCATTTCGATAAATTCATCTTTCTTCTCAAACTTCGTAAATCGAGGCTCACCTAACATACTCTCTTTTGCAATTTCGAGATCTTCTAAAGCTTTATCAAGAGCTTCTCGAACTAGTTCAGCTTCAGCATCTTGCTCAATCTTCTCACCATATCTCTTCTTTACGATAGCAACTGGAACCTTTCCTTTTCTAAATCCTGGGATATCCATCGTTTTTGCTAGTTGATTCGCAATTTTATTTGATTTTTTCTCTATCTCTTCTTTTGCGATTTTTGCTTCTACTTTCGCATTAGCATTGTCAACTTTTGTAGCTTGTAGCTCCATCTATGTCCTTTTGAAAAAATTTTAACTCTTATTTTATCAAAATATTGTGATAAAATCTAAAAAACATTAACGGAGCAGGTATGGATCGTAAAGAGGAGTTTGTTAAAGCAGTCAAAACAATTTTAGAAATTATTGGCGAAGATCCCAAAAGAGAAGGCCTCCTAAAAACTCCAGAGCGGGTCTACAAAGCCTTTTTGCATCTTACCGAAGGCTATCACAAAGATCCCAAAGAGGTATTGGGTGAAGCTCTCTTTACCTCTACCAATGATGAGATGGTACTAGTACGCGATATTGAGTTTTACTCGTTATGCGAGCACCACCTTTTGCCAATCATTGGACGTGCACATGTAGCATATATTCCAGATGGTAAAGTGGTGGGTCTATCAAAAATTCCTCGCATGGTCAATGTTTATGCAAGAAGACTTCAGATCCAAGAGCAGATGACAGAGCAGATAGCCGATGCACTTATGGAGACAGTCAAGCCTAAAGGTGTCGGCGTAGTAGTTCAAGCACGTCATATGTGTATGGAGATGCGAGGCGTTGAAAAAATATGTTCAACCACTGTAAGCTCTGCTTTACGTGGTATTTTCAAAGAAAACATCAAAACTCGCGAGGAATTTTTTAGCCTTATCAATGCTCCGCAAAATAGGAGATTTTAAAATCTCCTATTTTACATTACCAAAGATTATCTTCTGTGTTCCGCCTTCCAAAGAGATATCAACAAAACATTTTTTAATCTGCCTCCACTTAAAATATCCCAATCTATCCATACCATCAAGTTTTGCAACTAGTGAGAGTGACGATGTAGCATAAATCCAGTCATATGCTCCACTACCATAGTGGTAGAAGTAACCGTGAGGATAAATACTTGTATTGGAAAAGGATTTGATATATCCAGGAGCCATTTTATTTAGTACGTTACCAAAATTTATTTCTACTTCATGCTCTCCTGTTCCAGAAAACTGAATATTTTCTCTTTTTATTTCAACAGAAGTGAAATAGTTTTTAAGATTGTCACTCCACTTTAGATATCCTTGTGCATCCATGCCTTCAAGTTTCACAACCGTATTACCTGTAGCAGTCACAAAGAGCCAATCAAATGCTCCTTCTCCAAAGTGGTAAAAGTAGCCAGCAACTGGAAAGGAGTGGTTTTGTAAACTATAAATAAATCCATAGGTACTGCATATAGAGGGACGTACATATTTATAAATAAATAGATCACCATTACCAAGAACATAGAGATAATCACCTTCAGCGATAATTTTCGTCACCAATACTCCAGGTAAATCTATCTTTGCAAGAGATGTAGGGTGATGAATGTTAGTAACATTAAGCTCAATTACTCCTATATTATCCACTCCAACAAAAAGACTCTCACCACTTTTGGTCAAACTTCTCACACCATCTAAAAATTTGTATTGTGCCTCTTTTTTTGTTGTATAGCCAATAGCTCTTGTCCTGTTTTCCATGGAATAAACCGATACCTCGCCATCATTGCTTGCTATAAACGTATAGTCTCCATCAACGACCGTATCCATAGCAGCGGAGGCAGACAAAGAAGCTACTTCAAGAAGTTTGTTTTGTGCAAATTTATAAACAATTACTCCGTGATTAAATTCAGTGACATAAATAAAATCTCCATTTCCAGTAATTGTAGATATAGATCCATTTGGGATACTCTTTTTATCAACTTGTATATAATTGCAGTTACCATTCCAGCATACATGACCAATGGCTGCGAAAGTGCCAGTAGCAGTGTTGATAAAGAGATAGCCATTGTTCTCCCAAACATTTTGCACATCGAAATTTTGCTGTGAAGAGCTATAATTACCTCTTTGTTGCACTTGTGAGACATTTGCAATATCAAGCACATAGACTCCATTTTCTCTTCCAGCGAGATAGAGCTTGTTTTTCTCTGCATAGAGTCCTCGCCCTTTCCATTGATATGTATCGACGATAATTGGATTCCTTTTGTCATGTACATTTACTACCGTTAATCCTACAGAATCGGAAGAAAGGAAAAGAGTATCACCCTTTTTTACCATAGTGTTATAAAGACCAGGAATTGAAGAGAGCTTTTGATAATGAGACACATAGGTATACTCAGAACTATAGGTAAAATCGTAAGCATACACCATCCCATACACAAGGAGAATAATCGAATAGATACGCCACATGATAGATCCTTTGAAAGTGCCTTATGTAAAACACAAGGTGAGATACTCTACGCCTTTTTGCGGATGTAGAGAGACAGAATATGGAAGCCTATATTTTTATTGTATACCGAATAATTCAAAATAAACTTAAAAATGAGATTTTCAAATATTTCAATAAGTAAATGTAGTAATCTTTGCACTTCGCGGTGTTTTCAATGAAAACATTAAAACCAGTAAAAAGTTTTTTGTCTTATTAATGCACCACAGAACCAGAGGTTTGAAGTAACTCTATGAAAGAATCTTCTGGCATCGGTTTTGCTAAATAGTATCCTTGAAAAAAATCTACTCCAATTTTTTGGAGTTCTTCAAACTGCTCTTTAGTTTCTACACCCTCAGCAATAGTTTTGAGTCCAAGACTTTTGGCCATATTGACAATTGTTGCAACGATTACATAATCGTTTTTATCCTTAAACAGATCCTGTACAAAACTGCGATCAATTTTCAAAAAATCTACTGGCAATCGCTTAAGATACTGCAAAGAGGAGTATCCTGTCCCAAAATCATCGATACTCACTGCTACAGCAAGTTCTTTTTTGATGCGTGTTATGAGATCAATCGCTTTATTTACATCCTGTATAAGCACCTGCTCCGTGATCTCCAAATCAAGCCAACATATCAACTCCTTATCAAAATATGATGATAAAAATGTCTCAAACTGCTCACTATATATATCCCTGCCACTAATATTGACTGCAATACGCACTTTCTTAGGTAACTTTTGAATAAGCTGTTTAGCTAGATAAAGTACCTCTTCAGTGAGCTGCGTCATCATTCCAAACTCCTCAACAACTGGAAAAAAATCACCAGGGTAGAGGAGACCTTTTTGTGGATGCTGCCATCGCAATAGGGCTTCTGCTCCTACAATACTCTTATTATGGTCAAATTGTGGTTGAATATGTAATATAAACTCATGGTTTTGTAGTGCATACTCAAGATCTTCTTTCATTGTATAGAGATTATCAATCTGCTTTTTCATTGCCTCATCAAATATCTGAATAGAGTTTTTATGCGTACGCTTGATTTTGTACATAGCGCTATCTGCAAATTTGATCATCTCAAAAGCATCCTGGCTACTCTCATCAATCAAAGCTATACCTATACTGACACTTGTTTGGATAGTATGATCCTCTATCACAACAGGTTTACTAATTGCTTCTGCTAATCTATTAGCTACTTTCATACCTTCAATCAACGCTCTGTTTTTATCTTGAGACACTTCAAACAGCAAAATAGCAAATTCGTCTCCCCCCATTCTTGCTGCAATATCTACATCTCGTATAACACGGCTAATTCTCTTGGCAATTTTTTGTAAAAAGAGATCGCCAATATTGTGTCCCAAAGAGTCGTTAATCTCTTTAAAATCATCAATATCCATATAGATTAAAACACTGTATATTTTGTATCTTTTAACTTTTTTAATTGCTAAATCGATGCTCTCAAACAAAACACTTCTTTTAGCAAGTCCGGTAAGTTCATCATAATAAGCCAAATGCTCGATTCTCTCTTGATAGTCTTTAAGCTCAGTAAGATCTATTACTACACCAAGACCTTCTATAATCTCTCCCCCTACTTCAATATAGGTAGTATAAAGCTCTATGAAATACTCCTTTGAAGAGAGTGTAGAGTGATAGCGTCCCCTATAATTACCATTCTGTTTCATAAAAGGTTTTTTGAGAGCGGGCAAGATTCGTTTATCTCGTAATTGATTCATATCCAACCCAATAAGTTTCTCTTTGGATACTTGCAATATTTTTGCAAAAAAGTCGTTGCAATATGTCAACTTCAATCTTCTGTCATAAAAAAAGAGGCCAATGGGAATATTATTGAAAAGATAAAAAAAGCGTTGCGATTGGACACTAAGATCTTTTTGTTTTTGCTCATACCCTTTTTGCAATTGTACCAAGTCAACAAACATCTTATACGTTTGCAACGAAAGATGAAGAATAAATCCAAGATATAAAAAGAGTATCACTCCCATCATAATATAAAAATCTTGACCCAAAAATAGAAGCCTTATGGCTACCGGTACAATCAATACTATTTCATAAAAGATTAAAATTCTTTTTGAAAAAAGGAGACTCGAAATCGCCCCTGCACTAATTCCTGCAATAATAAAAATATAAAAAATCAAATCATGGAGATTTTGTGATGAAATAAAAAAAGCGGCAAAAGAGAAACCAATTGCATGTAAAAGAGCCAATGCAAAAAATAGATTAAAATAGAGACGGATATCTGGGTTTTTCTCTTTGCTATACCTATAATTGAGATAAACTCTTGCACATGCTACAAGTAAAATGTACCCTAACCATACAAAAACAGTACTGTTTTGCTCATGAAAATATATTGGATATGTTAATGCAAAAGCTAAAATTATTAAACTTAAAAGTGATATTTTTGCTCGCTCGAAAAGATTATCAAGTTGCTGCTTGGAAATATCTTCCTTCCAAAACATCTCTCGGCTCCTCTATAAAATAGAAGTATATCATAGACTAACTTGCTTTATTTGATTTATTTTAAGGTTATCAGAATATAATTAGGATAAAATTTATCTTATTTAGGAGCGGGTTTATGGAAAACCAAACAGTAAATTTTCAAGAGTTACCATTTGAAGAGAAGTGGAACGCTATAGAAAAAACTATAGATGAAGGAATTCGTCAATTTCTTGTAATGGATGGAGGAAATCTTGAGATCATAGATATCAAAGAAAATGGTGATTTTATTGATGTATATATTCGCTATATGGGTGCATGTGTGGGATGTGCAAGTGCTACAACAGGTACACTTTTTGGCATAGAGCACACTTTAAGAGAGCGACTCAATTATCAAAATATCCGGGTTTTACCTATATAATTTTCTATCACTAAACATTTATAGACTATCTGAGTACGCGTCTATTCCTATTACAGTTTTGTATAGAAACTTTTATCACATTGCTATAGTATAATACTTCTAAAAAAGTAAGAGATTTGATGAAAAAATTTGAGGATCTTTTCTCTGTGGATTTTTGCACACTCGATTATGAATGTGCATATCTGCCCGATAAAACAACGAGGATGTACTATCGATATATTCCAAACGCTACAAAAGAGCTCGCAAGTGAGCTTATAAAAAGAGGGTGGCGTAGATTTGGCAACTCCTATTTTCATCCAATTTGCAAAGGGTGTAATGAATGCAAAAATATCCGTATAGATGCATTCAACTTCAAACCAAGTCGCTCGCAAAAACGTGCCATTAAAAAGAATCACAATACCAATATCTATATTCAAAAACCATCGCTTACATACGAGCACGTAGAGCTCTATAATCGCTACCATAAATTTAAAGAGCAAAAGAGTGGATGGAAATACAATGAAATAGATCTGCAAACATATTATGAAGAGTTTGTCGTAGGAGCTCACGATTTTGGCAAAGAGGTACTCTATTTTGTAGATAATAGACTCATTGCAGTAGATTTAATCGATATTTTGAATGATGGAATTAGCTCAATCTACTTCTTCTATGATCCTGCCTATGAAAAACTCTCTTTGGGGATCTATTCTCTTCTTATTCAGATAAATCTCGCACGCAATCTAGGCTTACAGTGGATCTATCTTGGGTATTGGGTAAATGGATGCCCATCCTTTGCATACAAAAAGAGTTTCAAACCATACCAACTACTTGATGGCTTTCCACCACTTGAAATAGCACCTCACTGGGAAGAGAGAGATTAAAAGCGCCTTTTGGCACTAAATCTTCGTACCAGATGGATAAATACTCTCACAATCAAAATTATGATATAAACAAAAAATGTAAAGATAAGAGGATGTAACATGCCAAAAGGAGATGTTGGTAGGGCTTTGAGATGCTCTAAAGGATGGTCTATCCATGCTTTATAGTGCATCCAAATAGCCAAAAAAATGAGCAAAAAGAGATAAATAGCTATTTCTCGTACCACAAGCTTTTTCATTCTGCTCCTCTGGCAAGCGAAGCAAAAAGCCTCGCTTACATCAATCCTCTCATCATGAGATGCCAGTACATAGGTTTAAGCATATAGAGGTCAAACGCCCACCAGATCCATCGTGGCTTAGCAGGATCGAGGAACGGGAATGATGGTGCAGGAGAGCTGCCGTAATTAAATTCAGCAAGCATAATTTTTCCATATTGGGTTTTTAGAGGACAGACTGTATATCCATCAAATTTTGCTTTCGGTTCTTTACCTTCCATAACAGCTACAAGGTTTTCTTGTACGATTGGACCATGATGTCTTGCACTTCCACCAGTTTTTCCTTTAGGAATACCAAGCACATCACCGATACCAAAAACATTTTTATATTTCATATGCTGCAATGTATAGCGATCAGCTTGCATCCAGCCTTTTGCAGAGCCTTTTTGCCATGCAAGCGGAGAGTTTCTAAACTCATTCGCAGCTGTCATCGGCGGTACAATATGGATAAAATCGTATGGCATCTCTACCATCTCTTCTTTTGTTATATATTCATAATCTTCAAGATCAGGATCCCATTCCCCTTTTACTTGATAAATATGATGGAAAGTTGCTACTTTTTTAGCAGTATCTATTTTTACAAGATTGTGATTCCACTTGTTGGTAATGTTGCCATACATTGGCTGCACTTCATTTGTAAGAGTAGCGTTGTACTCTTTGATACCAAAAAGTTTGCTACCTTTACCTTTTGTAAAATAGAATTTTGCATTCATATGCACATCTTTACCACCAACAGGTCCATTTCCACGCAAAAAGTCATCGCTTAAGTAAAGGATTTTCTGTGGTGCACCACCACACTTAATTGGAGTTGCAGGTTGCGTACAGATAACATTGATTGGGTTGTTTTGTGAAGCTTTTTCGGCAGCAGCGCGCATCTGCTTAAACCACTCCCAAGTTATCTCTCCACCTTTGACACTTCCTGTCTCAGGATTGTTGAGATAGACACTTGCTACGCCGTTTTTACCAAGCATATCTTTGGTAAGCCCCTCTATTTGCTCATACTGATACGATATACCAACGCCAACTACCAAGAAGTCATATTTTATTTTGCCATTTTTTGCAGTGATTACTTGATTATTGTCTGGATCAAACTCCATTACTTTATCTTTAATCCACTCTACACCACTTGGCATGAGATCTGCATTGGGTTTTTTAATCTCATCTGCAGTGTAGAGCCCAGCTGCCATAAAAACTTGTCCTGGCTGATAGAGGTGTATCTCGTTAGGAGCAATAATAGTAATTTTTGCATTGCTTGCAGCTCTGCGTAGTCTCGCAGCTGCCATAATTCCACCTGCACCTCCACCAACGATAACAATATGTGCTTTTGCATTAGAAGTTTTTGTTGGCTCCTGGGCATGAGCAGTGCCGCCTCCTACAAAAACTCCGGCAGTTCCTAGACCCATGAGTTTGAGTGCATCACGTCTTGAAAGTCCTTCACTTTTGAGCGTCTCTTCAATCACTTCTTGCACTTCTTTGAGTCTTTTTATATCTTCTGGCTTCATACTCTCTCCTCTGTCAAAATGTAGCTATCAGAATATTCTATAAAATTTATAGTAATAATAATCTTAATTTATTTGGATAAAGGTTCTTAGTGAGATCGTTATAGCAGTTTTGTAACAAAGAGTTGGATATATTGAGAATTGTTGAAAATATTTTTGACAGGATAATAAACTATATCGATAGATGACTTGGTGAGTTTTGTATCATGTTTAAATTTTATTGCTTTAAAGATTCTCCCATCTTTTCTCAGCGTCATGAGAAGATGATCCCCATTTTCTCCCACCTCTCTTGCTTCTACTACCTCTACATCCATTGTAGCAAAGCGTGGCATAGGATTGCTCTCCCCATAAGGAGCAAATCTCTCTAAAATATCTATAAGATCCCAATCTATTTCACTAAATGGTAATTCACCCATTATATTTGATTCATCTACAAAGGCATCTTTTGGAAGTTTGGCAGTTGCAGCTTCTATGCCTCTTTGAAACTCTTGTAGATTCTCTTCGTGCAAAGAGAGCCCAGCTGCTTTTTTGTGTCCTCCAAACTTCTCCAAAAAGTGAGCATTCTTTTGCAAAAGCGCAAAGAGATCTACCTCTCCAAGGCTTCTGCCGCTCCCTTTATAGATATTTTCCTTTTTTGTTAAAACAATAGAGGGCTTTTGAAATTTTGTCGTTAGTCTTGCTGCAACAATACCCAAAACACCCTCATTCCAATCCTCCCCGACTGAAACAATCACATTTTTACTCTCATCTACAAACTCTAAAGAGGCCTTAAAAACTCTTCGCTCTTCAGCCTTTCTTTGAGAGTTACAGGCTAAAAGCCTCGCATAATAAACACTAGCAGTAAAAAAATCAGCAGATCGTAAAAACTCTAGTGCTAAGCGTGCATCCTCCATACGCCCAGCACTATTAATGACAGGTGCAACACTAAATCCTAAATCTTCACTACTAAACTCATGTTTTTTGAGAACACTGCGCAAAAACTGTATAGCAGGACGTTTCGATCGTGCAAAGGCTTGTAAACCAGCTTGTAGTAGTGCTCTATTGATATGACGCAACGGCATCACATCAGCAACAATAGCAATACTAAGAATATCAAGAAAGCGGCGCATATCTAAATCGAGTCCCAACTCCCATTTTAGTTGACCTATCAAAAACCATGCAACTTGCGCACCACAAATCTCTTTATAGGGAAAAGTGCAAGAAGCTTGCTTGGGATTGACTATTGCAAAAGCTTCAGGGAGCTTTTCACCAGGTGTATGGTGATCTGCAATAATGAGGTCTATGTCTCTTTCTTTACATATCGCTGCAGCATCATATGCACTTATTCCATTATCAACAGTAATAATAAGATCAACATCTCCTAGCTCATCAATCACTTTGGCACTTAGTCCATAACCATGGCGAAATCTATTTGGAATAATTGTAGTAATAGGATACTCTATATATGAAAAAAACTCCTCCATCAATGCAGTAGAGACTACTCCATCTACATCATAGTCTCCCACAACAGCAATTTTTTCTCTCTTTTCAATAGCTTGCCTGATGCGCTTGGCAGCTTTTTCCATATCTTTGAAAGTGTTAGGTTTAGGAATAGCAGAGAGCTTTACAAAGCCCTCTTGAAAGCGCTCTTCTAAAATTCTTGCTATCGCATCTTTTGTAAGTTTTCTCATTTATGCTCAAGAGAGTTTTTGATAAATGCAGTAATGAGAGGATTTGGTTTTTGTAAATGAGATGTAAATTCTGGATGAAACTGTACACCAACAAACCAAGGATGAATAGTTATCTCCACAGCTTCAATAAGTCCCTCTTCACTCTCTCCACTCACTACCATTCCTGCTTCTTCAAGCATCGAACGGTATGCAGGGTTTGCTTCATAGCGGTGACGATGGCGCTCATAGATAGTCTCTTGATGATTATAAGCTTCCCAAAGCTTTGTATTTGGTTTGACTTTGCATGCATACTCTCCAAGCCGCATTGTTCCACCCATAGGAGAAGTATGTGTGCGGATCTGCTTTTGCCCACTTACATCGATAAATTCATCAATAAGATATATAACAGGATTTTTCGTATTTGGATCAAACTCCATAGAGTTTGCATCCTCTATTCCTAATACATTGCGAGCATATTCAATGATACTTAGCTGCATTCCAAGACAGATCCCAAGATAGGGAATTGTATGCTCTCTTGCATACCGTATAGCTTCTATTTTGCCAAGTACCCCTCTCTCTCCAAATCCACCAGCCACAAGAATTCCATCAACATCTTTGAAAAACTGCTCAGCACCTTCAGCTTCAATGAGTTCACTATCAACCCATTTAATATTGACTCTCGCATCAAGTGCTGCACCAGAGTGTACAAGTGCTTCAGTGAGGGATTTATATGACTCTTTGAGTCCTAAATATTTCCCTACAAAAGCAATTGTTACCTCATCTTTTGGAGCAATGATTTTTTTGACTAAAAGATCCCACTCATCCATATTTGGGTGGAGATTTCCCAAATGAAGCTGATGTGAGATTGGTCCTAAAATATTTTGCCGCTGAAAATTGAGAGGCACTTTATAGATGGTTTCTGCATCTTTTGCTTCAATAACGCTATTTGTAGGAATACCACAACTACGTGCAATTTTCTCTTTCACATCTTTAGGAAGCGGTCGTTCACACCGCGCAATAATCATATCAGGACTGATACCAATTCTACGCAGCTCCTGTACGCTATGTTGTGTAGGTTTTGTTTTGAGCTCGCCAGCTGCTGCAATATATGGAACAAGTGTCACATGGATATTGTAGGCTTTATGCATACCGAGATCGTGTGTGAGTTCACGGATTGCTTCTAAAAAAGGGAGTCCCTCAATATCACCTACAGTTCCACCAAGTTCAACGATGAGTACATCTTTGCCTTTACCCGCTTTTTTGATACGGCTTTTAATCTCATCTACGATGTGGGGTACCACTTG
This sequence comes from Nitratiruptor tergarcus DSM 16512, assembly GCF_027946175.1. Classification (NCBI taxonomy): domain Bacteria; kingdom Pseudomonadati; phylum Campylobacterota; class Epsilonproteobacteria; order Nautiliales; family Nitratiruptoraceae; genus Nitratiruptor; species Nitratiruptor tergarcus. Next base: position 1,471,641 of record NZ_AP026671.1, read on the forward strand.
AATGGTTTTTCCAAGATAGTCCCCCTTTCGCTCTCGCTGAATGACTGAAAGATAGACTTGGCCTGTTGTGAAGTTATTGAGACGAGAGAGCTTCACATCCAAAAAGCGCTCATAGTGTCCAAGATCGAGATCAGTCTCAGCGCCATCTGCCGTTACAAACACCTCACCATGCTCAAGAGGGCTCATTGTACCGGGATCTACATTGATATATGGATCTATTTTAAGAATGGAGACATCTAAACCACTATTTTTCAGTAGTGCCCCTATACTTGCGCTAGAAATCCCTTTTCCCAAAGAACTAAGCACTCCGCCTGTTACGAAAATGTACTTCGTCATTGCAGACCCCGTTTTTTAAGGAAAATTTTATCCAATCTATTCTTAAAAAGCGCGCAAACACTCAATCTACACTTCACTCTATTTAGATAAAATATATAAAATTTCCAAAGGAGTAGCTGTGAGACTCTTTTTCCTTACCATCTTTTTTCTCTCATCACTTTTGGCAACACCACACTTAGTAGCATATAAAAGCAAAAAAAGCTTTTCTCAAACCTACCAAAAACTCCTCAAAGAGATCAAAAAACATAAACTCAAGATATTTGCAATTATAGATCATGGAAAAAATATTCAAAAATTTGGAAAAAGGCGTAATCACGCAAAAGTTATTATATTTGGAAGTCCAATAACCGAAGCAAAGTTACTGGGATACGATATGCGCGCAGGACTTGATCTTCCTTTAAGGATATTGATTTTTGAAAAAAAAGGAGAAACGTTTCTTCTCTATAGAAGACCGATAGAGCTTTTGCAATATTACCATTTGCCAAAAAGGATCCTCCAAAGCTCGGACAAATTTTTACGCAATCTCGTCAAAAAGGTTTGTAAATGAAAAAAGTGCTGCTCATTTTCGTAGTACCCTTCATTGCTCTTGCAGCACCGCAAACAAAACTTCGTCAAAAAGTAGAGTTCGGATATTTTGGTACAACAGGAAATAGCAATACCAACTCCATTACTGCTGCTTATCGGTTTTCATATAAGTTTAATAAAAAGAGTAGGTGCAAGTTCTTCGCAGATATTCTCTACTCCAATCGCAACGGACAAACAAATAATGAACGCTATAGAAGTGAGTTTACTCTCTATCACTACTATCGCAAACACCTCTACTCTTTTTTAGAATTAGGTTTCTTGCGCAATACATTTGAAGGGTATAACCAACAATATAGTTTCAATCCAGGATTTGGTTTTCTCATGTTAAAAACAAAGAAACAAAAACTCGATATTCTTGCGGGATATGAACTTCGACGCAACAACTATACAAATCAACCAAGTGATTTTTTTCATTATATAAAAGGAGAAATTCAGCACCACTATAGACTTACAAAGAAAAATAGCATCAAAACAAAACTCTCATTTATTGAAAATTTGCAAGAGAGAGAGGATTTTGAGAGCAACCTTGAAACATCATTGCGGCTTCATATTATCAAGAGATTGAGTTTCAAAATCTCTTTTGAACTCAAATATGATAATCTCCCTCCTGCTGGAAAAAAGAACACAGATACAGTTACTAAAGCGGCAATCGTTTATAATTTTTGATAAACTCTTCAAAATCTTTTACAGGCATAGGACGTGCAAGTAGATATCCCTGTACCTTTTCGCATCCCATCTCTTCAAGAAGCTTAAGTTGAGATGTTCTTTCCACACCTTCGGCAACTATGTGCATATTATAAAGTTTTGCAACATCTATAATAAACTTTGTTAATATCTTATCATTCTCTTTTCTATCTATCTCTTTGATAAAATTTTTGTCAATCTTCAAAGTATCAATAATGAAGTGTTTGAGATAGTATAAAGAGGAGTAGCATATCCCAAAATCGTCAATTGCGAAACGAAATCCAAGATCTTTAAGTGCTTGTAACTGCTTTTGAAAGTCATTAAGATTTCTTATTTGTGCATTTCCAGTTAACTCTAGCTCAATCTTTTGAGGTATAACTTCGCCGCTCTCGTAGAGTTTTTTTATGAGTGGTATAAAATCGTCTCTTTCAAAATCTCTCAGACTCATATTAACAGAGATATAATCAAGAGTCTCTATTTTGCTGGCTATTTGAGAGACCTCTTTAAGTACCCAAAATGTAAGTTGCGATAACATATTGCCCTCTTCCATCAAGGGCAGAAAATCTTGTGGAAAGAGTATGGAATTTCCTCTATTATAATTCCATCGTACTAATGCTTCAGCATGACTACAATATCTCGTTTGTAGATCATATATTGGCTGAAGGTAGAGCGCTAAGTCATTATGAGCCAAAGCTTCTTCTAACTCATGAAGCAAAATACTCTTTTGTAAAAATTGCAACTTTATCTTATCTTCATAAAAAACATACCTGTTTTTCCCCTCTCTTTTTGCTTCATACATAGCAATATCCGCATTTTTAAAAAGCTCTTCAATATCACCCTCTCTAAAAACAACAGCACCTACACTCAAAGTAACTTGCAGTTTTATCCCATCAATATAAAGAGGTTCTTGTAAAGTTTGGAAAATTTTGCGAATAACTACACTCGTTTTTTCCTGAGCTTGCACTTTGTCATGAGGAAGATCTGTCAGTAAAATCGCAAACTCATCTCCACCAAGCCTTGTGACAACATCTACACCACGAAGATTTGATTGAATTTTTTGGGCTATTTTGACTAAAAAAGCATCCCCTATACTATGTCCATAAGAGTCGTTTATTTTTTTAAAATCATCCACATCTATAAAGAGCAAAGCATTATTTTTATCATAGCGTATTGCATGTTTGATAGCTTTATATATAAATTCTGTAAAGACTTTTTTGCGAGGTAGCTTTGTCAACTCATCATAATAGGCAAAAAACTCTGCTTCCTCAATTGCTCTTTTTTCAGCAGTAATATCTTTAACGTACACATTGACAAATCCGTTCTCCAAATCGACAATATCAAAACGAAAATATTTTGAGCCTACCTGTTCTTCGATGGAACTATTTTTATGTGTACATATTTCATCTACTATATGTTCCCAGTGAATAATATTAGCACGCAGTCTCTTTGCACTCTCATTCTCTATAGTGATAGTCTTTTTATTGCAATCTATCTGCATTACAGGGTGAGGATTTTTAAGATAAAACTGTGCAAAGCGTTCTAACTGCTCTTTTGTTTGAACCTCTTTGCCGATATCTTCCATTATTGCCAATCCACCTATCACCTCTCCAGAAGCATCTTTGACGGGGTTGGCAATAAGACGCATATGAAGCTTTTTTCTATCTCCAACTGATTGCAGTTCCCCTTCATATACTACTTTTTCATTAAATTGTAAAACATCACGTAAAATTTTTTCAAAAGAGTTGTTCTGGAGTTTATAGAGATCAAAACCGATTGTTTGTTTTTTTTGCATACCTAAGATCTCTAATGCAGTATTATTCGCATCTAACAAATAAAGATTTTTATCATAAAAAAGTATTCCCAAAGGTGCTGACTCAAAAACCATTTGCAACTCTTTGGTACTTTTCTTAAACTGATGTAAAAGTTTCTCTCTCTCAATAGAGAGGCGGATTGAATGGAGCAAAGTTGTAAAAATCTGTGAAGAAGCGTGGAGCAAAAAGAGATAGTAAACAATGGCCAATATTCCCATTGCAATACCAAATCTATCAGATGCGGTAAAAAACCATACGATGGTTGGCACAAGCATTGAAGTTGTATAAATAATTCCTGATTTTTTATCGGAAGCAAAAGAGACAACAGCACCCGCACTCAATCCCGCTATAACAAATGCAATATAAATTTTGTGAAGGAGATCTGTATCATAAAATATTGTCCAAATCCCTCCAGCCCATACTCCAGCAGTAAGTACTATGCCAATATAATGAAGGATACACAAATGATGTAAATTATATTTTCTTTTTTTAAAAAAGAAGTAGAGTATAAATCGGTAAAGCATAACCACCATTACTGCTATAAGCCATACAAAATGCGAAAAGTGCAAATTGGGGTAGAGCGGATATAACGTCATAATTGCTGCAAAAAAGTTTGCAGCTACATTGCGAGGTATTACAGAAAAGATTCTTATAGCTAATTCATCACGTAGTCTGCTAGACATTATTCACTTTCTCAATATAACTATTTTGCTTAACCATATGCAATATATTACACAAAAGCTTTACCACATAATTATAATTTTATGTATAAATTTTCAAAACCATTAATTATAACCAAAAGTTAATGAAAAATTATTCAAAATTATTCATAATATTATGTTTATATTATATATAGAGGCAAAAATCTTTCAACTCTTTTTCCCTCTCTTTGTACAGAGGGCAGCGACTCGCTACAAGCTTCCAAAACTCTTTCCCATGATGCATATGGCGAAGATGGCAAATCTCATGTATTATGACATAGTCAATAACTCTTGGTGGCAGCATCATAAGTCTATAGGAGAGATTTATATTTCTTTTGCTCGAGCAGCTTCCCCATCGCGTTTTTGCCTTAGAGATCTTAATAAGATTTACCTCTTCACCAAAACTTTCTACCAATTTATGCGTGCAAGGAAGAAGATACTCCCTAGCTTTTTGTATCAAAAAGCTTTCTATATTTTGCTCTATATTTTCGTCGCTATAAAAAGTATCTCCTTTTAATATATACCCTTTCTCTTGCTTTACTATTTTGTGACGCACACCAAGATAGTAAAAGTAGTCTCTTTGAAGCTTTCTAGCAAAATAGTCTTTGTGCTTTTGGAAAAAAGACTCAATAACAGAACTTGGTAAAAACAGTGGAGCTTTGATAATAATCTCTCCATTTTTTACAAAACCTCTTATGCTCTTTCTTCTTTCTCGCACAATTGTATATTTCATAGCAGCTTCAAATCCTCAATAGTTACTTCTACAATATCTCCCACTTTATATGTTTTCTTTTTGGGTAACCGAAAGAGATCTCCCATAAAAGCCACAACAATCTCCTCTTGCAAAACATCTACGATTTCAGCTTTATAGCTTCTTTTATTTTTTCCGATATGATCTTTGGTAAAATCACGCAAAATTTTTCCTCGTTCAATCTCTATAACTCTGGTACTGAGTCTATATATCTCAGCTATATCATGACTTACCATAAAGGTTGTTGTACCAAACTCTTCATGGAGATCCCTTATTTTTCCTTGTAAAAAACTGCGAATAGTAGGATCGAGTGCAGCTAGTGGCTCATCAAGAAGCATAATTTTTGGCTTTTTCATATAAGCTCTTGCTAACGCTACCCGTTGTTTTTGTCCACCACTGAGCTGCGAAGGGTAGCGATCTTTGAGATCAAGCATATCTGTTATTTTGAGTAGATGCATAGCCAGTGCAACATCTTTACGTACAAAAAGGAGATTTTGCAGTACACTCATATTTGGAAAAAGAGCATAATCTTGAAAAACAAAACCTACAGCTCTTTTTTGAGGAGGAAGGCTCTTATTACCAAGCCACTCCTCATCTCCAATCACTATTGCACCTTTAGCTTCCTCAAGACCAGCAAGTACCCTCAAAAAGGTTGTCTTACCACTGCCACTAGCTCCCGTTATTGCAATAAACTCCCCCTCATTGACGCGCATAGAGATCTCTAAAGAAAAGTCTCTTAGCTCTTTATAAATCCCTATTGCTATCATAGCTGTACTTTTTTCGACTTTTGATTGAATATATATACCGCAAGCAGCACTGTAAAACTCAGCGCTACCATAATTGCACTGTAAATATGTGCACTTTTGTAATCAAGAATCTCTACATATTCATATATGGCGATACTTGCTACTTTTGTCTTACCAGGAATAGATCCCCCCACCATCAAAACTACACCAAATTCTCCAATTGTATGCGCAAAAGTTATAATAAGCGCTGTAAGTATGGATGGTTTCATATTTGGCAATATCACATGCATCAATGTTTGCATCCTATTTTTGCCAGCTATAAAGCTGGCTTCTATGAGTGATTTTGGCACGCCTTCAAAACCGCTTTGCAAGGGTTGCACCATAAAAGGAAAACTATAAAGAAGACTTGCAATCACTAATCCTGGAAAACTAAAGAGTGGCTCAATACCAATTGAGGAGAAAAACTTCCCCAAAAAAGTTCCAGGTGAAAAAGCCCATAATATATAAAACCCAAGAACTGTAGGGGGTAGGACAATAGGCATAGAGACAAAAGCTTCTATAATTGGTTTAAAGCGATTTTTCGTAGAAGCCAACCACCAAGCAATCGGTAAACCTATTGCAAAAAGCATAGTGGTAGTTATAGTAGCCAGCTTAAATGAAAGAATAAAAGGTATCCAATCAATCATCTACAATATACCCATACTTTTGAAAAATTTGTGCTGCCTCTTTGGAAAACAAAAAGGTAAAAAAGGCATTCGCATCATCATCTCTTTTTAACATAACAACACCCTGTTTTATTGGGGAATAGAGCTTTGGATCGACTGTAATAAAACGGTCTTGAAGATTTTGCAATGTTTTTGTATGTATAGCAGATTTTGCAATAAATCCAGCATCCGCTACACGCAGTGCATATGAAGTAGTCTGCGCTACGGAATCACCGTAAATCAGTTTATCTTTTAGTTTTTCATAAAGACCGAGATGCTGGAGAACTTCTAGCGCAGCTCTGCCGTAGGGAGCAGTTTTAGGATTTGCAATTGCAATACGTGATGCTTTGGCAATATCTGCGATACTTTTGTATCGTTTACTAAAAATAACAAGCGCGCCTTTTGCATACACAAGAGGTCTTGTGATTGCATATCCCTCTTTGTAGAGTGTTTTGGGATAGTACATGTCTGCTGAGAGAAATAGAGCAAAAGGAGCACCCTTTTTAATTTGCGCAGCGAGTTTTCCGCTACTGCCAATCGAGACTTTTACATCTGTTTGAGGAGATACATTTTTAAAAGCCTTTAAAAGTTCTGGCATCACAAAACTCACATTCGCTGCCACTGCAACATGAATTTTGCCAGCATAGAGCATTATTGCAAAGAATAAAAAAGAAAGAAGCTTTTTCATACTAAACCTTTAAAAATCATAATTTCATGAGGATCAATACAAAAATATATTGCAAATCCTTTAATTTTAAACTTCCCATTGAGGAAAAAAATCTGATCTTCTACTTCGACTTTGACTCTATTTTCACTAATTTTCTCTATCAAGCTCCCTTTAAAGCAATTCTCATCTTTTGCATTCACAGCGCTGGCTTTAAAAACAAACCAGACCTCTTCTCCTAAATGAAGATCCAACTCTTTTAAAGCTTCAGGCGTAATAATTGCTTTAATTTTTTCTTTGCCAAAACTTCCTGTTACAATGACTTCATCTTTTTTTTGCTTTATTTTTTTTACTGTTACATAAATTTTATTGCGTGCAGAAATTTTTGGAACTACAGGATTTTTAGCTATTTTTTGTATCGTTTTATCCGCTTCTTCATAACGCTCTATCAGCTCTTTTGCATAAGGTGTGAGCTCTGAGCCTCCTCCCCTTTTACCTCCCGTTTGTGAAAGAATGAGAGGTTGAGGAGAGAGTGCATTCATAGCACTTACACTCTCCCACGCTTTTTTGTAACTTATTCCAAGCGCTTTTGCTGCTTTATTGATTGAGCCATATTTCTCTATAGCTTTGAGAAGCTCTATGCGCCCTTTTCCCAAAAATCCACGATCTTTCTCATTAAAAAAGAGTTTTGTCCCTATCTCCAAGCTTATCCCTTTTCGTTATATCCAAAATTATATAACCAAAAAGCTTAGGATTTCTTTTTTTGAAAGGTTTTATTTAAAAATGCATAGCTTGACGCATAGCTTGAAAAAGTTGATGCGTAGTTGAAGGCTGTAAACACCCTTTGAAATCAATCTGATTGCGGTAGAGCAGCTTTTTGTTTTCGTAGAGCTCCAAACGCAAAAATCCATCAAAATCGCTTCCCAATGCTTTGGCATAGGCAGATGTACAAGTAGTTACAAAATGGGAAGTTGTACGAAGTATAAAAGGACATTGAGCACTAAATTTATACTCTTGCGCTAAATAGAGTTTTGTAAGTGGATTTTTTGCTTGCAGTTGCAAACAAGTAATCGGTTTTGAAGCTTTTGCAAACTTTTTTTCATAGATTTTTTGATTACATCCAGCAAATAGCAATAGGGCAAAAAGCCCTACGAGAATCTTATATCTCACCTTTATGAGCTTTATGAGCTGCTATCCAATCTTCTATATTACCTGTAAAGACGTAGACATTTTCATATCCCAACACTTCAAGATACGCTTTGACGCGGCTTGCAAAGAGTCCTTTGAGGCAAGCTGTTACAATTGGTGTAGTCTTATCTTCTGGCAAAATATCAAGATAGTTTGTAAACTCTGGATATGGAGTATAATAACTATCTGGAATATCGGCCTCTTCAGCATTTTCACCATTTACTTTAGCTGGTGGGCGTACATCAAGCAAAATCGCTCCTGCCTCTTTTAAAAGCTCCATTGCTTTTTGCATATCAACATTACCAAGCTCTGGCTTATCTTTATTAAGTTCGATCTGCTCTTTGATTCGTTGTGCTATGTTTTGTTCAAATTCTGTGAGTTTTGCCATTCTAGCCTCCTTGCTTTTTATTTATTCAATTATAACGCAACGATAAGAACTATTATGCTACTTTAGTTGCTTTTTATAACGTAACAATCTTTGATACATAGTCTCCTTTTAAGATGTTATAATAAAAAAGACTCTTTAAAGGAAAAAGATGCAGTTTTTTCTCTCAAATAGATGCCCATCATGCAAAAGTGAAGGCAAAAAAATAAAATATGAAAATATATTGGCAAATCTTCGAACTATTGAAAATATAGATCAAAGTAAAGAGTATTTCTACTGCAAAAACCCTGCATGCGACGTTGTCTATTTTTGTGGTTTGCAAACATGGCATAATGCAGATCTCATACGTCCCACTGCCGCAAAATCAAGAGATCCTGAAGCTACTGTTTGCTACTGCTTTGATTATCGCATCAAAGATATCAATACGCATAGCTATACTGCATATAAAGAGAAAAAAGCCAAAGGTTGCGCATGTAGTATGCGTAATCCTAGCGGAAAATGTTGCCACGCACTTTTTAAAAGTTTTTTATAAATTTTGTGCCAGGATTAAAGCCCTGGCAATCTTGGAATCTTTTCTAGTTTAGAATTACGGCAGTACCAGCCCCACCCTTTTTTGAGCCAGTGACCTACAATTGGCATTGGAAGCATAAAGCCCCGCTTATCATCACGGTAGACAAAAGCTGCACCATCACCACTATCCATTACACAGATAATATTGAGATGGTGAATGTAGCTCTCTTTTTTCCCTACTTTTACACCTGCATCTATGGCAATGTTGTTTGCACTGTTGCGTGCCATTACTTCAGCAATGTGTCCCTGTTTTGCTCTCCACTGCGGTCCTTCAATGTAGGCACTATCACCTATTGCATAAACCCCAGGTTTATCTTTTACTTCACAATACTCATCCACTAAAATAAATCCAGCATCACTGAGTGGTAAATCAGAATCTTGAAACACTGGATGACCAGCGTTTGCCGGTATAAACATTGTAAAATCACTCTCTAGAAAGCTATCATCTTCAAAAACTATACCATGTGGCTCAAATTTCTTAATCTTTTTGCCAAAGTGCTTTTTAATGTTTAATTTATTGAAAAAGAGATCCATCATTTTTAATGCTTGTGGCCCAAGTCTCTTACCAGGTTCTGCCATAGTAGCAAAGAATGTAAGTTCAAAGCGATCGCGAAGGCCCTTTTTCTTGAGATAGTTATGGAGATTAAACATCATCTCAAATGCTGGGCCTCCACGCACAGCCGAGCTATCTTTTGGATTGCCGCCAAATCCCATAGCTATCTTACCACTTCGTTTTGCTGCTACTAGCTCATCAATGCGATCGCGCATCTTGATAGCATCTTCAGGCTCGCCACAGATGGAGAGATAGTTTTCACTTCCCTCATGCTTGACTTTACCAGCCCCCATAGCAATTACCAAAAAATCGCCTTGATATTCACCCTTTTTGCCAATTGCTTTTTTATTTTTAGCCTCAATCTGTACTATCTCATCTTCAATCCAAGTAAACCCATGTACCTTTTGCAAATCTTCTAGTGGTAAACAGACATCAGCAAACTCTGCCTCATATACAGGAACCCATATAGAAGTAGGATAGATATACATATAGGGTCTTGGTGAGATGAGATCAACTGCAAAACCCTCTTTTCTCAAAAAGATTGCCGCTTCGACACCGGCAAATCCACCCCCTAATACAATCACCCTTTTCATAGCAGACTCCTAGTAGTGTAAAATTCTTTCTTGTTGTGGAATCTTCACCTCTTCATATCCCACATCTTTAAAGTAGTGTTTTGCCAAAGTGTAAAAAACTCCTAACAAAAGACCTGTTACAATCACCCACATGATAGCTTTACGCTTTTCAGGTGAAGCTTTTCCTTCATAATCCTCTAATTCTCGAAGTGTTGGTTCTCCCTGTTCGTTAAAACCCTCTTTTTTCATGCATGCCCCTGATGCCGTACAAATTTTTCTATATTATTTTGATCAATTGCTTGGAGGTTTCCTTTTCGGAAACCTTCAAGTGCATCACTAAGTAAAATTCTACCCTCCCCAGGATAAAAAATCGCAACCCCATTTTGCGATAAAAGAGCAAAAGGTTTTATACCGATATGCTGTGTAATAACTGCATCAACTCCCCTATGTAGCAGCCATTCAACAACAGCCAATCCTCCATCATGAGGATTGGTTTCAATTGTTATTTTTCCATCATCGATAAACGCAAACCATTTTGCATGCCCAAAAAGAGGCGACAGAGGCGGATTATCTCTTTGAAATTTTACAGGAACTGCAATTTTCATTCTTTTATCCTATTTTTTAATATGTTTTTGATAAATATCCCAACGAGGGAAGACAAAGATCGTATCTCTATAGACCACAATCTTTTTCGGATCATCAACCGCATAGGCTTTGATCTTGATTGGTATTGGTGTATCTTTTTGTGTGTTTTTTACCAATACCTTATCTGTATAGAGTATGACAACTTTTTTCACTTTTTTACCAGGTATAACACTAAATGGTTTACTTGGTCTTGCAATCTTAATATCTTTATTGTTTACTATTTCAAAGTAGTACTTATGCTTTTTATTCTCTGTATTTTGGAAGAGGAATACGTATGTATTTTTAACCCTTCCATCTGGCTCTATTTTATAGAGCTGGCTTGTTCTATTAATATTGAGAAGCATATGCTCTTTTTTACTTCCCATCCAAAAGAGCGCTACAAATGCAATAGTGAGCATAACAATATATGCAATGATTCTAAAGCGAAAGACTCTTGTCTTCTCACCAGTCTCTAATGCATGGTAACTTGTCCAGCGCACCAAGCTCTCTTTCCCTAAAGCTCCCATCACTTTTGTACATGCATCTGCGCACTCTAAGCAGTTGATGCACTCTAGCTGCATCCCTTTACGTATATCGATATGGGTAGGACACACTTTTACGCACGATTCACACAAGGTACACTCAGCTTCCTCTTTTTGGGCTTTGAGCTCTTTTTTATTATGCACTATGAGGTTTCCGTGCTCATCATAGATGCGTCCACCTCTTTTATAGTCATAGACTGTTTGGAAGGTGTCTTCATCATAGAGCACCGACTGCACTCTTGCGTAGGGGCAGATATAGATACAGAAATTCTCTTTAATAAATACTACATCTGCGATTAAAAAGAGAGCGGTTCCAATCCAAAACCCCATTAAAATGGTATGGTTTGCCGGATCTTGAATATATTGGAAAAAGTCCTCTGGTGGCACGAAGTACCAGATGAAATCTGCTGCTGCGATGAAAGCTAGAACTGACCAGAGCAAGATTGCTATAAGCTTTTTCACCTTATTCTCTGGTTTACTCATATCTGGCTCAATTTGCTTATTACTGATACGTTTTCTCAGATGCAGCAGTTTTGTCTCTATTAAGTCTCTATAAATCACACGAAAGATTGTCTGTGGACAGCTCCATCCACACCAGACACGCCCTCCAAGGGTTGTGATAAAGAAGATCCCAAAAAAGAGAATCCAAAGCAAGAACGGCATCAAGTAGAGCTCTTGCATATCAAAGCGCACGAAAAAGAGGTGCAGCTGCTTATGATCAAAGTTTAACAAAAAGAAGTGATTACCGTTTATACGTATCCACGGCAACACCAAACTGATTACTGTTACGAGCCCAAATACTATATACCTCTTGTATCTGTATGGTACCCAGTTCTTGAGGTACTCTTTGGCTCGGTTCGGTTTTGCTGTTGCAGTTGCCATTTTTATCCTTTATTATTGATTTTGCATGATATTTTTGGAATGTTAGGGCTAGATATCTCGCCCATCACAATTTTATCCAGCTCTCTGCTTGCTATATAATCTCGTATGGAGCTTCTGCTTACTCCTAAACTTTTCGCTATATGACTCACACTTTTTCCCTCCTTTAACATCTGAATGATTTTATCTCTATATACATCATATTTAGATCTTGAAATGCTCCCTTTTGGTCGCCCTTTGTGAATAGGTTCACTTCTGTTTTCCTCTCTTAGTTGATTCAAAAGTGAAATTACTATATGTGCCGGGGTATTTTTTTCTATTGTTATCGCATATTTTGTTATGGTTAGCTTTAAATCGTGACTAAAAATACAATTAAGAAACTGCACAACTTCCCCTACCCTTGGAGAAATTACACGAAGATCATAGAGAATAATATGATCCTCTTTTTTTAAAGAGTGAATAAACTCTTTGAGTTCCCTTCGCTCATCAAGTTTTAAAGAGACTGGGGCAACTTCGATATACTCCGCAAACTCTGTAATATTACGACTATGCAGAAAATCTTGTATAGATTTTTCTTGCATGGCTATAGAGTAGCGATCATTTTTAGAGCGCATATAGATATAGTTCATAGCAAACCATTCAATTTAGTTATGATTTTAATTAATGGAAGTTATTATAAAACTATTGGCGAAAAAAGTCAAGTATTTTTATTATTTTTTTCGTCAGTTTTTAGGAAAAAAATTTTTTACTATTCCCGCTATCCCATAGGATAGCAGTACTTTTTTTGCAAAGCAGTCAGCTCTTTGAGGATTTCTCGGGAAAGTTTTACTTCCATTGCAGCGAGGCTTGCATCAAGTTGATCAAGCTTTCTTGCCCCTATTATTGTAGAAGCTACAAAATCAAAATGTTTGCTATAAGCAACGGCTAAAGTCACTGGATGGATATCATATTTTTTCGCAATTTCAAGATATTCGGCGGTAAAGCCAAGGGTTTTATCATTGAAAAATCGCTTCGCATGCTCTCGTACTCTTTTTACAGGATGCTTGAGATACAGCGAAAATCTGGCATCTTCAGGGATAAACTTTTGGTTGTATTTCCCACTTAAAATGCCACCACCTATAGGTGAATATGGTAATAGACTCACTTTTTCCCTTCTGCAAACTGTCTCAAGTTCATCAAAAAATCTTGGATTGAGCAGACTAAAATTGTTTTGAATCGATTCAAAGCGTGCAAGCCCCTCGTACTTGGCTACCACATTTGCTTTTGTAAGTCCATAGGCTGTATCATTGGAAGTGCCTATATAGCGCACTTTCCCTTCACGTACCAGTTCATCAAAAGCTCGCATCGTCTCTTCAATCGGCACAACACTATCTGGCCAGTGCATTTGATAAAGGTCGATATAGTCCGTTCCTAGTCTTTTAAGAGATCCTTCAATAGCAGTTTTGATATGAAAGCGATCCATTGCTGTAAGACCATGGCGAATAGGCGGCACAAACCATCCACTAGCAGCTCCCGCTACTTTTGTAGCTAATATGATGGAATCCCTTGGCTTGGTTTTAAGCCACTCACCTACGATCTTTTCTGTCTGGCCAGCCCATTTGCTATCAGGCGGCACAGGATAAAGCTCCGCCGTATCAAAAAAGTTGATACCAAAATCGTATGCTCTATCTATGATCTTGAAAGCTTCCTCTTTAGGAGTTGTGGAACCAAAGGTCATGGTGCCAAGACAGATAGAAGTTACACGAAGGCCAGATCTACCGATATAGCGATATTCCATGTAAAACCTTTTTGCTTTATTGTAGCAAAAAGGTTAGCTTTTGGGGCAAAAGCCCCAAGATTAGTTCAGATCAGGTTTTGGAGTTGATGGAGTGCTGTTTGGAAGCATTGGAAGGCGCACATAAGGCTTTTTACCAGTAAGTGCTTTAAAAAATGTGGCAATTGAGTCAATCTGTTTTTTAGTAAGTTTTTTACCTAGCTGTGTTTCAGCCATAATCTCAATTGCCTCTTTGATATTGTATGTTGCACCATTATGGAAATATGGTGCAGTTTCAAGTATATTTCTCAGAGTTGGCACCTTCACCATACCATTCTTATCGCCTTTGAAATCACCAATATTCGCATACTTATATTTTCCAATTGCCGGGAATGGTGCCATACCACCACCAAGTCCTACACCATTGTGACAGCTTGCACATCCAACCTCGATAAACGTTTTAAGACCCTCTTTTTCTACTTCTGTGAGAGCTTTTTCATCCCCACCCAGATAGTCATCATAGCGGCTAGGAGTCACAAGAGTTCTCTCAAATGCTCCGATCGCTTTACCGATTGTTTTGATTGTAATCTCTTCTCCAGGATAGACTTTTGCAAACGCTTCTTTGTATTCTGGAATGCTTTTAACAACTTTTACTGCCAAATCTTTTGGCATATTCATCTCTACGTCTGCTTGAATTGGTCCAGTCGCTTGATCTTCAAGATCTGGACTTCTACCATCCCAAAACTGTTTTTGGTTAAAAACAGCGTTATAGACTGTAGGAGAGTTGAGATGGTGTGGATTGTGTCTCCATTTGTGCCCAGTTGCTACCGGTACATTGTCATCACCACCAGTGGAGAGATTGTGACATGTATTACAGCTAATAAGACCGCTGCGAGAAAGACGTGGGTCAAAATAGAGCTTTTTACCGAGTTCAACCTTTGCTTTTGTGATAGGGTTTTTCGGATTATCGATCAACTTGAAAAGTTTACTCACCTCTTGAGGAATTGGCTGCAAACCAGCCTGTTTTGCCTTTTCAATCAAAGCATCTTTTGCAAAAGCACTAACACTTATTAATGCAGTTGCCAATACTACACTTTTTGCTATCTTCATAGCTCCTCCTTTTTTATATTTTGGCATAATTTTATCATTATTAATATTAAATTTTATTAATAATTTTTTTCCTTTTATACTGTGTGCTATAATTTTTTGAATGAGATAAAGGTTATAATGATGAAAAAAAAGATAAATCCGCAAGTAAAAATTCAAGCAATCATCAATTATCTCAAAACATACCATCCTAAAAAGATAATACTTTTTGGTTCTCATGCAAAAGGATATGCCACCAAACAGTCTGATATAGACATTGCTATTGATTTACCAATTGATTTTCGCTCAAAAAGAAAACTCAAAGAGGAAGTTGAAAAATTAAGTGGGTTACTGAGTGTGGATATTGTTTTTTTGAATGAAGCTGATAAAAATTTCCAAAAACAAATAGAAAAAGAGGGAAAAGTTCTTTATGAAAAAGAGTGATGTACTTATTAAAATAAAAAATTTTGAGATGGCTAGACAGAGGCTCCAAGAAGCTATCGATATAGCACAAGATGAACTTGATAAAGATGGGGTATTACAGCGATTTGAGTTTACCATAGAGTTGCTTTGGAAAGCTCTTAAAGCAGTGCTTGCGTATCAAGGAATTGAGTGTTTTTCGCCTAGAAACTGCATTAAAGAGGCTTACAAAGCTCATCTTATTGATGATGATGAAATCATACTCGATATGCTAGAAGATAGGAATCTCAGCTCACATATTTATGACCAAAAAAGAAGCGAAGAGATATTTGAGAGAATCAAAAAGGTCTATATCTCATATCTTAACAACATTAACCTCAAAAAATGGCTCTAATTTTGTGGTATAATATCGCCCAATCTTAACCTGAAAGGGGGTGATGTCAGTATGCCTGGCATCCTCGTTAGACCTGATCAGTCGTTTGAGGAAGCGTACCGCCTTTTCAAAAAGCAAGTTGATAGAAACTTGATCGTCACAGAAGCTCGTGCTCGTAGATTTTACGAAAAGCCAACTGAAAGACGAAAAAAAGAGAAGATTGCGGCACGCAAGAAAATGCTCAAACGACTCTATATGCTCAGACGATACGAATCTCGTCTGTAGCACTTCGGCCTTCTGGCCGAAACTACTTAAATGGTAATTACTTCTCCAATTTGGCAAAAAAATTTCTTCTTAACGTTTGAGATACAAAAAATTCCTGCATTTATAAATCTCCTTAAAAACAAAATGCTACTCTATATTTTTCTTAAAAAGATCATTTATTTTATAAAAAAGTCAGCATAAAAAAGAAGAAAGTTGTCTTATTTTTAAGTTTAGATCAATTATAATCTAGACAATAAAGGAAGGGAGAAAAATGAAAAAGTTAGCATTTCTTTTTTCAATTATACTTTTTCTTGCATTTGAGGGATGTTCTCAAAAGTCTTTTACAGAATTTAAAACAAATATCAAAAATATTTTCACAAGCAAAAAAGCGAAAAAAAATCCTTATCTGATAAATTTTAAAAAATATTTTCCAAAAACTGTTTACCTGGGAAGACCAATACCAAAAGAGTCAGTTATTGATCTCAATACTCCTATTGTTCCCAAAGAGTGCAAACCAGTAGGATGGATAAGTGTTCTTTTCCCTAAAGGACTTAATGTTAAGAGCATCATTTTTAAAGAGATATATGAAACAAAAAAAAGGGAGATGACAGCACTGAAAAAAAAGGCTGCCTCACATGGAATACGTTATATAAACTCCTATTTCGACACATCTCACAGCCGTTTTGTAAAGGTATATGATCCTTATCTAAAAAAGACGCTCAACGCACAAATTACGCCTTTTAAACATATTATTATTGATAATGGAAAACTTTATCGGGAATCCGTCAGAGCATATAGATGTAAAAAGACAATAAAATAAAATCGAGTAATAAAGGAAATAAATGAAAAAGAAATTACTTATTGCTAGTGGAGCATTAGCATTATTAGGTATTATCTTACTTATTTTAGGCCTTACCTATTTCAAAAATCGTGGAGAACTTGAATCGAAAATATATGTAAGAGATGCAATTATGCCTATGGCTTACAAGGTATATGGAAATCCTGAAGTAGAAAATGGAAAATATTATCTTGCAAAAGTGGTTTTTCATAATAGTGGAAAAGGTTATATCAAAAATTTAAAAATCTCTTACCGTGTACCTAAATTTATAGAGTGGACAACTCCAATGGAGTATGGGGAAGTTCTACCTGATCAAACAGTAGTGGATCTTTTCTATCCCCAATTTCCAGAAAAGATACTCAATATTTTAAATGCTACTCCAGCAAAATTAGAAATCAAATATAGTTATAATGACGGGGTAAAAAATTATGAATTTGTCAAAAGGAAAAATTTCCAAATTAGAGGAAGAAACGAGCTCATTTATACAGATACTCCTCCTGAAGAGATCTCTTCTGTATATGATCTTTATACAAATGACAAACTCATTAGCTGTTTCGTTACACCAGAAGATCCCGTCATTAAATATTTTACACAACAACTGCAAAAAAATGTATTGCAAGGTTCTACTGCTGGCGCAGGTGCAGGAACACAAGAGGTTCTACGTTTTATGGAAGCTCTTTATAACTTTGAAAGAGCTGCAGGCATTGTGTATGGGGGTACACTTGGACTGCCAGAGAAGATAGGCGATAAGATTACAATAGTACAACATGTTCGTCTTCCAAGAGAAGTATTAACTGGGGGAGCAGGACTATGTATAGAACTTAGTACACTTTTTTGTAGTGTTGCAGAATCTGCCGGATTAGACACGGTAATATTTACAACAGAAAATCATGCCTTTCCTGGTGTAATTGTTGGAAACCAAATCATCGCTATCGAAGCTACGGGTGTAGGGGGAGCGGGACTTGGAGGAAGCTTGAGTTTTCAACAAGCTGTTGAAGTTGGAATGAAAAATGTACAAAATTTTATGAGTGGTATGCCCATAAATGGCGCACGTCCAATTTCAATGCTCCATATAAATGACCTTCATAGAAAAGGATATAGACCTCCTGATCTTCAAGATGATCCAACACTTCGAAAAAAGATAGATGAAATATTTAATAAATTGATTGTGGGACCAGCACCGTCACCGTCACCAGCACCAATGCCTTCGCCAGCACCATCGCCTTCACCAGCGCCAATGCCGACACCTTCACCGGTACCAACGCCAGCACCTTCAGCTCAAATATATCAGGATCCTTCTGGACTTTTTAGTTTTCAATATCCCTCTAACTGGCAAATATTGCCTACACCAAATCCCTATGTTCCTTATCTTAAAGTTTTAGCAGTAGACCCTCAAGGTATACAAGACGCAGAAGTCTATATATTTAACAATACCCAAAATATAGATCAGGCATTTTCTATGCTCTACAATTTAACGATACAAATGGGTGGACAAATGAACTATCAACCAGCAGGAGAAGTAAATATTAATGGAAAAGTATATAAGCGTTATGCTGGCATAAAAAGTTCAAGGGAAATGCAAGTGAATTGGGTAGGATACTTTACGCATTCAAGTCAAGGAGTAGTTGGATTTGTATTGAGCTCTACTTCAAATCAGCTCAATACTCCGGAGTTGATTTTAATAAAAAATAGTTTTAAGGTGCGATAATGAAAAAGATATTTGTTTTAATCCTGCTAACACTTTCTTTATTTGCTGAAAAGATTATTATTCAATTAGATGTGAATGTTAATGAATGTGGAGACGCAAAAATTACATGGACGCAAAAAGCGACTGCTTTTCAATGGAAAATGCTCGTTCAAAAGTATGGAAACAACCCTGCACTTCTTAAAAGAGAAATTATAGCCTCTCTACCAGGATATGAACTTACCAATTTTTCATTCAAACGCAATGATATCGAGAGGACAATGATATTCTCATTCGACGCAAAAGGAGTTGTAAAATATAAAGGCAATGGTATTTGGCATTTCAAATATGAAAAGAAATTCACCCCAAGAAAAATCTCGCCTACCGAGTGGTTTTTTACTGATACAGAAAACGAAGGAAATATTTTAGCAGAGTATGACATCTCATTAAAACTTCCTCAAAGAGCAAAAAAAGCTCATTTAACAACTAATGAGTTTGACGAAAAAGTTTTAGAGTACTTTCTTAAACCAACCATTTTTCAACGAATTTCTATAGTAACCTATATAGGAATCGGTTTAATTTTTATCGCTCTTGTATTAGCGCTCATTGCACTATTTTACAAAGAAAAGCCACAAAAGATAGAAAATCAAAAATAGTTTTATCTATACTCTCTATGGAGTATAGAACTCCCATCTCAACTTTTTTGAAATGTGTCGAATAGTTTGTTATCACTAAAATATTAAATATATTACACTTTCATATTGAAGAAAAAAATCTTATTTACAAACTATATCGCCAACATTTATAAAGGGCTCTTTTGACTCAGGCACAAAGAGAGTAAATCTACACTCCTTTCCGTCTTTAAAAATATGGGCAGGATATCTACCACTTTTAAGACCCTCAATATAGAAAAAGCCTTTTTCACCTGTAACACTCTCTATTTTTTTACCTTCTACATTTATATCAAGGCCTGCAAACTCTACAGGTACTTTTTTCTCTTTTTCTATCCAAAATATTTTTCCTTCAACTGCATTCAATCTCCCTATCTCAAATTTTACAATTCCTCCACTTCTGTAATAAGGAGCAACGTGTTTTGTAGATTCCTTTAGGGTAAATTCCATAGGCAGGTCATTTGCGGATATTGAAATAGGATTGTCATAATAAGATACAAGGCCAGGAACAACAAGTTTGCCACTCTCTGAAGTCTCCCCCATAAATTGTCCACCAAGTCTCACCTTTGCACCTTTCAACCCTGTATCTACAAGAGCAAAACCGTCATAGATAGGTGCAGAAGGATGCACCTCTCCTCCCGCTACTACAAGGGCACCTCTTGCCCCAAGGCTTATAGAACCTAAATTCTCTGTCTTTTGATATTCGCCTATAAGATGCCCAAACTCATGATGATATTCGACTCTTCCATAGCCACGCCATTCTCCACTGCTATCATGTTGATTTCTATTAACCTGCAGTCTATATCCAACACCAGGACCTCTTGGCGGATTCTTAGAGAGTGAAAGAGTGCTGTTTTGCTGTCCAACCCTTGAGGTATGTTGAAGAGACGCGTAGCGACTTTTACCAAGAGGTAGGAGTATGCCAAAAGTAAAGATATCTTCTGTTTTGGAAGTTAACCACTGCCTTTGAAAGGTTAGAAAAATATTTCCTACTTTTAAAAAAGGTCTGTGGTAGTGGATAGAAAGAGCTTTTGTCTTTGAATTATCATGATTCTTGTTCCATGAAAAGACCGAAGAAATGCTCCCTTGTGGACCAACACTAAAACTAACTCTTACTGCCCAGTTAAGAGATGAATTATTTGTTTCTAAAAGATCTGTATACTCTTTAGAGAATTTTCTCAAAGTAAAACCAAGACTTATTCTTTTTTGAGTGGGAATGTTTATGCCCAAAGAGCCCGCATAGCCTGCCTCTCCCTCTTTTTGGCTCAAAGCAGTTGAGAATCTCATCTCTGCTTTTGAAAAGAGTGAAGTAGTTGCTTCTACTCCCGCATTTGCAATCTCATCATCTACTTCCGCACGCAAACCCATAGTTAGATAATCTGTAAGGCCTCGTCTCATATATCCCAATAGGGCAGCCCTGCCATAATGGAAATTTTCTTTTCCAATATCTTCTCTCCTAAAACCAAATGCAAGACTATACTCTGTAACTCCCTGCCCGAGCATACGCGATGGTATATAAAATGGTCTTTCAATAACAGTTTCCTTCCCAAGGGCATCTCTTATAATCAGAGTGATTTTGCCACTACCTGGCATTGCAGGTAGGTTCTCTATTCTAAATGGACCAGGTGGTAATTCAAGCCTTTGATAGAGTGCACCATTAAGATAAACCTCTACCGTTGAAGGTGTCTCAAGAACCCCTTCTATACCTAAATTTGGATAGCGAAGAAGATAGGGATTGAGAGAAAAATTTCGTTCTATTTTCACTCCTCCAAGCAAAAGATTGCTTCCAAGTTCTCCCGAAGTAGCACTGAAGTCCCCTATCACTACTCTGTGCAACTTATCTGGCTTGTCAATTGTAATACTGCTTGAGAGCCTATGGAGGCTATTCACACTCTCTGACTTAGCATAAGATAGATCCGAATAAAAAAGCAATTCTTCTAATCTCAAAGCTGCCTCAAAGTTGCCATTAAATGTTTCATTATTCAAATGATCATCCGCATAGTATCTCAGATAGTAATTGAGGTAAAAAGCATTATCCTTCAAATACTCTAACTCATGAATTTCTCTTTTTCTCTTGATGGCAACATTTGTGGGAGTCAGTAGTCTTGGATCAACTGTAATTTCCAAGAGTGCCTTCTTTTCATTTACACTAAAATTCAAATCCTTAATGGAATTAAGTGAAATTAAACCTGTCTTTTTCTTTGCCCTGAAGGGTTTTTTGAGTCCAATACTTCTAAGAAAATCTTCTGTGACCAAGATATCTTTGTCTGGAGTGATGGAGACTATAAAATCTCCTTTTACCTGCCCATTTACTACAACCCTTAAGACAGCCTCTATATTTAAAGATGCGAAACATACATAAACAAAGATAAAAATATAGAAAAACCATCCCAATTTTCGCATATTACTGACTGCAAACCCTTTTTTTAGGTAAACTGAAAATAGATGACTTTTCTATTTTTTCTGTTTTTACTTTTACCTCAAGAGATGTCGTCCTTTTACACTCTTTGCTGCCTATGTTAATCACATAGCGCTTCTTAGCACCAGGTAGAATATACCACCCTCGTATGTTTTTATGAAAAGTCTCTTTTTGGTTCCGATCAAAACCTCTCCAGGAGATCTCCTTCACCATAATATGGACACTTCCGCTATTCTTAACATCTACGCTCATTTTTCCACTCTCTACTTTCAAGTCCTTAATCTCAAAGGAGCGTTTAATATTTTCTGGAGCCACAAACACTGGTAAATCTATCTTTAAAGCAATCGTAATTTTCTTATCTCCAGGCTTTGAAACAGGTATCTCCCTTACAAAGATTCTATAGGTCCTCTCAACCTTTAGCTTCTCTCCCTTGTAAGCAATCCTTATCACTCTTTCACTTTTAGGTTCAAGTTTTAGCATTTTTGGAAAAAACACGAGACCTTTAGGCTCGCTATAAATGGGTTTTCCATTCTTATTCTGCTCCCATGAGTAACCGCCAACTTGGATATATATAGATCTCTTTTGGGGATTATAGACCCTGATCTCACCACTTTTTTTCTTGGAATCGAGGTATATCTTAACTGGATAAACCATGAAGGAACCAGCCCAACCTTGCAAGGAAAAGAAGAGAAGGAAGAGAAAAAGAAAACCATTTTTAAAATCTCTCATATTCACAGATCCTTATTGTATAACAGGGCAAAGCCCTGCTCCGTCAATAGACGACTGTTACAGTAAGTGTATCTGTATAGGTGCCGGCAGGCACAAGAGAGGGGATCCCGAATAGTTTACCATACACCGTGTATGTCTGAGCACTACCCGTACCTGTACCATTCACACATGTCCCGCTATGTGTGCCCGCACTGGTACAAGAATCCCCCCATAACTGGGTGTATGCATCATCCTGATACAACTCATACTCTAATAAGCAACTTCCTCCTGTATTAAAGCATCGTGAATCTGGTTGACCATTACTACTACCTATCCCTATCAGATAATTCAGTCCATTTGCAACAGTTACTTCAATGGTTGTTGTTGCTGTAGTTTCCTGTGTATAACTTCCTGTTCCAAAGTCAAGGTTATGTGCTGTTATAGTCACTGCCTCCGGGACTGTTGCACTCACTTGCAGTGTGGTAGTAGTTTCAGCTGCCAAAAGAATAGAGCCTGATATGACCAATCCAGCCATTAAAGCTAATCTTTTCATAACCCACCTCCTATTAATGAGTTATATTTATTATATTAAATAATAAATAATAAATAATAAATATTATCAAGTATATAACTTATTTTTTTCAGATATAATATATTTATATTCATAATTATAAAAATATAATATTTTAATTGTCGTACAAGAAGAAAAGAAGAAATATATTGATAGCTTTTTATTTTTATTGAAAAAGTGGAAGATAAATACAACTTCTAAAGAAGAAATATAAATAATCTTTGTCTTTTATATAAGCTTTTTAATATATTTTATATAATTTCATGATTTTATACTATCCAATTACTAACAATATGCACTATTTTAATGCACTAAAGTACCTGTTGTCATACCTCCAAATATTTTGTTTTGAAATGAAAAAACCAAACCAGTTCTTGGATCAACTGTAGCTACACCCCATATTACACCATTCCAAGAAACTGATACTTGATTGCCTTTTGCTACCATTGTAACACCTATGCCAGGCAATGAAAGAGTATAGCCATGTAAAAGCACAGGATGATAATAGTGAGGGCCCATAAAACGGAGCCCCCATGCTTCTTTGGAATTTAGCGGTGCGCTACTATTATCCATAGTTGTAATATTAAATCTGGCTAGTTCTCCATCATTGCCCATAGGTTGTACCTGAATGCGCCCAGTTGGAACTGCCATTCCTGTATATTGCTCAACTGTCTGTAATTGATAAAGAGCACTCATCCTAGCAGCTGCTGGAAGTGATGGCAATGAAGGAAGCTGCACACTACCTTTTTGCAAAAACGATACTTTAGTTACAGTTGAGCCGGCGGTTTCAACTCCACTCCATGAAACAGTTTCAAAATCTAGCACAAGACCAGATCTCACATCATATTTAATAACTTGCTTCGTCACCCCTTTTCCACGAGGTGCATATTCAAAGATGACAAGTCCAGGCTGTCCACTAATGGCAATACCTTGACGTCTTGCCTGCTCAATTGATTGAGGGGAAAGCATTGCTGCCATTCTTTGAGGATCTACCCAAAAAAGACCATCGCCTCTTTTACCTAAAACTTTAGGAATTAACGAAACACCCATTTTGCTTGCCTGCACTTCTATTCCAAGAACTCTATTTGGTTCCACAGCACAAACCACATATGCAGTCGACATTACTAGATAACTAGCAGAACCTCCACCTCGGTTTCCACCTTCACTTCTATAGTAGACTACTAATCCAGGCTTTATCCAAGAAGGCAGTTGTCCTTGAGAGAATAACCCAAATCCCATGCCGAAATGTGGTCCATTACTTAATGGTCCTATTCCTTTTCTAAAATCTTGACCTTGAGCCGTAAAGGCAAATAAAAAGAAAAAAAATAGATAAGGTAGTAAAAATAGTCTTTTTAGTTGCCTAAAACTATGATCTTTCTTTAAAGCTACTACTATATTTTTCATTTTTAATCCTTTTTAATATTTTATAGTTAAATAAATTATATTACATTTTATGATTAAAATGCAAAAAGATAATTATTTATTCCAAGAAAATAGGAATGGCTAGTTTCTAAGATTTACATTTGTCGCATTTCATTAATATAGCAGCCAAAGAAGCGAATATTGACAAGTCTTAAAATTATTTTAAAAATTATTTTAATATACATTATATTCAGCAAAAATCTATTTAGTAATAATTTACCAAGATCCGCCGCCTCCTCCACCAGATCCACCGCCACTAAAGCTCCCTCCACCACCTACAGAATTCGATGGAGCATATGCAGCTACTGCAGATGTATTCTCACTAAATTCTTGCATATGATAAAAATTGCCGTGATACCAAGAGGGTTGGGCAGAATGAAACTGCTCATAAAATTTGAGCCAGTGTTTTGTCAGATCAAATAGCATTGCAAAAGGAAGCAATTTATCAAGAAAGTAGGGATCTTCTTGTAAAAAGTAGTTTATTTGTGCTGCTTTTGCCCTTTGAATAAACTCTTTAAGACCTAGTAAATCTCGATAAACTTTTACTCCTTTTGGCGTATAAAGACCAATATGACGATAGATATAAAAAATAGCTCCCACTCCTATGAGAATAAAAGGGATAGGAGAAAGCAAAATATCTTGCCATGAGAAAGATGCAATAAAACCGATCATAACAGCTCCACCTATGAAGATAAACCAAAGACCCAAAAAGCGCTCTAATCCCCTCCCCCGAAAAAGCCTCCATACTCCTATGCCAACAAACAGAGCCGGTATACCAATAGAAAATAGAAGAGGGATATCCGTCATGCGATGTGTCACAAGAACTATTACAATAAATATTACAAACAGCAAAAAAATGGAAAAGGCAAGAAATTTTATTCTAAGCTTTTGTGGATTTTCTTGGAAATAGCCCTCTTTAACACTCCAATCATAAAGAAGCTGATTTATTGATTGAAAACCACTCCGTATTCGTTGTGCAATATCCTCATCTTTTTTGAGAATAAATGTATCGCCATAAGGAAAAAGAATCTGAAAATAGAGAATATTTTGCGCAGGGGTGAGATTTTGCGGTTTTTTTGCAGTCTTTTTAATAAGAGTCTCTCTGTTTGCAAAAAATCCTTCTTGATCTCTTTCTTCAATACTCACAAATCCTTTTACTGCAAGTTCTATTACTGAAGCTGGGAAATCTTTTGTCTCAGCGAATCGATCATAAAGAAGTCCCGCTTCCAAGACACCTATATCTTTGGGAGGTTTATATACTGGATGAATAGAAAAAGAAAATGAAGTTGCATGATCTTTATAAAAAAAGAAGAGATAGAGCAGAAATAAAAGCAATAGAGGATATTGTATGAATGCTTTGGCATAATCCAATAATCCCATACGCTGATTTTCTAATCCGCTTTGACCCAGCAGACCTCTTGGAAACGCTATTTCTACAGTTAAGCCTTCATGAGGATCGAATTTCGAAGCCTCTACTTCAAAGGTATGATCATCAAGCCACTGCAAAGAGGCGGTGTTTTTTGTTGAACCATATCTTCCCAAAAATGTACGCACTTGAATACTACTTTTTGAAAGAATCGGTGGAAGGTGTACGGTGACTTTTGCATAACTGATTGGTACTCTCCACTCTGTTCCGATGGCGTTCCAACGTACAGCATCATGCATCTCATCTTGATAGAGCACCCCTTTTGCTACATTGTAGCTGATGGTATAGTGATGTTTTCCAGTAATTGTTCTGTTTGGATCGCCGATCTTTATTCTAATGGCTTGCTGCATATGAATAATTTCAAAAGGACTCTCTTGTCCATCTACCAAAACTTTGAAATCCCATAGCCCTATATCTTTTGGTAAAAAGTCTGTTTTTATAGCATTTGGTATATCTCTATAGATACCATGGCGATAGAGCGAACCAAAATTGTAAACAATATCTTCTTGTACATGGAGTGATCCATCGGGATAGATTGTAAGATCGACTTTAAAATTTTCTATATGCTCTGCCCAACTGATAACAAAAGCGATGAAAAAGAGGAGGATTTTTTTCATAACTCTATTTTTGGCATCTCTTTTGCTTTTGCATCTTCAAGCTCAAAGTACTCTTTTGGAGTAAAACCATATCTTTTGGCTATAAGCATATCTGGAAAACTATCAATCTTAGCATTGTAATCTCTCACAACCGCGTTATAGTAGCGCCTTGCATTTTGAAGCGCCTCTTCTATATTGGAGAGCTCTTGCTGGAGTTGGAGAAATGTTGTATTTGCTTTGAGTTCGGGATAGCTCTCAGCTAATGCAAAAATATGCCCTAATGCGCTTGAAAGATGCTCTTCAGCATCAGCTTTTTCTTTGAGTGAGGTTGCTTTTTGGCTTTGGTTTCTCGCTTCAATCACCTCTTTAAGCGTCGATTTTTCATAATCCATATACCCTTTGACTGTGTCAACAAGCGCAGGGATGAGATCGTGACGCCTTTTGAGCTGCACATCGATATCGCTCCAAGCAGCCTCAGCCCTTTCTCTTAGCGCAACAAGTCCATTATAAATGCCGATGAAATAGACAATAATACCTGCTACAATAGCTAGAAAAATCCAAAAAGCCATTATATATCCTTTGCAATTTTCTTATACTATTGTAACTAAATTGTATATATTTTTAAGAAAATATAATCATCCACATCTATATTTTCATTGACATCAAATCTTTAATATTTTTATACAACTCTATCGGTTGAGAATAACTTTAGCAATATTTTTATGACAATCCTTACTTTTTATAGTAACCCCATACTAAATCCCCACACTTCATATCTATACAATAGATTCTTTTTTATTTATAAGCTAGAAGATTATTACAATTTACTCTGCAATGAGATAATTCTTTCATTAAAATATTAAGAAAAGCTCTGTATATTTTTCGTGTGCAATGAAATGATTGTGCTAAAACCAAAACCTCACTCCTCCTACGAAATAGGCTTCATCTAAAGGTGAATACTTTCTTGTATTTCCAAAATTCTTACTCCACTCTATTCCTATATAGGGTGCGAACTCCCTTTTGATCTCATATCTCAGCCTCGCTCCTATAGTGAGGTTAGAAAGCCCTGCACCATACCCCATGCGGGGTTCATCTTTTGTATATGCCTCAGTACTCACTTTTGGAGTTAGTATCAATTTTTGTGTCAAAAGTGCTTCATACTCAAGATCGATTCTAAGCCCCATATTTCCATTCCCACCAACCAAAAGTGCAGCTCTTGTTTCAAAAAAGTAAGGTGCCAACCCCGCAAGGGCAACAACAGTCCATGATTTATATTTTTCGTTTGCTCTATCTAAACCCACTCCTATTTGTACATCCCAAAAAGGTGCGATTGCACGAGAATAGAGAAGCTGGTTTTCGCTATTGACACTTTCTCCATGAGGCTTTTCACCTTCACTGTAAAAATAGAATTTATTAATATCATAGCCGATATATCCGTACGTGTCCCAATATATTGCTCTCTCATCATTTGCCTGGTACTCAAGACTATCTGCTGTAAAAGTTGCTCGCAATATATCTCCTCCCCCACCAGCCAATGCAGAGCTTATGAGTGTAGCAAAAAGCAGCAATTGTAAAAATAGATTTTTCATATCTTCTCCTTATGTAACTACCACTTTTCTAAACATATCCTTCATGTGATAGAGAAGATGGCAGTGATATGCCCAAGCACCTTTGGCATCTGCTGTAACGCGGAAGCTAATTTTTGATCCAGGCTGTGAGATGATAGTATGTTTTCTTACCAGATGATTCTCATCCCCCGTCTCCAAATCACTCCACATTCCATGCAGATGCATTGGGTGATTCATCATCGTATCGTTAATGTAAGTAATACGTACTCTCTCTCCATATCGAAACCTGATAGGCTCTGCCTCATGGTATGGAATACCGTTTATCGACCACATGTAGCGTTCCATATTCCCGGTCAAATGCAAGATGATCTCTCTATCTGGATATTTGTCATCTTTTGTAGAACGTAGTGAGCGCAAATCTGCATAGGTTAGTACTCTTCTACCGTTATTGCGCAGCCCAACTCCTGGATCATTGAGCCTGTATTGGGGATTCTTTGCCCGCATTGTTGTCCCCACACCCCACCTTATTGGCAGTTGTGTAATAGGAATAGGCTTTTTGAGAGCATATTTATTGTGTTTCATTGGCATCTTTTTCATACTTGACATATGCATATCCATTCCCATATCTGCCATGGTTAATGGCTGAGGTTTATCAAGTTTTGGCACTTTTGCGTAGTTCTTTGGATTTGTTGTGAGATTGCCCAGAGCATAACCACTTCTATCCATTGCCTGAGCAAAGATTGCATGCGCCCGAGAATCTTTTGGTTCAACAATCACATCGTACGTCTCAGCAACACCCAGGCGTATTTCATCAACCTCAACTGGCTGAATATTATTGCCATCTGCTGCAACTACACGCATTTTCAATCCAGGAATGCGAACATCAAAAAATGTCATTGAAGAGGCATTAATCAAGCGGAGTCTCACTATTTCGCCAGCGCGATACAATGCTTGAAATGGCTTGGATGGACTATGCCCATTCATCAAAAAAGTGTAGGTATATCCCGTAACATCTGATAAATCCCTATCTGACATGCGCATTTGATTCCACATCTTTCTTGCTTGCCAAGCTTCCCAAAATCCTTTCTCCTTTACCTCAGCAAAAAAATCACCCACCGTTCTTTGATTGAAATTGTAGTAATCTGATAAAATTTTAAGTTTTCTATAGATTATGGAAGGCTTTTCGTCTGAATAATCTGAAAGTACTACAATATACTCTCTATCATAAGCAAAAGGCTCTTTCTCTTTTGGCTCAATTATTATAGCTCCATACACTCCGGTCTGCTCTTGGAATCCTGAGTGAGAGTGATACCAAAATGTCCCACTCTGTTGCACTCTAAAGGTATAGGTAAAAGTCTCACCCAGTGCAATCCCATCAAAACTAATACCTGGAACTCCATCCATCTGGTAAGGAAGAATTATGCCGTGCCAGTGAATCGAGGAGGGCTCATCGAGATAATTTGTGACATGTATTGTAACTATATCTCCCTCTCTCCATCGCAGAGTCGGACCTTGTAGCATTCCATTGATTGTAGTTGCTATTGAGGGATAACCTGTCACATTGACAAGAGTTTTATTGATTGTAAGATGAAACACATTACCGCTTAGCTCAGTAGTCTCTTTTCTCTCAATAAGATCATAACTCTTTGCATGTACATTGATGCTCGATAATGCTAATCCTGAAGCAGCTACACCTTTCAAAAAATCTCTTCTAGATAGATGATTCATGATCACAATCCTCTTTGTCTTTATATTACATCTATTATAGAGATAAAATGTGCAAGATTTGTGGAAGGAAAGAGGAGAAAAAGTTTGGAGTTTAGAGGAGTTTACCTCCTCTTTCTACGTATAAGCCAATAGATGAAACCTATAAGAACTAAAGCTCCTCCAATTTGCACCCATGCACTCAACAGCAAATTTTTATGCAAGATGTTTTTGTGCATTTTATTATCTATCTTGATATTTGCTGCATGGGCTACATGCACCATCAAACTCACTGCCAAATCTTTATCAGGAATTGTCTGGTGGCAGCTCATACAGACTCCTCGACGATCAAGCTTGCTTAGCTCTTCTTGATTTAAAGCTCGTGAGAGACTCCAGTGATGCCCAACTGTAACAAGTTGGGTATAGTTTTCATCTATTATACGACTCCAATCAAAATGCAGATTTTTAATACCCGGTTTTTGAATCGTAATCTTTTTAGGAATCACTTTGCCATCAGCCGTCATGAGATCGACGATGAGTGGTTTACTCGGATCTCCAAAGACTTTGCCATCATCTATCCCAAATCCCATAGATTTTGGATTATTATGGCAGCTCTCACAGCTTCTTGCCTCTTTTTGTACTGTGTGTGAGTGCACTGGTGCCATATCGATTGCTAGTACATCTTGGTTATTATCTTTTGTTTTAAAAATATGGTTTTGCAAAATTGCCTTCCCATCTTTTCTAATTACCGTCACACTCACTTGACACCCTGGTATTGCAGGAGCGATACGTCCTTCACCATTGCGCACCAAAATTGGATCTTCCCATCGCAAATAGCTTCTCGTCTCTGTTACCTCACCATCAATAAGATAATCTTTGAGATTTTTGCGCTTGGCTGCATCGGTTCCGTGGATATCGTGTGCATGTGCGACTGCTAGCCAGTCTACATTTTTCTTGCCTTCACTATAGTCCACCTTCACATGGCATCCATAGCACTGAGGCGCCCAGGTGTCATGGCATGCATAGCACTCCATCTCATCTAAGTGCTTACCAATCTGCACCATCGCTACTTCACCCGCTTGGGAGAGCTTATGCTCTTTAGCTAGTTTTTTGAGTGGCTGGAGCTTTAGATCTTTGCCGCTTGCAAGATGCACTACTACCTCATCTCTGACTTTCACAACATTTGGCAGTGGATTGCCTCTGGCACTGAGCAAATATCCATCTTTTGGCTCATAGTATGTTCCCTTTTTGAGGTATGCTGCTAGAGTTTTTGTCACACCACGAGGTTTATTAGAGAGCTTCTCTCCAAATTCATCCCCATATCCTAAAGGCAATTCCCAAGGATACTTTGATGGTGTACCATGGCAGTCTTGACACTCTATCTCCACTGGAGCTAAGGTACTTCCTGCAATTTTGCCATCTCCATGCATATCGATTGATGTATGGCAATCTTGGCAGAGCATTCCCTTTTTGTAGTGTACATCCTCGCTCATGTGAAGATAATGTTTAGTATGGAGTTTTGGCTGTCCTTTGCCATGCTTATCAAATGTAGGATTGTAGGCTGTCTCCATGAGTCCTTGGTAGCTCACGCCTATGCGTTTACCACGATTGTGGCAGGTAGTACAGGTCTCTACTGGAATACCACTAAAGGTAAGTCCATGTATATGGACTTTGGCATCCCGTGTACCTTGGATCTGATGCACAAGCATGTGTCCTGGCTCATTTTTAGGAATTGTAGGGTCTTTTCCTTCATAGTATCCATCATTGGAGTATGGTATATGGCAACTACTACATCCCATCCCGCGAAAATCGCCTCTACGGCTACGGCCTTTGCTCGCAGTATGGCAGCGTAAGCACTCTTGGCGCAGATAGGTAATGGCAGCTAGTTTTGGATTCTTTTCAACTTCTTCAGCAGTAGGTGCGGGCGGAAGTTCTATTGTTTTTTTCACATAGACTTGCGACTCTTTTTGAGAAAGGCGCTTCATATAGTTTTGATATGTTTTTGAACCTAATCTTTTATGCAGATTTGTAAGATTATAGTTCGCGAATTTGTGCTCTCTTATGTTCCATCCAAATCCCCACAAAGCCCCTTGAATCTTTCCTTGCTCAGTATTCATGAGGTTGTTCATTTGGGTACTAACTTGCTCTTTATGACACATCCCGCAGGTGTTTTTATTGATCCATGCGCTTCCAGGATCGGGATAGAACTCTTTAGGACCTTCATGCTTTAAAAAGTAGGCAATAGTCCCCTGGTGTGCCTCCTCTTTTGTGATTGCCAGAGGATTTCCACCATGACAGACGATACAGCTATTACCATCAAAACCAGCCTCCACTGCCTTCTTGGCGATAGCCTTTGCCATACCGCTATGAGGGTCACGAATATCTTCGATTCCTTTGTGGCACTCAAGACAGTTATTTGCCCAGCCAAGCACGCTTACAATAGCAAAAGCCAAAAGCTTTTTCATAAATAATCCTTATAGCTTTTTCTCTATTATCACCCTTTGAA
Organism: Nitratiruptor tergarcus DSM 16512; assembly: GCF_027946175.1. Lineage (NCBI taxonomy): Bacteria > Pseudomonadati > Campylobacterota > Epsilonproteobacteria > Nautiliales > Nitratiruptoraceae > Nitratiruptor > Nitratiruptor tergarcus. The sequence continues at coordinate 1,503,945 of NZ_AP026671.1, forward strand.
GCTTAAAAGCGTATAATAATAGAAGCAAAAGGAGTTGCAATGCCAAAAGAGAAGCTTTTTGAAAAAAATTTCGAGTATTATGACAGATGGTTTGATGAACATGATAAGATTTATCAAACAGAACTCAAAGCAATCAAAAAAATTCTTCCTCCTTTTAAAAAAGCAGTTGAAATTGGTGTAGGGACAGGACGCTTTGCAGCGCCACTTGGTATTACGCTGGGCGTAGAGCCATCACACAATATGGCGCACATTGCCAAGCAAAGAGGTATCGAAGTCATAGAAGCACAAGCTGAAGACCTCCCTTTTGCAGATAAGAGCTTTGATCTTGTGCTTATGGTAACAACTATCTGCTTTGTAGATGATATCGACAAAACCCTCCAAGAGGCTAAACGTATCCTCACAGATGATGGATATCTGCTCATCGCTTTTGTAGATCGCGATTCAGAATTAGGCAAAATGTATGAGAAAAACAAAGATAAGAGCCGTTTTTATAAAGAGGCAACATTTTTTAGCAAAAAAGAGATTTTGAAGCTTCTCAAAAAGCATGGATTTATTGTAGAAAAGTGTACAGAAGCCCTCTTTGGATCAGATCTTAAGCATTTAAATTTTGAAATATATGATGGCTGTAAAAAAGGAGGTGCGTTTTTGAGTCTACTTGCAAGGAAGAAGCTATGAATCTCACACAAGAGATGAGCAAAGTAGAGGTCAAAGGATTTGAGGCAAAATTTTACGATAGGCTCATGGATATTATCACCTTTGGTTACTACCCCTTCTTCATCCGCAAAGCTATAAAAGATCTCAACCTTCAAAAGGGACAAAGAATACTTGATTTTGGAGCAGGTACAGGGAGAAATGCCCTACTTATGCACCGATATGTAGGAGATGAGGGGGAGATAGTAGGACTTGAAATTGGCAAGGAGATGCAAGAGCAGTTTTTACGTAACTGCAACGCTTATCAAAATATTAAGCTAGAAAATCTTCGCATAGACTCCCCTTTACCATTCAACGAAGAGTTTGATGTAGTCTTTATCTCTTTTGTACTCCATGGATTTATCCAAGACAAAAGAGATATCATCATACAAAACGCCTACAATGCTCTCAAACCTCATGGAACTTTTGCTATACTTGATTATGCCAATTTTGATGTGGACAAAGCTCCTTGGTATGTCCGTTTTCCTATCCAAAAAGTAGAGTGTCCCCTAGCCCAAGACTTTATAGAGCGTGATACGAAAAAGATGCTAGAATCTTTTGGGTTTGAAAATTTTGAAGAGAGTTTCTATTTTGGTGGATATGTAAGACTCCTCAAAGCAAAAAGATGGAAGTAAAAAACTACGTTCAAATTTTTCGCCATTTTACACTTCTTGATAAGAAGATTGTACAAAACCTCAGCAAAATTAATCAAAATAGCTTTGTACGCCTCTGGATTAGCCAAAAAGATTACTTCAAACATCTCAAAAAGCGCCTCAAGCACAAAGATATCAAAAATCGCAAAGACTATTTTCAAAAGACTTTGCAAACCATTTGCAGTCCTGATACTATTTACTATTTTAAAGGAAAAAATCCATCTATAAAAGATAAAGTTCTTTTTATACAAAAAGGATGGGTAGTAATTTTCTTTGACAATGCAAAAATTATAACCTCTTTTCCTCTCAAAATATCGCTACAAGACCTTTTAGAAGATAGAAAAAACAAAAACTATCTACAAATACAAATCCCTCTATCCCAACATAATGTAAAAAAAGTTATAATTTGTCAAAAAAAGGAGTCCCATGCAACTCACAACCCCCCTTAAACACAACTCCATAAAATTCTTGCTTCTTGGCAGTGGTGAGCTTGGCAAAGAGGTGGCTATCGAAGCGCAGCGGCTAGGCATTGAAGTGGTAGCAGTGGATCGCTATGCAAATGCTCCAGCACATCAGGTAGCTCATCGCAGTTACATTATCGATATGAAAGACAAAGCGCAAGTTTTAGAAGTAATTTTACGAGAAAAACCAACATATATCCTCCCAGAAATCGAAGCTATTAATATTGATGCTCTCTTTGAAGCTGAAAAACTGGGCTTTAGAGTTATTCCAAATGCTGAAGCTGTGAATAAGACAATGAATCGCAAAAATATCCGTAAATTTGCAGCTGAAGAGCTTAGACTCAAAACCAGCGCATACCAGTTTGTTAAAAGTTTTGCAGAGCTCGAAGCTGCAGCAAAAGAGCTTGGCTTTCCATGCGTCATCAAACCTGTCATGAGCTCTTCAGGACATGGACAAAGCATCGCTAGAAGCGAAGCCGATCTTGCAAAATCGTGGGAGACTGCCAAAGAGGCACGAGGGGATGCGAGTGAGCTCATTGTAGAGGAGTTTATTCACTTTGATTATGAAATTACACTGCTTACAGCAAGAAACGAAACTGGCACTGTTTTTTGCCCACCTATTGGCCATATTCAAAAAGATGGAGACTACATCTTTAGCTGGCAACCTATGGAGATGAGTGAAGTTGCGTTACAAAAAGCACAAAACATAGCTAAAAAAATAACTGATGGATTGGGTGGTAGAGGAATTTTTGGAGTGGAGCTCTTTATCCAAGGAGATGAGGTCTTCTTTAGTGAAGTCTCCCCTCGCCCACACGATACAGGAATGGTAACAATGATTACACAAAGCCAAAGCGAGTTTGCTTTGCATGTACGTGCAGTCCTGGGACTTCCTCTAAATTTTCATTTTTACACTCCAGGAGCAAGTGCAGCATACAAAGCCAAAAATGAGAGCTTTGCACCTGTTTTTGAGGTAGATGAGAGCCTCTTTGACGAGAAGAGTTTTTTACGCATATTTGGTAAACCAGAGTCTCACGAAGGGCGCCGCATGGCTGTAGTACTTACAATGAATAATACAAGTAATAAAGCCTTACAAAAAGCAAAAGAACTTATCAAGAAAGTGAGTGATGCATGAAAATAGCACAAAAACTCATTACCCTCAAAGCTCGTCCAAGGGGGTTTCACCTCATTACAAATGAGATACTAGAGCACTTGCCCGAACTTTCTGATTTTCATGCTGGTATTGCGCATCTATTTTTAATGCATACAAGTGCAAGCCTTACTATCAATGAAAACGCTGATCCAAACGTTCGCAACGATTTTTTTGCATTTACTCAAAGACTCGTACCAGAAAATGAGCCCTACTACACTCATACATTAGAGGGAAGTGAAGATATGCCTGCACATATCAAAAGCAGCCTCTATGGAAATTTTCTTGCAATCCCTATCAATACAGGCCGTTTTGTACTTGGAACATGGCAAGGGATCTACCTTGGTGAGCATCGTGACTTTGCAGGTAATAGAAAAATCTATGTTACATTGATGGGAGAGTAGATGAAAATCGTGGTTTTAGACGCTAAAACACTTGGAGAGGTTGATTTCTCTTTGCTCAATCGCTTTGGCGAAGTCACAGTATATCCTACGACCTCAGACCAACAGAAGCTTCAAAGAATCAAAGATGCCAATATTATCATTACCAATAAAGTAGTTATCGATAAAGAAGCTATCGATATTGCGAAAAATCTACAACTCATCTGCATTGCCGCAACAGGAATGAATAATGTAGACCTTGATTATGCCAAGCAAAAAGGCATAACAGTTAAAAACGTAGTTGGCTACTCAACTGAGAGTGTCGTACAGCATACTTTTGCAATGGCTTTTTACCTCATAGAGCACCTTCCCTACTATGATACCTATGTCAAAAGTGGTAAATGGAGCGAATCTGGGATCTTTACCTGCCTGGATAAGCCCTTTTTTGAAATTTTCAATAAGCGATGGGGCATTATTGGGATGGGAGCAATTGGTAAAAGAGTAGCCCAGGTAGCACAAAGTTTTGGATGTGAGGTGGTCTATCACTCAACAAGCGGGAAAAACCTTGATCATCCCTACACACATCTCGATCTCGATACGCTTCTAGCTACAAGCGATATTATCTCTATTCATGCTCCTTTGAATGAAAAGACAAAAAATCTCATCCAAAAAGAGCAGCTCCTTAAACTCAAAGATAAAGCCATTCTGCTCAATCTCGGTAGAGGTGGTATTATCAATGAAAAAGCACTTGCAACCGTTATAGATCAAAAAGAGATCTATGTGGGACTCGATGTAACCCAAAAGGAGCCGCTCCCAAAAGATTCGCCTCTACTGCAAATAGAAAATAGAGATCGACTCCTCATCACACCCCATATCGCCTGGACAAGCATAGAAGCGAGAGAGAGACTCTTTGCTTCTATCATCAAAAACATAGAGGAGTTTTTAAGTAGTAATTAGTTTTTCTTTTATGCCTCCTCTACCAATCTTGATATAGCGCATTGGGTTTTGGTAGAGGATCTGAGCAGCTTTGAAAGCACGTGAAGCAATTGCTGTCACGTGACCTATGCGACTTACATTATCTATATGCTTATGGCCAGAGAGAGTTAAAATAAGATTAGGATACCTAAAAAGCTGCTCTTGCACCTCTTTTGTATTTTGCAAAACATACTTATGTATATCTTTTGGATCGGTTCCATGCCAATAGTTAAGATATGGATGATGATTTAATATAATGGTAGGCTTACCTTTGTTCAGAGCCTTTTTTGCAAAAGCAATTGTCTCTTTTGTATAGATACCAGCTCCACTATGCTCAATTGTACTATCAAGCCCTAAAATCAGATATCCTTTATGCTCCACCATCCAGTCCCTGCCAGAGACTCTCATCCCTTTTTGATCAAAAAAGAGTCTTGCAAATTCACCAGCATCAATACTATTATCACCTTTTGGAGAGGACTCCTTATTGCCTCTTACACAGTAGCATGGTACTTTCATCTTCTCTATAAAAGCTTTAAATATTTTTGCATCTTTATCACCAGGAACCGTATTATTAAAGTTATCTCCACCAAAGAGAACAAAATCTATATGAGAAAAGCGAGTATTGACAACATCAGCCAGATGCTCCATCGCCTTAACAGTATGAGGCATACTCAGATCCATGTGAGAATCGGTAATGTGAAGAAAGCGAAGCTTTTCATCTTCTTTTGCAAATAATGGAAATGCAAGAGGGAGTGTCAATGTAGCTTTGAGAAAGTCTCTACGTTGCATAGCTGCTTCCTTTTTAGGAAGCATTATACCACAAGACCCCACCCAGATACCCGCGGCGCCCGGACAGCTGCGGTGCTCTGCTGCGTTCCCGCCCTGAAGCTTTGCCGCAACTGTCCGTCGCACGGGTCTGAGCGGAGCGTTCAAAGTAGCAGACTACTCTCAGCGCTCCGCTTGGAAAAGGTATTATACCATAAATCCATGGCGGAGAGAGAGGGATTCGAACCCTCGAGGGGCTGTTAACCCCTACACGCGTTCCAGGCGTGCGCCTTCAACCACTCGGCCATCTCCCCATCAACTTTATGGTAAGCTCGTGATTTTAATTCATGGCGGGGAGGGTGGGATTCGAACCCACGGTAGGCTCATCACCTACGCCGGTTTTCAAGACCGGTGCGTTCAACCAGCTCCGCCACCTCCCCAGAGGCAGCAATAAGTGGAGGCGCCACCCGGATTCGAACCGGGGATCAGAGCTTTGCAGGCTCCTGCCTTAGCCACTTGGCTATGGCGCCGAAAATTGCAGAAGAAATTATACACAAAAAAAATTTAATTTTCTATTATGGTGCCCGAGGCCGGACTTGAACCGGCACGGAGAAAACCTCCGAGGGATTTTAAGTCCCTTGCGTCTACCAATTCCGCCACCCGGGCAGCATAAATCTCTCCACAACATCTATTGGTCTTCACAATGGATGCAGGGCGTGATTTGCTATATCCATGAGAGTTTATGGAGCGGGAGACGGGATTCGAACCCGCGACCCCCTCCTTGGCAAGGAGGTGCTCTAGCCTCTGAGCTACTCCCGCAAATGTTGGAATGAAATTATAGCTAAAAAAGTGCTCTTTGTAAATATGTGGGGGTGTAGTATAATTATCAAAACAAAAAGTTAGGAGAAGTTATGCGAAGTGATGAGATAAAAAAGGGGTATCAACGTGCTCCACACAGAAGTCTTTTACGTGCTGTTGGTCTCAAAGATGAAGATTTTGACAAACCCTTTATCGGTGTTGCCAACTCCTTTATAGAGATAATTCCAGGCCACTTTTTTCTCAATAAATATGCTCAGATTATTAAAGATGAGATCCGCAAGAATGGATGTGTTCCTTTTGAGTTTAATACTATCGGTGTAGATGATGGGATTGCGATGGGGCATGACGGTATGCTCTACTCTCTTCCTAGTCGTGAAATTATCGCTAACTCTATTGAAACAGTTATGAATGCCCATAAGCTTGATGCGATGATTGCAATTCCAAATTGTGACAAGATTACTCCGGGGATGATAATGGGGGCTTTGAGGGTCAATGTCCCTACTATTTTTGTAAGTGGCGGTCCTATGCAAGCAGGACACCTCAGCGATGGCACCCCAATAGATCTAGCAACTGCTTTTGAAGCGGTAGGAAAAGTAGCGCAAGGAGAGATGAGTGAAGAGCAGCTTTATGAGATCGAGTGTGAAGCGTGCCCAAGTGGAGGAAGTTGCTCAGGAATGTTTACAGCAAACTCAATGAATACACTTATGGAAGCGATGGGAATTGCTCTTAAAGGAAACGGTACCATCCTTGCACTCACGCCTGAGCGAGAAGAGCTTTTGCGTCAAGCTGCAAGACGCATCTGCGAAATAACCAAAGACGAGAGTCTCACCGAAAAGTATCGCATCCGCAACATCATCAACGAAAAAGCTGTACACAACGCTTTTGTTGTCGATATGGCCATGGGTGGAAGTACTAACACTGTTTTGCATATGATGGCTATCGCTAAAGAGGCGGGAGTCGATTTTGATCTTGCAAAACTCAATGAAATTAGCAAGCATGTTGCTCACATTGCAAAAATCTCTCCAAGCCTCCAGACAGTACACATGGAAGATATTCATAAAGCTGGTGGGGTGAGTGCAGTGATGAAAGAAGCCAGCAAACGCAGCGATACAGTACTCTACCTCGATAATCCCGTTATTGAAGGAGGCACTGTAGCTGATAGAATCAAAGATGCAAAAGTTCTTGATACCTCTATTATTCACCCTGTTGAAAACCCTTACAGCGAAGTGGGAGGTCTTGCAATTCTTTTTGGAAATCTTGCGCAGGAAGGAGCAGTAGTTAAAACAGCTGGCATAGATCCTAACATGCGAGAGTTTACTGGGAAAGCTATTTGCTTTGATAGTCAGCAAGAGGCTATTGATGGTATTATTGGAGGCAAAGTCAAACCTGGCCATGTAGTAGTAATCCGCTATGAAGGTCCCAAAGGAGGGCCTGGTATGCAAGAGATGCTAGCTCCCACAAGTCTTATAGCCGGTATGAATCTTGGTGATAAAGTTGCTCTCATCACTGATGGACGCTTTAGCGGAGCTACAAGAGGGGCAAGTATCGGCCATGTAAGTCCAGAAGCTGCAGAAGGAGGCGTTATAGGACTCTTGCAAGATGGAGATGAGATCTATATCAACGTAGATACCTATACACTTGAAGTCAAACTCAGTGATAAAGAGCTAGAAGAGCGTCGCAAAAACTTCAAGCCAAAAGTAAAAGATATAAAAGGAAGATGGCTTCGCCAATATAGATCTCTTGTTACAAATGCAGCCCATGGGGCTATTTTAAAAGATGAGTGCTAAGGCTCTTGTAACCTATCGCAGCGCCGCTGCGAGCAGGGTTACACTTCTCGATTCTCTTAAAACCTATCCTTCCATATTGCGAAAAAAAATTAAAAAACAAAAACTCTATGCAGGAGACTTTGTTGAAGGCGAAATTATTGGTGATCAATTTGTTATCGAAAAGATTGAACCTCGCAAAAATCTCTTAGTTCGTCCCCCTGTCGCCAATGTAGATAATGTTCTTGTAGTCATGGCTATGAGGAGCCCCAATTTTGATAGTTATCTTTTAGATAATTTTTTAGCAGTGTATGAATATAAAAAGATTGAGCCTATCATCATTTTCAATAAAATAGATCTTTTGGAAGATAAGAGAGAGCTTGAAACATGGATAGATCTCTACCAAAACATTGGCTATGAAGTAGTTGCTCTTAGTGCCATGCAAGAGGATGGGATAAAAAAGATAAAAAAATATATTCAAGGTGATATCACTATTGTAGCCGGCCCTAGTGGTGCTGGAAAATCGACACTTCTCTCTAAACTTCTTGGAATAGATCTTAAAACAGGCGAGGTCAACCATAAGCTGGGACGAGGGCGCCACACGACAACTGCTGTAACACTCTATCCATTTAATCATAACTCCTTTATTGCAGATACTCCTGGATTTAGTAAAGTAGAAGCTACATACTTTATAGACAAAAGAGAAGTACACCGCTACTTTAGAGAGTTTTTGCGCTATCAATGTAAGTTTCCTGACTGTACACATACAAATGAGCCTGGATGTGCTGTCGAAGAAGCTGTGAAAAAAGGTGAAATAAGTTGCAATCGATTCAAAAATTATTTAAAAATTATGCAATTTTTTTGGAAAGAATTCGATACTATATGTAAATAATGAAGGAAAAAGATGCGCCCCTCACCTAAAAATATTGAATCACCATTTAATATTGAAGATGTCTTTTTTTCTAAAACCGATGCTCACGGTAAAATCATCTACGGAAATAGAGTATTTTACAATATTGCAAAATACTCGCCCAAAGAACTGAGAGGAAAACCTCACAATATCATTCGCCATCCCGATATGCCCCGGGCTGTATTTTACTATCTTTGGGATTTCATAAAACATAACAAACCTTTTGCAGGATATGTGAAAAATATGGCGAAAGATGGTAGTTACTATTGGGTTTTTGCAATCGTTTTTCCAATTATAGAGCATGGTAAAAAAAGTGGCTACCTCTCTGTCCGTATTAAGCCTACCACCAAATTTTTTCCAATAGCACGAGAGCTCTACCATGAACTTCAAACTATTGAAAAACAAGAGGGTATGGAAATCTCAAAAAAGGTTTTTTTACAAAAGATTAAAGATTTAGGCTTTGCTAGTTATGAAGAGTTCATGATAACTGCTCTATTAGAAGAGTTTCGTTCTAAAGAGGACTATTTTCAACTCTCAATCGATCCAGATAAACTTGCTGATATTCCTCGCCTCAAACATATTTACGAAATGGCAAAAGTTATAGAGCATATCTATAGTGCTCTAAAAAATAGACTCTACTTTTTTATTGATTTGGGAAATGAACTAGAAAAAAAGTTTCGTGATATTTTTGAAATCACTGATGAACTCTCTCTCATTGCCCTCAACTCATCAGTAGAGAGCCATAAAATAGGTTCAATCGGTGCATCTTTTGCTGTAGTTTCTAATGAGATCAAGAAAGATGCTGAACGTATAGGCAAACATATTGTTGTCTTGCGCAAAAACACGCAAAAGCTCTATGGCCTAATCCAAAACACCATTTTACATCTTCTTTCACTCAATATCGAGATATTTGCGATTCTATACTACCTCAAAGAGACCATTGAATATGACAGTTGCAATGAAGGTGAGTGCATAGACAAATTGGAAGATTTTGTAAAAGTTCTGCAATCTTCAACTATGGAAGTCACAAAGGAGTCTAACATTCTTAAAAACCATATTGAAGAGACACTTCTTTTTATCAACAAAATAGAGCGCCTTATTAAAGAGCTTCACTATATTCAAATAAATGGTTTGATAGAAGCATCTAAGCTCGAAGATATAAAATTTACTATTATTTTTCAGCAGGTACAAAATCTGGTTGAAAATACTAATAAGACCCTAGAAGAGATAGCTCCATCTATGAACACTGCTCTCAAATACACCTGCGATATTGAAGAAAATATTAAAGAGGTGGATTTATATCTTAAGCATCTGCTTTAAAAATTGCTCTTATAAGTTGCCTACTGTTTTGATAAATCTCTCCTACAAAAATATCCCCTCTCTTTACACTTCCAACACCTTTTGGAGTACCGCTCATGATGATATCGCCATCATCAAGACCAAAAATTGTATCTATATCTTTTACCAAAAAATCTGGTTTATAAATCATGAGTTCTACTCCACCTTTTTGAACAAGTTCGCCATTTTTATACAGTACTACTTCCACTCCATGCCAATCTTTAATCGCTACAAACTTACTAAAAAGAGCAGAATTTTTAAAAGCTTTTGCTCTCTCCCACGGAAGCCCTTTTTGTTTTAATTTTGACTGGAGATCTCTTAAAGTCAAATCAAACCCAAATCCAACGCCAGCTATTTGTCTGTTTTGTATCAAAAAGCAAATCTCTGCTTCATAATGAATCCCATCTCTTGCTATAAGCCTATCACCAATTGCAGAATTTGGCTTGATGAAATAGACCGGTTCATCTGGAATTTTATTATTTAGCTCTTTGATATGTTCAACATAGTTTCTCCCAATACAGACAATTTTGCAAGGAGTGATTGCTTGATTATCAAAAATTATAGTTTTCATAATTGTTTTTTATGATTAAGTAAGATTTTTTTAAACTCTTCAATAATTTCTATCGATTTTTCAAGTTCTCGTTTATATAAAGGTTTAAAATAATCATCATGCGATTGTGGATGCAAGATACTTTTTAATATAAGCTTTACATCTTCGAATTCTTCAAAATGCATTTTTTCTTCAATGTAATTATGTAAAGAACTAATTGTTTTAATCACTTGTTCCGAAAATTCTTTACATTTTTGAGCTTGTATATTTGTAGGAATTTTTTCACAATGTCTAAACTGTTGTAACACTTTTAGTAATTTTTTCAAATCTTTTTGAATATCAAAAATTATATGCTCATTTTCTTTTAATTTTGCAAGTTTTATTTTTTCATCAAGTTTATCGATATCTAGAAATATATCAAACTGTCTTTCCACCTCTTTTCTCAAATAATTTGCACAAGCTGGATAATCTTTATCGTTAAAATGTTCTTTTGCTCTATCAATATAAGTATATTTTTCTCCATATTCTTTAATATAAGGAATTTCGATATTATTGTCACAATCTCTATCTACATACATTTCAAAATATTTCCATGTATTTTTTTGCATATAATTAAACTTTTGTTTAGCTATTTCAAAAAATGCCTTATCATGAGTTAAAAAGATGATTTGAAAATTTGAAAAATAGTCTCTTAAAATTTCCAAAACAATATCTCTGTTTGACATATCAAGACTAATCAATAGGTCATCTAAGATAAGTAGTTTTAGCTCTCTGAGTTCTGCATATGTCTTTATGATAGCAATATAAAATGCAAGATTGATTGACGATATTTTTGCTTCATTTAAAAATTTTGTGTATCTATGTGGTAAATCTTCATCTGCTATTGACATTTTGTATCTAAGAGGCTCAAATTTATCAAGATTATTTATATTGAATTGTAGATAATCTACAGGATGAAAATCTATCTTTATATTACTTTTGAAATACTTTTCTAATAACTCATTAATAAAATGTATTTGGATCTCAACCTTTCTATTCAAATCATCATTAATCTCTTTTGAGAGATTTTGAGCAGTTTGATATTTATCGACAATTTCAAAAATATCTTGAAAATAACTATTTATGGTCTCTATCTGTTCTATGGTTTCTATTGGCTCAAAGTCGGTAACAAAAATTTTTTCTTCTTCCATAAGTCTATGATAATAGCTCTCTGACTTTTCTTCAAAAACTTCTTTTATATCGTCTATAGTGTTTAAAAAAGTATCCAATTCATTACTTTGTAGCACAAACTCATTTTGAAGTATCTCAAGCTTGGATTGAATATTGTTCAGCTCTGAAAGCAAACTATCTGGAATATAATAGATTGTTTCATAAAAAGGAGTTAATGGTTTATTCTCTTCTTTATCCCATTTGGGAATATCTTCATAGTCATCTAATACATTATCCCAAAAATTTTGAATATAATGCTCTTCATCAAAGCTTTTAAAAAGCTCTTTAAAGTCACAGAGCTTCTTTTGAAGCTCTTGTTTAAACTTTTTTCTCAAGCTATTATATCTATCAATTTTTTCACCCAGAGACTCCCCATATAAAATTTTTAATATATGGATAAAACGTTCAATAGAGGTTTTTTTAGTAAATAGTTCATTGATGAGAAAAATGCTTTCGTATGTAAGAAAGGTTTTGATTTTTGTGAGTCTTTGAAACTCCTCTTTTAGATTGTTATCAATATCTATGCCTATATTTTCATTATAAATAAATTTTTGATGATTATCAAAAGTCATTTCAATTTTCATAGGTTGTTCATCTTTTTTTGCAAAAACATTTTTATATTTTTGTAAAATATTCTCATGACTCAAAGTTAGTACATGATGCAAAACCCAATATAATGAACTTTTGCCACTACCATTTTCTCCATAGATTAAAATATTTTTTGCTCGACCATCTTCACCTAAAAAATCAAATATATATTCATACCCATACCCATCTTTACTATAAAAAGCTTTAAAATTTTGAACCTGAATCGTTGCTATTTTCATAGAGATTCCTCTACAGTTTTTACAACTTCTACACTATCGATAAAGTCTATGTTGTATTTCACAGGGTGTTTGGGGTCATTCCATTTTGTGTATAGTTCATCTGCACTAAGTTTAAGCGAGATTTCTTTTTCGACAATATCGATGATACCAAAACCTTTCTCTTTGAGCTCTTTTTCAAAGTATAGTTCATAGACCATTACATCAATGACTTTTTCAAAAAATGATGCTTTTGGATTGGAAGATTTTTTATAATTCAAAATAATCTCGACTATAGACTCAAAAGATTGTCGTTTTGTTTCTTTGATTTTTGGAACAGGCAGTTTTTCTACAAACTGATTAGATAAAAGATAACCAGTTTTACCATACTGATGTGTTATTTTATCAATATAAAAATACATTAACTTACTATTTAATACAGATAATAAATATCTGTTGTATTTAGATGTAATAAATGCCATACTATCAAGTATATAAATTTGTTTATCAGCAAGACAAAATGTTGGAACTTTTGTAACCCTTTGCCAAACAATTTTTTCTTTTTCAAATTCATTCCAATATGCAATTTGGTCTTGGGTTTCAAACCATTTATTTTTTGTTTTCTTTCTGCAACCTTTTTCTCCACTTTGTTCTAATCTTTTGCCAAAACTTTGTAAATATTTTTTTATTGCTGGATATTCATCAATATTGAGATGTTTTGCAGGAAAAGTTGCTATAAGCCAAAGGTTTGCCCATTCATAAATGTATTTTTTTATATCTTTACCTCTCAGAAGTGGCTTTATGATTTCAGCACTTTTAGGATCTTGTTTGATTAATTCATTTTTTATTTTTGTATCTATAATAAAAGCTTCATTAAATCCTGTTAAAATCCCTCTATATATTTTAATATTCCACAGTTTTAGTGGGACTCCAACTTCTTCAATCCTCTTTTTAATGGCAAGCTCTTTGGGAGTTGCAAAAGTAAAGCTATCTAAATTTAAATCTTCTTGAGAATACTCAAAGCCATGCGTTGAGACAAATTCGTATAAACTTTCTCCTTTTTTATAATCTTTGTTTACATCACAATATATAAATCGATTATTTGTAGAAAAAGTTTTTTTAAAGCTTAAAATTGCAGTATCTACCGTAGCACTTTCAAAAACTTTTACACCATTAAAATCTATATATTCAACTATTTGGGTATTTTCAAGGATAAATTTTCTAAACTTCTCTCCATACTTAGCACGGGTATATTTGTTGGAAGTTATAAAACTTAAAAGGGCATTTTCTTTTAAAAGTCTATATCCTTTTTCAAAAAAGTAAATATATATGTCTGCTGTAGCAGTAAAACACTCATACTTTTCAATTTTTTTAGAAATAGGATTATAAAATCTCTCAAGTTGGAGTCTTTTTTTTAAATCTTTAATCTTTTCTTGTCTAATATATGGTGGATTGCCAATAACAACATCAAATCCTTTGTTATTAAGCACTTCGGCAAAATATATCTTATAAAAAAATAGCTCCGTAGTAGGGCGCTTTTTGATATGTTCGATGATATATTTTTTCTCTTGTGCAAACTCTATTTGCTCTTGCTGTTTTTTATTAAGTCCTGTGAAAATATTGATATTTTTTAATTGGCTTTTGATGATATCTTCTTGTTCTTTTAGTTTCTTTTCAAGAATCTCATTGATTGTAGTTTCTATTTGTTCTTTAAGATTTTCTTTTTTCTTTTGCTCGTTGGTATTAAAAAATTTATGAAGTAGTTTTTGAATATACTCTATTTTTTTCTCATTATCATCAAAAAGAGAATTGTTATCTTTTGCAAGTGGATCATTTCCTAAAATACTTTCTAATAAACTATTGCCAACCATAATTTTATAGTAAAGATTTGGTAGAGGAGTAGGTATATCTTCATCTACAACCAACGAGAGCCAAAAACGAAGTTTTGCAATCTCTACTGCTGATGTATCAATATCAATACCATAAATGGAGTTTTCTATGATAGCTCTTTTGAGTTTGGCAATTTCTTTAGAACTTTTTGTTTTATCAAGATGGATTAAAAGAGTTACTATTTCATGAAGCATTCCCATCGGAAAAGCACCTGAACCGATGGCAGGGTCAAGAATTTTTATAGATAGAAGTCTTTTTTCTATATCTTTGCCATATTTTAAAAAATAATCATCATCTGTTATTTTTTTGACGACAAAATTGGCAATTTTCCCTTTATCGGGAAAGTAGTTTAAAAGATATTGAATAATAGTTTGTTGACACATATAGTGAACAATCTCTCTTGGAGTATAAAAAGCACCTTTTCCTTTGCGATAGTTTTCTTCAAGAAAATTTTCAAAAACTCTTCCCATCATTTCAGGATCTATTGCAACCTCTTTGTCGTCAGGACTATCTTCTATTATGGTAAAGTTATATTCATTAAATGTTTGAAATATCTTTTCAAAAAGTCTATCTTCGAGATAAAGCCCTTCAATCTTATCGTTTTCATCTTTTTCAAACAATCCACCGTTTAAGAATGGCAATTTATTTCCTGTTAATTTAAAATAATCATTTTCTCTTTTTGTATTAAGGGCTTCAAAGAAAATTTTCTTTAAAAAATCATCAAAATAGTTTGAATATTTTTTTGATTTTAATGCATTGAAAAGAAATTTTTTATCACCTTCACCCCACTGTTTATTTTTTTCTACGCCCAACCAACCCTTTTTTTGTAAAAAATATAAAAATACAATTCGTCCAAGCAGTTTTTTTGTAAAAGAGTGAAGTCTTTTCTCATCTCTATCAAAATAGTTAAATTGCCCATTTTTTAAGTAATCATTTAACATTTCAAAAAGAGATCTATATTTTTCATAAAACTCTTTTGTAACTCTCTCTACCCCAAAAGCTTCAAGCAAATCTTCAAATGTAGGATATTTTAAATTTTTTAACTGTATATATGCGGTTTTAATTGGAATATTTTCACCTAAAACATAGGTATATCTTTTGAGATTGGTTACTTTTGCTTTTCCCTCATCAAATTCAAATCCAACAAAAGAGAGTCTCCAAGCATCACTTTGTGGATGGTAAAATGAAGCGATTGCACCATCAAGTCCATACTCATTGGCAAGTTTTTTTAAAATTGCATTATATCCTACTCGTTTATTTTCGATATTGGAGCTTTTTGATTGAAATTCAAAAAAGCCAAGCTCTTTTCCATCCTCAAGCTCGACACTTCCTAAATAGCGGTAGCTTTTTATATGTTTTCTTTCACTCTCATTTAAATCTTCATCTGTTTCATTTGAAAAACTTTGTTCAAATCCATAAAATATATTACTTATAAATTGAATAAAGCTATTTAAGCTATATTTACTTGATAAAAACTCTTTTAAATTCATTTGCATTATTTTTTTCCTAATTCAAAGTCATATTTTAAATTTTATACAAATGTCTCTGATAAAATTATTTTAGCATTAAGTGATATTTTTTTGTCATTTTTGTTTTGTGTATTATCAAGATTATATTTTAAAATCAACTCTTCGATTTTATTTGATATATTTGAAACATTTTCTTTTTCAAGTTTTTTTATCTCTTTTGAGAGATTTTGGTATCTTCCAGTCTCTAAAAGTTCTTTAAACTGTTTATATCTGTTTATATCTATATAACCTTTATCTCGCCAGCTTTTAAGAAGTCTTAAAGCCTTTTTATCAGTAGCGTTGCTAATTTTTGTCCAATTTGTAGTTGTGATGATTTTATTGATACTTTCTTTATAAAAGTCTATGGCTTTTTTTACATGCTCATAATGTATACTACTTATTGGCAGTATTGATTTTGTTTTTTGTGAAGTTTTAAGTTGCTTTGCCATCTCAAGAAAATTTACTGCTTTACATAGTTTACTATCTACCAAAAAATAACTTTTAGAGTTGTTATTTTTTATAAAAACAAATGATGTGTTTTTAGGCTCTTTTTCTCTTTGTACTCGAATTTTCGGAGGATAGTTTTTGATAATTTCAAATTTTTTAGGATAGGCTTTTTTAAACTCTCTAATCTCTTCTAAATATTTTAATTCCTCATCTACCTCATCAATTGTTTCTTCAAAAAGTTTTACACTTCCTACTTCTTCTTCAGTTGAATATATTTGACTATCTTCGCCAAATGTTGAGTGAAAAGTTTGTAGTTTTACAAAAGCTTTTTTTGAAAGCTCAATTAAAGCATCACTTTTTGCAGTTGGAATGAAGTTATAAATATAAATCTTATCAAACTTTGTACCTATCCTATTAATACGCCCAATCCTTTGCATTAATTTTGTCGAGTTCCAAGGGATGTCATAGTTATAAATAATATTGCTTCTATGAAGGTTAACGCTTTCACTTAAAGTATCGGTAGTAATGATAATATTAAAATCGTTTTTTTGTTTTTTAATATCAAAATTTGCATCAAAGTTTTCTCTAATAATCTCTTTTAGTTTTTCTCTATTGCCTCCATGAATACATAATATTTTAAAATTTTTAAGCTCTCTTTCTAAATAACAAGCTGTCTCTTTAGATTCAGTAAAAACAACTATTTTTTTGTCTTTTTGCTCTTTTAGAACTTGCTTAAATTGCTCCAATTTAGGGTCATCATTGAGATCTTGCCAAAGTTTGATAAGCCTAGTAAATATCTTTAGTTCCTCTTTTAGTTTTGGTAGATATTCTTTTTCAAAATCATCAGGATTAAACTCTTTTATTTTTCCGCTTTCAAGCATAGTATCTATTTTTTCATCCACATCTTCAAGATCAAGCAAATCGTAAATATCTATTTTAGAGCCTATAAGAATTCTACCTTCTTCAAACATTGCAATAAGTTTTTCCAAATTCCTTTTTTGTCTGTATAAAGAGGATTTAAAAGCATAAAATGAGCTTTCAAATCTTTTAACAAGTAAAAGCTGCATTAAACTAGCTAACTGTAAAGCACCTTTTTCAAAAATATTTTCACTCACTTTGCCAAATTTAGCTCTTGCTTCTGGTTTTAAATAATAAAGCAACTTATATCGTTCATATTGAAGCTTTTGGGTTAGGATAGTTACAGTTTCATCAAAAGCTTTGGTCAATGAATCACTCATTTTATATTCTATTTCTTTAACCGGCTCGACTATTGGAATATTTAGTCCTTGTTTTTGCAAATCTTTTGCATACATAGGATGAGTTAATATATCTAAACGAGTTCTTCTTACCATTACTTCTCGTAAAATATTATCTCTAATTTTTTGCGCTAATTCTTTCAGCTTTCTCTTTTGTTCAATTGTTAATTTTGTTCCTTCTTTTAAAATCTCTTTGTATTGTCTGCTTATATCACCAAAAAAGCTCTCCAAGTTTGGATAAGAAGGTATTGTTGAGTTTCTTTTATCTTGAAAGAGATAAAGTTGATTTGCTATATCCATTGGTCTATTATTTAAAGGTGTAGCAGAAATGAGAATAACTTTTTTTTGATACTTTACTCTCTCTTTACAAATTCTCTCAAGCTCTTTGTAACGGCTTGTATCATAATTTTTAAATTTATGCGATTCGTCAATTATTATAAGTTCATAATTTTGAGTATCTTGGATTTGCTCTAACTTTCCTATAGAGATTATGTCATAATGTCTAAATGAACCTATATCAAATCGTTTAAATGTTTCCTTCCACTCTTTTTGTATTGAAGGAGGAGCTATAACTAAAACCTCTCCTTTGATTTCAAAAAGAAGTTTTTTTACAATCATAGCAGTTGTTACAGTTTTGCCAAGTCCAACCACATCAGATAAGAAAAAACCGTTATGTTTTTTAATTTTTGAGATTCCTTCATTAACAGCATCTATTTGATAAGCAAGTTTCATATAGCCTTTAGGAAGTGTTGAAGCAAAGCTCGGATCATATTCAATTCTATCCTCAAAATGCTCTATTAAAAATTTTATATACAATTCATAAGGAGTAATCTCTTTTAAATAGGATCTATTTTTAATCTCTTGAATATCATCCTCTTTTAATTCAACTGCACTACTCCAAAGATTTTCAAACTCTTTTAAAGCAAAAGCAATATCATCACTATCTTTTAACTCTACATTAAATTCAAAATTGGATTGTAATCCGTTTGCAGTAAGGTTTGATGAGCCTGTTATTACTGAACCTATATATTCTATAGTTCCATCATGTCTAATAATCTCTTTTTGTCTTAAAATATAGATTTTAGAATGAATATTTTTATTTGGTGAAATTCGAATTTCAAGTTTTTTATTTGCAAGGTAAGAGGCTAAAAGATTGATACTTTCTTCTATTTCTTTTTCATAAGGCTCACTGTTTAATCCTTCATATTCTATAACTCCTATGGAGTTTTTTTCAATTTGACCATTAAGTTGTTCTTGAATAAACCTATCAATAATTTGCAAATTATCAAAAATATTTGCCTCTTTTCCTCTCTCTTTGGCTTCATATATCCATCTATCAACATTGATACCAACAAGTATTCTTGCTTTTTCTATATCTTTTAAAAGTTTTGCAATTTTTATAAAACCGCTAATGCGGAAATATCCTATGAGAAATTCTAAGTATTTAATATTGTGATGTTTTAATATATCAATTAATCGATTTTGAAGTGTATTGTTATCTCTATTAGTAAAAAATTTTGAATTCATATTTTTCTATATTTTTTAAATACTCTCTTAAAATCTATTTTTGCAGGACATTTGCTCTCAGTAAACTCATAAGTTTCATGGGAAAAGTCACCCTCTTTAATAAATCGCTCGCCATTATGCTTAAATATTTTTGCACGCAAATCATCCATATATATAAGTACATAGTATTTTACTCCCTCTGTCTCATAGAGAGAAAATTTTACTACCTCATCACGCCTTGCAGTTTTGGGAGAGATTATCTCTACAATTATGAGTGGTGCTTTTGCTATGTAATTTTCATTCTCATCATCACATACCACTGCAATATCTGGACGTACAACTGTATCTTCAGCAATCTTATAATCTTCTTCTACCAATACTTCACACTCACCACAATCTTCAAACCACTCTTCCAATTGCGTAGAAATTTTTACAGTCAAACTCTGATGACGCTTTACTGGAGATGGAGCCATGGTATAGGCTACTCCATCAATCAGCTCCCAATCACCTTCCCACAGCTTATAATCTTCATATGTGTAATGTTCTAGATTTTCAAGTGCTCCCATGAAGTACTCCTCTACTTCATTGTACCAAGTTTCTCTCCAAAAGCTAAAATCTTAAAATATTTCCCCAACCACCAAATAAAAAGTACTAAAAAAAGTGCAGCACTTATATCAAAAAATGGAAAAACTTTTCCTTGTGCGGCAAAAAGGCTAAATAGAACTCTTCCTAACACAACAATTTGCGTAAAATAGAAGATCCATACTGTCACCCTATCTACTCGCAGCATATTACCACTATGTCCCAATGTCACCCGTGTACCAAATCCTATAAGGATAGTAGTCAAAAATCCTAAGAGCAAAAGATGCAAAGGGAGCGCAAAACTATAGACTCCCGAAAAACGCTCATACGCCTCTATCAGTGAACCAAGTATTAATCCACCAGCTAGCCAAAAAAAGGCTATATGCAAAATCCAAAGTAGAGGCTCTTTGTTTGGAAAAGGAAGGGCAATCTTTTTGAGTTCCCATGCTATTAAAAGACCAGCGAGAAGATCTACTACAAAAACTCCAGCAGGATAGAGACCATGCAAGAACGAATGGAGCAAAAAGAGCACAAAAATCTCTAAATGTAAAAATCTACTCCTTTTCCAATCCATAACATGGCTAAAAAACGGCACCATACGCAGAGCTACCACAAAAGCTAAAAATATCATATAAAGATAGACACCAAAATTGACTGCAGTATCGAAAAAAACTCGGGTATTACAACGACACGATATTTGTGAAAGCAAAAAGAGAATATCACTCATAACTCCTACACCCAAAGCTACAATTATCCAATATTGATCCTTTTTAGGAAGCTGGCAGGATTTATAAATCCCATAAAATGTACGTAAAGTAAGAGCAAATCCAGCTGCGACAAAAAGAGCTGCTGCAAAGAAGGCAAAAGGAAGCCATATTGATACCAAAAAACTAAGAGTTGCTATTAACTGCAGGAGAAAAACAGTTAAATAAATTCTTGCATCTATTGGCATAGTTCCGGAAAATCGCGGAAAAGTGGTATATAAAAACCCATAAAAGAAATTGGTAAATACTAAAAAAATCATGGAGTAACTATGAAAAAACTTAGCATCAATATCAAAGACACCTCTATATGCAAGGATAAAAAGTCCCATAAAAATAATTGCATTTACTACTCCTAAAACAAAAAAAGGCTGATGGGGCTGGGAAAAAAAGTAGTCACGTCTAGAGAGCTTTTGCTGCGTAAATTGCATATATCTCCTTTTTTTAAAAAGTATATCCTATCCTCTTATTATGTTGCATTGATATAAAACAACTTGTTCTTTATCAGAGATTTTTCTGTTTTCTTTCCTTAATAAAAACTGTTTTTTTCAACAGGTTTTATACAAAAAAAAGAAAGAGTAAGATTCAATTAAGTTATATTTTGTTACTATTTACTTAACAATCAGTAAGGACAATAAATGAGCAAAAAAGAGGAGATTCTTACAATTGCTGCAAAGCATTTTGCTACCTATGGCTATACAGGAATCTCTTTGGATAAAATCGCCAAAGAGGCTGGTATTACAAAGCCAGCAATCTATTACCATTTCACCAACAAAGATGAACTCTATGAGGCGGTACTACTTTTTCGATTTGATAGGCTTTTGAGTCATTTGAATGATAAAGTTGTAGCAAAAAAACCGGTAGAAAAATTAGTGCAATATATTGAAGGTTTTGGAGAGTTTTTGCAACAAAACTCCTGTTTTGCAGCGATTTTGGCTCATGAATTTGCCGATAACGGGAAGCATATGAGTGATGTTGCTGCACGATATCTTTCAAAAACTCTCAATTTACTCACATCGATTCTCAATGAAGGAATCGAAAAAGAGGAGTTTGCGATAGAAAATCCCATGGTGGTGCAGATGATGATCGTAAGCTCGCTCATTATGCATCAAACGACCAAAGAGCTTCGTAAGCGTGTGGCGAGTTTTGTAGAAGGGTATGAGGTAATGCCTGAACCAAATATAGAGGATTTTGCAAAACTGTTAGCTAGAAAAATGATTAAACTAGTAAGGAAAGTTCCATGAAAAAAATGTTTGTCTTGTCGGTAGCTGCATTTGTTACTTTGCAGGCATCCCAGCTGCAAGAGCTTTTTAAAGCTCTAAAAACGAAGCCTGTTACTGAAGTGGACAGGATCGCCATAGATATTGTGAGACTGCAAAAGCAAAAAGTACAGGATAGTCTCTATCCAGAGTTCAACCTCTTTGCCAGTTATGAATACTATAACCGTGATACAAACCTAAGACCCGTTCCTCCTCCGGAAGCCAACAGGCGCATAGCCAAAAAAGAGCCTCTCCCCTTTGCTAAAAATATCCAGCGAATTGGTGGGATGTTTTCTATGCCTTTGTTTGTCAAAAAGCTTTTTACCCTGCAAAAAAAGCTTGATTTCTTGATAGAAGCAGCTAAGCTCAAAAAAGATTTGGATATTTATAAAAACGAAGCAATTCTGCTTGCAAGCTATGCAAATCTAAACTATTTGAAAGATCTCAAAAGAGCGCTCAAAGCCAGAAAAGCATCGCTTCTTAAAACCTATGAAGATGTGAAGATAAAGGTTGAAAGTGGCAGAGCCGCGCCGATTGCTTTGGACAAGATCGAGTCTGTACTTGATAGTTTAGACATTGCTTTGGAAAATGTCAAAGCAAATGAAGCCAAAGCAAAAGAAGCAATTGAAAGCCTTACCGGAGTTGCGGTATCACAGATTGAGCCTATAGTGCAAAAAAATGCAATTGAAAAAAATGACCTTTTTGTATTGAAGCTTTTTGATCAAAAGATCAAAGCACAAAGAAAAGATGTAGAAGCTAGCAAAGATGAGTTTGTTCCAAAGCTTATTTTGCAAGGAAGTTATACGAAAGATTATGCTCAAGATGATGTGATGTTCGATAAAAGTATCGATACCGATTATGGAAGTTTGGCGCTCAAACTTATTATACCGCTTTCAAAAGCGAATCTCACGCAAATCGAAATTGCAAAAACCGCTCTTTTAAAGGAGCAAAAACAAAAAGCTCAAACAAAACTTGAGCTTCAGGCCCAGGCAAAATCACTCCAAAAACAGCTTGCTTTCAATGAAAGAGCACAAAAACTTGCACAAAAAAAAGTCCGCCATCAAGAAGAGCTTTTGCGCTATGCAAAAACGGCATATGATGTAGGAAGACTTACCCAAGAGGAGTACTTAAGATATGAAGAAGCGCTATTAGATGCTGAAGCAAATCTAGCTTCGCTCAAAGCAAAAAAATGGCAGATTGTTGGAAAACTTGCCGTAATCTATGGAAATGATTTAGAAAGGATTGTCAAATGAAAAAGTGGATTAAACTCCTTATCTTCTTACTGATTGTAGTGTTACTCATTATAGGTGCTGTAAGGCTTGTGAAAAAGAGAAAAGCCCAAGAAGCCGCGATTCCTATTGCAAAAGAGTATACGGTATTGGTACACACACTGCAGCCAAAAACGAAGCATGTGACTCTAACAGCTGATGCGATAGCGGTAGTACAAAATGATGCAAACATAAAGATAGCTTCAAAATATCCAGGCCGAATTATTGCGTTAGCAAAAGTTGGAGCAAAGGTTAAAAAAGGGGATATTGTTGCCTGGCTTGATGATACTCCTTTGCAATCAAAACTGACAAGTCTCAAAGCACAAAAAGAGGCTGTAGCGCAAAGCATTGCCTCAACAAAAGTAGTTCTTAGAAATTTAAATAAAATCCATGCAAGAACCAAAAAGCTTTTGGCAGTTAAAGGTGCTTCTATTGAGCAGTATGAAAAAGAGCAAAATCAAATTAGCGCTACAAAAGCACAACTTGCAAGCCTAAGAGCGAAATTGGCTTCTTTAAAAGAGAGTATAAAAGAGATTCAAAATGAGCTTACCTATACAACTTTACGCTCAAATGTCGATGGTGTTGTTGCAAAACGATTTGCTAATGAAGGTGATATGGCGATGCCAGGGAAACCAATTATTGCAATCAATACCAACACAGATAGTTATTTGGCAGTGAGACTGCCAAAAGATATGCCTGTTTTTGGTGTTGTTTACAATAACAAGGTCTATCTGGTTACGCCGTTACAATCAACATTCCACTCATTGGCTGAGTATAAGGTTGATGTCAAAGATCCAGCTTTAATTGCAGGTGAGAGAGTTAATGTTGCAGTGGTGACTTTTCAAGGAAAAGGGGTGCTTTTACCGCATGATGCGATTTTGAATCGCAATGGTAAAAGCTATGTTCTGGTTATAAAGGGCAATAGCGCTGAGGCAAAAGAGGTACATATCATAGAAAATGCCAATCAAGGTGTTGTTGTAAAAGAGAGTCTTAATGGCAAAAAAATCGTTGTTGCAAAACCAGATATCATGCTTAAACTCTTAAGTGGAATAAAGCTTAAAGAGATAAAAGGATAGCGTATGTTTGAATATTTTTATAAACGGCCCTATCTGCTCTTTAGTTTGATAGTTGGCTTTTTTGCGATGGGGATTATTGGATTGAAAGCACTTCCAAAAAATCTTTTCCCTGATGCCAACAGACCTCAAGTCGTGGTCATTACATCAGTTCCGGGAGCAACGGCCGAGGTTGCAGCAAATACAGTAAGCAAGCCGATAGAAGAAGAGATTAGCCGAATCAGTCTCGTTCGCGATGTAAGCAGTGTCAATGTGGCAAATTTTTCTATTGTCAAGGCTGAGTTTGAGTATGAAAAGGGACTAGAAGCTGCGGCTGTAGATGTGGCGAATGCTTTGTCGATTGCTAAAGGCAAGCTTCCAAAAAACGCCAATCCTTCAGTCTATACGGTAGGGGACTTTACGCTTCCTGTTGAGGTTGTGGCGCTGAGTCCTAAAAACAAAAATATCAGTTTGGCTGAAATTAGAAAAATTGCCGAATCGCATATCAAGCCATACCTTTTAGCAAATCCTCATATTGGAAATGTTGAGGTTTTTGGAGGATATCAAAGTGCCATAAATATCGAAGTCGATCCATTTAAAGCCAAAAAGTATGGAGTCGATTTTGACACATTGGCAAAAGCGTTGTTTGCTCTTAATAAAGATATTCCAATAGGGTTTACCAAAAGCAAAGAGAGCTTTTATACTATTACTTACTATGGCGAAAAAGACAATATTGAAAAGCTCAAAAATCTTCATATCTTGCCAAATGTAAAATTGAGCGATATTGCAAAGGTATCTTGGAGCTATAAAAAACGAACAAGCGGCTATCTTGGAAACGGTAAAAATGCGATTGCTTTGTCAATTCAGCGAGCGCCAGGTGGGAGTGTATTGGATGTAAGTGATGCTGCAAGAGCGGAAATTGAAAAACTCAAAAAACTCTATCCAAATATCGATTTTGAGATTGCCGATACGCAACGAACACTCATTGAAACAGCCAATGAAAATATGCTAGAAGCCCTAAGAGATGCGATTGTCTACACCCTTTTGGTGCTGCTTTTCTTTCTTGGAAACTTTCGAGCGATTTTGGCTGCTGGTATCTCGATCCCGCTTGTCTTTTTTGGAACGATTGCAATTATTTGGCTGGGTGGAGGAGAGCTCAATATCGTAATCTATACAGCCATTATTTTGGCCTTAGGGATGCTGGTTGATGATGCGGTTGTTGTACTGGAAAACATCGAAAGACATTTAGAGCTCAATGAAGATATGCAAACCGCAATCATCAATGGTACCAAAGAGGTTTTGGGACCAGTCTTTGCGGGAACCGCTGGAACGATTGCTATCATTTTTCCACTCATGTTTGTAGGCGATTTTCCAGAGCATATCTTCAGACCCCTTATTTCAACGCTTATTATTGCACTGCTTGTGAGCTACTTTTTATCCATTACCTTTATTCCACGCTTTTCAGCAGTGCTTTACAAAAACGGAACAGGTAAAACAAAGGTTGAAAGGTGGTTCGAGGATGTCTACAAATATACTATTGGACGACTGATTGGTCCCTATGTAAGTGTTTTGAAGTTTTCCAATGGAAAATGGTGGGCACTTAGGCGAATGATGCTTACTGCTGCTGTTGTATTGACATTTGTCTTGAGCCTCAAAAATGTTATGCCTTTAATTGGAAAAGATGTGATGCCTCCAATGGATACGGGGATTATCAAAGCGCAAGTTGCTTTTAGTGCCAATGAGACTGTCGATAGTGCTGAGAAAAAACTGCACAAATTTTTGGTATGGCTTCATAAACAGCCGTGGGTAAAATCAAGCTCCGTTGCCTTTGGGAGCGAGTCCGGAGTGTTGAGTCTTGGAAGCGGAAATTTGCCTAGTGAAGCGACTATTACAATTAATGCAGTTGATCGATTCCACAGAAAAAAAACGATTTGGGAACTTGAAAATATTATTCGAGATAAAATCGCCCAGCTTCCAGGTGTCAAAAAAAACGATGTCTTTGATTTTGGTGCTACTGCCCTTTCAACCATTAAAGCACCTCTTGATATAAGAATTAAAGCCGCTGATTATGAGAAACTACCTGATAAGGCAAAAGAGGTCATTGATGCGATACGAAATGTCAAAGGGCTTACCTCTATCAGTCAAAGCTGGGATAAAGATTTTCAAGAAGTGGTCATTAATATCGACAAAAACAAAGCACTTTCCTATGGTGTCACACCATATCAGATTGCTATGCAAATACCAATCAAGGGGCAAATTGTCTCACTTGCAGCCGATATGGCTACGATGAATACGCAGTTTGTGCGAATGTATCTCAAAGGCAAATTCAATGAAAATATCCAAAACCTCAAGCTTTTGCCAATCAAAACAAAATTTGGCGAAATTCCTTTAAGCGAATTTGCAAAAATCTCTTATCAACTGACTCCAGCAAAAATTGAAAGAGATAAACTGCTTTATAGCATTGATGTGAATGGATACAGAGCAAAAAGACCGGTTACACACATCACAGATGATGCCGATAAAGCGTTGCAAAAAGTTGATACAACAGGCTTTGTCGTAACACAAGAAGGAGATATCGCTCAGCTCCATGATAGCTTCAAGCGAATGATAAAAGCGATCGCCATTGGAGTAATTATTCTTATAATGACTCTTGTAGCTATTTATGAATCTGTCAGGCTTGCAATCATTATGATTTTGGTATTGCCATTATCTATGATTGGCGCAGCGTGGGGAATGCTCATTTTCCATAAACCGAGCTGTATGCCAAGTATGGTAGGGTTACTGCTTTTATTTGGAATTATCATTAAAAATGCAGTCCTTTTAATTGACTTTTACAAAGAGTACGAAAAAGAAGGAAAATCTCCATTTGAAGCGGCGATTGAGAGTGTTAAGGTGCGATTTCGCCCTGTTATGATGACAGCATTTGGAACGATTGCCGGGATGATTCCAATTGCTTTAGAGCAAGCGGTCGGGTTAGAACGACTCAGTCCTTTGGCAGATGTGGCAATCGGCGGGCTTTTGGTAGGAACGCTTTTGACACTTATTTATGTGCCAATGTATGCATATATCACAGATCCTAGAAACAAAAAGACAAATCCGATAGAAAAAGTTGAAGAGTCACTTTCATGAGCTATATAGCGTACTTTCTCCTTACTCTTGTACTCTCCACCCTCTTTGCTATGGGTGGAGTGGGTAGTGCGATTGCTTTGGTGCCTATACTACACTTTTTTGGATTGGAGTTTAATCTCTCAAAAGCTATCGGGCTTTTTGTCAATACCTCAACAACCATAACTGCAACGATAATGAATATAAAAAGAAGGGTTTTAGATGTTCGGTTTGCTTTTCCTCTGGCTATCTCTTTAGCATTGTTTGCACCTATTGGAGCATATTTTTCAAAAGTGGTTCCAGAAAATCTTGTAAAGAGTATCTTTATCGTTTTTTTGTTTTTGCTGGAAGTATGCTTCTTTTTGGAAAAAAAGATCAGAAATTTCATTATGAAAAGGTGTGGGTTTTAATAGTCTTGGGAGCTTTTGTTGGTATTGTAAGCGGTCTTTTGGGTGTTGGTGGAGGAAGCTTGCTTATGCCTCTTTTGATTTTGCTTGGATTTGATGCTAAAAAAGTGGCAATTGCTATGAGTTTTGTTATCCCTTTTTCAACGTTTAGTGCATTTTTAACATATCTGAGTTTTGTACAAATCGATTGGTTACTATTGGGTATTGTTACAGCTGCAGCAATTTTAGGTGGATATATAGGTAATTATGTAATGCATTTTCATTTAAATCAAAAACATATTAAAAAAATCATTGGCCTTTTATTGTATGGTATAGGAATGAAAATGGTATTGAGTTTGACATAGAGGAAGCAGATGCCTGATGCACTTTATAAATCTTTCAAGACTCTTTTGAAAATATTACCTATGCTTTTAGGAGTGATTGGAATAGTCGGCATTTTCAAAGTCTTTATAACCCCTGATCTGCTTGCATCTCTTTTTACCAAAAACCCTTTTTATGATACATTCATCGGCCTTTTTGCCGGAGCCATTGCAGTAGGCCAGGCGATTATAAGCTACATTGTAGGTGGGGAGCTTCTTAGCAGCGGCGTTTCAATGTATGGAGTAACAGCGTTTATTTTGGCTTGGGTTACTCTTGGAATTGTGCAGTTGCCACTGGAAGCAAGTGTGCTGGGCATTCGATTTACCATTCTTAGAAACATTTTGGCTTTTGTTTTTACCTTCTTGATCACCATCGCAACTGTTTGGACGCTGGAGCTTTTGGGATGAGGGGAAAATGGTTTTTGCTCATCGTCATTGCAAGCTATATCGCTCTTTTTTTCTTTTACCCTCAAAAAGCTTCTTTGGCTTTGCAGGAGTCTTTTTATCTTTTGATCAAGATTGCACCTATTTTAGCCGTTGTCGTTTTAATCAATGCCCTTATCAACTTTTTTATCGACCCGAAAACATTGGCAAAACATCTAAGCCGTGAGGGTGGGATAAAAGCATGGATCATAGCACTGTTTGCCGGGATTCTAAGTCACGGTCCTATGTATGCATGGTATCCGCTGATAGAAGATTTAAAGAAAAAAGGGCTAAGGGATTCTTTAATAGCCCTCTTTTTTTATGCAAGGGCTGTGAAGCTACCACTGCTTCCTTTGATGGTACACTATTTTGGATTAACATTTACAATAGTGTTGAATATATACATAATCATAGGAGCCCTATTGCAAGGGATGATTGTCGAAAAGATGGAAAATGAGTGATAAAACAGTAAGCCGAAAAGAGACTCCGACCCTTTGGCAGCTTTGTTGGGCATATTTTCTTTTAGGCTTGAGTGCATACAGTATGGCGATGCTGCATCAGTTAAACGACCTTATCGTAAGAAAAGGATGGCTGAGTCAAGAAGAGATAGATGAGGGGCTGGCTATGGTGCAGCTCTATCCTGGACCCATCTTTGTCAATCTGGCTACCTATTCAGCCTATCATATTAAAGGATTTTTTGGTGCTGTTTTGGCTACTTTTCTTTTTATTTTGCCATCTTATCTATTGATGCTGCTCTTGTCGTGGCTCTATTTTCGATATGGTCATATCGGATGGGTTCATCCGATCTTTATTGCCATAGAGGCGATGGTAGTAGGGATTGTTTTGGAAGTAACGATCAATTTTTCCAGCCGATATATTGATGAAGGCAAAACTGCACTGATAGCCGGTATCGCGCTTATATTGATGCTGTATGGTATGAATGCCTTTTGGGTTATCATAGTTGCCGCAGTACTTGGACTTTTCTTTTTTTCTTCAAAAACTTCTCAAAAGGATTATGAAAACACAAAAGAGTATGAAGTGGTATTTCCTGGTAAATGGCAGTGGCGTATGGTAGCTATTTTTCTTGCAGGTTCCATTTTTGTACTGCTTTTTGCAGTAGGATATATATGGCATACCGAGTCTGGGGAGCTGCTCTTTTCTATGTTCAAAGTGGGAGCAGTGGCTTTTGGCAACGGAATGACCATAATGCCGCTGCTGCAGCAAGAAGCGGTAGTTTCGCATCACTGGCTGACATTGAAAGAGTTTGCAGACGCAATAGCTTTTGGTCAGATTACACCAGGACCCTTCCTCATTACCGCCACTTTCATCGGTTATAAAGTCAGTGGAGTTTTGGGAAGTGCTTTAGCTACAATTGGCATATTCTACCCTTCTTTCTTTTATACCCTTGTTATGAGTGAAGTGTATGAAAAGATTAAAAACTTTGCTCTAATTCGCAGTGCTTTAAAAGGGATCTTGGCAGCTTTTACCGGTATGCTCATCTTTGTTTTGCTAAGTCTTGGCAAAATTGCTCTTGTAACTCCTGCAACATATTTCTGGGCGATTGGAGCTTTCATAGCGGTACGTTACTGGAAAATAAATATTGTATGGATCTTTTTGGTGGGCATTGCAGCGAAGCTTGTGCTCTACTTTACGGGCATGGAATAAATGATGAAATATTCTATAATATAAAAAATTTAAGGATTAGTATGAGTTTGGAATATTGCTATCCATTACAAGAGGGGGAAATGCTTCATGCAGAGCACGAAGAGTGGCCTTTGTTTGATGTAACGATCCATGGAAGTGATACAGAGCGGGTAAAGCTTGCCAAAAGGCTTGTCTGCTCTGTCAAACATTTGCCGCTTCGATTAAAGATTCACTATGAAAAGGATGCGATGAAATCGATCGAAAAGGGTGTGGCAAAAGATCCAACCCTAGAGTGGCAAGGCAAAATCTTGGCTGATGGGCTCGTGAGTGCAGAGGAGCTGACACAGATTTTTGAAAGGCTTATAGAAGATGAGAGATAAGCTTGGTCTTAAGGAGCTTGTAGCCATCGGCATAGGGAGTATGATCGGTGGCGGGATCTTTTCAGTCATGGGTGTTGCTGATGAGATTGCAGGGCATGCAACAGTTTTAGTCTTTGTAATTGGAGGTATCATTGCTCTTTTTGCAGGATACAACTATGCAAAATTGGCACTTGCGTACAAAGTTGACGGTGCAAGCTACATCTATCTGAAATACGCTTTTCCGAAAACTCCAGCTATTGCAGCAATTACAGGTTGGAGTGTGATAGTAGGATATATTGGTACACTAGCACTTTATGCTTATACTTTCGGATCATATGGAGCTGCAATGCTTGGATATGCTGACAACTATCTTGTACGCTCACTTCTTGCTTTTGGAATCTTGACGCTTTTTTTGTGGATCAATCTTCTGGGTATCAAAGAGATGGGAGAGAGCGAAGATGTTATCGTCTTTTTTAAAGTGGCCATTATGATGACAATGGGAATAATTGGCCTTTTTTATCTCAATCCTTCCCATTTCCAACCCTTATTTGATAAAAGCTTTAGTGGAGTCCTTCTAAGTGCAGCTTTGGTTTTTGTGGCATTTGAAGGTTTTCAGCTTATTACCAATTCTGTGGCTGAGACCGAAAATCCCGATCGCAATACACCACTTTCTATCTATCTTTCTATCATTATTGTCACTCTCATCTATGTGGTTTTAGCTATAGCCGTTATTGGAATCTTAACACCACAGGAGATAAAAGCTGCAAAAGAGTACGCGATAGCTGAAGCACTTAAACCAATTCTTGGCGAATGGGGATTTGTTCTAGCCTCCATCGCAGCGATGCTGGCAACCAGCAGCGCTATCAATGGTACACTTTTTGGAGCTAGTCGCATGATGGCAGATATCGCAAAAGATGGGATCTTCCCCTCAATACTCTCATATAAAAATGCTAAAACAATTCCATCCCATGCCCTTTTGGCTATGTATGTTTTAGCTACACTCTTTGTGCTCTATGGGAGTTTGGATAGCATCATTGCATTTTCAAGTATGACTTTTTTACTTGTTTCTCTGGCTGTAGCCATCGCAAATACAAAACTCTATAGACAAACAAACTCTTCTTTAATAATCATTTTGCTTTCCATTACTTTGATGAGTATTACAGTGAGTCTCATGATCTATTATCTTTTTGAAAATGAGCCAAAAACACTTTTTGATATTGCAATGATATATGGGCTTATCATTGTAAGTTTTACATTTTATTACATTTTACAAAGAAAGCGACTAAAAAGATAAAATAAGGTCTTAGCATCATTTAAGTAGTGAAACATCTTTGCTTGAGCGAATAGATTGTAGATATAGCTATTTATCCCTTCTCATCCTTTTTTGCCAAAGATCTTTTAACATTGCTTTTGATTAATACTACTTTTTAACTTTCCATATTTATTCATATAATGAATAAATTAAATTATAATTTATTTATTAGTACTTCAATGTTTTTCGTTAGACTTTTATATACTAAAATTTTATTTATTATAAAGAAACAAGATGGATGCTACAAAACTTATCACTTTCTGCTTTGCTATTAAATAACTGTATAAATTTTTTAAGTTAGTATAATATTATTTTTGTATACTATAATTTAAGATAACAAGCTTTCAATAATAGCACTCAAAAGGAATTGCATGTTTCATAAAAAAGTAGTTTTGCTCCCTACCATTATAATCTTAATCCTTTTTACAGGATGTGCTCCTAGTGTAAAAAATCTTGGAAAATCATCTGCTCATATGCAGGAGACAAAGCACGTTGCAACTCAATTAGAATATAAAAAGCTTTTTGATAAATATCTCGATGAAAATAAAACAGATGATCTTCTTTGGGATTATGAAGCTGGCACAGTAGGATATTATGTTAAAGAGTACAAAGATAGTGTCTTTTACTTCGATAAAGCAGAGGATTTAATAAAAAAATATGATGAAGAGATCTTAGCTTCAAAAGTACTAAGTAATGTAGGAGCAGCTCTCACAAATGATACCTTTATGAACTATCGCCCAAAAATCTATGAAAAAATCATGGTTAACACGTATAAAGCTATCAATTTTATTAATATGGGAGATTTTCAAAATGCCAGAATAGAATTTAATAGAGCTTTAGTAAGAGAAGATAGAGCAAAAGAGTTTTTTGCAAAAGAGATCGGAAAAGAGAAAGAAAAACTCCAGCAAGAACAAAAGAAAAAGCTTCAAAATGTTAAAATCAAAAAGGAAACGACTAGTCCAATTGAAAAAAAATACTCCAATCTTTTTGCCTTTAAACCTTATAGAGATTTTACAAATCCATTCACCAGCTATCTTGCAGGTATATACTTCCTCAGTATTGGAGACTATGACAAAGCTACAGATCTTCTAAAAGAGTGCTACGGAATGATAAAAGGTCTGGACGCAGGTGCTGATTATGTCAAAGCAGATTTTGAATTAGCTGATAAAATGAAAGGTTCTTTGACACAAAGAGCTAAACATTATACATGGGTTATCTTTTCGAACGGACTTGCTCCAAAAAAAGAGGAGTGGAAAATCGATGTCCCTGTTTTTTTAGTATCAGATAAAGTACTGTATACAGGTATTGCTTTGCCAACATTAAAAATGAGACCGAAAGCATATAGGTATCTTGAAATCACAACACCCTATGGGACAAAAAAGACAAAAGAGATAGCAACTATGGATAGAGTTATCAAACTAGAATTTAAAAAACGCTTTCCTGTTATTATGACACGGGCACTGACTAGAACAATTGTTCAAACTGTCATTCAAAAACAGCTTCATGATAAGTATGGTTTCTTTGGCGGGCTAGTAGGTGCAGCTTATCAAGGCATCATGAATAAAGCAGATACAAGAATGTGGGAACGACTACCAAAAGAGTTTCAAGTAGCAAGACTCCGCACTCCTGAAAAACTTGATATTTTTACTCCAGATAAAAAACACATTGTTTCAATTCTTACAAATAGTGCAAAAAATTATATTGTATTTATCACAATTCCTTCTAAATCGAGTGAACCCATAGTATCGTATCAAGCTTTTTGAGAGAGATTATTTTCTCTCTCCTAAATGAATATCAATATTTCCTGTATTTTTACTGCCCTTTATAATATGCGAACTCTCTATATGAGAATTATGCTTTTTTTTGGTCTTCTCTCGAAGCTTTTCAAAAAATTTTTTATGTTTTTGCTTCTGTTTTTCAAAATCCTCATTAAAATTATCATAATCTATCCACTCTTGATTATTTTCTGTACCAAATGATCGTAAGAGATCCACAACATTTTTATCGTTCCTTTTCGCGGCAATTTCTAAGGGCGTGAGATTGTCTCCATTTTTTAATTTTAATGCTATCGCAAAAGATGGAGAAAGCATTAAAAGTTTTATCGCATAAGTATCTCTATTCATGACTGCTAAATGTAGAGGTGTATTGCCGGCACCATCTTGTATTGCGATATTCTTTTTTTGATCGATTAAAAATCTCAATAATCTATATTT
Source organism: Nitratiruptor tergarcus DSM 16512 (assembly GCF_027946175.1). Lineage (NCBI taxonomy): Bacteria > Pseudomonadati > Campylobacterota > Epsilonproteobacteria > Nautiliales > Nitratiruptoraceae > Nitratiruptor > Nitratiruptor tergarcus. The sequence continues at coordinate 1,537,759 of NZ_AP026671.1, forward strand.
TTTATATAAAACTGCATAGTGCAAAAGATTTCTTCTATTGATATCATATTTATCTAAAACAAAAAGGTGACTTTTTACATACTGCAATATACTATTTTCATTGTCATATCTTACTCTATAAAAAATAGAGGTATTTTGATCACTATTAATATTCACATCTATATTATCACTAAAAGCAAAGAGGTTTGCTGATAAGAATATCATTAAAAGCAAACAGCATTTATATTTCATCTTAGAACTTTCTATAAAAAATAATATTTATTTCAGAAATATTGCATCCCTTATAAAATTTTATTCATTTAATCTTTAATTAACATAAAATGTTTTATAATATTTATGAAGAGCCAATAAAACAAAAGGAGAAAAAAATGAAAAAGTTAGTTCTTGGAATAGTAAGTGTAAGTTTAATTACATCTTCGCTATTGGCTTTAAGCAATAAAGTTGAGGTGAAAAACTCTACAATTTTGAATAAAACAAAAATTCTTAATTCAACTAATCGTGGAAATGCAGGTATTGAAGTAAAAGGAAAAAATGTCAAGATAAAAGATTCCACAATTAAAAATGAAACAACAATAAGAGATAGATCAACAAACACTGGAAACGCAGGTATTTCGGTAAAAGGGAAAAATGTTAAGATAAAAAAATCCACAATTAAAAATGAAACAACAATGAGAAATAGATCAACAAATACAGGAAACGCTGGTATTGAAGTGAAAGGTAGAGGAAATGTAAAAATAACGAATAAATCAAAACTTTTAAACAAAACAGAGATGATTCGTTCAACAAACACTGGAAATGCTGGTATTTCAGTAAAAGGGAAAAATATTAAGATAAAAAAATCCACAATTAAAAATGATACAACAATGGTCAATTCTCAAAATTATGGTGGAAATGCAGGTATCTCAGCTAAGGGTGGAAATGTTGGAATAACAAAGTCAAAACTTTTAAATAAAACAATGATGATTAACTCAGAAAATCGTGGGAATGCCGGCATCTCAGCAAAAGGGAGAAATGTAAATATAAAAAATTCCACAATAAAAAATGATACAACATTAGTCAATTCAAAAAATCGTGGGAATGCAGGAGTCAAACTGGGAGACTAAAATAGAAGGTGGATTCTTCCACCTTTATGGAGAAAGGAAAAGATGAAAAAACTCAATCTTTTAATAGTATCAGGTTTTTCCTTTTTTTGTTTTGCTTTTAGTGAAGCAACAATTTCACAACAAAATCCTACATCTTATAACACAAACAATAAACCTTCAGAAATTATAAAACAAATGGGGGCAGAAGCATCTTCGCATCCCCAAGTTCAATATGGCAAAAGCTTTAACGATGAATTTGAAAATTTTGGAAAAGATAAAAAAATCAATAAACTCTATTATAGAAATATGATAAAGCAAAGAGCAAAGAGGAATCCTAAAAAATATAAATTTAAAATTATTAGAAAAAGAAGTGATCTACAAAAAGTAGGAGTAGAAGTAAAAGATAAAAAAAGAGTGAGAGAAGTCTATAACTATACTGAAATCAAAAATATCACTTCTACATCTTTACATGACAATAAGGAAAAAAATGTTGGTGTTGTTATTGATAAAAAAGCAAAATTGAGAAAAGTTGTTAATATTGTCGATATTAAAAATGTTCATACAAATGAGAAATTAAATAGCGGTGTTGAAATTAAATCAAAAAAACTTCCATCAAAAATTATAAATAGTGTTCAAATAAAAAATAGCAAAATTGGAGAGTAAACAGTGAAAAAGCTAGCATGGTATCTCAGTCTGGGTTTAGCAATAATGTTACTAAGTGGCTGTGGAATTGCAGCTGCTAAAAAAAGAATTCCAAAACTTGAAAAGCCGAAGCAAGAGGTAACAACTAATGAAACTAAATATAGTGTCTCCCTGCAGACAATAGGCGACATGCTCTATGAGATAGAAGATCCAGATATCTACATCTATATTCAGCCTATAACGAATAAAACAACAGGAATAGGAAAAGTTCCAGAGGATATTGCCGGTATGCTCAAAAGTTCTTTTATGAATATGGGATACAAAGTGCATGTTGTCTCCAATCCTGACTTTATCCCAAAAGGAGCAGAAGCTTTTGTTATTGAAGGTGAAATTAGTGAGTTTGATGCAATCAAAAGCGAAAATGCAAATTACAATCTTGGACTCTACTTTGGAAAAGGACAAGGGGAAACGGACATAAGCAAACAAGCTGATTATGGATACCAAGAAATTAAACTGGGAGTCGATTTACGAGCTATAAATTTAAATACACTAGAGTATGTACCTTTTGCTTTCGCAAAAAACAAAGTTATTATAAAACGACTTACCGACTCAAATGAAGTAGGCTTCAATATAGCCGGAAGTGGTTATGCTCTAACAGGAAGCGCAAGTGTACAAAATGGTGTGCATGAATCCCTCCGACTTTTAGCAGAAGCAAGCAGCGTAGAGTTATTAGGAAAACTGCGACTCCTTCCATATTGGTTAGCAATTCCAGGAGCAATGCCAGAATATCAGGTAATCAACAATTATAAAAGAAAATTTCGTTCACTTCCACCGGAAAAAAAGGCTATATATGTCTACTATTTACTAGGAAAATTTTATCCAGATATGAATGAAAACAATTTTTACAACTACATAATTAGATTTAAAAAAGAGTATGGCATATACCCACCAGATGATACAATCACACCGGAGCTTTTTGTAAAACTCTTGATCAATTTACCAAATACACAGGTAAAAAGAAAAATAGAGTATAAACGAAAAAAACTTTTAAAATCAATTTTGGAGTAAAGCATGAGAATACTCCTTTATATATTGCTATTATCAGCTGTTCTTTTTGCAGATAAAATCGCTACGAGTTACCAAGGTACATCTGATTATAATGTCATTAGCAACAGCATTCTCAATACATATTTCACTATCGAAGAGACAAAAGGCGATATTCAAAGCTTGCGCTCTCTTCTAAAAAATCCCGCTACTTCATTAGCAGTTGTCCAAGAAGATATTATCAAAGATGTGATAAGAGAAGATTTTGCGCTCAAAGAAAGATTAAAAATTGTCTCTCCTCTTTATAGAGCAGCTATACTCATAATTACTCCTAAAAATAGTGAAATAAAAAATCTCAAAGACCTCTCCAATAGAAGAGTGATAGTTGATAGTGAAGGGAGTGGAGATTTTTATACCTTCCTCAATCTCCAAGAAAAATATACCATAACGCCAGAAATTTTTAATATCAAGAAGAATGAAGCTATAAAATATTTAAAACGAAGCAAAGCTGATGCCTTTTTCTATATAGGCAACATCAAAGATATTGCTTATCTCTACCCTTCTTACAATTTTATTCCTGTAGTAGACAGCAATTATAAGCTGGGCTTTTTCGATATTGATAATAACAATAGCATAAGAACTGCATATCTAGATAAATTTTTACTCTCAACTACACAGAAAGAAAAGAGACTTCCAAAAACGGATCTCCACAAGCTCCTTGCAACACTTTTAGTAAAAGGAGAGAGAGAATATCTTTGTGGGTTTACAAGAAATACTCCAGTGCAGCTTGAAGATTATATCTATTTTGTCTGTGCTGAACATATTACACCACAACAAAAATCTCCTAGTATCACTCATGCTAAACATAAAAAGAAAATAGCAAAAAAACTTTATTACGATGATATAGAAGATATTACAATTTATCCTATAGCATTAAAAAACAAAAATTTTGACAATTATGGTACAAGTTATATTGTCGAAAAAACTAAATTGGACAATGCTATAAAACTCATAAAAAAAGAGATTAAAGAGGATCCATCTTGCAAAATCGTCATTATTAGCAAAGGCAATGAAGCTGAAGCTATTGAGCATGCAAAACTTATTAACAGATATTTCAAAAAAGCCCACATTAAAAGAAAATATATTATTAATAAGGTTTTACCTATTCCATGTAATGACAACTGTTTTTACAGCACAACCATAACATTTAAACAGTTATAACGATGTTTACAAATACTTTTATACTCTTTTTTCTCATATCGTCGTCTCTCTTTGGGTATGTTTTTGAAACGAATCCTATTAATAATAAAATAGATCAATTCAAAAAACAGCTTTTAGATACAAGAACTATCTCTAACAAAATATTCCGTGATCAGGTATTTAATAAAAAGGATTTTAAAAATTACAAATTTGAAAAAGTAGAGTTTATTCATTGTAATTTTAATGCAACCAATTTTCGCAATAGTAAATTTAACAAAGTAGTTTTTAAAAACTGCACCATTTACAATAGTGACTTTAGATTGACTCTCATAAAATTTAGCAAATTTATAAAAAGTGAAATAAAGGTTTCCTATTTCAATAATGCAAAATTACATTTTATAGACTTTATCTATTCAAAGTTACCAGGAACCAGTTTTGTACAAGCAACATTACATAATTGCAGATTTATAAAAAGCGATTTATCTTCAGCTATTTGGCCCAATGGGGAAAAATGTATGAAAGGAAGTTTTGAAAAATGTATCTATTTACAAAAAAGATAAACTTACTTGCAATTTTTTTGTTATTCATCGGAAATACACTCCTCTTTGCTGATAGCAACATCATCTCAAACAAGACAATAATATCTCCTGGTAGCGTTGTACATGGCAATACAGGAATCATTATTAACGGGAAAAAAGTATCGGCTCCTCATAAACAAGACTTAGCAAAAAGGATCGCAAAAAATATTCAATGCAGTTTTGACAAAGTAGTATTCAAAATAGATGGAATGACTCTTCATATACAAAATGGAGACAAAGAGTGCAAAATCATATATCCGCAAATACTAAAAAACGGGCTCAAAATAGCAAAGAAAACTTTGGAGTTGAAAGACTCAAAAGAGATTGCTTATGGTGCGCCAATAGATTTATATATTCACAGTATTCATACCATTTCTCTTATTGGTGATATTTTTTTAAAAGTTGATAAAAAAATCGATACACTCAATCTTACAGTTCAAGGTGATGCAGACATTGAATTTAAAAATGCAGTTAATACCATTTCTTTAGATATAATTGGAGATGCTCAAATTAAATTGCAAGATGTTCAAAAAGCTACTATTAACTACAGTGGGGATCTGTTTTTGGAAATAGAAAAGATTAAAACCTTAATATTAAAAGGGACAGGGGATGTGATTATCAGACCAGGAGATGAACATTTTACATTGATAAAATCTATAAATGGTGATTTACACATCATAAAAAAGGAGAAAAAGTGAACATAAAGACTTTGAAAATATGGAGTATTATTGCGGTGCTCATTCTTTCAACCGGATGTGCCCCCTCTACATACCCTGCACACAAAAGTGCAAGCAACGTTTTAAAAAGTATAAGCAATGAGTATATTATCAACAATATTCCATTAGATTATAAAGTCTCTATTGTCAGCTATAACTCCAAGTATACTAATGACCTTTTACATGTCTCTGTTGACATCAAAAATCATAAACAGGAGCAATATGAGCTAGAGTATCGATTTAGATGGTTCGATGATACCGGATTTGAAGTTGATGCAACACCTTGGCTGCCTCTTACACTCAATGCTATGGAGTATAAAACAATTCAAGGAATTGCTCATAGCCCTCAAGTCGAGTCTTTCAAATTTTATATAAGAGTAAAACAGTAAAGGAGCGATGATGAAAAGAAAAACCATTTATATATCTCTTATAATAGCAAGCATATTTGTTTCTGGATGTGCAGTAAGTAGTCAACCCCACTATATTGATAAAGAAAAATTAGGCACATCTACACCGACAACTCTTGGTCTTGATTATGAAGATATTGAAAGAGCTTCACTGAAACTTGTAGATTCTATGCTACGCTCTCCCTACCTCAACAGAATGTATGAGACAAAAATGAAAAAAGAGGGAAAACCTCTTATTATGATGATTAGTGATTTTACGAACGATACCACACAGCGCCTCGATATTGACCAGATAGTCAAAAAAATACGTATAGCTCTTCTTAATAGTGGTAAATTTATTGTAACAACTGCTCTTAGAGCTGGAGGCCCGGAAGATAGAGCGACATTAGAGCTGAGAAAGCTTAGAAAAAATAAAGAGTTTAATCAAAAAACAATTGCAAAAAAAGGAACAGTTGTTGCTCCAGATTTAAGTTTATCTGGCAAAATCATTCAACGAGTCTCAAAACTGCCAAATGGTGAGCAACGAGTTGATTACTATATCCAAATGAGTCTTACTGATGTAACAAGTGGTTTGGCTTTTTGGGAAGGTGAAGAGGTTATTAGTAAAGCTGGTAGCTCTAAATCTGCACCATGGTAAGAAAGGAGAATACCTTGAAAATATATAAAATTCTATTACATTCTTTAATAACTAGTTCACTTCTTGTATCAATATCTTCAGCCAATGCATCACAAAATAGTATCAATCAGCAAGATATACAAGAGCAAAACAGCTTATCTCAACCTATAGTTCCAACAGCCTCAGAGAAAATAGACGACTGGGCTGATGCATTTTTACAAAAAGTAGGAATTCCCTCTTTTGGGGAAGTAAATGGAAAATTTTTCTATTATGCACAAGAAGCAGTATCAATTCCTGCAACAGATCCCCAGTTTGGAAATGCTTTAGTCAATGCATATGATAAAGCTTTCTTTGCTATTATGGAACAGTATGCAAAAGATATGTATGGTAGAGAAACAGTTAATGAAATAAGACATTTTTTTTCGGACTCTTCGACAAATGCAGCGAAAATTGAGTTACCAAACAATTACACAAGAGGTTTTTGGGGAAAAATTCTAACAATTTTGGATAAAAATCTAGATGTAATTGATAAAACTCTCGATAAAAAGCTCATTGAACTTGGAGTAGATCCTAAAGAATTGCAACACATGTCTCCAAAACAGAAAAAAGATCTCTTCAAAGATAAATTTATAAAAAATGTAATTACCAAAGCAAGCGGCGATGTTTCTGGTATTTTTACAATTCAATCAGCGTGGGCATCAGATAAAAATGGTAATTATGTAGTAGGTGTTATCGCTGTCGTCAGCCCTAAAACTAAACAGATTGCAAAAGATATTAAATACCATAGAAAATCTCTCATTAAGGGCAAAGGAAGAGATATACAATCTTTAATTCCACACTCTCCACAAGAACTATCAAAAACACTAGGTACACGTCTTGTATATGATATCGATGGAACTCCAGCAATAATTTCTTATGGAATACAAAGCTATATTCCAAATAAAGATCACTATATCAATGTGAGACTCAAACAAAATGCAAGAGAGGGTGCAATATCAAATGCTGATGCACAAATTGCAATGCTAGTAAATGGTTATCTAAGTACAAAAACATCAAGACAAACAGGTGAAGAGATTAGAAAATATGTAGAACGAGAACTTAAACCAGACAGCGATACGATTGAAAAAACAATTAAAAATATAATCGATATTACAAATAAACAAGCTCAAGCTCATGCATCCATGAATTTACAAGGAGTCAGTACAGTAAAAACATGGAGATATACTCTTCCAACAGGACAAAAATTGGTAGGTGCTGTGAGAGTCTGGAGATACGCGACACTGCAAAAAATTAATCAATTTAAAAAAGGGTACAAACAAACAAGTAAACATACAACAAACAAAAGTGGTAAAAGTGGATTTGGAGAAAGCCAAATTGTAAATGATATCAATGATTTTTAAAGGCTAACAATGAAAAAATTCATAGTGCTTATTCTATTTTCTCTTTCCCTATTTGCAGGAATCAAAACAATTAGTGTCATAGCCCAAGGCTATGGTACTACTTATGATGAAGCTGTCAAAAATGCTTTGATTAATGCAGTTGGGCAAGTCAAAGGAATAGCAATTTCAGCACGAAAAAGATTGCAGCGAAAAATTCACGAAGCTCATATATCTGTCAATGATTCGTATAAGGCATCAATTAAAGTTGCTGATAGGACATCCAATAGCATTTATAGTTCAACTGGGGGATTTATCAATAGCTATAAAATCATTTACGTTAAAAAAATCTCTCCTAAAGAGTATAAAGCAAAAGTCAAAGCCTACTTTGCAAAATATAGATCCCCCGGGCTCAATCCTCGCAATCGCCGCTCCTTAGCAGTGCTTCCTTTTGAATACAAAAAAAATTACACCCTCTATGGTATTTCAATCAATGGTAAAGCATTGTCTGATCGCATAACACAATCTATTGTCAATAAGATCACACAAACAAGAAAATTTACAGTGCTTGATAGACAAAATAGCAAATATTACCAAGTGGAAAAAGATTTACTTACAAGTGGGGATAGCGATCCGGTTGAGCTTGCAAGACTTGGTAAAAGACTTGGAGCTGACTATTTTGTCATTGGCCAGATATTGGATTTTGGGGTAAATAAAAATATAGAAAGCAACTACTACACAGGAGAAAGTAGTTCAAAAAATGAAGCCTACGCTACCATAGCTTATAGGATATTAAATATACCAACCCAACAGATTAAATGGTCTGATACTATTGACATTGAGTTTGAACTTCCTCCTGCAAGAAGAGCGGAAAGTATCGTAGTAAAAGCAGGAGATAAAATTGCCCAGGTTTTAGTCGAGCAGATCATTTTTAATATCTATCCCCCTAAAATAGTAAGTATTAGTAGAGATAGAGTAGTGGTCAACATGGGTGGAAATTTTATACATACGGGGGAAAAATATGAAGTATATAAACTTGGTAAAAGACTATACGATCCCTACACAAAAGAGTCACTTGGAAGAGAAGAGATAAAAATTGGAACAGTGAAAATCACAAAAGTGCTTCCAAAAATCTCCTATGCAAAAGTAGTTGAAGGAAAAGTAAGAAAAGGTGCAATACTTAAAAAAATATCTACCCCAAAAGAAGATGATTCCAACAGTCAAAATGTGGGCAAAGAATCTATGTTTGATGAGATGTTTCACAAATAATTGATACTCAAGTTGTTGATTTGAAAAGTTTCTTTTTGCCTACCCTTGGAGGATAAAAAAATGTAGATAGTTCTTCTCAATTTTTTCTTACACCATTACCTATATGCGGGAAGATCCTCTTTTTTCACATCTCTCCATACATAAATGGTAGCTACAATAATAACAAATCCCAACAAGAAAAGCGATCCAACAGCTGCAGCACTCTTTGCTCTACTTCCCTCTCCAAAAATATAGCCCACAAGAAGCATAAAACCTACCCAAATAATGTTGGCACTCAATGTAAAAGGGATAAAGTAACGCAAAGGCATGTGAGAAATTCCTGCTGGGATCGAAATATATTGCCCAAGTCCCGGAGTTAAAGGCGCTAAAAAAACCGATATTTTTCCATGGCGTGCAAAAAATTTAATCACTTTTTGAAAAAGTGCTTTTTGTCGATACTTCTTCACAAGCCATTTAGCCAAAAAGTAGTTTATGAGTGCGCCACTAAGAGATCCCAATGCTCCACTAAAAAGCAGCAGAAAAAAACTTTTTTTACCAATGGAAGCAAGATATCCTGTAGGAATGAGAACTATCTCACTTGGAACAGGAATAAAAGTTCCTACAAGCAACATATAAAAATAGACTCCGACATATCCTAAACTATCAGCAAAATTTACAAGGAGTTGAATAATATGCTCTATCAAATCTCTATCCCGAAATATCTATTGACAACATATCCAATTACAAATGATATGAGCGCTACACCAAATGTAATAACAAACATTTCCCTTACACGCTTGCTAAAATCCTCATCTTTTGCAACTGCAATGTAAAAATTATAGATAATTATCGCAAGAGTCGCAGACAAAAACATAAATGCAAGCCCTACTTTTGCCTTTACTACAAAGAAAAAAGGCGTTACGAGAAAAACTGTTGTAAGAATATATGCAAATCCCGTGTAGAGGGCATATTTTGAAGGTTTAATCCCACTATCTTGATTTTCTCTCGCTTCCAAATAGGCACTACCAGCCATGGAAAGAGATGCTGCAACTCCCATTATTATTCCAGTTATACCAACATATTGAGCATTATTAAAAGCTAACGCAATACCTGTAAGCGTTCCAGTTAGCTCTACGAGCGCATCATTCATCCCTAAAACTACTGCACCAGCATAGCGTAGTTTACTATCATTAAGGAGCGAGAGGAGTTTAGCTTCGTGCATATTCTCTTCATCAAATATCTTTTTTGCTTCAGGATATTTCATAATAAGGCGTCTATAGAATGCTTGTGCTCTCTCCTCTCCTCTCTCCATCAACTTCAAAGCAAAACTGAGTCCAAAAAGTCTGGCTAAAAAAACATACCAAAGCACTACAAACTTTTGCGGTTTGAGATCTTTTCCTGTGATGTTTTTCCAAAATGTATAGTGCTCTTTCTCTTGCAATGCAATCTCTTGGAGAATCTTCTTGTTGTGAGGATCTTTTTGGAGTTTACTTAGCTCCATATAGATAAAAAACTCATTAATTTCATTTTGTTGCTGTTTGAGTGCCTCCATCAATCTCCTTTAATAAAATATCCAATGTATCAATTGCAGTTACTATATCTTCTTGAATAAAATAGCTAAAGTATTCATCTATATACGTATCAAACTCTCCAAACATTGTTGTGCGTTTACGACGCTTTGGATCTATAAGAATTGATACTGGAAACTGCTGTGCTATGTCAGCTATATCAATAACTGCTCCACTTGTACCTACAGCAATGAAAACGTCCGCTTTTGTTGTATAGAGATACCTATAGTTTGGTGCAACTTCACCAAATAGTATAACATTTGGCCGTACGCTTTTGCTGCCACAAAAGTGGCAAAGGTGAGGTTGCGGAGTATATCCAATGTCCCATATACTTTTACATTTATCACACCGCACCTCTGTGAGTTTACCATGCAAATGCACAGTCTCCTGCCCTGCTCTTTCACACAAGTCATCAACATTTTGTGTCAAATGCACACAATTTTGAAGCTTTGCAAAGTAATAATGGGCAGCATTTGGCTTATAACAAGCTAGCTCTTGACGTTTTTTATCAAAAAATGCGATAACCTTTTGAGGATTGCGAAGCCATGCATCATGCGTAGCTACCTCCTCAATTGCTACCTCATCCCATAGCCCATCATCTCTGTATGTTGGAATTCCACTTGGAGCACTGAGGCCTGCTCCACTTAAAAGATATATTTTCATAAATATATTATAATTGAGTTATGAACAAAATTGCAAAATATCTCACAATTTTGATTATTGGCATTGCTGTTATCTTTGGAGCCATCAAGCTTGCCAAAAAAGAGGAACTGCAATTTATAAAGCCCCAAAAAATAAGTGTGACGCCATCTGTAGATAGTTTTGCACATAAAAAAGATCGCAATACTATACAAAATGGTGATACAAAAACAAAAATTGCTCTCTTTGCATCAAACTACCTAGTAGTAAAGGTACCAAAAAATACTTTACCCCAAAAACTCATCTATAACAACCATAGCTATCCCCTTCATAAAGTAAAAGAAGAAAAAAACTTCATTCTCCTTGCAACTCCTATTATAAAAACACCTATAAAGCAAAAACATGTACCTGTAAAACTCCTATACAAGAAAAAGTCTGCATATATCGTACCTTTGGATGCGCTTATAACCTATAGCAATAAAAACTATTTGCTTGTCAAAAACGGTAAGCTGCAGATAGTAGAAGCAAACATTATAAAAATAGAGAAACAGAAAAACTATGCAGTTGTAAAAAATAATCTAGAAGGTAATGAGATTGCAATAGGCTCGCAAGAAAGGTTAAGGCAAGAGCTGCAAAAACTCTTGCATACTCCTACAAAAAGCCAAGTTCAGCTAAAATAGGCTCTATCTTTGCACTGATTTCAAGGAGTTTCTCTTTAAGCTTACTCCACACATACTGGTCAGCTTGATCCTCAATATACCACTCTTCAATATGCTTGAGTGCATTTGATTTCTCTTCTTCGCTTAAATTCTCACTTTTTTTAATAGCATCTTTGAGACGTTCAAGCTTTTCATGATGTTTATGATGTGGCATATATGCTCCTTTTTTACAAAATTATACCCTAAATAAATTAAGAGTAATTTTATCTTATTTAGGTTATATTAAGAAAAATTCATATAAAGGACACATAATGACAATGGAAGAGACAATCAACCAGATTAAAGAGGATTTTGAACTTCTTGGCGATCCCAACGCTATTATTGAGTATATTTTGGAGATGGGTGAGCAAAATGAGATGCATCTCCCGCCAGAACTCAAAAATGATGAAACGAAGATTCATGGTTGTGCAAGTGATGCATGGATGATTGAAGAGTGTAAAGATGGTAAATTGCATTTCACCGTAGAAGGAAGCAGTGAATTAGCAAAAGGGATGATCCCATTGATGCTCAAAATCTTTAACGACCGCACTCCTGATGAGATTCTCTCTTTTGATCCCCAAAAACTCTATGCCCTAGGATTTGATAAAATTTTGAGTCCTACGAGACTACAAGGGATGGAAGCCTTTTTAAAACGTATCTATACAGCTGCCCAGAAGTGTAAAGAGCAAAATATATAGTTTGCGCTATAATTTTGGCAAAAAAGAGGTAAGCAGATGAAAAAAATCTCTTTGCTTGTAATAAGCATTACACTCTCTTTTGCCATGGACGCTCCAAGCGGAGATTATCTAGGCTCGCTTATCGATTATTTAAAGAGTAAAAGTGTGCCTGTAAATGGCACATTTTATCAGTACGATTTTGAAAAAGATGGAAAAATCGATCGCAGCGATTGGCTTTATGTTGCCAATAATGCGCAAAAAACTCCTTATCGTCTTATGGGAAAAACACCAACCGACCAAGACGCCTTTGGGTGGTTGTTACTAACTACAATACCCAAAGATCTTAATCTCAACAACCCTTCAGGATACTTTGTCAAAATTGATTGTCCTAAAGATTATGAACTCTATGGACAAAAACATGCTGGTGCATTTTCATGGGTATACATTGTCAATAGTAAAGTGTATAAACTTATGGGAGCAAAGTCAAATCACAATTTTGATTATCTCGATATTAATGGTGACGATAATCCAGATCCTTTACCAAACCTCTCTGCTTCAATAGATACCTCAATGCAAGTGCATTTCAATACCATAGAGTCACAACAAAGCAGCAGTGCTGAGCAAAAATATACATGTGAAGAGAGAATTGAAAAAAGCTATCAAGGCAGTCAAGTATCAATGGTGCGATCCTCTTGGTACCAGGGAAACGTGAAATATAATTGCAAATTAAATGCACTCAATCCATGGTCTTTAGCTGTTGAAACTCTTGCTGTTAACAATATTATAAGAACAGAAAATTACGATATGCAATATGATAGGCACCATCTTCAAGGCACTGCTACATATAACTATAAATCTGGAAGTGTCCATATTGTTGGAAGTTATGACAACAAAGCATTTAATTGCTATGAATACTACCGCAAAATAGTACCTCTTACATTGCATAACAATAATCCTGACGAGATTGAAAACATAATGGAAGAGTGGGGAGCAGATGGACCTTGTGATGAAAACTTTTTGCGCACTACCTGCCCTGCTTGGTACTATAACGAGCTCCAAGAGTGTACAGCTACTGGCCAAAAACAATCAACTCCTCTAGGTATTTTAAGTGCCAAAAAATTCAATACCTCTTTTATGAGAGATTTTGCAATTTATGAAAATAGTGGGAAAGTAGATCTCGTTCATACTGAAGAGAGCTATAAAAAAGAGTAACAAACACTGGAGCTTTCGCTCCAAGTGTATATTTAAGAGAGGGCAGCCTTTGCTTTTTCTACAACTTTTGCAAAAGCTTCTGGTTCATTCATAGCCATATCTGCCAAGATCTTTCTGTCAAGCTCAATATTTGCCTGCTTGAGACCATGAATAAATCGTGAATAACTTATATCATTCAGTCTGCATGCTGCATTGATTCTTGTGATCCAAAGTTTTCTAAAATCTCTTTTTTTCTGCTTTCTATCACGATATGCATAGACAAGACTTCTCTCAAGCTGCTCTTTTGCTTTTCTAAAATGTTTTCTTCTACCGCTGTAGAAACCCTTTGCAAGCTTTAAAATCTTTTTGTGTCTTCTTCTTCTAACAACACCTGTTTTTACTCTCATTGTTTTCTCCCTTTACCTTTGATTTTTTTAGGTGCCGCTTTTGCGGACTTGACCCGATATGGGTGGAGTTACTATCTTAATATGTAGATATTAACTCTCGTACTCTTGGCTCATCCACTTTGCTTACATAGTGTGGAGCTCTGAGGTGTCTTTTTGTTTTGGGGCTCTTTTTTGTAAGGATATGGCTTCTAAAAGCGCTTCCTCTTTTAATTTTGTTTTTGGTTTTTTTGAACCGTTTTGCAGCCCCTCTATGCGTCTTCATCTTTGGCATGGCTACTCCCTTTGTAGAATTTAAGGTAAGTATTATAGCAAAAAGTGCTGAATGGGAGTTTAAAACAAAAGAGTAGTTAGAGTATCGGCGATCGAGACGCTCGATGCCGACAAAGAAGTATTTACTTTTTCTTCTCCTCTTTTTTTGGAACAACGAGCATATTGATATAGCGTCCCTCTTGGTGAGGCTTTTTTTCTACAACGCCAATATCTTCTATGAGAGGAATAATCTTATTGAGCACTTCTATACCAGCCTCTGGGTTTGCCATTTCACGTCCTCGCAAAAATACGCGGAACTTTACATGTTTCCCTTTTTCAAGAAACTCTCGCGCATGTTTGACTTTGTAGTCTATATCGTTTTGTGCAATTTTGACTGAGAGTTTGATCTCTTTTACTTCTATCTTCGTCTGCTTCTTTTTGGCCTCTTTCTTTTTCTTCTCTTGCTGGTATTTAAACTTGCCATAGTCCATTATTTTACAAACTGGAGGATTGGCATTAGGGGCTATGAGCACTAGATCAAGGCCTTTCTCTTCAGCCAATGCGAGAGCTTCATCGCGGCTTATAATTCCATACTGTGTACCATCATCTCCTATGCAGCGAACTTCACGTGCTCTTATCTGCTCATTCAAGAGCACTTCTTCTTTTTTCTTACTCAAAAGCGTACCTCACTTAATTTCTCCTTTATTTTAAGAATAAAATCTTCTTCTGATAAATTATACTGAATTTTTTCTCTTCTGTCCCTTACAGCAACACTTTTTTGCTCCACTTCTTTATCTCCTAGTACCACAACCATAGGAACTTTCTGTTTTTCTGCGTTGCGAATACGCTTATTAAGACTATCTTTAGAATCATAAATTTCGCTATCAATTCCCATTGATAGTAGTTTTTGCTGCAACTCTTGCGCATATGCCCTATGGGGATCTGCAATTGGAACAAAGATTACTTGCGTTGGAGCGATGAAGAATGGAAACTCTCCCGCATAGTGCTCTATCAAGATACCGATAAAGCGCTCAAAAGATCCCAAAATCGCTCTATGAATCATTACGGGACGCTTCGCACTATTATCACTATCAGTAAATTCAAGCTCGAATCGCTCAGGCAAATTAAAATCTACCTGAATTGTTCCACACTGCCATTTTCGCCCAATAGCATCCGTGATTTTTATATCGATTTTTGGCCCATAAAATGCACCACCACCTTCATCTATACCATATTTATGGCCATTTTCATCAAGAGCCTCTTTAAGCGCTTTTGTAGCAATCTCCCATATTGCATCGTCGCCTATTGCTTTTTTAGGCTTAGTGGATATCTCCATTTCATAAGAGAAGTCAAAACTTTTCATTATTTCATCCACGAAACCTAATACCTCAAGAACGATATCTTTAATCTGCTCCGGCTTGCAAAAGATATGCGCATCATCTTGGGTAAATTCTCTTACGCGAAAGAGACCATGGAGTACTCCACTCTTTTCGTGCCTGTGTACAACGCCATATTCAAAAAATTTGAGTGGAAGCTCTCTATAACTTCTCTTTTTTGATTTATAGATCATAATGTGACCAACACAGTTCATTGGTTTGATGCCATACTCTACGCAGGTTTCTTTTTTTGTCTCATCATCACAGATCTCAGTAAAATACATATTCTCTTTGTAGTTTTGGTAATGGCCACTCTTTTTCCATAGTTCACTCTTTAAGATTTCTGGGCCACGTACAGGCTCATATCCTCTTTTTCTATGGGCAGCAAAAAGGAGCGATTCAAGTTTACTGCGCAGCCTTGCACCCTTTGGAAGCCAAAGTGGAAGGCCAGCGCCCACCTCATCACTGAACATAAAAAGCTCTAACTCACTTCCAAGCTTTCTATGATCACGCTTCTTGGCCTCTTCAATCATAGTTAAATAGTCTTTGAGAGATTTCTTATCTGCAAAAGCCACTCCATAGATGCGTGTAAGCATCTCTTTTGTCTCATCTCCACCTAGATATGCTCCAGCTACGCGTGTGAGTTTGAAGTGCTTAAGATATTTAGTATTTGGTACATGAGGCCCACGACAAAGATCCTCAAAGTCTCCTTGCTTATAGATTGAGACTACATCACTTGGTATCGATTTTAAAACCTCTTGTTTAAGATCGTCAGCTTTAAACTTCTCAATCGCTTCAGATTTTGGGATCTCATAGCGCGTGATATCGAGCTTGCGTTTAGCAATCTCTTGCATCTTCTTTTCAATCTTTGGGAGATCCTCTTCACTGATCTTTTGAGAAGTACGAAAGTCGTAATAAAACCCCTCATCCACTACTGGTCCTACAAAAAACTTTGCATCGGGATAGAGTTCTTTGATAGCTTGTGCCATTAAATGTGCAGTTGAGTGGCGAAGAACTTCTAAAGCTTCTGGAGAGTTTTCAGGATAGATTTTTTCAGCGGATTCGATGTCGATATTTTTATCTTTTGCAGTTTGTAGATCTACTACTTCGTCATTAACTTTTATAGCGATTGGCTCCAATCAATTCCTTTAAGCAATTTGGTATATCAATGCGCTAAAACTAACACACAAATATACCAAATCATGGTGGTCGCGAGAGGATTCGAACCTCTGACCACTACGATGTCAACGTAGTGCTCTACCCCTGAGCTACGCGACCGCAAGCGTTATTTTACCTATTTTTTACGAAAATGTAAATAAATAAGCAGTCCCACTGCAACATCGATCATAACATCTGCAAAGTTAAATATTGCAAAATCGAACCAGCAGTGCCAATATACATAATCAATAACGCCGCCATACACAAATCTATCATAAAGATTGCCCAACGCAGCTCCAAAAAGGATACCAAAGAGCAGAGGATGAAACTGCAGCATCCTCTCGTGCCACACATAGATAAATGCCCCAATCACCAAAACTAACAAAATCCACTTGAGCGATGTGCCCAAAAAGGCAAACATACTAAAAGCCACGCCCTTATTGAGCACATAACCTAGCGTAATACATCTGCTCTCCCAATAAAAACCTTGCAAGAAGAGATCTTTAATGGCTCTATCGATAAAGAAAACGCCTGCAACCATTAATATGAAAGCAAACATGAAACGCATCAGGCAAGCTCGTGCTGAAAAAATGCGATAAGCTCCTCCATCGCTTTATCAAGAAGTTTACGATCTTTTCCTTCAAGAAGAATACGCAATTTATTTTCTGTACCAGAGTAGCGAATGAGGGAACGCAGCCCCTTTTGCTTCAGCTCTTCTTGAAGCTTTTCATATCCTTCAATCTCTTCAAGAGGTATTTTACGCTTAATAGCAATATTTTCGAGCCTACTTGGATAGAGCGTAAAGGGGCGTAAAATTTCACTTGCTTTTTTGTTGCTTTTAAGCATCAAAGCAGTAATTTGCAGTGCAGTAGCTATTCCATCGCCTGTCTTTGCATAGTCTCCAAAAACCACATGGCCACTCTGCTCTCCACCAAAATTGAGTCCTCGCTTTTTCATCTCATCTAGTACATACTTGTCCCCTACACTGCAGCGTACAAGTGAAATATCACAACTTTGCAGATAATCCTCGAGCCCTTTGTTACTCATAACAGTTGCTACCATAGTGCGTTTTTGCAATTTTTCTTGAGAATCCAAAAAAGTAGCAAGAGCACCAAGTAGATGATCTCCATCTACAATCTCACCCTTTTCATCAACTACTACTAGCCTATCCGCATCCCCATCAAGGGCAAATCCAATATCAGCGCGATACTTTTTTACATTCGCAGCAAGTTCCTCTGGATGCATTGCCCCACATTTGTAATTGATATTAAAGCCGTTTGGTTTATCATTGATGACAATTACCTCAGCACCCAGCTCGCTAAATACAGTAGGAGCCACTTTGTAAGCAGCACCATTAGCAGTATCAATAACGATGCGAAGATTATTGAGTGTAAGATCTTTTGGAAAAGAGTTTTTCAGATGCACAATATAGCGCCCAATAACATCATCTATCCTTTTAGAGGCTCCAATATCCTGATCTGTCTTTTGATTCTCTTCAATAATCTCCTCATTAAAATAGATCTGCTCAATCGCCTCTTCGTCACACTCTTGGAGCTTATCACCATTATGATTAAAAAACTTAATACCATTATCATAGTAGGGATTATGGCTAGCGCTTATCATAATTCCCGCGTCACAGCGCATATCTGCAGTTAAAAAGGCAATTGCAGGTGTAGGCATAGGACCTATTTGAATCACGTTGTATCCAACAGCTGTTAATCCACTTACAAGCGCATTTTCTATCATATAACCGCTACGTCTTGTATCTTTTCCTACAAGAATTTTATTTGTTTTGCTATTTTTGCGAAAGTAGATCCCTGCTGCCATTGCAAGGCGCATACTTAACATTGCTGTCAGTTTTTCCCCGGCTTTACCGCGTACTCCATCCGTTCCAAAAAGTTGCATTTTTCTCTTCCTCTAAACTTAAAAGTTTATTAATTTAAAGTTATTTTAAACTTTTTTTGGGTAGTATTTTAGCCTAAAATTAATTTAAAAAGGATTAAAGGAAATGGCAAATCATAAATCCGCTCTTAAAAGGGTACGCCAAACAAAAAAGAGAACAGAGAGAAACAGATTTTACCGCACTAGAATGAAAAATATTATTAAATCGGTAAAAGAGGCAGTAGAAGCAGGTGATAAAGAGAAGGCTGTTGAGGCTTTAAAAGTTGCAAATAAAAGAATCCACGAGTATGTCAGCAAAGGCATTATTAAGAAAAATAATGCAGCACGAAAAGTATCAAAACTTCATAAATTAGTAAATTCAATGAGCGAGGCTGCATAAGCAGCCCTGCAAGGCAGATATGTTAAAAGAGAAACTCCAACCCTTCATAGAACGCTACAACGAGATAAATAAGCTTCTCAGCTCTCCAGAAATAACGCAAGATATAAAAAAAATGACAATGCTCTCAAAAGAGCAAGCAGATATAGAGCCTATTGTAGAAAAAGCCAAAGAGTATTTTCAAACTCTTGAAGCTATAGAGGAAAACAAAGCACTTATTGAAGATGAAGAGCTAGGAGAGCTTGCAAAAGAGGAGCTCAAAGAGCTTGAGCCAAAAAAAGAGCAGCTAGAAGAAGAGATAAAAGTACTCCTCATTCCTAAAGATCCTAATGATGAAAAAGATATCTATCTCGAAATCCGCGCTGGTACTGGTGGAGAAGAGGCTGCACTCTTTGCTGCTGATCTTTTTAAAGCCTATGTACGCTATGCTGAAAAGAAGGGCTGGAAAGTAGAGATTGTAAGCTCAAGTGAGAGCGATACGGGGGGATATAAAGAGATTATTGCCAAAATCAAAGGAGAAGGTGTCTACAGCCGTCTCAAATATGAAGCAGGAACGCACCGCGTTCAGCGCGTTCCAGAGACTGAATCGCAAGGGCGTATCCATACCTCAGCTGTTACTGTAGCAATTATGCCAGAAGTAGATGATGTGGATGTAGAGATCAACCCAAACGATCTCAAAATCGATGTATACCGCTCAAGTGGATGTGGAGGTCAATCAGTCAATACGACAGACAGTGCTGTACGCATCACCCATATTCCTACAGGAATTGTTGTAGCAATGCAAGATGAAAAGAGCCAACACAAAAATAAAGAGAAGGCTCTCAAGGTGCTTAAAGCGCGTGTCTATGAAAAGATGATGCGTGAGCAGCAAGAGACTCTTGCAAAAGACAGAAAAGAGCAAGTTGGAAGCGGCGATAGAAGTGAGAGAATTCGTACCTACAACTATCCTCAAAACCGCATTACAGATCACCGCATAGGTCTTACGCTTTACAAGCTAGAAGAGATTATGCAAAGTGGCGATCTTGATCAAATTATAGAGCCTCTCATTGCCCACTACCAAGCGCAAAAAATACAAGAAGCTGGGCTATAACCCATCTTCGCACTCTCATACTTTAGCAAAAAAAAATAGCTTTTCTTAGGTAATTAATTATTATAATCGAAGAAGAAGGGTAAAAGATTTTACCCCTCAAATTCATGGAGACGATTCTTTTTGATGATAGTGGTTACAAGATGATTGTAGCGTCTTCCAAGCTCACTGTAGCGCTGCATAGTCATGGCAGCTTGGAGTCCATCAAACTTTTTGCCCTCTTTTTTTGCAAGATAGCGTGCCATACGAAACTCTTTATAAGCAGCATGGCGGTTGAGATTGAGCATATAGGAAGCTATGGAGTCTTCTATAGTTTTAAAAATACGTATTTTATGTTTTTTCCCTGGAGTTCTCTGTTTTGGCACAAGACCATGTTTGCCATATGTCCACTCTCCAAAAAGATTGTTGGCCTCTTTGGCAAATCTACTCTTACCCCATCCGCTCTCAAGAGCTGCTTGCGCAAGCACTAAAGATACCGGAATAGTATCAATCTTTTTGAGATACTCCTGCTCATTATAGAGCTCTTTTATACGGTATTTTTTTGCCAAACGAGCGAGTTTTTGTAGCAGTGCATCATCTACAAGAGGATTTTTTCTATACTCTTGGAAAAATCTCTTTACAAATGCTCTTTGTTGCAAAATCTTTTTATTCTCTTTTTCTACCAATGGACGCAATATCTCAAAAAATTTCTGTTTTTGTAATTTCACATCCTTAATAGAGTAATACCAGTTTGGTAATCCATCTGCTGCATAAACAAACAGCGTCAACATTACCAATAGACTTAAAACTCTTCTCAAACAATTCCCTCCTTAAAGGTTTCAAAAATTTTTTTCACTCTCCCTTTAAAGAAGAGGTTTTTATCTTCTTGGCGAATAGCGAGCTCTTCGCCGCTTTTTGGATAGAGATTGACACTCTTATCAACTCTCCCCTCTTGTTGCGCTTTTACATAGCAAGCTGCCATACCGGTACCACATGCGAGTGTCTCATCTTCAACACCCCGCTCATACGTGCGTACCCCTATCTTTTTTGGGCTGTGGATTATAGCATAATTTACGTTAGCATTGTATTTTTCTCTCAATTTTCTTGCAACATCTTTATCAAAATGTTTCAAATCATCCACAATAGTCACTAAGTGCGGTACTCCAGTATCGATGAGCCACCACTCTCTTCCAAACTCCTCAATATCTCTTTGCAAGATCTTATATGGGGTAAGTTGGCTCTCTACAATATCATCCTCTACACTTGCTTCTATCTCGCCAGCAAGTGTCAAAAAGCGCATCTTTTTTCCAGCAAGCCCAAAGCTGTACGCATAGTGTGCTGCAGCACGGCTACCATTACCACACATAGCGGCCTCGCTTCCATCAGCGTTATAAAAATCCCATACAAAATCATACTCATTATGAGGCAAGAGAACTATGAGGCCATCGGCTCCAATACCTTCATGGCGATTGCAAAGCTCTCGTGCAATCTGGCTGCGATCTCGCTTGGTAAATGCATGGTAGAGAATAAAATCGTTTCCGCTGGCACTATATTTAACCAATTGCATACTCAACCTTTATTTGCTCAATAAATCTTTCCACCTCTTTTTGCAGATGTTTGAGATCTTGAGAATTATCTATAATATAATCGGCCATTTTTCGCTTTTCTTCAATATCGATTTGCAATTTTATCCGTTGTCTTGCCTCTTCTAAGCTTAGTCTTTCTCTTTTGCATAGCCTCTCTACCTGTAACTCTTTTGGCGCATAAACTACAACTACTTTTTTGATAGGATAGTTTCTCTTTTCAAAAAAGAGTGGGATATCAATAAAGTAAGGGACTTTAAATTTCTCCTCTTTTTGGGCAAGTTTTTCTATACGTTTTTTTATTTGAGGATGGAGGAGCTTTTCAAGTTTAAGACGCTCCTCTTTGTTACCAAAGATGAGTTTGCCTAGCTCTTTACGTAATACCTTGCCATCTTTTACATATTGATTACCAAAAAGCTTTGCAATATTGTCGCTATTCTCATCAAGAAGTTCATGTGCAACTGCATCAGCATCAATGATATGAAATCCATAGAGTTTCAAAAGATTGCAAACAGTGCTTTTTCCTGTTGCAATCCCGCCAGTGAGCGCAATAGCATGAGCAAAAGGAGTTACCACTTATAGAGATCTCCTAGCTCTTTTTTGACATAGTTTGGAAGGACAAAGCTTGCTTTATGGATATCCGCATTGTAGTAGCGTAGTCCATCAAGCAGATCTGCTCTTTGTAAAATCATATCTGCTGTTGGATGGTGGTGCTTGCTTCCCAAAATAAAATTCCAATTACATCCTGGATACATATACATCTCAAAGCGATATGGCATAACTATTTTGAAAAACTCCCCAATAACGCCCATAATCTCTTTGTGAAGCGGCATATCTATCCACCAGCTCTCACCTTGAGCTACAACTACCCCATCATCTTTGAGAATCTTAAAAACATGTGCATAGAAGTTACGATCAAACAAACCTTCTGCCGGTCCTTCTGGATCAGTTGAGTCAATGAGCACTAGATCATATGTACCAGCTTCCATATTTTTGACATATTCAATTCCATCATCTATTATAAGATTGAGGCGTGGATTGTCCCAATCTCCTATTTGTGGAAAATACTTCTTACTCACATTGACTACTTCTTCATCAATCTCTACTAAATCTACTTGCATTTGTGGATGGCGCAGAAGCTCTTTTGCCACCCCACCATCTCCTCCACCAATAACAAGCGCTCTTTTGGGATCTTTATGGGTGCAAGCAGGGACATGCGCCATCATCTCATGATAGATAAATTCATCCTTATCACACAACATCCCGTGTCCATCAATAACTAAAATCTTTCCAAACTCATCACTCTCATATACTTCTATATGTTGATATCTGCTCTTTGTTTCAAAGAGTTTCTCTTTTACTTTGACGCCCTGCTTGAAAAAGTCATTATGTATCTCTTCAAACCACATCTTCACTCCATTTAAGATAAAATTTGTCTGATTTTAGCAAAAATTTATCAATTTAACCATAAATGCTATAATTAAACAAAAAAATGAGGAGGGTGTGATGTGTGGTGACAAAGCGCAAAGAATTTTGATGGCTATAATGCTTGGATTTACAATGTATCTTTTTGCAATGGGACGAAGTGACCAAACAATGTTTCAAATTGCAGTTGTGCTGCAGACATTTATCATTATTATGCTACTCATTTTTGCTTTTACAAATTTTTGTCCAAGTCTTTGGTTTTTCAATAAGATCTTTGGCAAGTGTAACTGGGATGAGAAATGAGTATCAGCTATAAAGAGAGTGGAGTCGATATAGAT
The DNA here is from genome assembly GCF_027946175.1 of Nitratiruptor tergarcus DSM 16512. NCBI lineage: Bacteria > Pseudomonadati > Campylobacterota > Epsilonproteobacteria > Nautiliales > Nitratiruptoraceae > Nitratiruptor > Nitratiruptor tergarcus. The sequence continues at coordinate 1,561,321 of NZ_AP026671.1, forward strand.
GCTGGAGCAAAGCTGGTTGAAGAGATAAAGCCTTTTGTCAAAGAGACATTTAATGAAAATGTTCTTGGCAATATCGGAGGTTTTGCAGGGGGCTTCGCTCTTCCAAAAGGATATAGTGAGCCTGTGCTCTTTGGAGCAACTGATGGCGTAGGTACGAAACTCAAACTTGCAATTGAGGCAAAGAAGTTTGATACTGTAGGCATTGATTTAGTAGCTATGTGCGTCAATGATCTTATATGTAGTTTTGCAGAGCCTCTCTTTTTTCTTGACTACTACGCTACCGCAAAACTTGAGGTAGAAGAAGCAAAAGAGGTGATAAAAGGGATTGCACAAGGGTGCAAAGAGAGTGAGTGTGCACTCATCGGTGGTGAGACTGCAGAGATGCCTGGAATGTATCGCGAGGGTGATTTTGATCTTGCTGGCTTTGCCGTAGGAATTGCAGAGCGTAAAGAGCTTGAAAATAGGCCTCCTCTTCATGCTGGAGATGCGCTCATCGCCCTCCCCTCTTCTGGAATCCATTCCAACGGCTATAGTCTCGTGCGCAAACTCTTTTTTGAAAAGCTTGGAATGAGTTTAGAAGATGAGTTTGAAGGTGAAAAGCTTAAAAATGTGCTCCTTCGCCCTACTCGCATCTATGTCAAAACATATAAAAAACTCAAAAACTCTATCAAAGCTCTTGCACATATCACAGGTGGCGGTATAGTAGAAAACCTCCCTCGCGTTTTACCACAAGATCTCCAAGCAGTAGTAGAAAAAGAGAAGATCAAGACACTGCCCATTTTTGATTTTATTGCGCAGTATGTAGAAGAGAGCGAGATGTATAAAACCTTTAATATGGGTATAGGAATGATTTTGGTGGTTGCTCCCGAAAATGTAGAAAATGTCTTGGCACAATGTGACGGTTATATTATTGGAAAGCTGCAAAAAGGGCAAAAGGGAGTAAAACTCGTTTGATCTACGCTCTTTCTAAACTCTTTACATATACCCTCATGCCGCCAGCCCTCTTTATTTGGACTCTTCTTTTAGCCTCTTTTGGCTATCTCAAAAGAGTGATGTTTCTTTTGGCACTACTCTTTTGGTTTCTCTCAACACAAATTGGTGCACATCTACTTTTGGAGCCTTTAGAAAATATGCACCTGCCAAAGAAAGCAGTTAATCCACGCTATGTAGTAGTCCTTGGAGGGGGATATGACAAAGGAGCGCTCCCCCTCAGTGCCCATGCCACAGAACGGCTACTCATGGGACTTGCAGTAGCAAAGGAGCATAATGCTACTTTAGTCTATACTGGATATGAAGCGAAATATGCAAAAAAAGAGATAGTCTTTTTACAAAAACGTTTTGATTTTACTCTTCCAGTTATTTATGAAGATAGAAGCCTTGATACCTATCAAAACGCTGCATACTGCGCTAAAATGCTTCCAACAAAAGAGATCTATCTTGTTACCTCTGCAGTCCATATGCCAAGAGCTTACCGTCTCTTTACCCATTTTGGTTTTAGAATAACCCCAGTAAAAACAGATTTTAGAATAAAATCCGCGCTTGAACTCTCAGCACTTTTTCCAAAAATGGACTATTTTGATGCATCCTATGCAGCACTTCATGAATATATCGGGCTATTAAGCCTCATAGTACGAGGCATTTAGAACTCGCTCAATAGCTCCATCACTTCATCATCACTGAGCTGATGAAAATCTCTATAAAACTGCCCTACTGCCATAAAATCTGCTGGAGCATCGAGCACTATAACTTTATCAGCAGCCTCTTTGAGCAAAGCTATGCTATCTGGTGGCGCAACAGGGACGGCTATGACAACCTCTTTTGCCCCTTCGTTTTTGAGCGCTTTGGCTGCTAAGTACATGCTAGCACCCGTAGCAACCCCATCATCAACCAAAATAACCCTTTTGCCTTTGATATCGATACGCGGCTTATTGTAGAGCGCTCTTTTTTGGCGAATCTTCTCTAAGATCTGTGCCTCTTGCTCATCTATGTAGTGACGTGCGACATTGAGCATAATGACTGCTCTTTCATTGACAAACTCCTCTCCATTTTCACTAATAGCCCCAATAGCTGCTTCAGGATTGTAGGGAGAGGGGATCTTTTTAACAAAAAAGATATCAAGAGGCAGATCCAACTGCTTTGCAATCACATATGCAACTGGCACCCCTCCTCTTGGCAAGGCTATAACTACTGTATTAGGATCTTCTCTATACTCTTGCAACTCTTTTGCTAGTAGTTCTCCTGCTTCAAATCGATCACTAAACATCATCTGCAATCTCCTGAATAATATATTATTTTATTTTTTATTAAATATATTTTACCATAATTTTAAATTACTTCTTTACCATTATAGCAAAGGGGATATAATGATTGCACTCATTCAGCGCGTAACGGCTTCATGGGTTAAAGTTGAGAACAAAGAGATTGCTCGCATCGGCAAAGGATACAATATTTTACTTGGTGTCATGGAAGATGATACGGATGAAGATATTCAAAAACTTGTAAAGAAAATATGCAATCTTCGCATCTTTCCTGATGAGAATATGAAATTTGATAAAAATATTTTACAAGTTCGTGGAGAAATATTGGTAATAAGCCAATTTACCCTCGCTGGCAATATCGAACGAGGCAATCGTCCCGATTTTAGCGCGGCAATGGAGCCTAAAAGAGCCAAGGAACTCTATGAGCAGTTTTGTAAAGAGCTTGCGAAGAAGGTGCCTGTACAAAAGGGAGAGTTTGGTGCTATGATGGAGGTTGGTATCATCAATGATGGACCTGTCACAATTATTGCTGATTCTAAAAAATTATGAAATATTTCATACTTCTTGTAGCATGTATACTTTTTGGCGCAGATTTCGAGCCTGCAACTCCAGCAAGCTATCAACCAACAAAGCTGCAAGTTCTGCCTCTGCCTTCATCAACTCCTCTCTATGCTACTGCACGTATATGGGATAGGGATCTTACTTTTGTAAAGCCCTTTGAGATTATAGAGCTAGGAGGAATTGCCGATCTTTTAGGAAAAGATCTTCGTGATTTTAAAAAAGTTGTTGCATATGAATGGAGTGCAGGATTTTACAAAGATGAGATAAATCCTCTGACAACTTGGGCTAAAAAGCATCCTCAAGCCCTTCTTTACGATAAACCAAACAAAGAGGGGGCATACTTTTACGATATGTGCAATGAAGTTCTGATGCAAAAACGTTTTTCTTATCTTCTTGAACAAAAGAGAAATCTCGGCATTGTAGGGTACTTTTTTGACTGGGCTAATGAGGAGTTTTTACATGAGAAGGAGTTTGCTAAGTATCAAGAGCGTTTCAAGAAAAAACATTCGCATGGATCTTATACAAAGTGCTTGCAAAGATTTTTTCAAAAACTCCGTGATGCTGGCTTGCTTGTCATCACCAACCAAGCTTACCGTAATGAAAATCTCTTAGAATCAGTAGATTATGATATGTGTGAAAGCTATATGACGCAAGTTGACAATACATCAGCCATGACAAATATTGAGGGCACTTTGAGTCTTATTCCTACCACCACATTTGCCCCTTTGGATGAGGTTTTTGATTATTTTAAGACATTTTCTCAACTGAAGAAAAAGTACCATTTTAAACAGATGATCTATTTAAACTATGCAGCTCCAATTTTTGAAGCAAAAGGGGATCTGCTTGTAGCTAAAAAACCTCGCGATATTATCTACTACAACTACGCTCTTGCAAAACTTGGAGGATTTTATAGCTATACTGAGGTTCCCTTTAATCATGAGTTGGAAAAGGATCCTCTCTACTTTATAGATCTTGGTAAACCTTTGGAAAAAATGCAGCAAAGAGATGGCATATACTGGCGCCTTTTTCAAAATGGGTTTGTTATTGTAGCTCCCTCTCTCACAAAGCCTCTCTATCTGCGCATCAAAGTTTCTGGTCTTATAGATGTAAAAGAGCAAATTTCTCTTCAAGCCAAAGATGGATGGACAGCATTTGCGCTAAAACCAATATATTATAATTTTGAAAATCGCTATCTCCCACAAGCAAAGGTTTTTTTGTATGCAGATAAAGTACTTCATAAGTGATCGCTTTGGAGGTGTAAGCAAGCCTCCCTTTCATGAGCTCAATATCGCTTTGCATACTGGAGATGACCCAGAAGATGTGATACAAAACCGTAAAATTTTGTTTCAAAAAGCCGGTATTAAAAATGCTCAGTTTGCAGACCAGATCCACAGCAACAAAGTCATTATTCTTGATAAGTATAACGCTCCTCTCCAGTGTGATGGTTTTATCACTACAAAACCAAATCTTGCCTTAGCCATTATGAGTGCAGACTGCTTTGGTGTACTCCTCTATGATTCAATTAATTTCATTATTGGAGCAGTTCACGCTGGACGTGCCGGAGCCCAGCAGGGGATAGTAACAAATGCAATCGAAATAATGTATCAGCTTGGTGCGCAAGAGATAAGAGCCGTTATAAGTCCTGGAATTCATAGCTGCTGCTATGAAGTAGGGGAGGAGATATTGCAAAAGACACCTTCTCGTTTTATTAAAAGAGGCAGATTTCTTGATATTAAAGCTATGATTTATGAGCAGCTCCATAAAAAAGGAGTATCATATATCAAAGATTTGAATATATGCACCTGTTGCGATAGGCGTTACTACTCCTATCGCAGGGAGGGGCGTACCGGCAGATTTGCTTCAATTATATGGATGGAGGAGTAAATGGAGGAGCTTTTTGTTATTATTCCAAAACTACCAGGGGTAAGGGTCTATCAATTTAGCGATGCTTTTGAAAGCTCAAAGAGTCTGTGTGATTTTTGCCAAGAGCAGGGGCATTATCTTGAAATTGTAGCTTTGGAAGATGCAATTTATGAGGAGATTAAAGATTTACCAGCAAAGGTGCGCCGCATTGATGAGGATAAAGAGCGCTATAACTTACGATCTATGCAGTTTGATACAATTTTTGTTAATTATGATATTACAAAACTCCAAGATCCTGAGCAGTTTTTGCGCAAAACTTACCGCATGATGAAAAATGCAGCAGATCTGCTACTTTTTTTAGATAAAGCAAAAATAGAAGAGTTCACAAAACTTTTAGAAGAGTTAAACTATGTAGCAATCAATCCAATCTCTTACAGTAAAGGCTCGGTGCTCAGTGCTAAAAAGATGCATGGATGGGCAAAAGTTTAGTTATAATTTTTTTATGAATTTTTACAAAGAGCTTATAGAAAATAGCATTAATCCATTTATACTCTTTAGTGAAACAGGCGAAATTATTGAATATAATAAAGAGGGAGAGTATCTCCTCTCTATCGCACCTAAAGAAGATCTTTACAATCTTGCTGTAAGCCATGCATCTATGAGCTTTGGTTTTAAGCACACCTTTTTGCAGCTAGATATTGGACACGCTACCTATTGTGCTATAACTGTGGGCTATCTTGATAGTGAGCATATCGGGCTCATGCTGCATAAAAACACCTGTGGATCAAAGGTGCAAAAGAGCAGCAAAGATCTCCAACCTGCCAATATCTTTACTCTTCTTGATATTGCAATTAATACACATCTTGACCAAACAAAAATTACAGCAGAGTATGATATCTCCATACCTGAATTCAAACTCGATATAAACCACTTTCTCAAGCTTCTTAATAAAATCTTCAGAACTTTAAAAAATGCACAAAAGCTTTTTATAAAAGTACATATTGCTATGGGGAGAAGTTTGAAAATAGATGAAAAACGCTATAGGGTAGTGGAGGTTATCATCGAGAGTGAAGAGATAACAAAACTTGATAAAATAGAAGATGAGCAGTTTATTATCACTGTAAACAATAATCAACTGCACATAGAACTCCCCTTTATATCTTAGATGCATATCTTTTTAATTTACTCGTGAGTGTAGCACGATTGAGTTCCAAAGCCTTCGACATAGCAAGAACACTTTTACATTTTTTCTTTGCTGCTCGAAGTAATGGTACTTCAAAAAGATAGAGAAGCTCTTTATACCCTTCATCCACTCTATTTTCCAAATACTGCTCTAATAGTTGCATAATCTCCTCCTCATCCATAGAAGAGAGAAGAGCTTTCTCATAGATAGATTTTTTTAGCGATATTACATTACTTTGTAAATCTGGTATAAAATCTTGTGGAAACTCCTCTAACTCAAACTCCTCTTTGACCTTTTGTATATAGATGCGTTTGAGCTCTTCAAAATCTTCTGTACGCTCTCGCAAGGGTGGAATAGTTACTTGAATAGGAAAAAATTCATCAAGCTCTTCATCAAACTTCGTCACAGCTACAATTAAACGCACTCCTTGGATACTACGCATAAAAATATGGAGGTTTTCAATATTTTCAAAGTCGCGTATAAAGATCTCTTTAGCTTCGATTTTTTGAGGAAGTGAAGCTACACTATATCTGGGTATATGAGGGAAAACTTCATTAACGAGCGTCTCCTTTCCCGTACCTCTTTCACCTATAATAGCAATATTTACAGGAAGATTTGCTGCAGCTTGCAAGATATTGAGAGCTTTTATAGTTTGTGGCGACTTGGCTACAAAAGTTCGCATGCTATCTCCTTGTAATTGTATAAAAATTATACAAAATTTTTGTACTACTAAAGATACAATTTCTTTGATAAAAATTTCAAAGGAGTTTCTATGAAAAAATGGATAGCGCCTCTTCTGGCTCTCCTGCCAACCTTAGCAATGGCAGAAGATAAACTCAATAGTGGCGATACGGCATGGATGATTGTGGCAACTGCGTTTGTTATGCTTATGACACCAGCAGGGCTGGCACTTTTTTATGGTGGTATGACACGAGCAAAGAATGTGCTCAATACCTATATGATGGTGTTTATCGCCTATGTTATAGGATCTATTGTATGGGTTTTGTGGGGATATTCACTCGCGTTCAATGGTGATGGTGCAATCATCGGTGATCTGGGCAAACTCTTTTTAAAAGGTGTCTCGAGTGATAGTCTTAGTGGAACCTATCCTGAATTTGTCTTTATAGCATTCCAAGGAACATTTGCTGCAATCACAGTAGCAATTGCTAGTGGTTCAGTCATTGAGAGAATAAAATTCTCTACTTGGACACTTTTTACAGTGCTTTGGGTTACCTTCGTGTATGTACCTATTACACATATGGTGTGGGGTGGAGGATTTTTATACAATGATGGTGCTCTTGATTTTGCCGGTGGCACAGTTGTACACATGAATGGTGGCCTCGCAGGATTGGTTCTTGCTCTCATGCTTGGTAAAAGAAAAGGGTATCCAAAAGAGGCTCTGCATCCATCATCTATTATCCTTACAGCTCTTGGTGCTGCACTTCTTTGGTTTGGATGGTTTGGATTTAATGCAGGAAGCGAATTTGCAGCAGATGGAGTAGCTGGTAGCGCACTTCTTATGACAAACTTCGCTGCAGCTATTGGTGCATTAACATGGATCCTCATAGAGTGGTTTGTATACAAAAAGCCAACACTTCTTGGTGGAGCAACAGGGGCAGTAGCTGGTCTTGTAGCTATTACGCCAGCAGCTGGTTTTGTAGATGTTTTGGGTGCGCTCATAATAGGCATTGGTGGTAGTGTCGTAGGATTTTGGGGAGTAGCATGGCTTAAAAAGGTATTTAAATATGATGATAGCCTTGATGCTTTTGGTGTCCACTTTCTCGCTGGTCTATGGGGCGCTTTGGCAACTGGAATGTTTGCACTCCAAAATCTTGCATGGGATGGAAGCCCTCTTAAAGATCACGGAAATAGAGTTTCACAAATGCTCGTACAGCTTGAATCTGTAGCAGTTACAATGATCTTTACTGGTATTGTCACAGCAATTGTATATTTCGTCGCATCACTCCTTACTGGTGGCGGAAGAGTTGATGAAGAGACAGAAGTTATAGGTCTTGATGAAGCAGTCCATGGAGAGAAAGGATTCAACCTCAAGTAGGTTGAACCTTCCAAAAATTACCAAAAGGGGTTTTATATGAAAAAGATAGAAGCAGTAATCAAACCATTTAAGCTTGAAGATGTCAAAGAGGCACTGAGTGAAGCAGGAATTACTGGAATGACAGTGAGTGAAGTTAAAGGTTATGGACGCCAGCAAGGTCACAGTGAGCTCTATAGAGGAGCAGAGTATGTAGTGGACTTTTTACCAAAAGTAAAAATAGAAGTTGTTGTCAAAGATGATGACGTAGAAATGGTTACACAAAAAATAAGTGAAGCTGCTCGTACAGGTAAAATCGGTGACGGAAAAATCTTTATAAGTGATATAGAAAAAGTTATTCGTATCAGAACGGGAGAAACAGACGAAGAGGCTCTTTAAGCCTCTTTTTAAATTATAAACAAAGAAGCCTCTTGCGTTTTTTTAATATAGGTATCTAGATCACTAATTGGTCTTTGTAAAAAATCTTGTATACATGCTCCTAAATCTTTCCAAAAAAGATCCAATACTGGATTGTGCGTCTTGCACACATCACTGCAGCATTCACTCTCCACAGCCTTGACAATATCTAAAAAAAGAATCTCCTGTACATCTTTAGCAAAAGTGTATCCTCCTCGCGCACCACGAATACTTTTGAGTATACCGCTTTTTTTTAGGAGCAAAAGCAGCTGCTCTAAAAAATTTTTTGGGATATGTGCACCCTCTGCAATACTCTCAATTTTCATCGGAAGCTTATGCATATGGGAGTATAGAAAGTAGACAGCTGCCAAAGCATAGACACTCTTTGTGGTTATTTTCGGCATAATCGCACTCCTCGTACATAGTAATTATAAAGTGTACATCCTACACAATAATGAAAAAAAGCTTCTAAAGCGATGCAGACTGCCATAATACCATAGAACATTTCCCATACCATTTCCCATCCCATGAGTTTTGCTAGAAGTAAAAAAATCATAAGAATCAAACCTACCCTAGCAGCAAATTTTTTCGCAGCTGCATCCTCCTTTACCTCATCTATTTTAAAAAATTTTAAAATTTTTTTGGCTACAACAAAAAGAGGAGCATACAATGAACCCATAAATACACGTATTGCTAGCTCCATAATGATGACTAAAAGAGCTAGCACTGAAACATATCCCCATAGAAGCAAAAAAAACATAAAGAGTGCACTTAGCCGTATAGCATTTGCATCAACTCTTTCAGATGAGATAGGGCAACTAGAAGCCATACTCTATCCCTATACTGATTGAACTTTGACGATTAAAAGCTTCTATGGGACCGCTTGCAATATGCTCTTTTGGAGCATAAAGATATGCCAAATGGAGTTTATAGGGCTGAAGATCCATTGTCATCCCAATACTTACATGTCTTTTGGTAATTGCTGGAAAACCAACAAGATTAAAAAATGCTATATCTTGAGCCCGAAAAGGCACACCTTCAATATTTTTACTTGTAAATCCATTCATAGCCTTCGTAGCATAGCTATATCCTGCTCGCAACGTAGATTTTCCAAAACTCTTTTGGATCCCAAATGTATATACATTTTGACTCTTCCAGTTAAAATCCTCATATCCTCTCGCGTGGGACCAAAAAACTCTTTTGAAATCCCCCATAAACCGCCATCCATTGCTATGATAAGCGATACCTATACCCACCTCTGCAGGTTGAGTAAGATGAAAATCCTCTTGTTCACCATAACGATCAAAATCAAATACACGTTTATACTTCATAGGAACAGAGGAGGTGGCTGTTGCTGCAAAGGTCACACTCTCCCAATCATAATAGATCCCTACATTTGCTCCTATTCCAATGTCTCTACTCATTCTATCACCAAGCTGGCTTGGCATATGTGCAGCCATACGGAGTGCACCATATGAGAAGTTTACTCCAACTCCTATGCCAAATCTTCCCCATCTTTTCGCGTATGCTCCAATCAGTTTTGCATAGGCAAATTTTGTCTTCATATATGCAAGTGAAGGAACTGGATAATCCACACCCATACCACTAACACCAAACACCCCTACACCAAAAGCACTCTCTTGATCTAAACTTTTGGTATATCCCACATAGGGTATCAGTTCAAAATCGGCTTTGCTCTTATATGCATTTGCATGTACTTGTGGCATAAAAAAAGTTGTACCTATTTCAAAATTGCTCTTTTTTGTAAAAGAGAGGAGGGATGGATTGATAAAAATCGACTCACCACCTTGATATGCAGCTATTCCTGCACCTGCAACACCTCGCGATTTTGCTCCTGCACCTACTAAATTATCTCCAACTGTAGCAAACAGAGCCAAAGGGGCAAAAAGGAGTAGCTTTTTCATAGTAGACCTTTTTTGAAGAAGTTTACACAAAAGCGGCACCAATGTCAATAAAGTCTATATATTTTGTCAAGATTGTAGCCGAATAACAAAGAAGGGCTTATAAAAGCCCAAGAAGTGCGATAAATAGGACTGGAGGAGTGATAATTAATCCTACTTTCATATACTCTCCCCAACCAATTTTTACTCCTTTTTTTGCCAATACATGAAGCCAAAGGAGCGTAGCAAGAGAGCCAATAGGTGTCATTTTTGGCCCTAGATTTGCTCCCAAAATGTTAGCATAAGCCAAAAATGTATCACCTGTTTTATCTATTGCAAGATCCATAACCATGATAGTTGGCATATTATTCATCACTGCACTTAAAAATGCAGACAAAAATCCTGTCCCAATGGTTGCAACTTCTCTTCCATGCTGCTTCAACGCAATAATCCACTCTGCAATCTCGTCCGTTAGCCCTGCATTTTTCAAACCAAAAACCACCACATATAACCCAATAGAAAACCAAACAACTTGCCAAGGAGCGGCCTTTATTGTCATCAACGGTTTTGTAGCTCTGTATTTTGCAGCAATAATCAAAAAAAGCAGTGCACCTCCCAAGGCAAAAAAGGAGATAGGAATATGATATATATCACCTATAAAATATCCTGCAAGTAGCAATCCCAAAAAGATCCAGCTAATCCGAAACATCTTTTTATGTTTTATAACACTTTGCGCTTCAGGCAAAATTGAGATATCGACCCTCTTTGGAATAGCTTTTCTAAAAAAGAGCCAAAGAACTGCAATAGATGCAATAATTGCTAAAAGATTTGGCAAAAACATCTTTTGCATATACTCTACAAACCCTATATGAAAATAGTCAGCCGTAACAATATTTGTAAGATTAGAGATTACCAAAGGATTGGACGCGCTATCGCCAATAAAGCCACCTGCCATTAAAAATGCGAATATTGCTCTGTTATCCATCTGTAAATAGCGCATTTTTGCTAGTAAAATAGGTGTTAAGATAAGAGCAGCTCCATCATTGGCAAAAAATGCAGCAACAAATGCTCCAAGTAAAAGCGTATTGATAAACATCAAAGTTCCACTGCCATAACTTAACTTTGTCATCTTCACTGCTGCCCACTCAAAAAAACCTATCTCATCAAGTACCATTGATAGAAGTATAATTCCAATAAATGCCAGCGTTGCATCCCAAACTATGGAAGTCACTTCCAAGACATCTTGCAATGAAACTACGCCAAAGAGCAAAGCAGCAACTGCTCCTAAAACAGCACTTGTTCCAATTTGCAAGCCTTTAGGCTGCCATATAACCAAAACTAGCGTAACGAGAAAAATAGTCAAAGCAACTATCATCCCAAGATCCAATTAAAGAGATACCCTACAGCCATAATACCAACCGCTACTGTTGAAAAAAATATGATAATGAGCTTCCAAGAGAGAATTCTCTTTAAAATCATCGCCTCAGGCAGGCTCAAAGCTGTAATTGCCATCATAAAAGCAAGTGCCGTTCCCATAGGCATTCCCTTATCTGTCAAAACCTCAATGAGTGGCATAACACCTGCCGCATTTGAGTACATAGGCACGCCTAGAAACGTGGCTAAAGGCACTGCATACCAAGCATCACTTCCTGCTACTTTTACTATAAAATCAGTAGGAACATATCCATGAATAAATGCACCAACTGCAATCCCCCCAATCACATAGAGCCATACTTTTTTGATAATATCTTTTGTATACTCCCATGCATCATGTAAACGATCGCGCATGGTTAGTTCAATAGCACAGCTTGGCACCTCTTTATCAAGAGGTTGTACCTTGATGAGTATCTCATCTTCAAGATCCATTTTTCCAATAATAATCCCTGCAACTATCGCTACCAACAGGCCAAATCCAATATAGAGCGCTGTTACTTTCCAGCCAAAAAGCGTAAGCAACATTGCAATAGCTATCTCATTATTCATAGGAGCTGAAATAAGATAGCTAAAAGTAACACCAAGAGGGATGCGTGCTTGCAAAAATCCTAAAAAAAGAGGAATAGCACTACAGCTACAAAACGGTGTGATTATGCCAAAAACAGCTGCTGCTACATGGCCAAAGAGGGGATGCTTACGGCTGAGATATTCTCGCACCTTTTCAGTTGGAAAAAAGCTACGCAGCAGCGTAACAACAAAGATAATAACTACTAAAAGTGTAAAGATTTTAACTGTATCATAGATAAAAAAATCGAGTACATCAGCAATCTTGCCACTCAGTCCAAGAGTTTTATAGACAAAATGATCTACGATTTCGCGCCACATGTTAGCCTAGCAGCTTTACAATCTCATCTACACTGAGCACTTTTCCTACACTCACCACCTTCCCATCAATCACAAGCCCTGGCGTACTCATGACACCATACTCCATGATCTTTGTTATATCTTCAACCTTTTCTACCTGAGCAAATTTGCCACTTTGCGCAACCGCTTTTTTTACATTCTCCTCGAGTGCCCTGCACTTCGCACACCCTGTTCCTAAAATATCTATTTTCATTTACGCTCCTTTTAACTCTTTTTCTATTCTTGGAAGAAGTCTTCTTTTTATCTCCTCTTTTGTAGCCACAAAGGCTTCATAAGGTTTTCCATCAGGATCTGCAAATCCTTCATGAATCGTTTTTGTCTCTCCAGGAAACACGGGACAACTCTCTTTTGCATTATCACACACAGTCACGACCAAGTCAAAAGGTGCATATTCCATCACCTCTTCAATACTCTTTGAATGATACCTCTCATCCCAAGCTCCCTCTTCTTGCAAAACCTTTTTGGCATGGGGATTGATACGGCCACTAGGATTGCTGCCAGCGCTCAAAGCCTCTATTCCTTGAGGTTTGAGATACTTATTGACAAGTCCTTCTGCGATAATAGATCTGCAGCTATTACCTGTACAAAGAATTAACACCCTTTTCATAATTTACATTCTCCTGAGAGTTTTTCTAATTTTGGCAGCTCTAACGGCAGAACTCTTATTTCTTCAAGAGCCTCACTTCTAAAGCGATCAAGTGGCCTGCGCACTGCATAGTAGCTCCAGCGTCCCTTCCTTTGGCTGTGCAAAAATCCAGCATCTTTGAGGATTTTCAGGTGGCGTGAGAGGCGAGATTGCAACATTCCAAAAGAGGCTTCAAGGTCGCATACACACAAAGGCCCATGCATGTCAATGAATTTGAGAAGCTTTACTCTCGTCTCATCATACAAAGCACCAACTGTGCGTAAAAAATCCTCCATAGCTTCCATTTCTTATCCTTTTGCAAAGAGATTATAACCAATAGAACTATTTATATCAAGATATATTGATATATTAATAGATAAACTATTGCTTTTTTCCTTTAATTTTCTCTAACCATTCTTGCAACTTCTTTTCAAATCCTATTCCACTACTTTGATAAAATTGCATCTTCTTACTCATATACTCTTGCTCTACATAGCCACCATAATGATGGGGATACTTGTAGCCTTGAAATTTTGGAGGTTTGAGATGTGCTGGAATAGGGGAGTTGTCATTTTGTGCGACTTCAAGTGCTTTATTGATTGCACTATATGCAGCATTAGATTTTGGGGAGCTTGCTAGATATGTAACACACTGGCTTAAAATTATCCTTGCTTCAGGATAGCCGATATTTTTCACTGCAGTAAGTGTAGAGACTGCAAGATTTAAAGCGTTTGGATTTGCATTACCTATATCTTCACTTGCCAAAATCACAAGACGCCTTGCAATAAACTCTGGCGGCTCTGCAGCTGCAATGAGTCTTGCAAGATAGTAGAGCGCTGCATCTATGTCACTACCGCGAATACTCTTAATAAGAGCACTAGCCAAAGTATAGTGTGTTTCAGCACTACTGCTGCCTTCATGAAAACTCGCTGGTACAAGTTTACTAAGAATCTCTTTTGTTATATGTCTGTTTATAATAGATGCAGCTTGCAATATCTTTATAATATTTCTCGCATCTCCTTGAGCTATGCGAATAAGATACTCTCTTGCATCTTCATCAAGTGTGAGGGAGAGTTTTTGTACAACTTTTTGGCTAAGCTCTCCTAGCTCTTCATCACTCAAAGGCTTAAACTCAAAGAGAAAAGATCGCGACCTAATCGCAGCAGTAAGTGAGAAAAAAGGATTTTCAGTGCTTGCGCCTATTATTAAAGCCTCCTCTTTTTCCATTATTGGCAACAACACCTCTTGCTGGGTACGGGAAAGTCTATGGACCTCATCGATGAAGATGAGAGGCTGGAGGAGTGTATCTTTGTAACGTGCTACTATTTTGCGTATCTCATCTATTTTGAGACTCGTAGCATTGAGTTCATAAAAATCTCTATCAAGCATAGATGCAACAATACGTGCAAGCGTCGTCTTACCAGTCCCGGGAGGACCATAAAAGAAGGAGTGGGGGATGGCATTTGCTTGGATGAGTTTATAAAAAGGGGCATCTTTGCCTACTAAATGGCGCTGTCCAATAAACTCTTCAAGACTTTGGGGGCGAAACTCTCTATCCATTGACCACTTTGACAAAAAACTCTCTTACTTCCCGTGGCCCATCATACTCACAAAAATAGATTCCTTGCCATTTTCCTAACATCAACTTTGCATCCACTACAGGAATAGCGACGCTGTTGCCCGTAAGAGCTGATTTAAGATGCGCATCTGCATTCTCTCCGTGCGCATAGCGATCGCTTTTAGGCACTAAACGGCTCATATGTGCCAAAAAATCTCGCTGTAATTCTGGATCCACATTTTCAAAAAGTAAAATCCCCGTGGTAGTATGTGGAGAATAGACAATGCAGCTACCATTTGTAACACCACTTTTAATCACTTCCTCTTTCACAATCTCCGTTATTTCTATCATTTCACTCTTGTGGTTAGTGCTTATCTCTATTCTTCTCATCTACTTCCTTTAAAAATTCTCGAAGTTTTTCATACTCTTTTTTGCTTAAATATCTCGTTTTTCCTGTAGGCAAGGCATTGAGTTTTATCCAACCATATTCTACTCTCTTTAAGTCTACCACATCTTTACCAAAATGGGCAAAAAATCGTCTAATTTCCCTATTTTTCCCTTCAATCAAAGCAACTTTGAGTTTGCTAAAAGTTGGGGCATTTTTATCAATCCTGTATGCAAAAAAAGGCGCAAATCGCATTGAAGTGATACTGCTTTTTTCATGAGCGCCGGCTGTTGCATCTTCCAGCTCCAAACCCTCTCGCATTGCCTCTTCCATTTTTGGTGTCACTTCACCCTTGATTTTAACATTATATACTCTTGGAATATCGCTCTCCATAAGAGCCCCAGCAATCTTTGGAGAATCGGTAAGAAGTAGTAGCCCTTCACTTGCAAAATCAAGTCTTCCAATAGGAATAAAATGAAAAAACTTTTTAGGCAAAGAATCATAGATCGTTTTTCTTCCTCTATCATCCTTTTTGGTAACAAGCTCGCCTTTTGGCTTATTGTATACAATGACCGTGTAGTCTACCTTTGGCTTGATGAGTTTGCCTTTTACAAAGACCTTATCGCCCTCTTGCACATCATAATAGGGCTCTTTAACTATTTGGCGATTGACTTTGACCAGTCCATCTTGAATCAATTTATCTGCTTCTCTTCTGGAGTAGGTTGTATTATGGGAGATATATTTATTGAGTCTCATTTTATTCCAGCCTCTACGAGATCGTGGATATGTAAAACACCTTTGATCTGATTATTTTTAGCGATAACAAGCATCTGGATCTTGTAATTTTCTATAACTTTGAGTGCTTCACTTGCAAGCATACTCTCATCCTCTATCGTTTTTGGTTGTAGCGTTGCATATGCTATTGCAGCCCTTTCTAGATCAAAACCCTCCTGCATAAGTGCTCTTCTTAGATCCCCATCACTTAAAACAGCTTTAAGCTTTCCCTTTTTGTCCGTAATAAGAACATTACCTAGTTTTCCTTCGCTCATTGTAACAATTGCATCTTTAAGCTTTGTCTCTTCATCAATAATAGGGAGATTTTTTGTACGCATGAGATCTTTTACTTTGACAAAAAGCCTTTTACCAAGAGAGCCTCCAGGATGAAAAGAGGCAAAATCGCTTACTTTGAAATCACGCTTTTTCATCAGACATACTGCTAGTGCATCCCCCAGTGCCATTGTTAAAGTAGTAGAGGCTGTAGGAGCAGCCTGCAATGGACAGGCTTCACGCTCTACCGCAATCGATATAAATACATCGCTATAACGTCCTAAAGTAGATTCAGGATCGCTGCTCATACCAATGAGGGGGATATTAAAACGTTTGATATGAGGAAGAATCTTGATAAGCTCTTCACTCTCACCACTATAACTAATGGCTAAAACGCCATCCTCTTTGCCTATCATACCAAGATCCCCATGGAGCGCTTCGGTAGGGTGGATAAAAAAGCTTGGTGTCCCTGTGGAAGCAAATGTAGCAGCCATTTTGCTTCCAACTAATCCACTTTTTCCTACACCTGTGACAATAAGTTTACCTTTAAGGTTATAGATAAGCTCCACTGCTTCATTGATATTTTTCCCGATGCGCTTTTTGGAAGCTTGCAAAGCTTGTGACTCAATCTCTAGCACCTCTTTTGCTATTTGACTAAAATCCATCCTTATTCCTACATAATAAAAATAGTTGGCACGATAGTTGGGTATTTTTTATATTTTCTAAAAATATGTTTGCGCACCACCTGTCTAAAATCGTTCTCTAACTTTTTCGGTGTCTCCACGAGTTCTGGCTTATTTGTCAAAAACTGCTCAAGAAGCCCACTTATTTCTTGCTCAAACTCTTTATCTTTTTTATCTGCAACAAGCCCGAAGCTGCTTACTTTTGGTTTGCTAATAAATTTTTTCGTATCTTTAGAGATTTGTGCCACGATAATAACTATACCTTCAGTAGCCATCTTCTGTCTATCGATCACTACATCACTCTCAATCTCCTCATTAAGCTGATTATCAATATAGGCTTTTCCTGTACGAACAGATCGCACCTTTTTCATATATTTTGGCGTTACTTCAATCTGATCCCCATCGCTCATGAGATAGATATTTCGCTCGGGGATACCGCATTTCATTGCTGTATCTTTGTGTTTCATTAAATGGTTATATTCGCCATGCACAGGGAGGAAGAATTTTGGTTTTGTGAGGCGAATCATCAGTTTTTGCTCCTCTTGCGCAGCATGACCTGAGACGTGAATTTCACTAAAATCTTGGTAAGCTACTGTTGCTCCACACTTTTGTATAAAGTTAATAAGACTTGAAACACTTCGCTCATTTCCCGGAATCGCTTTAGCTGAGAGTATAATTGTATCGGTGGGTTTAATTTTTACATGGCGGTGTTCGTTTGTTGCCATGCGGTAAAGAGCACTCATCGCTTCGCCCTGACTGCCAGTTGTTACAATCAAGATCTCATCATCTCTATATTTGCCTATCTCATGCGGTTCAATAAAAATATTTTGCGGCAATTTCACATACCCGAGTTCCATTGTGATATCGAGGTTCTTTTCCATAGAGCGTCCGATAATACAGACTTTACGATTATATTTTATTCCATGCTCGATCGCTTGGTATACCCGGTGAATATTGGATGAGAAGGTACTCATCAAAACCCGTCCTTTAGCTCTTGAAAAGAGCAGATCGAAAGTAGGGCCTACACTTGCTTCAGACTTGGTGATACCAGGATTATGAGAGTTCGTTGAATCTGAAAGAAGAAGCAAAACACCTCTTTCTCCGTAGTACGCTAATCTATGCAGATCTGCTGGATATCCATCTATAGGAGTATGATCGATTTTGAAATCTCCTGTATGGATAATAGTTCCAGCTTCTGTAGTAATAGCCAAAGATGAAGCATCGATAATAGAGTGGGTCATATGCATCCACTCAACTTCAAAATCACCTATCTTAATCGGCTTTCTCTTTTCAACATAGCGAAAATAGCTCTTATAGTTTCGCATCCCATGCTCATCAAACTTATTCCCTATCATTCCAAGAGGTAGAGGTGTACCATATATAGGAAACTGCATCTCTTTAAAAAGGTAGGGCACTGCACCAATATGATCCTCATGGGCATGGGTGATAACAATTCCATGAATTTTGTGTTTAATCTCGTGTAAATAGCTAAAATCAGGTATCAAAATATCCACGCCATGCATATCTTCAGTGGGGAAGCTCATCCCTACATCAATAATAATCGCACTCTTTTCTGTCTCAAATACAGTGATATTACCACCGATTTCCCCAAGACCACCAAGAGGTGTTATGCGCACCTTTCCATTTGATTTTGTATTAATGCGAGGTGTAAGACGCGATTGCTGCATCCGCTCGTTTGCAGCTATCGCTTTTTTTATATCTTTATATACGCCACCACTATGGCCGCTTCGTCTTTGAGCATTTTTTTGTTGATTTCTATTTTGTTGCTGTTGTGGTTGTTGGGACTGCTTTTGCTCCATCTATCTTCTCCTTTAACATTCCAAAAATCTGGTGATAGATAGATGTGCTAGCTTCATGAGGTCGAATATTGGAAGCAATCCCAAGTGTAGCAAAAATCTGCTCTAACTGCTCTTTGGGATAGAGTCTGGATAAATTTTTCAAAAGGGTTTTACGCGGTTGTGCAAATGCAGCTTTTAAAAACTGCATGAAATGCTTATCATCTAGATTAGCTCTCTTTTGTATCAACAAAACCGCTGAGTCCACTTTTGGCGCAGGGGAGAATGATTGTGGTTTGACAACACACACTCTCTTTACTTGACCAACACTTTGTGCCAAAACGGCCAAAGATGAGAACTCTTTCTCTCCCTCTTTTGCGCAAAACTTGTCAGCAACTTCTTTTTGTAGCATGACCAATATATTTTTGCACCGTTCATCTTGCAGTGCACGTAGCACAATATTGGTAGCTACATAGTAGGGCAGATTAGCGACAAGGTCATAATCTTTATCCACAAGATTTTGCTTCCAATGATCTATGACGTCTCCACAAACAAGCCTCAGTCTCTTTGCTTCTATCTCTTCATGAAACTCTTTTTCAAGAAGACGACATAGACCTTCATCGATCTCAAAAGCTATCACATCTCTTTGCTGTGCTAATAGCTTTTTTGTTAAATCACCTAATCCAGGCCCAATTTCTACAATTACATTTTCTGTTTTGGGCATCGATTCGATGATTTTGTATAAAACCACTTCATCTTTTAAGAAATTTTGGCCAAACTTCTTTTTCGCTGCAATTTTCAAAGATTCTATCCTATTCTTGATAAAGAATGGATTAAATATAGCGCGTTTATATAAATATGTCAAATTAATGTATAAGTCCAATACATATGGCACTCATAATGATTTTCAAGAAGGTATTGTACCGGAGATTTAAAATTAAGAGAAGAGTGTGGTATTTTGGTATTGTAATCGATGAGCCATTTTGCTAATTTTTTATTGAATTCATCCAAATCTGTAAAGAGTAAATCTTCATAGTATTGAATAAATTGTTCTTGAATTGTTCTATTGAATCTTTCATTGTGTGCATTCATTTTAGGGCTCCTTGGATATGTCCAGTAGTGTGTAAAGCCTTTTTGTTCAAGCAGAGCATCAAACTCTTTTTTAAATTCACTGCCATTATCTGAAAGAATTGCAAGTTTACGTTTTTGTTTGATGGAAGTTATTCCATCAATTAAAGCTTCAAGAGCATATGCAGTATGTCTTGCTCTTTTGGATGGAATCGCCACTGCGAATGCAATACGTGTGAGTGGGTCAATCATAGTAAGGATATATCGTTTTATACCGTTTGATACTATTTGGATGGTATCGACTGCCCACAGTTCAAATGGTTTGGATTTGAGGTTTTTTGGTTTTCTGTTTTTTTGTGTCTTCTTTTTTGGTTTCACTTTTCCTTTTGTATCGATGCGGTAGGGAAAAAGTCTCATTGTATCTGGTGCTTTTGCGATTATTCTTCCTATTGTGGATTCCGAGGGAGTTTTAAGTTCTTTTTCTTCACAAAAAGGTTTAAGCAGGTGGTAGAGTTTTGCTTTGCCGATATTGGGATACTCTTTTCTTAATCTCTTTATCTCATTAATAACTTCTCTTGGTACTTTTGACTCTCTTACTCTTTTTGGTTTGCGTGATTTTGGATTTAAGGCTTTTATATCGCCATCTGCATCATTTAAACTCTTTTTCCATCGAAAGAGTGTTCTTCTGCTTACTCCAAAAGCTTCAGTTGTTGCTGCTAGTCCATATTTTTCCCAAAACTCCAATATCTTTTTTCTTCTTTTTGCCTCTTCGCTTATCATAAGCGAATTGTAGTATATCCTCTCTAATCTTTTATATCCTTTGAGCCCTGGCAACGTGTATTTGATTTGCACTCCTCACTCTCCCTCTCGGAGTGCCATATGTGTTTGAACTTATGCAATTAAACCCAAAGAGAGTGGCTAAAAAACAAAATAGTTGTAAATTTTAGCTAAAAAAGTGCACTTAACTCGTAGGGCAGGCAGCTGTTTGCATTTTATAGTTTTTGTAATATTAAAAAAATTTGCACTTTTTTGAGTGAATTAAATCATTACCAGTTCAAAAAACAATTATACCTTGCATTGTATTCCAAAATTTTTTAACGTTTCTTGCAATGGACACCTCTTGCAATCTGGTTTTTGGGGTTTACAAACGGTTTGTCCAAAGGCTACGAGAAGTTTATTGAGGCCCCTTTTCTCTTCATCACTTACTATCTCTTCAAGCACTCTATCACTCTCCTCTGGACTCTTTGTCTCAATAAGCCCCCATATATTACAGATACGATGTACATGGGTATCTACTGCTACATAAGGCTTCTCAAAGGCTTGTTCTAACACAATTTTGGCAGTTTTGGGTCCAACTCCTTTGATACTTGTAAGCTCTTCAAGAGTATCGGGAACATCTCCTCCAAACTTTTCTACCAACTCTTGTGAAATGTGATGAATACTCTTTGCTTTTTGTCTATAAAATCCTACAGGATAGATTGTTTTCTCTATTGTTTCACGTGAAACATTCAACATATCTTTCGGTTTATCTGCCAGTGCGAAGAGTCTGTGTGCAGCTGCAAAAGTAACTTCGTCCTTTGTGCGAAAACTCAGAACTGTTGCTATCAATATTGTATAAGGTGTTCGTTTGTATTTGCACTCTTTTGCAAATCTCTTTGCAGGAGCATCCCACTTTTCGTATTCGATATGTAGGAACTTTAAAATCTTTTGAAACTGCTGCATTGTCATAAACATAGTATAATATAGAAAAACTTAAGAAGGTATACAAACGATGCAAGAGTACTTTGCAAAACGTATCATCCCTTGCCTCGATGTTGATAAAGGGCGTGTTGTAAAGGGAGTGAATTTCGTGGGCCTCAAAGATGCAGGAGATCCTGTAGAAGTAGCTAAACGCTACAACGAAGAGGGGGCAGATGAGATTACATTTCTCGATATTACAGCAACCTATGAAGAGCGCGATACAATTGTACATATCGTAGAAGAGGTGGCAAAAGAGGTTTTTATTCCACTCACTGTAGGTGGTGGGATACGTGAGCTTCAAGATATCTATAATCTCCTTGCAGTAGGATGCGATAAGGTTAGTATCAATTCAGCTGCTGTAAAAAATCCTGACTTTGTCAATGAAGCAGCAAAGAGATTTGGAAGCCAGTGCATTGTAGTGGCAATCGATGCAAAAAGAGTAGGGGATAGTTGGCATGTCTTTACTGCTGGTGGTAGAAACGATAGTGGAAAAGATGCAATCGAATGGGCAAAAGAGGTATATGATAGAGGAGCTGGCGAGATACTGCTTACCAGCATGGATGCAGACGGCACAAAAGCCGGATATGATCTTGAACTGACTCGTGCTATCAGTGATGCTGTTGAAATACCGGTCATTGCCAGCGGGGGAGCAGGAACGATGGAACATATCAAAGACGCTTTTACAAAAGGGCATGCAGATGCAGCCTTGGCTGCAAGCATCTTTCACTTTAAAGAGATAGATATCATGGAGTTAAAGCACTATCTACAAAATGAAGGGATACCAGTTCGACTATGATAGTGTGCGCAGGTAAAACAGAACTTTTTTCTTTTGCTTATCCCATAGGAGTAGGTCTTATAGAATCTGCTATCAACCTTACTCGTCTTACCCTTTTTGATAAGCCGGAGTTTTTACTTTTTATAGGCTCTGCAGGATGTTATGGGCAATATGAAATTTTTGATATTGTACAAAGCAGGGGAGCATCACAAATAGAGCTCTCTTTTTGGCAAAAAAAATCCTATACTCCAATCGATAACGTAGTAGTAAGCGAAGGTATGAATGTTTCACATGAAACAATTGTCAACTCCTCAAACTATATTACTACAGACAAATCTACCTGGCAATATTTTCAAAAAGCTGGAATCGGCTTGGAGAATATGGAGTTTTTTTCTCTCTTGCAAGTGGCAAAAGAGTTTGAAATTCCGGCTGCAGGAATATTTGTTGTAACCAATTACTGTGATGAGAATGCCCATGAGATGTATCAAAAAAACATTCGCCAAGGGATGGAAAAATTGGAAGGTTTTGTGAAGGAGAAGTTTCAAATATGAAAAAAAACATTTTAGATCTTACAAAAGAGGAGCTTCAACTTGAGGTAACTCCAAAATTTAGAGCCAACCAGATCTTTCAATGGATCTACCAAAAAAGGGCAAAAGATTTTGAGGAGATGAGCAATCTTCCAAAATCGATGCGTCAAAAGCTCAAAGAAACATTTACAATTACTCCTCCCAAAATTTTAAATGTAGAAATCAGTAAAGATGGAAGTAAAAAATATCTTTTGGGCTTACATGATGGACACACTGTCGAAAGCGTCCTGCTTCCTATGAAAAAAGAGGAAATAGATGAAGAGGGTAATATCATCAAAGAGGCTCGCTACACTGTCTGCGTATCAAGCCAGGTAGGATGCAAAGTAGGGTGTGAGTTTTGTCTCACTGCCAAAGGTGGATTTGTAAGAAATCTCTCCCCTGGTGAGATAGTCGGACAGGTGCTCACCATCCGAGAGGATAATGATATTCCGGCAAACAGAAGAGTCAATATTGTCTATATGGGAATGGGAGAGCCCCTCGATAATCTTGAGAATGTAGCAAAAGCTGTAAAAATTTTTAGTGATGAGCATGGAATGAGCATCAGTCCGCGGCGCCAGACAATCTCCACAAGCGGTCTTGCTCCAAAAATCAAAAAACTGGGAGACATGAATCTGGGAGTCCTTCTGGCAATAAGTCTGCATGCGGTAGATGATGAACTTAGACAAAAACTGATGCCAATTAACAAAGCCTATAATATAGAGAGTGTCATAGAAGCTGTCAAAGAGTTTCCAATTGATCAAAGAAAGAGAGTGATGTTTGAGTACTTGATGATAAAGGATCTCAACGACGATTTAAAATCAGCCAAAAAACTTGTAAAACTTCTACACGGTATCAAAGCAAAAGTCAATCTCATCTATTTTAACCCTTATCCAGGAAGCCCTTTCCAAAGACCCCAGCCAAAAGATGTTGAGGCTTTTCAAAAATACCTCCTCGATCATGGAGTTCTATGTACAATTCGCGAATCAAAGGGGCTTGACATCAGTGCAGCATGCGGACAGCTAAAGGAGAAGAGTCATGGATGTACCCTTTAAAAATTATGAGCTGATTATGGCAATGATACTTATAATAGCCGTTATTTTTATGGTAGTGGCATTTGTAAAAATCACAATAGAACATGAGGAGCACAAAGATGACAATGCTTGATGATGCGATGCTACTCATCATTGCCGGGACTGTTTTGGTTGGGCTTATAGGATTTATCATAGTCACATTTAAAGGGAAGAGATGAAAATAGCTGTTTTTGAAGCAGACAAGGAGTGTCAAGAAGTTTTTAAAAAACTTGATGCAACAATCGATTTTTATCAAGAAGATATCAACCATATTCTCAAAAAAGAAGCACAATATGTGGCTATTAGTATCTTTGTCCACTCTAAAATAGATAGAAGTATTTTAGATCTTTTACCAAATCTACAATATATCCAAACACGTTCCACAGGATTTGATCACATCGATATCGAAGCGTGTAGAAAAAGAGGAATTGCCGTCTCCAATGTTCAAGGATATGCAGGTCCACCTGTTGCGGAATTTGCTTTTTCACTTCTGCTCAATATCTCCAGAAAAACAGATATCGCAATTGCTAGAGCAAAAGAGGGTAATTTTTCCTATAAAGATCTTTTGGGATTTGAACTGTTTGAAAAGAGGTTAGGGATAGTAGGACTTGGAACTATTGGAAAGCAGATGGCTCGCATTGCCCATGGATTTGGTATGAATATCCAAGCCTATACTCGGCATTACGATGAGGCTTTCTGTTCTCAATACAATATTGAAAAAAGCAATTATGACAAACTCCTTCAAACCAGTGATATAGTCATGTTTGCCGTACCTCTTACTCCAAAAACTTATCATATGTTGGATCTCCAACAAGCAAAGCTACTGCAACCTCACGCAGTTGTCATCAACGTTGCTAGAGGCGAAATAATCAGCACAGAAGCTATAGAGTATCTAAGCAATCGTATTTATGGAATAGGAGTTGATGTAATTGAGGGAGAAAAAGAGCTTTTGAAAAATCCAACACCTCAATTTTTACAACTTATTCAAAAACAAAATATTCGCTATACACCCCATATGGCTTACTTCACCAAAGAGGCGCTGGAGAGAATAAGAAAAATATCTGTAGAAAATATGAAGCGATTTATTGAACAAAAAGAGATTTTACATCGTATAGCTTAAGCATTCCTGGAGAAAGTCTCTGTTTGAAACAATTTTATATTTTGTATCGTTATAAGCAAACTCTATTGCATGAGCATGAAGCATAAGCCTTGTTGCTCCGGTTACTGCCAAACGCTCCTCATTATCCATTAGACCATCGAGATATCGAATAGCATCTCGTGTAGATGGGCCATAGATCGGATCACCAAGAATCGGATGTTTCACGTGAAACATATGGATACGTATTTGGTGCTGCCTTCCCGTAACGGGAAATGCTTCCACTAGTGTAAAATTTCCAAAACGCTGCAATGGATTTATAATCGTCTTTGCATACTTTCCTTGAGGATGAATCATAACTTTGAGTTTAATAGTCGAATAATCTCTATTGAGAGCAATTGGTGCTTCTATTACCGTCTGCTGTTGAATATCTCCGCGAACAAGTGCTAGATAACGCTTTTGAATCTGTTTATGCTCAAACATCTGCTTGAGCAGTTTTTCTGCCTTTTTGTTTTTACTAGCAAGTATGAGGCCACTCGTCTCTTTATCGATTCGATGCACAATATTTGCCTCATCCCCATAATGGTAGCGGATCTCATCAATCAGTGTATAGTGTGTATTTCTATTTTTTGGATGCACCATGATGCCACTTGGCTTATCATACACAGCAAAATCTTTTGTCTCAAAAAGAGGCTTAAGCCCTTTTGTCATGGGCTCAAATGTCACTACTTCTAGCTCCCCTTGTACAACAGCTGATTTATCTGTGATAAGTTTTCCATGTTGATAAATTTTTCTTGTATCAATCATCTTTTGTGCCTGAGACTGGGAGATATCAAACGTTCTCATCAAGAGTAAAAAGAGCTTGATTGGTTCATTAGATTTTATTATCTTTCGGACAAATGGCAAACTTTTCCTTTTAATCAATTCAGAAGTTTTCTTTTGATAGCATTATAATAAATTCAGAAGCTTTTTAGTAAAAAAGGATAGCAATGGTAGAGAGATACGCACGAAAAGAGATGGCCGATAAATGGACGCAGCAGGCAAAATATCAAGCGTGGCTCGATGTTGAGCTTGCTGCAGTAAAAGCGTGGAACCGCCTGGGACTTATTCCAAAGGAGGATATGGAAAAGATCCTACAAAATGCAAAATTTGATGTACAAAGAATAGATGAGATTGAAAAAGAGACAAAACATGATGTGATTGCTTTTTTGACAAGCGTAGCAGAGTCTTTGGGACCAGAGTCTCGCTGGGTGCACTATGGAATGACAAGCTCCGATACAATCGATACAGCAGTAGCTTTGCAGATGCGAGACTCTTTAAAACTCATTATCGAAGATGTGAAGATGGTGATGGAGTCCATCAAAAAAAGAGCATTTGAGCACAAAATGACTCTCATGGTTGGACGAAGCCACGGTATTCATGGAGAGCCTATCACATTTGGACTGGTACTTGCCATCTGGTATGATGAGTTTGCAAGGCACCTTAAAAATTTAGAAGAGACACTGGAAGTTATCAGTGTTGGTAAAGTGAGTGGGGCTATGGGAAACTTTGCCCATGCACCGATGGAGCTAGAAGAGTATGTATGTGAAGAGCTTGGTCTCAAACCAGCTCCTGTTTCCAATCAGGTAGTGCAACGAGACAGATATGCAAGGCTTTTTACTACAATGGCACTGGTTGCTTCCACTATTGAAAAAATTGCCGTCAATATCCGCCACTTTCAACGCACAGAAGTCTATGAGGCTGAGGAGTATTTTAGCAAGGGGCAAAAGGGAAGTTCTGCAATGCCACATAAGCGAAATCCAGTTCTTAGTGAAAACCTAACCGGTCTTGCAAGACAAATTCGCTCTATGGCAATACCGGCTCTTGAAAATGTTGCTCTTTGGCATGAACGAGATATCAGCCACTCTTCAGTAGAGCGCTTCATCCTGCCAGATGGATTTGTCACCCTCGATTTTGCCTTGCATCGCCTCAACAATGTCATTGCCAATTTGGTGGTCTATCCAAAAAATATGATGAAAAATCTCAACTTAACAGGCGGGCTTGTCTTTAGCCAAAGAGTACTACTTGAGCTTACCAAACGAGGAGTGACACGAGAGGATGCGTATAAAATAGTCCAAAGAAATGCAATGAAGGTGTGGGAGCAGATCCAAGAGGGGCATGCGCCTATCAATGAAAGAGGTGAGAGCCTCTTTTTGCAATATCTTTTAGAAGACAAAGAGCTTACACAAAAAATCAGCGAAGAGGAGATAAGAAGCTTTTTTGATTACAGCTACTATACAAAAAATGTTGACAGGATTTTCGCAAGAGTTTTCAAAGAGGAGGATTGATGATTCGCGTTGTTAAGCGAAATGGTCGGGTTGAACCCCTTGATATTAGCAAAATACAAAAATATACAAAAGCTGCTTGCGAAGGATTGGAGGGAGTTAGCCAAAGCGAGCTGGAAGTCGATGCAAAGATTCAGTTTCGCGATGGCATCACCACTGAAGAGATCCAGCAAACCCTCATTCGTACAGCAGTGGATAAAATCGATGTAGATAGACCAAACTGGAGCTTTGTAGCTGCAAGACTCTTTTTGTACGATCTCTATCATAAAGTAAGCGGTTTTACCGGCTATCGCCATCTAAGAGAATATTTTGAAAAAGGAGAGAAAGAGGGGCGTATTATCCCAGGACTTAAAGAAAAATATGACCTCGATGATCTCAACGACTATATAAAGCCTGAGCGTGATTTGCAGTTTACCTATCTTGGAATCCGCACACTTTATGACAGATATCTGCTCAAAGACAAAGACAACAATCCAATAGAGCTTCCACAACAGCTTTTCATGGCGGTTGCAATGTTTTTGGCTCAAAATGAGCTTGATTGCCAAAGCTGGGCAAAGCGCTTTTATGATGTAATCAGCAAGTTTGAAGTGATGGTAGCGACCCCAACCCTTTCCAATGCAAGAACTACACGCCATCAGCTCTCTAGCTGCTATATCGGATCAACTCCAGACAATATCGAAGGGATTTTTGATGGCTACAAAGAGATGGCGCTGCTGAGCAAATATGGTGGTGGTATCGGCTGGGACTGGAGCAGGGTGCGCGCGATGGGCAGCTACATTGATGGGCATAAACACGCAGCCGGCGGAATCATTCCATTTTTAAAAATCACCAATGACATAGCTATTGCAGTCGATCAGCTGGGTACTCGAAAAGGGGCGATTGCAGTTTACATTGAGCCGTGGCATATGGATATCAAGGATTTTATTGATCTCAAAAAAAACAGTGGGGAAGAGCGAAGACGCGCCCATGATCTCTTTCCGGCACTTTGGATAAATGATCTTTTTATGAAGCGGGTTGCCGAAGATGGAATCTGGACGCTGTTTGATCCCTACCAAACAAGCGATCTGACAGAAGTATGGGGCGAAGAGTTTGAGAAAAGATATATTGAGTATGAGCAAAGAGAGGATATTATAAAAGAGCAGGTCAAGGCAAAAGAGCTTTGGAAACTAATTCTTAGAAGCTATTTTGAGACAGGAAATCCGTTTCTTTGCTTCAAAGACAATGCCAACAGATGCAATCCAAACGATCATGCAGGAATAATTCGCAGCTCAAATCTTTGTACAGAAATCTTCCAAAACACAGAGCCAAACTACTATAAAGTCAAAGTTAAATATGAAGATGGAAGTGTAGAGCTCTACGATGAAGAGGATGAAGTAAAAATCGATACAGGAATCGTAAAAAAAGCTAAAAAGATATCCAGTATCGATAGTATCAACGGCAAAAAGGTTTTCATTGTAGAAAAAGAGAAAATCGATGGGCTCACTGCTGTGTGTAACCTTGCCAGTGTGAACCTTAGTAAAGTCAATACAAAAGAGGATATTGAGCGAGTTGTACCTATCGCCATTAGAATGCTCGATAACGTAATCGATCTTAACTTCTATCCACTCGAAAAGGTAAAAAAGACAAACCTGCAAACAAGAGCTATTGGACTTGGTGTCATGGGCGAAGCCCAGATGTTAGCAGAGAAAAAAGTAGAGTGGGGAAGCGATGAGCATCTAAAGACAATAGATGAAATCATGGAGATGATTAGCTACAACGCTATTCGCGCAAGCTCAAACTTAGCAGTTGAAAAAGGTGTCTATCCACTCTTTGAAAACTCCAAATGGGCAAAGGGGATTTTCCCAATCGATACGGCAAACAAAGAGGCTAAAAAACTCACACCTGAGAGGGGAGGACTCTTTGGCTATATTTATGACTGGAATGAACTAAGGGAAAAAGTAAAACGTGATGGTATGAGAAACGGCTACCTCATGGCAATTGCGCCGACAAGCTCAATTTCAATTTTAACAGGAACAACACAGACAATTGAGCCGGTCTATAAGAGAAAATGGTTTGAGGAGAATCTCTCAGGGCTCATCCCTGTTGTTGTACCAAACTTAAGTCCTGATACGTGGCAGTACTACACTCCTGCATACGATCTTGACCAGCGTCTTCTTATTAAAGCGGCAGCTGTACGGCAAAAATGGATCGATCAAGGACAAAGTGTCAATATCTTTATCCGTCTTGACAAAGCAAGTGGACGCTATTTGCATGAGATATATACCCTTGCATGGCAGCTTGGACTTAAATCTACCTATTATCTCAGAAGCCAATCTCCAGAAGTTGCTCAAGATGTTGCAGATAGAAGTATGGAGTGTCTAGGGTGTCAATAAAAATCATTCAAGGCGACATCACCAAGCTTCATGTTGATGCCATTGTCAATGCTGCCAATCCAAGTCTGCTTGGGGGAGGGGGCGTTGATGGAGCCATTCACAGAGCCGCTGGTCCTAAACTTTTGGAAGAGTGCAAAACACTTGGAGGTGCAAATCCAGGGCAGGCAAAAATCACCCATGGATACAACCTTCCGGCAAAATGGGTCATCCATACTCCAGGTCCTGTATGGCAAGGAGGCAATCACGATGAAGAGGTGAACTTGCGACACAGCTATGAAAACTCTTTATGTATTGCCAGAAGCTATGAACTGCACTCCATTGCCTTTCCATCTATCAGCACCGGGGTTTATGGCTATCCCATTGAGGAAGCTAGCAAAGTAGCACTTTCTACAATTGATTGGTTTTTAAAGAAATGCGCCTACTATCCAATGGAAGTTATTTGTGTATTGCATAACGAAAGAGACTATCAGACCTATATCAAAACAGCACAAGAGTTGAGGATTAACTATGAAGTGTAAAGAAAAGTTAACTCCCTTTGAATATCATGTGATGTTTGAGCACGGAACAGAGCCAGCCTTTACGAGCCCTTTGTATAGCGAAAAAAGAGAAGGGATTTATCAGTGCAAATGCTGCCAAACGCCTCTTTTTTCTTCCAAAGCAAAATTTGACTCAGGCACTGGCTGGCCAAGCTTTTATAGGCCAATCAGCAAAGAGGTAATAGAAGAATCTACCGATACAAGCCACGGAATGGTTCGTACAGAAGTACATTGCTCCAAATGCAAAGCCCATTTGGGTCATGTTTTCCCCGATGGTCCACCTCCAACAGGACTTCGCTACTGTATCAATGGAGTCTGCTTAAGATTTATTCCCAATGAGTAAAACAGTTCTTATTACTGGCTGTAGCAGCGGTATAGGACTGGAGACTACAAAACTGTGCAAAAAAGAGGGTTTTAAGGTCTTTGCTACTGCAAGGAAAAGAGAAGATCTTCAAAGATTAACCAGCTTTGAATTAGAGCCAATTTTTTTAGAACTAACCGATATTCAATCGATACATAAAGCAGTTGAAGAGTTTTTGCAAAAGAGCAACGGAAAAATCGATATCCTCTTTAATAATGCAGCTTATGGACAGCCAGGTGCCTTGGAAGATCTTCCTCTTAAAGCTCTCCAAGAGCAGTTTGCAACAAATCTTTTTGGCTGGCATGCCTTAACACAAAAGATCATCCCTATTATGCGAAAACAGGGCTTTGGACGAATCATCCACCACAGCTCCATTTTAGGGCTTATAGCTTTGAAGTACCGAGGTGCTTATAATGCCAGTAAATTTGCACTCGAAGGCTACACCGATACTTTACGTCTAGAGTTACAAGGAAGCGGTATAGATGTAATAACACTTAACACCGGCCCAGTAATAAGTAACTTTAGAAAAAATGCCTTGCAAAAGTTTTTAGGATATATCGATATGCAAAAGAGCCCTCATAAGAGACTCTACAAAGAAGAGCTCAAAAGAATGGAAGGCTCAAAAAATCCCCCATTTACTCTTACTAGCGAAGAGGTAGCAAAAATTATTGTAGATATTATGCAAACACCTCATCCAAAACCAAGATACTATATCACAAAGGCCTCAACTGTTTTGGTTCTATTCAAAAGAGCTCTACCCACATCGCTCCTTGATAAAATCTTGCAAAAAATTTAACGCATTATTCTTATATAATCTTATCTAATGACTTTCATTTTTTATAGTTATAATTATGAAAATTTTACTAAAGGAGCAGCATGAAACAGATAACACTGATGGAGAAATATCCTCTTTTTACTTTGGAACTAAATAAAAATGAGACAAACTATAAAAATGTTGATGAAATCATCGCCTATTTTAAAGAGAAAATCGAAGCACATCCTGTAGCAACCTACATAGCAACATTTGATCACTATGCGCACACAAAATCTTTGGCAGATGGGCAGATAAATCCTGATATTCAAGCAGCAAAAAATATCGTTTTTTGCTTTGGTAAAGAGCTACCAAAACCTGAAGTAATGGGCGTACGTCCAAGAAGTATTGGTGTTGCAGATTTGGGTGAAAAGTTTGTAATTAGTTTTCTTGAAGCACCAAATCCGACAGCAAATGCAGCAATGGAAGAGTGGGCAAAAGGTTTGAGGGCTTAAACCTCAAACGCCTCTACACTCACGCCTACGGTAAACCACTCTTTTGGTGGCAAATTCTCTTGCGATTTTTTGAAAGCCTCACTCTTCTTATAACCAAGAAAGCTTTGTAGATCTCTCTATTTTGTCTCAATGACAAAGGTAATGTTTGGGGCATATGAGAATAATTAAAAAGTTAAGAACCTCCATCCCTTCAAATCCTTTAAATCATAGGTTTTGCTTTGCAGATGTTTTCAAAACTGCTCTTGAAACTCGAGCTTAATTGGCAGGCGTGTATGAACTAATTATCTATACTCTTTCAAAGTTTCTCTCAAACTCTGTTAAAGTATCATAAATCTCCACATTTTGCAAAAAATTCTCATCAAAGCAGTTAAGACTCTTATAAAACTCCCCTAATAAAACGATACGAATATTAGGTTTCAATCCTCCATACTTTAAAGCTGCTACCATAAATATCTCATTGAGTGTTCCAATGCTTCCTTTTTGCGCTACAAAAAGCTCACTCCCCTCTATCAAAAGCTCCAACCTTTCATAGAGTGTCTTTACGAGGATCTTCTTTGATAGATAGGGATTTGAGGGACGAAATCTATCAAACTCTTCTAACCCAATGCCAATGCAGGTACCCCCAATCTCATACACTCCTTTGCTCACTGCTTCCATCAATCCTCCATACCCTCCGCATTTGACAATAAAACCCTTTTGACTCAAAAATTTTCCTAGTTCGATTCCTTCTTGATATTCAACAGAACCACGATCCGCTTTTGATGCCCCAAAAGTAGTAGCTACTTTCATAAATTTTTCCTTAAATTTATTTTAATGCTATCTCAATATAATTAATTCCTAAATTCAGTCATATTGTAAAACATTTCTAAAATGTTTTGCAATGGGACTCAAGGAGCAAAAGATGACCTATCACAGAAAAAAGATCTACAATCCAAACTCACACGAAAGCGTCAATGAGAGAAAAATTTTTGGCGGCAATCCAACAGGAATTTTTGAATTAAACAAAATCAAATACCAGTGGGCATACAATCTTTGGGAGATGATGCTGGCAAACACATGGTTCCCAAAAGAGGTCGATATGACCCAGGATGCCAGGGATTACAAGCTTTTAACAGACGCAGAAAAGCTGGCATACGACAAAGTTTTAGCACAACTTATCTTTATGGACAGTTTGCAAACCAACAACCTCATAGACAATGTCAACCCCTACATCACTGCACCCGAAATCAACCTCATTTTGGTTCGCCAAGCCTTTGAAGAGGCGCTGCATTCGCAAAGCTATGCGGTCATGGTAGATTCCATCAGTCAAAATACCGATGAGATTTATGAGCTTTGGCGTGAAGATCTCCAACTAAAACAAAAAAATGACTATATCGCAAAAGTGTATGAGGATTTAGCAGCCGATCCGACAGATGAGAATATCGTTAAAGCGATGTTTGCAAATCAGATCTTAGAAGGGATATATTTCTACAGCGGTTTTACATATATGTACACGCTTGCTCGCAGTGGGAAAATGCTAGGAAGTGCGCAGATGATTCGATTCATCCAAAGAGATGAAGTAACGCATCTTCTTATTTTCCAAAATATGATCAATACCCTCAAAAAAGAGCGTCCTGAGCTCTTTACAAAAGAGCTTATTGATGATGTGTATAAAATGTTTGAAGGGGCGGTGGATCTTGAAAGCAGCTGGGGCAAATATATCACCCAAGGACAAATCCTGGGTCTTACCGATGAGATTATTGAGCAGTATATCAAATACCTTGCAGATGATAGGTTGCAAAGAGTAGGGTTAGAGCCAATGTATAATGTAGAGCATCCAATCAAATGGGTGGATGATTTTGCAAAATTTAATGACCAAAAGACAAATTTCTTTGAGGGCAATGTAACCAACTATTCGAAAGGTAGTCTCGATTTCGATGATTTTTAGTGCTATTCAGTGCCAAACAAAACCTGATTTTGAAAAAAATCTCAAAACCTTAAAAAAGCTCATCCAAAAAAGCGGCGATATTGTCGTTGCCCCCGAAGTTGTGCTTACTGGCTTTGCTTATGATCGCTTTGAAGAAGCCGCCAGCTTTGGCCAAAGGGCGCTTGAAGAGCTGCTGCCACTCTCACAAGAGCGCATTGTCTGCTATACACAAATTGAAAAAAGAGATGGTAAATTTTACAATATTGCAAAAGTGCTCTATAAAGAAGAAGTAGTTTACGAGCAACCAAAAGTAAAACTCTTTAAATTTGGTGGAGAAACAGACTATTTTAGCGCAGGCAATATTGAGCAGATTAATCTCTTTGAAATAGAGGGGAGAAAATTTGGGCTTTTAATCTGCTTTGAACTGCGCTTCATTGAGATATGGCAGCGCCTCAAAGGAGCTGACATCATCCTTGTTCCAGCAATGTGGGGGAGTCTCAGAAAACGCCATTTTGAGCAGTTTACCGAGACTTTAGCTCTCATGCACCAATGCTTTGTCATTGCTAGTAATAGTGCAAATGAAGATATGGCAAAAAGCAGTGCTATTATCAATCCTTTTGGAGTTGCCTTCCGTGATGATAGAAAAAGATTATTAAATAAAGAAGTAGATCTCAATGATATTAAGAAGATGAGACGCTATATGGATATTGGATTATGAATTTGCAAGAGCGGATCGAACTGCAAAAGTGCCAAAAAATGGCAGAAAATATCAACAAAATCTTTCCTTTGCATCCCAAAATCAAAGAAGCATTTGCAAAGGTTCGTCGTGAGCTCTTTGTCCCAGTTGGCTTTACACACCATGCCTATAAACTAGACGCCCTGCCAATTGCTGGAAACCAGTGGATAAGCTCCCCCCTGACAGTAGCAAAAATGACACAGTTTTTAGAACCTGTTGGAGCTGATAGCATATTAGAGATTGGCTGTGGAAGTGGATACCAAGCAGCAATTTTGAGTAAAATTGTCCGAAGAGTCTTTACAGTGGAGCGGATCGAGAGGCTTGTCATTGAAGCAAAACAGCGATTTAAAGAGCTTGATATTACAAATGTCCATGTGCGCTACGCAGATGGAATGCTTGGATGGAGGGAGTTTGCGCCCTATGATCGCATAATCTTTTCTGCTGCACTTACAAAAGTCCCTCAAAATATATTTGAACAATTAAGTGATGGAGGAATCATAGTTGCCCCTATCATCCAAAAAGATAAACAGATCATTACCCGCTTTTTTAAAGATGGAAATGTAGAAGAATTGGACACCTGTTACTTTATTAACTCTAAGAGTGGCGTAGAGTAAAAAAATTTTAATTTATTTAAACATTCCACTTGCTACTATAAAAAAAACGAAGGAGATATGATGGCCGAAAGACGCGATGTAGATATGAGTAGCCAAGAGTTTTTGGATGAGCTTGAAAAGACAAAAAAATTCACTGATAAAGTATGTAAGCAGTTTGGTTGGGTTTACAACCCCAATGAAGAGGTTAATGAGGGTGTCACTATGGGACTTGCGCGTAACAAATTGATGTATGGAAAAAGATTTTGTCCCTGTTTTATGGTCATAGAAGAGGATGGAAAATTTAAAAGTGCAGATGACAGAATTTGTCCTTGTAAACCAGCAATAGAAAAAGAGATCCCAGAAATAGGGAAGTGTCACTGTGGTATTTTTTGTACGCCAGAATATGCAGCGACACATAAGCAATAAAGACTTTAATAATAATTTTTTGCATATTTTAAGTAAGAAGTGTTACAATTTCATTACAAAATCATTCAAAGAAGGTCAAAATGGAGATAAACGATTTTGACAAACTTGACATCAAAGATGTCAAGAAGGTCTATTACAACCCAGACTACGAAACACTCTTCAAAAAAGAGATTGAGCAGCAAGAAGGGGTAGAAACAGATCTTGGTGCAGTAGCAGTCGATACAGGGATCTTTACAGGTCGCAGCCCAAAAGACAAATACTTTGTCAAGCAGCCTCCAAGTGAAAAATATATAGCATGGGGTGAGATTAATCAACCAGTTTCCAAAGAGATTTTTGACGAGCTCTTTGCAAAAACAAAAGAGTACCTCAGTGGTAAAGAGCTCTATGTAATGGATGCATTTGCGGGTGCAAGTGATGATAGCAAAAAGGCGATCCGCGTCGTTACAGAGATCGCTTGGCAGGCCCACTTTGTGAAAAACATGTTTATCCGTCCAACTGAAGAAGAGCTTAAAAACTTCCATCCAGATTTTACCCTCTATGTAGCAGCAAATCTTAAAAATGATCGTTATAAAGAGCATGGCCTCAACTCTGATGTCTTCATAATCTTTAATATTGAAGAGAATGTTGCAATCATTGGTGGTACTTGGTATGGGGGCGAGATTAAAAAGGGAATATTCTCTATGATGAACTACTGGCTACCACTTGAAGGTAAGCTTAGTATGCACTGCTCTGCTAATATCGGTGAAAAAGATGATGTGGCGCTCTTCTTTGGCCTCAGTGGTACAGGAAAAACAACCCTCAGCGCCGATCCTAATAGACGTCTCATTGGTGATGATGAGCATGGATGGGATGATAAAGGTGTTTTTAACTTTGAAGGTGGCTGCTACGCAAAAGTTATTGGACTTGACAAAGAGAAAGAGCCTGATATCTACAACGCAATCAAAAGAGATGCTCTTTTAGAAAATGTAGTTGTCAAAGAAAATGGGGAAATAGACTTTGAAGATGCAAGCAAAACAGAAAATACGCGTGTAAGCTATCCAATCTACCATATCTGCAAACACAAAGAGGATCTCCAAGGACCACATCCAAAAAATATTATTTTCCTCAGCGCTGATGCCTTTGGTGTATTGCCACCAGTAAGCAAGCTTACAAAAGAGCAAGCAATGTACTACTTCCTCAGCGGCTATACAGCAAAAGTAGCTGGGACAGAGAGGGGTATCACAGAGCCGGTAGCTACATTTAGTGCCTGCTTTGGGGAAGCTTTTTTGCCGCTCCATCCAACAGTCTATGCAAAACTTCTTGGAGAAAAAATAGATAAACATGGTGTAAATGTCTATCTTGTCAATACCGGATGGACTGGCGGACCGTATGGAGTAGGTAAACGCATGAGTCTTCCTGCTACACGTGCTTGTATTAATGCTATTTTGGATGGAAGCATAAATGAGAGTGAATTTGAGACACTTCCAATTTTTAATCTTGCAATTCCAAAAAGTATCAAAGGAGTTGATAGCAACATCCTTAATCCTCGCAATACATGGGAAGATAAAGCTGCGTATGATAAGCAGCTCGAACACCTTGCAAAGCTCTTTATCGATAATTTCAAACGCTACGAAGGGTACGGAAACTTCGACTACTCAAAAGCTGGACCACAACTTTAATACATTTCGCCCTCATGGGGCGAATAACCTAACTTCTATTATTCAATCTAATTGAATCATTTATTAAATTCCATATATTTTACTTATCTCTTTCTATTTATTATAATTATTAAAAATTTTTTTCATAAGGGATTATTATGAATCTTCCACGAAGACTAGGATGGATACCGGGTGGTATTGCACTTGCACTGCTTCTTTGGTTTACCTTCTCTACATATGGGGCTAATAGACCAATAGGTGCTTCTACAGGTATTGCCTATATGGGTGCATGGATCTTTGGGCTTACTGATACTGAGTACTTTAAACATATTAAAAACAGCGGTAGCTGGGAGGTCTTTTTCCTCATTGGAGTACTCATTGGAGGCTTTTTGACTTCTGTATTTATAACTAAAACGTTCAAGTTTCGTATTTTGCCACCCCTTTGGAAGAAACATAAAAACAGCTCACCAGTTTCAAGACTTTTTTGGAGTTTTGTGGGTGGTTTTTTGGTGGTATTTGGCGCACGTTTAGCGGGAGGATGTACAAGTGGACATTTTCTCAGTGGAGCAAGCCAGACAGCTGTCAGTGGTCTCATTTTTGGGGGAGTAGCTATTATTGTACTCTTGCTAACTGGCCGTCTCTTTTACAAAAATCTCTAAGGAGCTTCAATGAATTTTAATATTATAGAGTTTTTTCGCCAAACTTATGAATATGTAGCAGTACAAAATCATGGAAGTATTTGGCTTATTATGGCTATTGGTATCGTTTTTGGTGTAATCATACAATGGAGTAGGGTAGATACTTTTGACAAAATCGCAGGGTTTGCAATGCTCCATGGTTTTAAAGTCCCAAAAATGCTCTTCTTTACTATCGGTATTGCGAGTATTGGCCTCTATTTTATGATTAAACTTGGCTATGCACACTACCACATCAAGCCAATAACCCTTGGAGGGCTCATTATCGGAGGAGTTTTATTTGCAATAGGGATGGCAATTTTGGGTCTATGTCCAGGAACTGGACCGGTAGCAGTGAGTGAAGGAAATATCGATGTCTTCACTGGTCTTGTAGGTGGGCTTTTAGCTGGGGCACTCTTTACCTATCTCTATCCCGATCTCAAAACCATCATGGGCCCAGATTTTGGCAAACTCACTCTTGCACAGCTTATCGGTCATGACTGGTTTATTTTTGTCTATGGTGTCGCCCTCATAGCCATAGCCTTTTTGCTACCAAATAGAGAAATTGAAGAGGAGGTAGGAGAAATTTAATCTCCTCTTCTTTTTTGTGCTACAATAAAAGAAAAAGAGTACGCAATGGAATCCAAGGAGATTGAGCGTAAATATCTCTTGCCTCCATGTAACCCCAAAAAGCTCCTCAAATCTTTGCATATCCCCTATAAAAAGAGCAAAATTGTACAGTTTTATACACAAGATCATAAACGTTATCGTCAAAAAGATAATAGCTTCTATAAAACTATAAAAAAAGGGGAAGGAGTTGAGAGAGTAGAAATCGAAAATATCATTTCACAAAAAGAGTTTGCAAAAGCTTTCATCTATGCTCAAGGTGCAATTATCCACAAAATTCGCTATTTTGCTACAATCGATGGACAAGTATATGAGTTTGACTGGTTTGAAGGAGAACTCAAAGGCTTAGCATTTGTCGAGATAGAGTTTTCAAATCTTGAAGAGGCTATAGAGTTCTCACCTCCTCCACAAATATCACGCATAATCCTCGATGAAGTCACAGAAGATCCAAACTTTACAAATGCAGTAATTGCACTTCATGGAATACCTCTTAAACAGATAGAACTTTTGCAACTTCTTGCAGACGCACAAAAAGCTGTTCAAGGAAAACCCCAAGCTAAAATAGAATTAGTATTTCACCCATATTATGATGTGCTCTATCTTCTTAAAGCCTCTATTTATGCACTTCTCCATGTTGTGCTCCATAACAAAGAGGCAATTTTGGCGGGAGATAAAGATAGTGAAAGACTCCACCAACTCCGTGTAGCGATGAGAAAAATGCGTAGCTATCTCTCTCTCTTTTCTCATATACATCCTATCCCAAAAGATTTAGAAAAAAAACTCTCATCTCTTATGAAACAA
The DNA here is from genome assembly GCF_027946175.1 of Nitratiruptor tergarcus DSM 16512. Classification (NCBI taxonomy): domain Bacteria; kingdom Pseudomonadati; phylum Campylobacterota; class Epsilonproteobacteria; order Nautiliales; family Nitratiruptoraceae; genus Nitratiruptor; species Nitratiruptor tergarcus. The sequence continues at coordinate 1,600,562 of NZ_AP026671.1, forward strand.
ACAAACAGAGCAAGAGATATTGATATAGCACTTCTATGGATAGAAGAGTTTAAAAAAAAGCTTCCAGAAAAACTCAAATCCAATCTCGATGCCATCCAAGAGAGCCTCAAAGAGCAAAAGCAAAGCATTGAGGAGCAGTTAAAAGAGTTTTTACAAACAAAAGAGTTTGAAGAAGCAATTACACAACTCAAAAAGTTTTGTCACAAAGATGAAATTGCTCATTTCCCCGCAATAATAGCTGCAAAGAAGATAATCAATAAGCAGCTAAAAAAACTAAAAAAAATGAGTAACAAACTCTCTAAAAAGTCAGATCCAAAAGATTTTCACAAAGTTCGCATAGAAGCAAAGAAGTTACGCTACCTCTTAGAGCTTTTTAGCTCTCTTTTGGAACCAGAATCATTTACTAAAGCACTGGATCTTACAAAAGAGCTCCAGACAATTCTTGGCGAGCATCAAGACTTTGAGGTACAGATTGAGTATCTCCGAAAACTGCAGCAAACGCAAGAGAATGAAGCAATACTATTTCTCATACAGTTTCTAGAGAAAAAAGCTAAAAAGAGGCGCAAAACATTTCTCAAAAAACGCAAAAAATTAAAAGTCTTACGCAAAAATTTCCAATGCGCGCTCTGTCGCTTTTGTTAGTTTTTCTTTTCTAAGAGATTTGAACTACCTTTTGCTATGAGTAAAAGTTGTTCTTCCTGCTCTTTTGTTAATTTTCCACTTGCAAGTGTCTCCATAAGTTTTGCAGCCATCTGTGCACGCAGCTCTTGCTCTCTTACTGCAAGCTCCTTTTCATGGATCTCTTTTTCTATGCGCAACCTCTCTAGTTCTAATTTCTCTTTATGGGCCTGATAGCGCTTAAAGATAATGTAGATGAGTATAAGTGTTAAAACTCCAAAAGCTAGGAAGTAAATAACCATACTCTTTTTAATCTTTGCCTCTTCCAACTGAGGAGTTATAACAACTTTTTCTTTATCAACATCAAGTTTTTTGGCCTGTACAATTGACTCTTTTTTTATCTTTGCAGTTTCAACTGCTTTTTTATAATCAAGTTGTGCTTTCTCTTTTTGCACTTGGGCATCAATCTGTGCTTTTTGAAGCTCTAATCGCGCTTTTTTATCAAAAACGTAAGGATTTTGCTGCTGCATAAGCAGATGAAAATACTCTTTTGTTTTATTACTCTCTGCTGCAAAAGAGGCCAAAGCAAATAATATAAGTAAAAAACCTCGCATGTTTTCACCCTTTATAGACCAATTGCTAATGCATATAATACCATATCATTGCTTCCTAAAAACTCATTTACCTCATCATCATAATATGCACCAATACCACTACATCCAATTCCTAAATACTCGCTCGCGATATAGCAACGATGTCCAATGTGGCCAGCTTTTTGATAGAGGGGTTGATAATTTTTGCCATTGCTTGTAAGAAAAAAGGTCACGCTACTTTGACTTCCAAGAGCTTGCTCTAAGCAAAGATACCCGGCTTTTTTGTGAAAATCACCCATTTTAATGAGCTCACCATCTCTATAGAGTCCTTGCTCCATTCCCTCAACTCTATTGACAACATACCAAACTTTCACTTCTTCATCACAATCGCTTGGAATAGGACTTTGCATCCAAGAGAGGATAAAATTAAACTGCTCTTTTTTTATCACTTTTGCAGAAAAATCCCGAATGCTTCTTCGCTTCAAAATAGCTTCTTCTAACCTTGTTGCTTCAAAAGGAAACTTTGGAAAACGAAAGTTAGCTTTGCAATTTTTTAAATGCAGTGTATCTTTATAAGCCTCTTCTATGAGACTATTTTGCTCAAATGTTCTTGTACCATCCACAAAAGGGAGTTTCATTCCAAACTCTTTTGCCTCTGTCTGCGTTGGTACACCTACAACTGCACTACTTACAAAAAACTCTTTGTTTTCAAATCCAAAAGCCTCATTGAGAGCTTCCTTATTAAAATCATACAAAATATAGTAAGCCCTCTCAAATAGATAGCTACTCACTTCCAATGCCCCAAGAACATGTCCTGCATCAAGCAGGCAGTAGCGAAAAGCTCTATTTTTATATTTCCAGCTGGAGCGGTAGTAGATGGTAGAAAAGAGAAATATGAACCCTTTAATCTTCCTCTTTCTTGCAAAAAATATCTCTATTCCTTCTTTCTCTTTTAATGTGTGTAAAAGTCTTAGCCCATTTTCTGCCACACTAAAGTGATAGATCCCATCTTCTAATCCCTCAACATCTCTTGCTTGAAAATAGATTTCAACTGGATAGAGCGCACCTGCACTTGGAATGGTTCTTAGATAATATTCCAATCCGGGATAGACCTTTTTTGCATTTATTCCCCCAATACGGTAGATAAACTTGTGTAAAGGGTTTTCCATATCAAGGGGAATAAAAGGGTAGGTTGTAGGGTAAATTTTAAATGGATTAGGCTGCTTTGACCAATCATGATAGTTTGGATTTCTGCGCACACTCCAGTAGGAGTGTTTTGTTGCTTCATGATAGGTATTTGTCATAGCAACTATCCAAAAAATCTTCTATCTCATAAAATATATTTTCATTGCACTCTTTGATAAGAGGACGATACTTCAAGTAGTTTTGCCAAACTTTAAGAGCATTCGCATCGCGTCCTAGACGCTTAAGCTCAAGAGCAACAGAAGCGTTAATAAAACCTTTCAAAACCAAAACATCAGTATCTTTGCTCTTTCTTCTTGGAAACCATACCTCTTCAAGAGCTTCATGGGCATCATAAAACTTCTCTTCTTTTATCAAAGTCATAAACTTTTGACATGCATCATGCATGATAAACCTTTTTATTTTTACTATAACAAGGGAAGGTTTGCAAGAGGATAAAGGAGAAAATTAATAGGATGAGGGGAGAATAGCCTAAGCTACCATCCCCGTATTCGCATATGGCAACTGTTGCATTGTCTTAGGATCTGTGCGTGATCATTCATTACATCATCCATGTTGCCTTTGGCAAAGGACTCCTTTATATCTTTAGCATACATCTCAATGAGTCTTGCCGTCTTTTGTGCAAATTTGTAGGCATATTTTTGGTTTTCTGGCAAGAAATGCTTGACATCCACCTTTTCCAATACCTTTATATTTTCAAGTATCCGATCAGCTCCATCATCCAGACACTCTTTACAGTTATATAAAATCCCTTTTTGCAAAAGATCCATACCAGCAGCAAACTTTTGCATTTCAATTTGCAGTTTTGTTCTGCCTTTTTTATCAGCAAAAAGAGATGTTGCCAAAGATAGAGCCAAGAGAGCAATCATTATCTTTTTCATCTTCTATCCTATTTTGGAGAAATTTTTGTGCTCTTTTCAAATTTATTACCTATATTATCTTCCCAGAGTGCTTTCACAACGCCTGGTCCCTTGATACGCAGCGGGAATTTAACTTTTGGATTTGGGCTTGAGCTCACTTCAAAATCAAAGCTACACACCTCCTTATCGTTGTAAAAAATTTTTAGCGTCTCTACAAAAAATCTAGGTTTGACTTGACCTGAATGCTTATCTTTTTGAAAACCAGTATCCATAGGATGGATCGTAATGGCTTGAAAAATAACTATATCACCAGCCTTGTACTCACGCGTAGTAGGTTTTATAACACCACGCCTCCAACTAAACTTTCTCATCCCCTCTCCTTAACCACATCCGCCAAGGGCGACTTTTACTTTTTTTCTTGCTTCAAATACTATATCATCATTGGTTCTAGCCAAAAGAACTACATCTTGTGTACCACCAAGCTTGGCATTGACATAGAGATATGCTTTGCCATTATCTGGCGAATAGTGGGCAGTTATGACTTTATTTACCTTATTCTTAGTAGTCAACACATCGATCTGTTTAATATACTTATTTGGCTCCATTGGATAATTTACTTCCACCTCAATTGGCACTACAAGACCATTTTCTGGAGCATCTGGGATATTCAGTTTCATTTCTTTAGCATTTTTTATGACTTTTTTTGCACCTTTAGTTGCATCCGTATACGCCTCTTTAAAAGGGATCTCAATAGCTTCATTATCATCTTCATCCGCGCGTATCTGCACCCTTCCAACTAAAAGAGCTGCAAGCGTGAAACTGCAAAACTCTAAAAACTCTCTTCTTTTCATATCCATCCTTAGTATTGGATTATCTCTTTCGTATACTCTTTAAGTGGCACAGTTTTAGCACTCACTTTGACTATCTTTTTGGCCTTTCTGATATTGCGGTAAAACTCTTTGAGCTCTGGTTTAAAAGATCGAAAATAGTCATGAAATTTATCCGATCCCAACACTCCTACAGCCCAAATATGTCCCTTTTTATCCACTTCTATAACTATTGAAGCGAGTGGCTGTGGAGCGGGTCCCCCTAATACCTTCGCTCCAGCTTTTGGATCATAGGCTGAGAGGTGAGAAGAGCAAACTATTACTCCACCTTTTTTATATGCCATTGTCTTTTTCCCTTTTGGCACGTATGTTATGAAACTATCATTAGGAGTAGGGTGTGTTAACTGATGAGGACATATTGCACTATAGGCAACTAAATCCCTCTCTTTTCCAACCCCTCCTTTCCATACATACTCTGTCCCATCTTCTGCTTTGAGTTTTACCTCTTTCAGCGTTTTTGTATCAGTTCTTAGCAAAAAGTTTGGTGTAGAAGCGTATGGGTATTGGAAAATATAAGGCACCTCTTTTTTGAGTTTACTGTACAAAATCGGTTGTCCCATATCATCTACAAGCTGCACTTTTTCGTATGCTTTAAAAAGCTCGCCACTCTGTGCATACAGATAGCCTTTTATTAATGAAGGCGAAACAGCTACAAGCAGTGTTCCGCCTCCTATTACTTTAAAAAATCCTCTTCTATCCATTTTTTATCCTAATCAAGATATAATTATGTTGCGCGACTTTGTAGGCCCTTTTGGGTCTACATAAACATATCTCGATACATTCCTTTTGCCCACTCAAAAAGTCCCTTACCATTCATTACACCAACTTTTCCATCCCATTTTTCGTTTGTAGCAGCATTATGGAAGCCAAACGCTTTCTTCTTTTCGTTATATTTGTATTCTGCATTTACAGATATGGCTCGTACAGGATCTCCTGATACAGCAGAGTAGCAAACTGTCAGAGGTGATTTCCATTTTGGCTCTTTTCCTTTTATACGTGTTGCTATCATGCTTGCAACAATGTGACCTTCTGAGTTTGCTGTATTTCCAGATTTACTAAATCCCATTGGTCTCACATCCCCAGCACAGTACACATCCGGATCCACTTTTGTTTGATAGGTAAATGGATCTATATTAGCTTCTGCTTTATTAAATACACTATCTTTAGCCACACCTGCAATCTCCAATATCTTTCCACCTCTTACTCTTGGATAGAGTGCTGCATCAGCAAACTCGATCTCTTCACCAAGTTCAGTTTCGATTCTTTTTTTATCAAGGTCTATTTTTGTAATAGTTGAGCCCGGGAGATATTCAATATAATCTTTATAGAGTTTTTCAAATGCTGAATGGAAACCATCTTTTTTGATGGTAATATCAGGGTTCTCATCAAGAAGTATAACTTTTCCAGGGATATCCTCTTTTTTCATAAACCATGCAATCAAGCATGCCCTCTCATATGGAGCCGGCAGACATCGATAGTTTCCTCCAGGAACTGTCAATACAAAATTGCCTCCTTCAAAATCTTGCACTTTGTTTCTAAGACTCAAGTGTTCACTTCCTGGAATAAATCCTGCTGGATGCTCTGTCTTGAGCCTATTTTCAAACTCTACATCCCCTTTTGTCCAACGTGAATAGTCATAATCGATTCCCGGAGCAAGTACAAGATAGTCATACTTCAGTGCTCCCTCATTGGTAAAAACAAGCTTACTATCACGATCCACATCATGTACCATTGCATTAAGGAAAATGTAGTTATTATTGCGTGCAGCTTGCAAATAATCATGTGTTAAAAACTCCAAATCTACTAAACCAACGAGCCACAAGTTACTTACAGGACAGCTCATAAAAGATGCACGTCTTTCAATAAGCACAACATCTGCTTCAGGCGCGTATTTTTTTACATACTTAGCAATGGATAGTCCAGACCATCCACCACCTACTACAACTACTCTTGGCCCCTTGGCTTTTGGAATCGGTGCCATTCTTAAACCTGCCTTTGCAGCACTTGGCTTTGCACCACCACTCGATGCCGTACAACCACTTAAAGCTGCTCCAGCAGCAGCAACACCACCGAGTTTTAGCAGATCTCTTCTACTAAGTGCCATGATTCATCCTTTATGTTAATGTTTCTTCGTTGGGGCGAAATTCCAAGAGAAACATCGCTCAATTCAAATGATAAACTTAATCAACTTAATTTATTATTAATTTTTCTTATATTTACTTTATAATTATCATAATAATAAATTATTATTTTAAAAAATAATGATATTCATAAATATAATTTAATAACTAATTATGATAGTTATTATCATTCAAGATAATTAATGGAAATTTAGTTCACATATGGGAACTTTTATAAAAGGAAAAATTTAAATGTGTCCCAAAAGGGCGAAGATTATTTAGACTCTTTGTAGCAAAACCACCAATCAAAACATTCATACTCTTTAGGTCATTTTGCAGCAGTTTCAAAATCAGTGGCCGGGCGAATAATCACCTTGTCGCCAATAAAATTGTTTGCATAACTGTTGGGAGGTAGGGTGTACCTTTTTAATCTTAATAGAGTACAAAACTATTTTGAAAGAAGTCTTGCCAAGTATTCAGTCTTTGGAGAGCTTTGAAGAGCAAGCTTAATGGTCATAGTAAGAGGCACAGCAAAAAAAGTTCCGACAATACCAAAAAGCCATCCCCAAAATATTAAAGAGAAAAAGACCACTGCAGGTGAGAGATCCAGTCCATCACCCATAACTTTAGGCTCTATGATATTAGAAATAACTACATTAATAACAACATATAATAAACCAACCCATAAAGCATTTTCCACTCCCACCGTTAAAAGTGCCAAAGTTGTACCAAATATACCAGCAATAATAGATCCAACAACAGGTATATAATTGAATAAAAATGCCATAAAACCCAGCATAAAAACATAAGGAATATGAAATAAAAAGAGCATCACCGCAACACCAAAACCAGTCAAAAGACTTGTAAGTGTTTTAATCAAAAAATATTTTTGAACACTAACAAAAAAGGAGTGCACCATCTTTTGATTTCCAAAAAGTAGACTCACCTTTTTCCCAAAATCTTGACTTTCAAAAAGCAAAAAGCTTACACCAATTACAACAATCAAAAATCCACTTAAAAAACCTCCTGCTTTTGCAAAGAACTGCTTGATAATAGTAAAAAAATCTGCACTATTTACCCCTTGCAAAGAATATCCATATTGGTGTAAAAATGTTTGCATCTGGTGAAATAGTAAATTTAACTGCTCTTGATAAAAACCAAGATGAGCAAGAAAGTCTTGAAAAGAAGCCTGTAATAGCAATATAAGCTGGGTTAATATAACAACAAATCCACCTAAAGTAATTGCATAGGCTATAATAGCAGGCAATCCTTTCTTATCGATATAGCGAAAAATCGGTACTAATAAAATCGTAAAAAACAGAGATAAAATCAGATAGATTAAAACGGGAGATAAAAATTTTAATCCAAAAATAACAATAAAAAAAGCAGCAAGTTGTATCATTTTATTCCTTACTCTGCTGTGAGTTCTAATAACAAAATATGTTTCAACTTTACTCCCACTTCGCAATAATAAAAAGGTCTTCTTAAAATATATGGAGCAATTTTCTCATAATGGTGCGAAAGAAAGAATAAAAGTAGTAGCATTATACGTTATTTCATATAACAATAAAAACTTGGTATGCGCCCCCTAAGGGGCGAAGATTATTTAGACTCTTTGTAGCAAAACCACCAATCAAAACATTCATACTCTTTAGGTCGTTTTGCAGCAGTTTCACAATCAGTGGCCGGCGGAATAATAACTTTATCACCAATAAGCTCATTTTCTGGCCAGTTTGCTGGAGTTGCAACACCATCGCTATCACTCTTTTGAAGCGCTTTGACAGCTCGAACAATTTCAGGAATATTTCGACCAATCTCTTGTGGATAGTAAAGAATCGTTCTCACAACACCTTCTGGGTCAATGATGAATACAGCTCTAACAGTATTGGTTCCTTTGTTAGGATGCACCATACCAATTTGCGCTGCTAATGTATCTGTTGCAGCAATGATTGGGAACTCTATTTCAACATCGAGTTTTTCTTTAATCCACTCTACCCATTTGATATGGCTGAAAACTTGGTCGATTGAAAGGCCAATCAATTGTGCACCAATAGCGTCAAATTCACTTTTATGTTTTTGAAAACTGACAAATTCAGTTGTACATACCGGTGTAAAGTCAGCTGGGTGACTAAAAAGTACTGTCCATTTGCCTTTGAGATCATCTGGCAAACTCATAGGTCCATGTGTTGTTTGCACATTTATTGATGGAAACTTATCTCCAAGTAGAGGCATTCCCATTTTGCCCTCCTTCTTATTTTTATTCACTTTTTGTAAAATCTCATCGATCACATCATCCAAAGAGCGCTTCTCTTCTTTAGCTTTTGCTTTCAGTTCATCGATACTCTCACTTACAAGGTTCATAACCTTTTTGACAACATCTACCTGAGAATCTAAGATCTCTTGTAACTTTTCATTGAATCCCATATTTTCCTCCTTCATGGGATATTTGTAAAAATATTTTACATCACTTTGCTAAATTCTTCTGCAACTTTTGTTGCAATTAGCCGTTGAGAATTTCAACGGCCTCAAGCATCTTTAGACCCGCTTCATTCACACTGTTTTTGCCTAAAAATTTTGCTTCTCTCGCAGCCACATAGGCTTTTTCAAAGCTTTCTCTACTTAGTCCACTTCTTTTGATCGCCTCTTTGATATTTTCTGGCATTATGCGCACCTTTTGCTCTTTGACATACATACTGCCAGTCTCGGCAATTGCTTTAACAACCCTATAAATTGTTGGATTTACAGGAGCTCCAAAACCTTCAGGAACGCCACTTAAAGCTTCATCCATCATTTTTCCATACTCAGTCTCAATGATATGTCCATCAGGCAAGATTTCGATAAATCCTTTTGCTTCAAGTTTATCCAAAGCCTCTTTTCTATGGATATACTCATCTTCATGGAGTGACTCACTCAAAATCTCTTCACATGCCACTCCAGCCTCTGGAATCATTTTAAAAATATCCATCTCATATCGAGTCATAAAAGGGAGTTTCTCCTTATTTGCAAGCTCTTCATACAAAAGACCTGAGCTACTTGGCTCATAGGTTCCTAAAATTCGCTCTTTTCTTGCCTCTTCTACCCACTCTCTGTTTGGTGAGCTAAAGATTTTATTTGAAATAGTTAGGGTTTTCACACTCCAAGAGTGAATACTTCTCTCATCAGCTTGATCTTCAATCACTCTTTGTCCATCTTCATTTACATAGTAGACTGCTCTTCCTTTGCTATCAACTCCCTCACTAATAAGTCCAAATGCCTCTAAGCTGTATAAATACTCTCTTAAGTCAAAGTTTTCTTCAAACCATTTGATCATATCTTTTGCTTCGCCAAATTTTTTGGCAATCTCTTGCTTTTTCTTTGGCATCTCATCTAGTCGTCTGCCATACTTTTCTAAAATCTTTTTATATTCTCTTACTTTTCTATCAACAAGCTCTTTTTTGATCTCATCAAAGTGTGCTGTCTCTTCAGGATTGGAGGTATATTTCTCTTTCCAGATTCGATCAATTGTTTTAAGCGTTTCTACTTCCTCTTTTTCTATTGCAAAAGAGTAGAGCGGTTTTTCTGTTTTATCTTTGAAAATTCTATAGACTTCTAACGCTTTTTCTCCAGCCTTTGTTAATGTATCTACATCGGTAACATAGCCAAGAGTTTCCAACTGCAAAAGCGTATCTACATCCACATCTTCGCCATCTGCTACCAAAGCAATTGAATCTAAAATTGAGATATCCAATACACCTCCCTCATTTGCCCAACCACCTAAGCTCAATGTCTCTTTTACAGCTTGTCCAAGCTCAGTGAAGGTAAAAAAGTCTCCATGAGGTACAGAGTAGGCAATCAGTCGCATTGCTTCAAGCAGATCTTTACTATTTCCTTCAATTGGCAAATAGTGCGCATCAGTCGGTCCCATTGGAGATTTTCGAATATACTCAGCCAGTTTTGCATCAATGGATAGTTCCGGCTCAGTTATTGCATACGCGTTAAAGAGATCCAAAGCTGCTTGAGTTAATTCTCCATCTTTCGCAAATCCACGTCTCTCAAGCTCATCATTACTTATTTTTGTTGTTTTGTTTTTGCCTTTTATGGCAGCATCAATCATAGCAATCACTTCAGAGCTGACCCATTTGAAGCTCTCTTTCCAATCTTCAATCTTTTCAATGCTATTTTCCACATCAGCTAAAATTTGAGCTACCATTGCACCACTGTATGTAAGCTCAATTTTTGCAGGTATTGGAAATCGAACAAGTCCAGAGAGATCAAGCTCCTCCACTGCTTCGCTGTTTAGTTTTTCCACGTTGATTGTTTTGTCATCACTCCTATGTAAAGCCAGCAATATTTTAGCAGCCTCTTTTTTAATAACCATACCATTCTCCTTGAATTTTTTTAAAAAATTTTATAGCGATTTATGCAGATTTTCAGCAACTTAGGTAGCAGTGCATGAGGCAAAACCTCATGCATTGGAGTCATTTGAGGAGTCTTCGTCTTCCAGTTTCTTTACAACAGAGCTCATAGAAAGGAGAACAATACCATCAAAAAACATACTTATTCCAACAAATAGCCCTACTAAAACTAAAGATCCAAATGGCCAGTAAACAAGAAAAATAACTCCCAAAATAATGGAGAGAATACCATTGAGAATAATGAGCCAGTTATACTTTTGTCCTTTCATCTGAGAGCTAAGCGCAAAAGATGCAAATCCATCCATAAAAAAGTAGATTGCCAAAATAATACCAAGTGCTGCAACTCCAGGGACTGGAAAGATGGTAACTAAAATACCTGTGAGTAGATAGATGAAGGCTTTTAGCCATCCTAACCAATCTTTTTTGTCAGTCTGCCAAGTGTGATACCCAAATGTAAGACCACTAAAAATAAACAAAAATGCTACAAAATATGCAGCAGTAAGTGACATAATCACAGGATAAAAGATCCCAACTAATCCCAAAAGGAGAAAAATCACTCCAGCAATTTTGGAGTGTTTCTCAAACTTTTTTAATAGCTCTTTATCTTGAAGTAGATTATTATATCCGACCATAATATCCTCCTATAGGGTCAGATCCATTATCTCTTTGGCTTTTTCAATAAGCTCATGAGATACGGCTCTGTTTTCTTCATCAATCTTTTTCATAATGCGTGCTAAAACAAGAGTCAAACCACCCACAATTTCAGGTAGACTCTTTTCAAGTTCAGCTTCAAGCTCTAAGAGTGGAGGATATGTTGCAAGGCGATCTAAAATATCTTTGAGATCCAACTCTTGCTCAAGTTTTTTAAACTCATTTATTGTCTCTTCTAAGCCTTTTGTTATAGGAAGATCATACTTCCAAATCACATCTCGCCCATTATATTTTGCAGCTTTTTGTCCCATAAGGAGCAAATCATACAACTTTTGCTCAACAATATCAGTTACCTCTTTTGCATGTCCTTTTTTGATATCAAGACTTGCACCTCTTCTAAAAAGTTCTTCTAAATGATGAAATCCAACTACTGCCATGTCTCCTCCTTTATTTTTTTCGGGGCAAAGCCCCTAGATTATTTATTGATTGTTTTGACCGCTTTTTCTTTGAACTCTTTGAGTTTTGCTATGAGATCTTCAAAGAGTTTTTCTGCACTATTTTTACCTTTGACCTCTTTTTCTATTTTTTCTATCTCTTCTTCAAGCATCTTATATGTTGTATCAGAATCACTTGTATATCCTAAAGCTTCTGCTTTTTTAAGGGCATTTTTAGCACTTTTGAGCATATCAAGGGCTTTTTTTCGATCTTTTTTTGCAGCATCTTTTGCTACTTCTACAAGATGAATCGCTTGCAAAAGAGGAATAGGTGTCACTACATCTACCTCAACAAACGTTGCCAAAGCTTGATTGAGAACATTTTTTGCTTCATCTACACGGTTTTCATGCAAAAATTTTGCTGCAAGTTTCAAAGCAGCTGGGTATGATGCCAATGGTAAATTGATAACTTTGAGCACAATCTCACTACGCAAAGTATCAAGGATTGCTCTTGCTTCTTGAACTTTATTCTCTGCAAGCAGTGCCTTTGCGCTAATGAGAGCTGTTTTAATATCTTGCACACTTCCAGGAAAATCGACTACCTCAATAGCACTATCGATTGGAATAAGTGCAGGTGCATGAGGAGCTGAGAGAACTACTTCAAGCTTTCCTATGGCTTTTTCAAGATCTTTAATAGCTTCATCCTTTTGACCTTTATCTAACTCCACTAATACTTTATTTGTCAACGCAACAGCTTCAACAGCCTCATTAACAATTTTTACCTCTTTTTGCTCTTTAACAATTTTCGCCTTTGCTTGGCTTACAGCTTTGTTTGATTCAGCTTTTGTTGCAGTCGATGCAAATGCACCAGTGACCAAAAGACCAGCAGCTACACATGAAAGTAGCAGTTTTTTCATTATCAACCTCCTTGAGTTTTTTGGTTGATAAAATTTTAGTACTTTTTTATCAAAGATACTGCTACTTTAGTTGCAACCGATCTAAAAGATTCGCAATATTTGTGAGTTTTATCTTCTTTCTCTCGACTTCTAGCGAGCCCTCTTTTTTAAGTTCTTGAATATGGCGGTTTACCACATGGCGCACAGTTCCTATTAAAGAGGCCAACTCTTCATGAGGGAGATCGTGAATGAGTTTGAGTTTTGCAGTTTGGGGGTCAAAGTGTTTGAGCAAAAGCTTTATAAAGCGCGTAGAGGTATCAAGGAGGCTAAGATCTGTTGCTAACTCTTCAAGACTGCGCATCTCACCTGCAACATAGCGAAAAAAAAGTTTTCTAAAATCTGCATTGGTATCGATCCATTCACGCACACGATCCAATGGAACACGCAGTGCCTTAGAATCTTCATAGGCTTCAGTAACTACATCATGGGGTTTATTGTCTAAAAGAACAATTACATCAAACATATCCCCTCGTGAAAGGATCTTAATAGTCTGCTCTTTTGATGTCTCGAAATTGAACTGATAGACTTTAATACGCCCTTCAATAATGAAATAGAAATACTTCATCGTATCGTCACTGCTCATAGCAGGCATGTTTTTATAAAACTCTACAATTTTGCCATAGCGATTAATATCATCGATGATGAATTTTGGCACAGCAGAAAAGAGCTCAATATTATACTCTCTCGCCTCCATTAAAACTCCAATCCAAAACTGCCAAAATTTGCCATATGCGGATTGGTATGTCCAAATTTAGCAGCCCAGCTTTGCAGCATTAATATATCGTTCTTTGGATCAATTCCTTGAGGACAAACCTCTGTACAGTTACCGCAGAGTATACAATCCCAAATACCATCAGTTACTACTGCATCAATATGATCTTTTTTATCTTCTTCTCTGCTATCAGCAACATAGCGGTATGTTCTGCTCAGTGCAAATGGCCCTAAAAAAGAGAAGTTTGTCTCATACACAGGACAACTGCTATAGCAGCTATTGCACAAAATACAATCACTCTGCCGCTCTATAAGTTTCTCTTCCTCTTCACTCATCCCTGCATGCATAGCTAGAGGATAGGTTTTAGCACTTTTGAGCTTTTCTAAAGGACGAGATAAATCAACCACTAAATCACGGATACAATCCACAAAATTTAAAGGCTCAATATAATCGCCCTCTTGCACACGATATTCACACGCTAACACCTCTTTGCCATTGACGCGCACTGCACAACTACCACACACTCCACTGCGGCACATAGAAGAAAATGTAAGAGTTCTATCCTTTTCTTTTTTGATAAATTCCAAACTCTCTAAAAGCGTTAAATCTTTTGGAACTTCATACTCCATATCTATTGATGGAGGCTCAAAATGTGGATGATATCTTCGTACTTTTATCTTCATATCAACTTCTCTTCTCATTATTATGCATTTCTATAAGTAATTATAGTGCAATTTGATTACAATTATATTAAGAAAACAGATGGAGAAAAATATGAGTAAAACTTCTCTTAAACGCGTTGTCACACTTCCTTATCTCGTTTTTTATGGAGCTGGCAATATAATAGGGGCTGGAATATATGTGCTCATCGGAAAAATTGCACAAATAAGTGGATATTATGCACCTTTTTCCTTTTTACTTGCATGTATTGCAGTTCTTTTTACAGCTCTTTGCTACGCTGAACTTGCAGCGCGCTACCCTTATGCATCAGCAGAAGCCTATTATCTTGAGCGTGCATTCTCTTTATCAAATATTTCTACTCTTGTGGGTTTAGTTATCATTATCACTGGCATTCTCTCATCTTCCGCAATAATTAGTGGATTTTACGGTTATCTCAAGCCCTTAGTCGATATAGGTGAGCTCGCAACAGAGTTTTTGATAATGCTATTTTTAACTGGCGTTGCAGTATGGGGAGTAAAAGAGTCTGTTACATTAACTGCACTCTTTACCCTTATTGAAATTTTTGGTCTCTTGCTCATTATTTTTTACGGTTTTGTATCGATAGATGTAACAAATATCTCATTTGAGCATTATATCCCGCCATTAAAAATCGATGTCTGGATCAATATCGCACTTGGGAGCTTTCTAGCATTTTATGCATTTATCGGTTTTGAAGATATTGTCAAACTCTCTGAAGAGGTAGTAGATGTACAAAAAACAATGCCTAGAGCCATCATTATCACACTCATCCTTGTAACACTCCTCTATATACTTGTCACTTTTGTGAGTATCATTACATTAGATCCCCAAACTTTAGGAGAGAGTGATGCACCTTTGGATGAGGTATTCAAAAAGCTCACCGGGGATAAGCATCACATTTTAGGAATCATAGCACTTTTTGCTATTGTCAATGGAGTACTTGTGCAGATTATTATGGTCTCAAGGATGCTCTATGGTTTAGCAAAACAGAGAGTCTTTCCAAAATTTTTAGCAACTATTCATCCTGCTACCCAAACACCAATCTACGCTACTCTCATTACCGGATTTTTCATCCTCCTATTTGCCTATTTTATCGATCTTGTTAAACTTGCAGAGCTTACAAGTTATGGTATTTTTATCGTTTTTATCCTCATCAACATAGCACTCATAAAAATTAAGAAAAAAGAGCCAAACTTTTCTGGATTCAAAGTTCCTCTATTCATACCCTATATCGCTATTTTTATTAACGCAACACTGCTTTTACTCAAACTCTTCTGGGATCTTTTGAAAATCGGCACATAAAACGCCATCTTCTTTCCATATAAGAGTGTGCGCATCGAAAGCGCTATTTTGTTTTGGATAATCCGTGCGAAAGTGTGCACCTCTACTCTCATTTCTTTGGATTGCTCCTACGAGCACTGCTTCAGTGATTTCGAGCATATTGCCATACTCTAAAAATTGTACTAATTCTTTGTTATAGAGAGGGCTTTTATCTTTGATACCCATAAAAGCGAGCTCTTTTTGGTGTTGGCGTACAAGGCTCAGTACCCCTTTGAGCGAGAGCTCTTCACGAAAAACTCCAGCATTTCTATAGAGCACCTTATGCAAAAAATCCCTTCTTTCTATGAAATCTATTTTATTTGGCAGCCCGAAAACAGCCTTGATAAATTGCTCATCAATAGTAGTTCTCTCATATTTTTTCTCTTGGGGCTTATCTTTTATCTGCACAGCACTTCTTGCTGCAACTCTCCCCATCACCACAAGTTCTAAAAGCGAATTACCTCCAAGCCTGTTTGCACCATGGAGTTTTACATTAGCACACTCTCCCACAGCAAAAAGCCCTTTAATATTGGTAGCACAATTTATATCCGTATCAATTCCCCCCATAGTGTAGTGCGCAGCAGGCTTAATAGGTACTGGCTCTTTTGCTGGATCGATCCCTTCATAGATGAGTGAGAGTTTTCGCTCTTGAGGAAGCTCTTTTTGTATAAAATCCTCTCCCAAATGCGTAATATCTAAAAAGACTTGATTTCCTTTTTCTATCTGCTCATAGATTGTACGTGAGAGTTTATCGCGGGTTGTGAGCTCATCAACAAAACGCTCACCATTTTGATTGATGATTTTGCCTCCAGCGCCTCTTGCAGCTTCACTTATCAAAATCGAGCTTTTCGCTAATGCTGTAGGATGGAACTGAACAAATTCAAGATCGCTCAGCTTCGCTCCAGCTCGCATAGCAGCCCCAACGCCTTCTCCAAAGCTTCCATTGCCATTAGTGCTAAATTCTCCATAGATTTTTGCATATCCGCCAGTTGCTAAAATAATTGACGAAGCTAAGAGCTGCTCCACTTTTGCTGTGCGGATATCAAGGAGCGTTACGCCACAAGCTCTCTCATCTTCAGTAATGATATTGAGAAGAAACTTTTCATGCAAAAATTTCACACCAGCTTTTATACAGTTATCATATAAAGAGTGTAAAATCTTAAGCCCCGTATAGTCTTGCGCATAACATGCGCGCGGCGCTGAGGCACCACCTAGTCTTCTTTGCGCAATTTTGTCCTCTTTTCTACTAAAGGGAACACCAATGCTATCAAGCCACTTTATAGCTTTTGGAGCTTCATTGCAAACAAATTCGATAACTCTCCTCTCACCAAGTCCAGCAGCGGAGCGCAGTGTATCTTCTATATGATTCTCAATAGAATCATTTTCACTCATTGCCGCATTGATACCACCTTGCGCCATAGAGGTTTGTGCCTGCGTAGGATAATTTTTTGTAACAACGACAACTTCAGCCCCTAGACTTCTTGCTTCAAGTGCTGCTACAAGACCCGCTCCACCACTTCCAATAATTACTATTTGCATCCTACTCCCCAAAAACTGGCTCAATTTTAACTATGCGATTTCGCTTCAAAAATATTCTGACTCTATCTCCTTTGCGAAACCAAAAACCTTTTGCATAATCGACTCGCACTACTGTTGCAATCTCTTCACCATTATCGAGGCGAATAATAAGCTCTTGGGCATTTGCTTCATTGAGTCTACTTCCTATTACTCCTCCCGCAATTGCACCTGCAGCAGTCGCTATATCATTACCGCTTCCACCTCCAAACTGATGGCCAATGATAGCTCCAATAATCGCTCCTAATATAGTTCCTTCCCCTGTATCGTGCACCTTTACAGCTCTTACAGCAATTACTTTTCCATAGCGAGGATAACTTACTTCATTTATCTGCGCTGTGGTATAGCCTCTTTGTGCGCATCCCCAAAAAAAGAGTAATAATAAAGCAGAAAATATTATTTGTCTCATTTTTCCTTCTCCAATTGGTCTGAATCTATCTCTATTATAGTATGGACATTTCCGCGTGGATTAAAATCTGCAACCAATTTCATATATCTTGGCTGCAATTTTTCATACAATGTATCAAAAATCTCATTAGCACTATCTTCATGTGAGATATAGCGATCACGAAATGAATTGATATAAAGTTTAAGTGCTTTAAGCTCTACAACATACTTATTTGGAATATAATCAAGATAGATTGTAGCATAGTCTGGATATCCGCTTCTGGGACAAAGACAGCTAAACTCTGGGAGTGTTATACGAATTTTATAACTCTTTTCGTGCTTGTTTTCCCATATTTCTAAATCTTTTTTGGGATCAAACTCTTTTATCTCTTTTTCACCATAGCGCATTTTTACTCCTCCACTCTAAAAATTCTTTGCTTTCCATTGGCTTTGCAATAGCAAACCCTTCTATAAAATCTACATTCAAAGTTTTTACTCTCTCAAGGATCTCTTGATTATCAATAAATTTTACAACACTTTTCATTCCTAATGTGTGCAATGCATCAATCCACGTTTGCAAAAGTGTACGATAGCGTATATTTTCAATATTTCTTGTAAAAAACTTATCAAAAAAGAGATAATCTACATTGATACTTTTAATATACTCTATCGATGCATTACAAGCCCCAAAATTGTCAAAAGCGATAGAGAATCCTTCCGTTTGATATTCTTGAATCACACTCCTAAAATATTTCACATCTTTATAGATACTGTTTTCATACAATTTTATGATAAAAAGTCTCTTTGGAACATCATATTTCTCAAAAATTTCAAAAAATCTCTGTGTAAAGCGCCTATTACGCACAGAATAGGGAGAGATATTAAAGCAGTAGGAAAAATCCATAAAGAGTTTATGAGATACAATTATTTCAAGAAGAGCTTCTGTTAAAGCAATATCAAATGCATTTTCAAGACCTAAACGGTTAATAGTAGGAATGTATTGACTTGGATGAATAAGTTTTCCCTCATCATCTAAGAGTTTCACAATAATTTCAGCAAAATCAAAACTTTCTGTTTTAAGATTATATACAGGCTGAAAAAGCAAAGAGAAATGTTTTTGTTTGACTATCTCTTCAATGAGTTTATCAAAATCGCTTATATTTTCCCTCTTTTTACTATACAAAGCACCTTTATTTGCCTCTTTTTTACATTCTCCTTTACAAAAGTAGAGATCTTCATAGAGACGATCAATAAGAAATTTGAGACTTTTATGATTGAGAGGTTGATAGGCCGCATAGAGCTTAATCTCAATATTGTTTATAAAGCTATTATCGTATATTTGCAAAAATTTCTCTAAGACATTTTGAAGCTGTGCTTCATCACTTCTTACAAGAAGCAGAAAATCTCCTGCTTTGAGCCTAGCAATAGGAACAGAACCAAAATAGAGACTAAAAAAACCATCCACGATCTTTGCAAATTCTCTTAAAACTCTATCTCCATTTTCAAGACCATAGCGCTCATTTATCTCTCTTATATTATCAACAGAAAGAAGTATCAAATAATTTTTCTTCTGTGCAAGCTTGCTAAAATATTTTTCAAAATAGTGTCTATCAAAAGTATCAGTGATTTCATCAAGAACCTTCTCTTCTTTTGCACGAAATATCATGAGAAAAATATAGTAAACAGCAATAAAGAGTGCTCCCACACCTAAAAATAGATTAAAAGCAAGGGAGCGATTTTCTGTAAAAATCACATAGACTAATAGAGCAGTAAGAAGTACAATAGGAACAGAAGTGCGAAGGGAAAGGAGAAATTTCTCCCTTCTTTCGGTATTTAAAGAGTACACTTATACATCCAGATGTTTGACATCTTTGGCGTGTTCTTCAATATATTTTTTGCGTGGTTCTACCTCATCACCCATAAAGAGTGTAAAAATCTCACTTGCATGCTCTGCATTATCTACAGTCACACGCAAAAGCCTTCTATTTTGTGGATCCATTGTAGTTTCCCAAAGCTGCTCAGGATTCATCTCACCAAGCCCTTTATAGCGTTGAATATAGGCACCTTTTTTGGCATTTTTTTCTACTTTTTCTAAAATTTCTAAGAGATCTTTATCTTTAAACTCTTCTGGCATTCTCTCTTCAATTTTTTCATAAATATAGACACCCTCCACATAGAAGGGATTGGTAAAAAGCTCATCATCTATAATGATCTCTTCAAGTCCATCTTCTGTTTGCACATAGAGATGAATCTTCTCCTCATCAATCGTCTTATTAAGGATATTAAATCCTTTTTGTCCAAGAAAATCTTCAATTTTTTTATAAAGCTCCTTATTTGGGAGTGCTGGAAGATCTTTATTTTCAATGAGATAGCGTACCACTTCAATGAGAGCGTAGCGCTTTTCAAGATCTTTTAAAATCATCCGGTAATGTGCAACAAGTTTGAGAAAATCTATGAGATCGTATCTGCCCAGATTCACATCTTCTAGCAATACATCTACACCATTTTCTATCAAAAACTGGTTGAGCTCATGCTCATCTTTGAGATACACCTCTTTTTTTCCCTTTTTATAGCGATATAGAGGAGGCTGTGCCATATAGAGATAACCCTTTTCTACTACAGGATATAAGAAGCGAAAGAAGAATGTCAAAAGAAGTGTTTGAATATGGCTCCCATCTACATCTGCATCTGTCATAATAATTATTTTGTGATAGCGAAGTTTATTTTCATCAAACTCTTCGCCGATGCCACATCCAAGAGCAGTAATGATATTTTTAATCTCTTCAGATTTTAAGATCTTATCAAGCCGTGCTTTTTCTACATTAAGGATCTTCCCTTTTAAAGGCAAAATCGCTTGAAAAACTCTATCACGCCCCTGCTTGGCACTTCCACCAGCACTATCTCCCTCAACCAAAAAGAGCTCGCTCATTGCAGGATCTTTACTTTGACAATCCGCAAGTTTACCTGGAAGGGTACCCACACTCATACTATCTTTTCTACGTACTAGCTCCCTCGCTTTTTTCGCAGCCTCTCTTCCTCTGGCAGCTGCTAGTGCTTTTTGCATAATTGCTTTAGCATCGATGGGGTTCTCTTCAAAATATTTTGTTAATTTTTCATATGTGAGCTTTTGCGTGATAGGACGCACATAAGAAGATCCTAATTTTCCTTTTGTTTGCCCTTCAAATTGCGGCTCAGGTACTTTGACGCTGACTACAGCCACAAGACCTTCGCGTACATCATCTCCCGTGATTTTAATGCTTTTTTCACGCTGATTTGCATTTTGTGCTATGTAGTTTGAGATGGCACGTGTGAGACCTGCACGAAATCCGCTCTCATGGGTGCCACCTTCTGGTGTGCGGATATTGTTGACAAAGCTAAGAACCTTCTCATCATATCCAGTGTTATAAAGCAGAGCTATATCGACTTCTACATCATCAACTTTGTCTTGGAAATGGATTGTTTTAGTAATCTGCTCTTTTTTACTCAGATCCTCTACAAATTGAGAAAGTCCCCCTTCAAAGTGGTAGACCTCTTTTTTCTCTTCTCTTTCGTCTTTAAAAGTTATTGTAATGTTTGGATTGAGGTATGCAAGCTCTTTGAATCTACGAGCAAGGATATCGTATTGAAAATTGACAGTTTCAAAAATCTCATCATCTGGCCAAAACTCAATAGTCGTACCTGTACGATTTGTCTCACCAATAGTTACAAGATCGGTAATAGGTATACCTCTTTCAAACTCTTGACGCCATATTTTTCCATCGCGTTTAATAGTCATAATAAGCTTTTTAGATAGAGCATTAACTACGCTTACACCAACACCGTGCAAACCTCCACTTACTTTATAAGCACTGTCGCCACCAAATTTTCCTCCTGCATGGAGTACTGTGAGTACAACTGTTGCAGCAGGGATCTTTTCAGTGGGGTGAATATCGACAGGAATCCCTCTTCCATTATCACTTATTTTTGCGCTTCCATCTTTTGTAAGAGTAATTTCGATTTTGTCACAATATCCTGCCATCGCTTCATCGATGGAGTTATCTACTACTTCATAGATAAGATGGTGAAGGCCTTTGATACTCGTATCGCCAATGTACATCCCTGGACGTTTACGAACAGCTTCAAGACCTTTGAGAACCTTTATTTTCTCAGCACTATATTGACTCATTGATTCTCTATCCCTTTAGTAAAATTATCTCTATTATATCTTTTTTTAGATAACGATAGGCATAACTATAGTGATGAAGTTCTCTTTTTTAAGCTCAAATGGGAGCTCCGGTTCATTGATACCCATTAAAAATTCATTATCTTCAATATGTGTAAGAAAGTCAAGGATATAACGGCTATTTACTGCCATAATAAACTTCTCTTCAAAAGGAGTTTCTACTTCAAGCTCTGTTTGCGCTTCAATATTTTCTTGCGAGAGATTTTTGAAAATGATCCTATCTTTTAAAAATGTAAGTTTAATCTCATTAGAGATAATTGTAATTTGCTTAATTGCTTCAATCATCTTATCTTTTGGAAGGGTCATCTCATATTGTAAAGATTTTGGAAGAATACGTTCATAGTCTGGATATTTACCACTTATAAGTTTGGTAAAAAAGAGATATTGATTGTTTTTGAGAATGAGATAGGTCTCATCGTAGTGCATATCGATTTCATCAAAAAAGAGCTTTTGTATTTCAATGATTGCTTTTTTAGGAATTATAAGGTTGAACTCTTTGTCCATATTTTGCAAAAGTGTAACGAGAGCAAGACGCTTTGTATCTGTTGCTACAAAATTTATGCGATCACTTTTTATATCAATAAGAGCTCCATTGAGTTCAAATTTAGGATTGTTATTATCAATTGCAGGAGTGATTTTTTTCAATGAACTTATAAACTTATCACTCTCTATAGCGATTTTTGGCATTGCATCAATTTCTGGGAATTTTGGAAACTGTTCTGCATCAAACATTGGAAGCTTAAATTTAGACTGATTTTGACTGATTTGGAGGTGATCATCCCTTGTTTCTATTGTGATGGTACCATCTTTTAGGATGCGTACAATATCAAGGAGTTTTTTACCGTTTGCAGTAGCTTTTCCTTCTTTGATGAGATTTATCGAATCTGTTTGCGTTTTTAAGCCTGTTTCATAGTCGGTAGCTTTGATGGTAAGGGTACCATTGGATGCTGCTAAGTATACGTGTGATGTAATTTGGCTGAGATCCTTTTTTTCCAAAAAAGGTTGCATTTGTGAAAGGATCTGCTCGAGCAGCGATTTTTGCATTTCAATTTTCATTGTGCTCTCCGATTAAGGGTTTTTTAATATTGTATATTCTATTTCGTTAAAGTTTGCTTTATATTATTTAAATTAGATAGATTTAGTAGTATCATGGCGTGAATTTGTGAAAAAGTTAGATAAAGGGCTTTGTTAGATAGGATATCTCTTTTGAGGGATAAGTTTTTTGTTCACATCTATTCACTGTTCGCGTGTTTGATTTTATGGAGGAGTTCATCGATTTGGACTTTGAAATTGGCATCTTTTTCCATGAGTTCTTTAACTTTTTTCATTGCATGACTTACTGATGTATGATCTTTCATGCCAAAAAATTGTGCTAGTGATGGCATAGAGTTTGGTGTGAGGTTGCGTGCAAGGTAGATGACAATGCGTCTTGCATTGACTATTTGACGGTTACGACTTTTGCTTTTAATTTCGCTTGGTTTGATGTTAAGTTCATTAGCTACTACATCTACAATCTCTTTGAGTGATATCTCTTTTTGTTGCTCTCTTTTTTGCTCATTGAGGACATTTTTTGCAAGCTCCATGGTAATCTCTTGATTGACAAGAGTGGAGTATGCATTGAGTTTGAGAATGATCCCTTCGATTTCTCGAATATTACTATCCATATTTGCAGCAAGATAGTTGACAATCTCATCTTCGAGTTGAATACCGTTGAGCTCGCACTTTTTCTTGATAATTGCTATTTTGGTTTCAAGTTCTGGTGGTTGAATATCTGCTATGAGTCCCCACTCAAAGCGGCTTTTGAGTCTCTCTTCAAGTCCAGCAATCTTTTTAGGAGGTTGATCGCTTGTAAGGACAATCTGCTTGCCATCTGTGTGGAGTTCATTAAAGGTGTGAAAAAACTCCTCTTGCGTTCCCTCTTTGCCGCTGAGAAACTGGATATCATCAATGAGTAAAATATCACATTTTCTATACTTTTCTCTAAAGTTTTCTATAGTTTTTTGTCGCAGATGATAGGTGAAATCATTCATAAACTGTTCAATGGTTGCATAAATAATAGTCTTGCTTTTTTTAAGATTGAAATTGCCTATAGCGTGAAGAAGGTGTGTTTTTCCAAGCCCTGTTCCGCCGTAGATATAAAGAGGGTTATACACCTCTCCTGGCTTTTCTGCAACGCGGTGTGCAGCAGTATAGGCAAACTGGTTTGAGCTTCCTACGACAAAATTTTCAAAAGTATATGTTGGATTGATTTTTGTACTTGTTGTTGGTTGATTTATTTCTGGTTTTTTTTCTGCAAGTTTTTTGATGCTTGGCTCTTTTTTTGTTGTAATCTCTACAAAGGTTTCCACTCCCGTTTCAAGCTCAAAAAGCTGTGAGAGCTTTTTACTATATTTTCTCTTTACCCAATTGGCTACAAAGAGATTGGGAGCAATGAAGACGGCATGATCGACTTTTGAACGCTTCTCATCGTAGCGAAGGTTTTTGATATAGCGCTCATACTCGATTTGAGGAATCTCCTCTTTTAATTTTTCGATGATCTTCTCACCAAGCACCAGTGCCCTTTATGTGAATAATTTTTTCAGCGTGATGTGAATAATAGTGCTATTGTATCTAAAATAGCCGAAAATTGGCTACAATTTTTTGTGAGAATAGTTGTTCACATTGTGAATAATATGTGAATAATTTTGTGAAAATGTGTGAATAATCACCAAAAACAGGGATATTTGAAAAGGTGACAAATGTGAATATTTTAGGAATAGATCCAGGAAGCCGCAATCTTGGTTATGCAATTATTTCACTACAAAATTCACAAATGCGTTTGATAGAAGCGGGACTTATAAAGATTACTCCGCAAGATTTTCAGTATCAACTCTCTCAAATGATCGAGGGGCTTGATATGGTTTTTCAAAGCTTTGCAATAGATGAAGTAGCTATGGAGGATATATTTTATGCCTACAATCCAAAAACAGTTTTAAAACTTGCCCAGTTTCGAGGAGCGTTAGCGTTACGGATTATTCAGATGCATGGAAATTTTAGCGAGTATACTCCCTTGCAGGTAAAAAGGGCTCTTACTGGAAAAGCAAAAGCCTCAAAAGAGCAGGTTGCTTTTATGGTAAAAAAGATTTTAGGGATAAAAAAAGAGATTAAACCGTTAGATATTACTGATGCAATGGCAGTTGCAATTACTCATGCCCAAAGAGTGCGTTTGCGTTAAGAGTGGCTTATATACTCTTCATAGAGGTATTTATGATCCTCTGGGAGTGCATCAAAAATTGCAAAAGCTAACTTTCTTATCTCCCAAAGAGCCGATTTAGAGCTGCGGAGGGCAAGGAAATTTTGCAATGAACGAGCGTTAATAGTCCAGGTAAGCTCTGTTTTATAGCACTCTGGCAAGCAATATTTTGCAAAATCGTTTGAGACTCCCTCTTGTAGCACTTTTTGGAGGTTATTAAGCGCTTTAATACTCATACTATCTACTAGCTCATTGCCTGTGAGGACAATATATTTGCTTGCACCTTCAAAGTCATTTTCATCAAAAGGCTCGGCATTTTTGAGCTCTTTGAGGGTGTAGCGGGTAGATTTTACACTTAGACTTGCCATGCGGTGGCGGGCAAGCTCTTGCAAAAGGGCGCGGCTAATACCTTGAATATAGAAGGTGTAGACAAGATGCTCGAGTGTTGAGGCATGTTTATACTTGTTACCCACCCGATCGATAAGCTCTTGATCTTTTGGGCCTCCACCATCGCTTTTATCAAAGCTTTGCCAGCAAGTACGTATTGCATGGGCAGCAATTGGTAGAGGAGTATAGTGGAGCAATGTCACCTTCATGAGCATCCTTTTGCTATAATTGAGTAAGATTATACCAAAAAGGACTACCATGACTGCTCGCTATATTCCAGAATATACCTATGAAGACTATAAACAGTGGGAGGGGGATTGGGAGCTTATTGATGGAGTGCCAATTGCAATGGCGCCAAGTCCTGTGAGTGAGCATCAGATGCTACTTTCTCGTATTGCATATGAGCTGGAAAAATCATTAGAGGAGTGTGATGAATGTTTTGTGTTAGTAGAAGAGGATTGGAAGATAGATGAGAAAAATGTAGTGCGTCCAGATATAAGTGTGGTATGTGGGGAACTTACCGATTTTATCCAAAAAGCTCCTTTTATTATAGTTGAGATTGTAAGTCCATCAAGTGCTACAAGAGATGAGGATATAAAATTTGCAATGTATGCTGAGGAAGGAGTAGAGTATTATATCCTCGTCTATCCAAAAGATTATAAAGCAAAAGTTTATAAGCTTAAAGATGGAAAATATAGGAAGATTGGCGATTTTTTGAGTGAAAAGGTAAAACTTGAAGGAAAATGCGATGTAGCAATCGATTTTGCTAATGTTTTTAGAAAACTAAAAAAACTCAAAAATGCAGTGCACTGATCGGTTTTATCCAAGTATCAAAGATTTTCGCGACTCCTTTTATCGCGATCGTGATCGCATTATCCACTCTTCTTCTTTTCGCCGCTTAGAATATAAAACACAAGTCTTTATCAACTATGTAGGTGATTATTTTCGTACGAGGCTCACACATTCTCTCGAAGTTGCACAGATTTCACGAACCATTGCAAGAGAGCTTGGTCTTAGTGAGCCTTTGGCTGAAGCTATCGCGCTAGCGCATGATCTAGGACACACTCCCTTTGGGCATGTGGGGGGAGATGAGCTTGATAGACTTATTAAAGATCGCTTTAGTGCAAATGGTTTTGAGCACAATTTCCAATCCTTTCGCGTTGTGACAAAACTTGAAAAGCGCTATAAAGATTTTGATGGGCTCAATCTTACCTTTGCAACACTCGAAGGAATTTTAAAACACTCCTATCCCTATAAAAAGCCATTTTTGAGTAAGTGGTACGATGAGGTATTCAAACTTGATCGCCATCCAAGTCTTGAAGCGATGATCGTAGATAAAGCAGATGAGATAGCCTATATCAGCGCCGATATCGATGATGGTATTAAATATGGGCTAATTAGTTTTGCAACAATTGAGGAGAATGAGCTAGTACAAGAAGTAATACTAGAAGCACAAACAGAAGGATATAAAAAGGAAGAGAAGCTTTTTCGCTACCGCTTCACTTCGCTACTCATTGCTAAAATGGTAATTTCCCTCATAAATGAATCAAAAAAATATATTCCAAAAAGTGATAATGTGCTTTGTGCGACTATTCTAGCAAGCGAGCCTTTGCCGATTCGATATCCAGATGCTTTAGCTACGCAGATCAAAAAACTGAAAAAAATCCTTTATGAAAAACTCTATCGCCATCCACAGATTTTGCGTAAGATGTATGCTGGTAAACAGTGTATTGAAGGGCTTTTTAAAGCATTAACAGAAGAGCCAAGACTTATGCCAGATGAGTATTACCAAAGAGCACAAAAAGAGAAAATTTACCGCGTAGCAGCCGATTTTATTGCTGGGATGAGTGATCGCTATGCTATGAATATATATCATGAAATATATGGGATTAAGTTATAGAAAAGGCGCAAAGCGCCTTTTTATTAATTTCTTCTAATTTTTCTACTTCCTGCAAATCCAAAGAGAGCTGCCAAAAATCCAAGAGCAAGTGGGGAGAGAGGAACAGTGACGGAAGGTTGAGGCTGTGGAATATATGGTCCGCCCGGGTCTTTGATGACACCGTTGACTCGGCCATCAGCATCATTAACTCCACCATCGACAAGAGTAAAGCTTATAATAGTTTGATTATTGTCCGGGTCATGCCGTACATTGGCCTCTATTGGAAACCATTGGTCATCTATCTTTTTGATATATCCCATTATGTTTGGATTGTAAGGATAAGCGAGCGAAACAGTCGTACTTTCTCCTGGATTGTTTACTTCTAAATCAAAGCTTATTATCCCATAGGGAAGTTCTATCTTTTTTCCGCCTGGTAAAGGAATATCTAACGGTTGATTATCTACTACCTTAACATCCATAAGTCTGCCTGATTCAACTTTTACGGTAAGACTTTTTTGTTGTTCCTCTAAACCCGGTAGAGATAGAGGAATACTAATAAATGTTCCATTTACTTCCTGACCTGGCAATGTTCCATTTACTTCCTGACCTGGCAATGTTCCATTTACTTCCTGACCTGGCAATGTTCCATTTACTTCCTGACCTGGCAATGTTCCATTTACTTCCTGACCTGGCAATGTTCCATTTACTTCCTGACCTGGCAATGTTCCATTTACTTCCTGACCTGGCAATGTTCCATTTACTTCCTGACCTGGCAATGTAGATGGGCCGATAAATTGTCCAAAGACAGGACCATTGGTTCCAACATCTGTAATGGAAGCTATAATACTGTTAGTAGCGGTATCAATGACACTAATATCACTCGATGTTACATATATCCTATTACCATCTGGCGTGATTGCTATTCCTAAAGACCCATATTCTATATTAATTGTAGTGATAACACTATTTGTTTTAGTACCTATGACGCTAATGATAGTATCACTATTATTTACTACATATACCCAGTAACCATCTGGAGTGATAGCAATGCCTAAAGGACCTTTTCCTACATTTATTGTAGCGGTGACATTGTTTGTTGCAGTATCGATAACACTGACGGTATCGCTATAATTATTTGTTACATAGACCCTATTACCGTCAGGAGTGATGGCAATATTTGTGGGCCCATCACCTACATTTATTGTAGCGGTAACATTGTTTGTTGCAGTATTGATAACACTGACGGTATCGTCACTGTTATTTGCGACATAAACTTTACTGCCATCTGGAGTTATAGCAATACCTTCAGGACCATTTCCTACATTTATTGTAGCGGTGACATTGTTTGTTGCAGTATTGATAACACTGACGGTATCGTCACTGTTATTTGCGACATAAACTTTACTGCCATCTGGAGTTATAGCAATACCTTCAGGACCATTTCCTACATTTATTGTAGCGGTGACATTGTTTGTACTGGTGTCAATGACAGTTACGGTATTATCACCACGGTTATTTGTTACATAGACTCTACTTCCATTTGGAATTATAGCAATTCCTACGGGTCCATTTCCTACATTTATTGTATCTGTAATTGTATTTGTGGCAGTATCGATGACACTGACAATATTATTATCTATATTTGTAACATAAGCAAACGGAGTGGCATACGCGAAATGTATCGTAAAGAGAAAAAGAAGGAATTTTCTCATAATTTTTCCTTTCAAAAGTATTATAATCTTTCATTTTAGAAAAATATAACTGTGAGATAACTTAAGTTAAATAAAAATTTAATAGGCAGTTTGCTATAGTAAGTTTTACAAAGGAGAGAAATGAAAAAATTTGTAACTCTTTATGTTCTCTATCTTGCAATCGCCTTTTTTCTTGTAGATTTTGAGCCTATGAGAAAAGCTTTGCATATCGAGTCTTTTTACAATAGTTTCATAGCATCTCTTTCAGCCTTTTTTATTCATATGCTTGGTATTGTGGTTACTGCCACAAATGATACGCTCCATCTTCCTCATGCAGATATGATTATCAAGTTTGGTTGCAACGGTCTTGAGGCAGTGCTTATCTATCTTGCGGGAGTCTTTGCCTATCCGGCAAAATCAAAATTGAAGATTATTTATGGCATTTTTGGGACGATTATTTTAGAAGTGATAAATATAGCCCGTATAGCTTTGCTTGCTTGGACGATAGAGCACTATCCAAAATATTTTGAATTGATGCACACATATCTCACCCAAAGTATCATGATCGTCTTGGCATTTTTGGCTTTTCTTTTTTACTTGCAAAGGGTAAGTGATGAAAAGCCATCTGCTTAAGCTCTTTGTGCTCTTTTTGCTTCTTCTATTTCCTACGATTTTGGGATGGAGTTATATCAAAAATTACTACAACTTCTTTATTTCCAACACAGCATTTGGTATCGCCGCAAGATATTATGATCTTGCTGTACAAAAAACCGATATAAAAGGAAAAGAGATTATTTTTAGCATAAAAAATGCTACTCCAATTAAAGATATAAATGGAAAAAGTCATGACTTTGCAATGGATATCTCTTTGGATATGGAAGCAGTGACATTCAATGTCCCACTAACGCTTTCACTCCTTTTAGCGATAGTTTTAGGATTCAAAATGCCTTTAAAGAAAAGATGGGAGATATTTTATACGGGAATGCTTCTGCTTTTTATGCTTCACTTTTTTTCTATGCTGCTTTTCTCTTTTTGTACAATAGCTCCTGTTGCCAATATAAATCCCTATGTGCACTTCTATCTTGCAAGACACTACTTGGCTGGAGAAATACTTTGTGCCATCAAAGATTTTTTCATCAACTATGTTGCAAGGTTTGAGCCATTTTTGATTGGTGTCTATGGGTGGTGGGAGGTGCAGAGAAGATGAAAATAATAAGGTATAAACTATATTTAATGAATTTTATATTATTATTTTTTTAAAAAACTAATAAAGGATTAAGTATGAAAAGATTACGCTCTATCTTATGGTTTGTATTGTTTTTTCCTGCTTTTGTGTTTGCTCTGTCAGAACCTGTTACTATTATATTGACTAAGTATATTGCCCCTCCACCTATTGAAACCGGATGTTCTAGCCGTGAGAGTTTTGACAATTATGTCAAATTAAATACTCCAACTTTATCAAGTGTATTAGATGCTGTATGGGGAGCAGGTGTGGAATATGAAATATTGGAAGTCAATGCATCGGGAGATTGTGAGGTGGGGGGTCCACCTGATTATAATGTGAGTTTCTGTAGATCTACAGATAATTGTAATAGACATATTCATAGAGAGTCATTATCAAAAGTTATCGAAGAAGATGAAGATTTTATTATTCACACCTTTTATATAACAATTGAAGATTACTACTTTTCTTGCCAAGAGGATGACAATACGACTGAAGATCCAACAGTAGATATCAACCACGATGATATGAAAGATGCATGCGAATATAATGTAGCCACTCCACAAGGAGGAGATTATCTTATAGGAGTAGCTACTGATGAAACTAATAAGCTCTATCATGTTGTAAAGGATGAGACTCCTAAAATTGTTACTACGCAAAATGGCGAACAGATAGAGCTTCCATATGGAACGGTAAGTTTCGACATTAATGTAAGCAATGCTGGAGATAGTGCAACTGTACATATTTACTATCCCTATAATCCAGATATAACAGGATATGCCAAAGAGATAAATGGTAATTGGGTAAAAGTTGATTCAACCGTACAGCATGACCAAGCACATAATCAGACAATTGTGAGTTTTACTCTCACTGATGGGGGAGCTTTAGATGATGATGGTATTGCAAATAAAGTGATCAAAGATCCAGGAGGAGGATACATTGGCCAAGGGCAACCACAAACATCTGTTACTGTTCCCCTTTCACCATTAGCTCTTGGATTTTTAATAGCTCTTTTTGGATTTGCAGGTAGTAGAAGAATTCAAAGGAGATAAAGAGAGGCGCTTTTGCGCCTTGAAAAAATTATATTTGTGAAATAGTAAATGCTAATTTAAAATTAATAGAATCAAGCTTTAAGAGATAATAATATCTCTTTTAACTCCTCCACACTTTTAATAGCATCTTCATACTCACTCCATCCCCAATTAACTTTCAAAAAGCCAATACTTGCTGCTTGAGCAGCTTCTTCATCAGTTTTTCCATCGCCAATAAGCATGATTTCATTTTTATCACATTCAAAAAAATCAATAATTTTAAAAATCATATCGGGAGCTGGTTTTGGATGAGCTACCTCATCACCACAAACGATTATTTCAAAGTAATCGTAAATTCCAAGATTTTTGAGAATTAGCTCAGCACTCACGCGATAAGCATTTGTGGCGAGGGAGAGGCAAAAGTAGGGCTTTATCTCTTCAAGAAGCTCCTTTACCCCTGTATATAACAGGGTCTCTTTATGGTGATTGTTGGCATAGTACTCTCTAAACCACTCTACATGTTTTGGTTCATACTCTTCTACACCATAAAAAAATTTTGGTCTGTGGATAGAGGTATCGTTGACTGCTTCTAAGATTACCTTTTTATCCATGGGCGGAAGTCCAAGCTTGCTGCGCACATAGTTGATTGAATTTGAGATAATTGCAGAGCTGTCAATAAGTGTGCCATCCATATCAAAAATCAAGTAATTAATCATTTAATCTCTCCTTTTGCAAAAGGGTAGTAAAATAAGATAAATTTTAGATTAAAAAGAGGAAATGGATGCAAAATATTCGCAATATTGCAGTTATAGCACACGTTGATCATGGAAAAACTACCCTTGTAGATGAGCTTTTAAAACAATCAGGAACAATTGAAGCGCACAAAGAGCTTGCTGAGCGAGCGATGGATAGCAACGATTTAGAAAGAGAGCGGGGAATTACGATCCTCTCAAAAAATACAGCGATCCGCTATGGCGGTTTTAAAATCAATATTATTGACACCCCAGGACACGCTGATTTTGGTGGTGAAGTAGAGCGGGTACTCAAGATGGTTGATGGAGTTTTACTCCTTGTTGATGCTCAAGAAGGGGTAATGCCTCAAACAAAATTTGTGGTCAAAAAAGCGATTAGTCTTGGACTCAAGCCGATAGTAGTTATCAATAAAATTGATAAACCAGCAGCTGAGCCAGAGCGGGTAGTGGATGAGATATTTGATCTCTTTGTAGCGATGGATGCCAGTGAAGATCAGCTCGATTTTCCTATCCTCTATGCAGCAGCGAGAGAAGGATATGCTAAATGGAATTTAGAAGATGAAAATAAAGACATCACTCCTGTTTTTGAAGCTATTATTGAGCATGTTCCAGCTCCAAGTGGTAGTGCTGATAATCCAGCGCAGATGCAAGTATTTACACTCGATTATGACAACTACGTAGGGCGTATAGGAATTGCGAGGATTTTTAATGGCCGCATTAAGCGAGGGGATGAGCTTTTGCTTGTCAAAGCCAATGGTGAAGAGAAAAAGGGGCGCATAAGCAAACTCATAGGCTTTTTGGGGCTTAATAGACTCGAGATTGATGAGGCTGAAGCTGGAGATATTGTGGCAGTTGCAGGATTTGAAGATATTGATGTAGGTGATAGTCTTGTAGATCCTGCAAATCCTATGCCGCTTGATCCCCTCCATATCGAAGAGCCAACTCTGAGCGTCTTTTTTAGCGTCAACGACTCACCTCTTGCTGGACGAGAAGGTAAGCATGTCACATCCAATAAGCTCAAAGATCGTCTCATGAAAGAAATGGAGACAAATATTGCTATGCGAGTAGAAGAGGTGGGCGAAGGGCGCTTCAAAGTGAGTGGCCGCGGTGAGCTACAGATTACAATCTTGGCAGAGAATATGCGAAGAGAGGGGTATGAATTTAGCATCTCTCGTCCTGAAGTTATTATCAAAGAGGAAAATGGTGTGAAGTTAGAGCCGTTTGAGTATCTTGTGATTGATACGCCAGAAGATTATAGTGGGACAGTTATTGATAAGCTTGGACGTCGCAAGGCAGTGATGAAGTCAATGACACCTATGGATGAGGGGAGTGTGAGGATCGAGTTTGAGATCCCAGCACGAGGACTTATTGGATTTCGCAGTGAGTTTTTGACAGATACTAAAGGTGAAGGAGTGATGAACCATTCATTTTTAGATTTTCGCCCCTTTGTTGGAGAGGTTGAGCATCGCAAAAATGGAGCCCTCATCTCTATGGAAAATGGCAAAGCTTTAGCTTACGCACTCTTTAACCTCCAAGAGCGTGGAGTGCTCTTCATAGAGCCAGGTACTGAAGTCTATGTGGGGATGATTATTGGAGAGCATTCACGCCCCAATGATCTAGAAGTGAATCCCATCAAGGGAAAAAACCTCACCAATGTGCGTGCAGCAGGAAGTGACGAGGCTATCAAGCTTACTCCACCACGCAAGATGACACTCGAGCGAGCGTTAGAGTGGATAGAGGAGGATGAGCTTGTAGAGGTGACGCCAAAGTCCATTCGACTGAGAAAACGCTATCTTGATCCGCATGTAAGAAAAAGGATGGCAAAACAAAAGAAATAGGAGAGCATTATGAGTAAATTGCAGCAGATCCAATCTATCACACAAGAGGCGAGGGAGCTAGTAGAGGAGTTTGAAAAAGAGTTAAATGAAAACATCCAAGAGTTTAATGCAACGTTAGCTGAATTTAAAAGCCTCAAGGATGCTATTGCCCTTTCTCATCTTGAAGAGATGAAAGAGGCTTTGAGTGAAATTAAAAATATTCCCCAAATTGCATCTACACCGATTATTGAGTGTGAGGATAAGGAGCGAATTGTAAAAGAGATAGAACCACTAGAGCCTTTTGAAATCAAAGAGCCGCGCTCAGGCACATTTGGGGCAAAATTTTGGGGAGTGCTCACAGCACTTATAGTGTTTTTTGGTTTTGGAGCAGTGGGTGCATATTTTAAAAAGCTCAATTTTGATCCTAATATGATAGATTTGAAATTTTTTGAGCAAGCTTATGGATTTTATAGCGATCTCTTCACAGGTACAAGCGGTGCAGCGCCAGCTTTGGGAATTGCATTTAGCGTTCTCGTAGCTTTCATATTTGGATATCTTGTCTACTACCTCAAGATGCATGCAGCAGCTTCAAGCAACTTAGAAAGAGCAAAGGCACTCTTTGAATCAGCTAAAGAGTATGTGAAGCAGCAGCAACCTCTCTTGGCAAAGGTACGCAATCTCAAAGAGTCTCTCAAAAAAGCAATCTTTGCAATAAAAGGTTCAAAACTCTTTGCTGATGAGATGAGTGCGAAAGTTGAGCGCATCAAATTTTTTGAAGGGGATGATTTTAATAACTATGTGCAAAATTCAAAGAGAGATATTGAAGATCTTTTGATTCTCAATGACAAACTCATAGCAGTTGTTCATACAGAGATCTTTGCAGAGGATGAGGATCTTGCGCGTGAGGTAAAGCAGTTTTTTGATGAAATAAAAGAGGTTGTAGAGAAAATAAAGGGACGCGTCTATGGAGGATAAATTTCTTGCTGCAATGCAGCGACGATTTGCATGCAAGAGATTTCTTCAAAAGAGTATCCCGCAAGAGGAAATTGAAGTCATATTAGAGTATGCAAGGCTCAGTCCAAGCTCTTTTGGGATGGAGCCTTGGAGACTGCTTGTAGTAACAGATCAAAAAATAAAAGAGGAGTTGCAACCTCTTTGCTGGAATCAAAAGCAAATAACTACATGTAGCCATTTGGTTGTTATTAAAGCTGATAGCGCGGTTGTGCAAAATAGAGAGTATATAGCAAAGATGTTTGCTAGGCGTGGCCTCAGCCCTGAGGCTACGAAGGCATATATCGATCGCTACTTTGCATTTTTGCAAAAGCAAGATATCGATTGTTGGGTGCAAAAGCAGTGCTACATAGCAGCAGCCAATATGATGACAGGAGCTGCATATAGAGGGATTGATAGCTGCCCTATTGAAGGGTTTGAAAAAGAAAAAGTAGAAGAGTATTTGCAACTGCACAATCAAAGTGTAGCGCTTATGGTAGCTTTTGGGTATTGTGCTATGGAGAGACCACCAAAAAAGAGACTGCAAAGAGATGAAATAGTAGAATTTCGCTAAAGGAGGAAACATGGAAGAGAAAGTTTTAGAGCTTATCAAAAATAAAGCGATGAAAGCTGGCGAAATCGCAGAGGCTTTAGGAGTAGAAAAGAAAGAGGTTGATAAAATCATCAAAAAACTTAAAGCCGAAGGAAAAATCGAATCTCCAAAACGCTGCTACTACCAAGCAAAAGTATAAATTTTAAAGCGGCCAATTTATTCTTGGCTGCTATGAGATTTTTTTATATTCCAAAAAGAGCACAAGGCTTGCAAGAAGTGCTACTCCTGCAGCATACATAAAAAGATACTTTCCATACACTACACCTGCCAAGAGACTTCCTACCATTCCTCCCAGTCCAAAGCTTACACCTCCAAAAAACTGCTGTGCAAGTGTTTTGTTTTTGTAGAGAAAAAAGAGATGACTAATTGCAGCTGTGTAGTAGAGTGCAAAACTAAAAGCGTGGAGCGATTGGGCAAAGTAGAGCAGTGGTAGATTTGTAGGGAAAAAGTGGAGTATTAGCCATCGTCCAGCAGTAATGAAGCTACATAGTTGTAAAAGTTTTAAGAGATTTTTTTTGAGAAGAGGCCCTTGAAAATAGAGCATGAAAATTTCAGCGATAACACCAAATGTCCAAAGATAGCTAATGGTAGTGTAATCAAGTCCATGCTCTTTTTCATAAATTGTAAAAAAGTTATAAAATGGCCCAAAACTTACCTGCAATAAAAAGATATTTACCCATAATGGCCAGTGAGCAAGGAGTGAAAAGCTCTCTTGCGAGGCCTCTTTACTCTTTGTTAAATCCTCTTTTGCAAGAGCAAATCCAAAAAGAGCAGTAAAGCAGATTGCACCAAATAAAAACCAAAGTGCTATCTTAGGACTCTCCATAAATTTTGCTAAAACAAGTGCTATAACAATAAAACCAATCGATCCAAATAGCCGGCTTTTGCCGTACCGCTCTTTACCAATATGGGCTAAAGCAATTGTCTCTACAAAGGGGAGAGTAAGTGCAAAAGATATTCCAAGAAGTGTATTTGGAATGGTGAAGAGATAGAAATTATCGATTGTAAAAAAGAATAAAATTCCAGCAATGAGTGCTAAAAAAAGTGCGAATTTATAGATTTTTGGTGTAAGTTGCCACTTTTTAAGGAAAAAAAATGGGGTGAGAAAGCGTGTCAATGGTGATATAGCAAAAATGATACCAATTTGGAGCGAAGTGTATCCCAAAATATCAAGAACTTTTGGAAGATAGATCACATAAACGCCAATAATGGCGAAGAAAAAGAAATAAAATGCACTAGTAAGACTAAATATCTGCAACCTTCACAAGCCTTGTGAATGATATAAGGTCATGGAGCGTCTGTTTATCTTTACGAAAGAGGGCAATAGCAACTCCAATAACAGAAAGAATAGAAATTGGCATAAAGATATAGCGTAGGAGTGATTGAAAAAAGTTTGGAAGTCTGTTGGGATCGTTAAAGCGCGTGATTTTAATATCATAGGCTTTCATACCTGGAGTCTGCCCCTTAATACTCCAAAGAAGTGTGACGATGAGCATGTGAGGAATAATAATATAGAGCCATCCTTGTGCCATATGATCGCGAAAACCCTCTCTACTTCCCATTATGAAATAGATCACAATATAGATAATAGGCATAGTAATCATAAATGTATCTGTTAAAAAAGCTTTGAGCCTATCGGCTATAGGAGCTGGCGTAAAAGCTGTTTGAGGCTCATTGTATTGTTGTTGTGGAATTTTGCCTTTTTTGATATCACGCCAGCGAGCCATCAATTGCCTCTGCTACCAGGTTTTATAGGAGTTGAGCCCTGTTTACAGAGTGGACACTCTTGTGGCTCATATATTGGAAAAGTAAAATCTGCAAGTGCAAAAAGTGGTTTGTCGTTAGGGAGCTTACATTCTGGCTGCGATTTTTCTAATCCCCCCTCTCTTTTGCATACGCCTCTATTTGCTAAGGCAGCAAATCCTACTACTTCTGCACCTCTTTTTTGGATCTCCTGGGCAGCTTCCATAGCGGAACCACCCGTAGTGATAATGTCTTCGCAGATGAGTACCTTTTCACCTGGCTCTACACTAAAGCCTCTGCGCAATGTCATCTTTCCATCTTTGCGCTCGGTAAAAATAAAGCGCACACCAAGGGCACGTGCCAGTTCATATCCGGCCAAAAGCCCTCCGATAGCTGGAGAGCAGACAGTATCTATTTTTATGCCAGCATCTTGAATCTGCTTTGCTAGCTCTTTGGCTAATATCTCAGCTCTTTTAGGATCTTCTAATACTTTTGCACTTTGAAGATAATTGGTACTGTGTTTGCCAGAAGAGAGCAGAAAATGCCCTTCAAGCAGTGCACTAGAATCTTTATAAATCTTTTTGATATCTACCATTTTTATCCTTGCTGTGAAGAGTTTGCGTGACTCACTATAGCTAGTAACCGAAAACTATCTTCGTTTTACTCAGCTTTGTTTTCTTCAAGGTAACCCAGCTATTCATATGCTCATCACTAAAATTGTTGATTTTAGGATTCGTATATATTCATAGCTTTTTGCTAAGACACGCAAGCAAAGCAGTTTGCTTGCTCAGCCTTCGGCTGGTCTTAGCTACACCTTCATGATCTCTTGCTCTTTTTGTTTGACAAGCTCATCTACTTTTTTGACAAACTCATCTGTGATTTTTTGTACCTCCTCAAGAGCTCTTTTTTCTTCATCTTCTGTAATTACTTTATCTTTGAAGAGTTTTTTTATCTTATCATTTGCTTCCCGTCTTACATTGCGGATTGCGATCTTTGCTTTTTCGCCAAACTGTTTTGCTTTTTTTGCTTCAGCTTCTCTTTGCTCTACCGTCATTGGTGGAAAGAAAAGTTTTATCTGTTCACCGTCATTATTGGGATTAACACCAATATTTGCCTCTTGTATAGCTCGCTCGATTTCTCCAAGTAAGGATTTATCCCAAGGGGAGATTACGATTGTTGTTGCATCAGCAGCAACTACACTTGCAGCTTGATTGAGAGGAGTTGGGACTCCATAGTAATCTACTTTAATGTTTTCTACAACTGCAGTAGTAACACGTCCTGTGCGCAAAGTATTGAAGTCTTTTTTCAATACTTCAAGACTTTTTTGCATATGATCTTTGGCAAATTCATACACTTCATTCAGTTCCATCTCGACTCCTTACTAAAATTTTTGTATTAATTTTACTATGTTTTACCTTTATAATTACCCTTACACGATCTCTTTTGAGTTTGTAGCCAAGGTATTCATTAACAATACCATTTTTTATTTTTACACGTTTCCAACCATAATCTGTAACATAGAGCCATCCAGTGGTATATTGTGGAGACACTTTTATTTTTACATTTTCTAAAATACCTGTGCGAGGATAATGTATGGGTGCAAGCCATTGTGCGTTGAGATGCTGAATGCGAAGCTGTTTTGCAATATTGCTTTTGCCTACAAGTGCTATGCGGTCAAGATCATAAACA
Source organism: Nitratiruptor tergarcus DSM 16512 (assembly GCF_027946175.1). Taxonomy (NCBI): domain Bacteria; kingdom Pseudomonadati; phylum Campylobacterota; class Epsilonproteobacteria; order Nautiliales; family Nitratiruptoraceae; genus Nitratiruptor; species Nitratiruptor tergarcus. The sequence continues at coordinate 1,639,239 of NZ_AP026671.1, forward strand.
TCTGATGTTTTGCTAATAGCTCCTATGTTCTGATTACAAATTGCACTAAATCCAAAACTTTTTATAATCTTTTTGACTCTCTCATCATACTCTCCATAGGGGTAAGCATACGATTTTGGTTGCATACTTAGATGTTTTTGAAAAAGTTGTAATGCCTGTTGAGTATCTTTTTGGATCTGATCATTTGAGAGATTAACAAGATGTGGATGAGCGTGGGAGTGTAGACCAATTTCACCAAACCGTTTGATGAGACGTAAATCTTCCCAGTGCAAAAAGTCTCCATACCTGTTTTCAATGGGCTTAGTAGCTATAAAAATAGTAAATGGGTATTTGAATTTGCGAAAAAGAGGGAGAGCTTTTAAAAAACTTTTATAGCCATCATCGATAGTGAGCACTACCCATTTATCATCGATTTTTTCTCTGTTTTTGAGTGCATCTACAAGCTGCTGTAAAGGGATAACTTTATAGTGATGCTCTTTGAGATATGTAAAATCCTTTTTTAGTTGCTCTAAAGATGTATTGGTAGCAGGATAGCGTGGATCATCGAAACGGTGATAGACAAAAATATGCGCATCGCCAAAGAGGCTGAGCGCAAAAAAGAGACTACTTCGTAGAAGGAGCTTGCGGAACATCTGTTTTTGGTGCAGGAGTAGGTGCTGGAACTGTAGGAATCGGTGATGTTTTTTCTGTCTTAATTTTATCTACTACAGATTTATTGTACTCTTTGTTATACATATAGCCTAGCAAAATAGTATTGAGAACAAAAACCGTAGCTAAGAAAAATGTAGCTCTTGCTAAAAATCCTTGTGGTCCTTTTGCACCAAATACCGATTCATTGCTTCCACTGTATGCCCCAAGCCCAATTGAAGAGCTTTTTTGTAGTAAAATAATAATAGTTAAAATAACCGCCAAAACGATCTGTAAAATAAATAGGATCTTTATCATCTGGTTCCTTTGCAAAAATTTTGCCCAATTATATCGAATGTAAGGTAAATATATATTGAAACATATTAAAGAATTTGATAGATTTGCTTCCGCCTACCAACGCCAAAAGATTATTCAAACAAAAGTAGCAAAATATTTAGTTGAAAACTCTCCTTTTCAAGGAAAATATATTTTGGATCTTGGTGCTGGAAGTGGAGAGGTATATAGGGCTATTACATGGGATTTTGAGAAATTTTATGCCCTTGATCTCTCTGCAAAAATGCTCTCGTTTCATCCTACTACAAAGGTAGAGAAGATCTATTGCAGTTTTGATAGCGAACTTTGCTGGCAAAAGCTAAAAAAAAGAAAAATTGACCAAGTTTTTGCTTCATCCTCACTGCAATGGAGCAAAGATCTTGATACCGTTTTTATGCATCTGCAAAATTTTCCTCATCTATCGGCAGCTCTTTTTACAAATAATACTTTTCGCTCGATTCATGAAAAATTAGGTATCAAATCTCCAATACGTCCAGTCAAAGAGGTTTTGGACATTGCAAAAAAATATTTTATGGTAAACTATGAGATACGGGAGTATAAACTTTTTTTTCCAGATATAAAGAGTGCTTTTTTTTATATCAAAAAAAGCGGTATAAGTAGTGGAGAAAAGAGAGCTTCAGTAGCAAGTCTGAGGCAATTTATGCGAACATTTGATAAAAATTATCTTGAATTTGAAGTGATATTTCTATGGTGCGAAAAATAGTACTCATCCTTTTCCCTCTGTTGATTGTTGCAGATATTGTCTGTCAGCAAGAGAATGAGAGAATAACATGTACATATTTTATTCAAAGATCTGATAATGCACATGGGCTAACGGTTGAGTTTCACTGGTACTCTCCCAAAGGAGATGATGATCGTATCAAAAGATTTAAAGTACCACCATTTTATGGCTCAGTATATGATTATCGCTTTGTGCCAGGAAGAGAAGAGGGTAGATGGAGGGTAGTAGTAAGAGAACTTGAAACAAACAAGAGTGCAACAACTTTTTTTGATTTAAATGGAAGTAGTGAAGAGTTTTTTGCAGACTAAAGCTCTTTTTCTATATCGTAAAGTTCATAGCGAATAGTTTTAAAAAGTTCTGCATAATTTGGATCAATGAGCTTCAAAGCTTCTTCCAATACCCGTGCAGACTCTTGCGCTCGCTTCATATTGGCTTTTATAATCTCTTCAATAGTTTCTCTTTGCATTTCACTTTTTGTGCTTTTTTTGAGAACATCATTGCGTATATCTCTGTATTGAAGAAGCAGCGGATCATCAAATCGTATTTGATGGCGAATTTTTTTAAGTCTCGATGCTGTTTCTTTATTATCGTAGATATAGCGTACAACATCTTCGACTACGCGAATGCCTTCGCGTAGCCTGTTGATATTAGCGTCAATGAGTCTATAGAATTTAGGATCATTAGATGGAGCTGTATCACTCTTCATTACCAAAAATTCCTAAAAGTTGTAAAAGAGAGATAAAGAGGTTGAGTACGTCAAGATAGAGTGCAATTGCAGCCTCTACCGGACTTGCAAAGTTTCCTCTAATAATGTTTTGTGTATCAAAGAGAATAAATGCACTAAATAAAATTGCGCCAATTGCTGCAATTGCTGTTTGCAAAAGAGGGCTTCCAACAAAAATATTAATGAGTCCAGCAACTACCAAAATAATCAATGTAACAAAAAGGAATTTTCCCATGAAAGTAAAGTCTCTTTTTGTATTTATTGCAAAGAGGCTGATGCCACCAAAAGCAACTCCTGTAAGAAGCAGTGCATTTGTAACGATTGATGCCCCAGCTGGAAGAGCTAATATTGCGCTAAGAAGTGGTGTAAGTGTTAAACCTGTCATAAATGTAAAGACAAAAAGCATTAAAAGATTGATACCGGGTTTATTTTTAGTAAAGTAGATACCAAAGAGAGCTGCAAATTCTAAAATTACTAATCCCCAATACCAAGACGCAATGGCTGGTGCCATCTGCATACCTATATATGCACCGGCAGTTGCTGCAATGAGACTTGCTGCAAAAAGTTGATATGTCATTTTTATAAATGTGGCTATATCATACTTTTTTTCCTCTGTTGTTTTGGCTTTTTGAGAAGCTATTCGCTCTTTCATCTGTAAAATATCGTTATCGTAAGCTTTCATATTTTTCCTCCTGTTGTTATTAGTTTTTGCAATACTATAATAGATATAGAAAACCTGTCAAGCATAATGATACAGAAGAATGATAAATTATTGCTATATAAACCATCTTAAATCACTTGTTTCATTATAGAAAAATTTTTATGGCTTAAATGCAATTATGTATATTGGAGTTATACAACAGCTTGACAAACACACTAGATTAAAATATAATTCCGGCTCCAAACGCGAGAGAGGTCTTTGGGGAGACCAGAGCGAGAGGGGGAAGTTGAGTGACTCTTGACAAAGAGCTGAAAGTTTGGCATAATTTCAGTCCTCGAAAAAAGAGGGGAATTGAGAGAAATCTGAAGAGAGATTTCAAAGAGCTCTTGACAAAAATCGAGAGATTGAGTAAAATAACGCCCCTTGAAAAAGAGAGCTGAGAAGAGTTCAAATCACTTATCTTGAGTGAAGATGAGTGAGAGAGTTCTTGTGAATTTAGGATCTTTGACAACTAGACAGAGACGAGTCCTTTGAGTTTTAAAAGAGGATTTTAAAACTTCATAAAGATATTTATGGAGAGTTTGATCCTGGCTCAGAGTGAACGCTGGCGGCGTGCTTAACACATGCAAGTCGAGCGAGAACGGCTCTATCCTTCGGGATAGAGTGTCAGCTAAGCGGCGCACGGGTGAGTAACACGTAGCTAACCTGCCCCATAGTGGGGGATAACAGCCCGAAAGGGCTGCTAATACCCTATACTCCTTCCATACGAAAGTATGGTTGTGGAAAGCGTTAGCGCTATGGGATGGGGCTGCGGCCTATCAGCTAGTTGGTGGGGTAAAGGCCTACCAAGGCTATGACGGGTAGCTGGTCTGAGAGGATGGTCAGCCACACTGGAACTGAGACACGGTCCAGACTCCTACGGGAGGCAGCAGTGGGGAATATTGCACAATGGGGGAAACCCTGATGCAGCAACGCCGCGTGGAGGATGACGCCCTTCGGGGTGTAAACTCCTTTTGACAGGGAAGAAGATGACGGTACCTGTCGAATAAGCACCGGCTAACTCCGTGCCAGCAGCCGCGGTAATACGGAGGGTGCAAGCGTTACTCGGAATCACTGGGCGTAAAGGGCGCGTAGGCGGTCTGCTAAGTTGGATGTGAAAGCCCACAGCTTAACTGTGGAACTGCGTCCAAAACTGGTAGACTAGAGTCCGGAAGAGGCAGGTGGAATTGGTGGTGTAGGGGTAAAATCCGTAGAGATCACCAGGAATACCCATTGCGAAGGCGACCTGCTGGGACGGTACTGACGCTGAGGCGCGAAAGCGTGGGGAGCAAACAGGATTAGATACCCTGGTAGTCCACGCCCTAAACGATGGATGCTAGTCGTTGGGGTGCTAGTCACCTCAGTGATGCAGCTAACGCAATAAGCATCCCGCCTGGGGAGTACGGCCGCAAGGCTAAAACTCAAAGGAATAGACGGGGACCCGCACAAGCGGTGGAGCATGTGGTTTAATTCGAAGATACGCGAAGAACCTTACCTGGGCTTGACATCCCTGGAACCCTCTAGAGATAGAGGGGTGCCTCCTTTTGGGGGAGCCAGGTGACAGGTGCTGCACGGCTGTCGTCAGCTCGTGTCGTGAGATGTTGGGTTAAGTCCCGCAACGAGCGCAACCCTCGTCCTTAGTTGCCAGCACTTCGGGTGGGCACTCTAAGGAGACTGCCCGGGTAACCGGGAGGAAGGTGAGGATGACGTCAAGTCATCATGGCCCTTATGCCCAGGGCGACACACGTGCTACAATGGCGCGTACAGAGAGAGGCAATACCGCGAGGTGGAGCAAATCTCTAAAGCGCGTCCCAGTTCGGATTGCAGTCTGCAACTCGACTGCATGAAGTCGGAATCGCTAGTAATCGCGGATCAGCCATGCCGCGGTGAATACGTTCCCGGGTCTTGTACTCACCGCCCGTCACACCATGGGAGTTGAGCTCACCCGAAGCCGGGGGACCGACCCGAAAGGGAGGACCCCTGTCGACGGTGGGCTCAGCGACTGGGGTGAAGTCGTAACAAGGTAACCGTAGGAGAACCTGCGGTTGGATCACCTCCTTTCTAGAGTGATGATCCAAAGATTCGTTTCTTTGGATGGAAGAGTCAATAAGTACTCACACTTATTGACTCAGGGGGCTCGTTCTCTGTCTAGTTGTGAGAGATCAAGGATGTTCTTTGAAAAGGAAAAGTGGAGTCAAGAGCTAAGAGAAGCCCTTATCAGGGGCGGAGCTTTAATAATGGGCCTGTAGCTCAGGTGGTTAGAGCGCACCCCTGATAAGGGTGAGGTCAGAGGTTCAAGTCCTCTCAGGCCCACCAGTTTAGTTGAATCTTGCCTAGATTTTCCAGCTCACGTACTCAGTTGTACGCTACGCTAAAAAATCTAAACAATTCACAACTAAACACAAGATGGGGTCTTAGCTCAGCTGGGAGAGCGCCTGCCTTGCACGCAGGAGGTCACCGGTTCGATCCCGGTAGACTCCACCAAGATAAAAGCACGTAGTTGGGAGTGTAAGAGAGATTACATTGCCGACTGCGTGCTTTGCACGGGAGGAGCGTAAAGCAAACGACAACTGCTTGTCGTTTGTAGCTGCGCACGGCGATGCGTATATGCGCGAGCGGAGCGAGTGCATAGCATACGCCTGTGAGAGGTTACCGGAAGGGTCATCGGTAGACTCCACCAAAGTCTAAAAAGAATCTTCAGAGGAAGATTGTTTTTAGACTTTTAAGTCTAAGGTTATTTGACAACTCATTGTTCGTAGTAAAAGAGGTAAAAACAATAGGCAAGCTGTTTTACTTGACTAAGGTAGTTGAGTAAGGCGGCGGTGCGTCTTAGAAGTAGGTGTAAGCTACAAAGGGCGTACGGTGGATGCCTAGGGTGATGGAGGCGATGAAGGACGTGCTAGGCTGCGAAAAGCCTCGGGGAGCTGCCAAGAAGCGTTGATCCGGGGATTTCCGAATGGGGCAACCCGGCCAGTAGTAATACTGGTCACCTGACTATGTCAGGGGCGAACCCGGGGAAGTGAAACATCTCAGTACCCGGAGGAAAAGAAATCAACCGAGATTCTCCTAGTAGCGGCGAGCGAACGGGGAGTAGCCCGCCTCTGTGTAGCCTACATTATAGTTGAATTACCTGGAAAGGTAAGCCATAGAAGGTGATAGCCCTGTAGACGAAATAGTGTAGGTGGGACTAAGCAGAGGCCTTGCGAGTAGGTCGGGACACGTGTTATCCTGACTGAAGATGGGGGGACCACCCTCCAAGGCTAAATACTACCATCACACCGATAGTGCACAAGTACCGTGAGGGAAAGGTGAAAAGAACCCCAGTGAGGGGAGTGAAATAGAACCTGAAACCGTATGCCTACAATCATTCGGAGCCCTATGAGCTTCGGCTCAGGGTGACGGACTGCCTTTTGCATAATGAGCCTGCGAGTTGTGGTCAGTGGCGAGGTTAAGCAAACGCGAAGCCGTAGCGAAAGCGAGTCTGAATAGGGCGATTGAGTCACTGGCTGCAGACCCGAAGCCGGGTGATCTATCCATGGCCAGGCTGAAGTGGGGGTAAGACCCCATGGAGGGCCGAACCAGTGGAGGTTGAAAACTCCTTGGATGAGCTGTGGATAGGGGTGAAAGGCCAAACAAACTCGGTGATAGCTGGTTCTCTGCGAAATATATTTAGGTATAGCCTCAGGAAGTAGCTACAGGGGGTAGAGCACTGATAGGGCTAGGGCTGCTCACCGCGGTACCAAACCCTGTCAAACTCCGAATACCTGTAGTGTAATCCTGGGAGTCAGGCGTAGGGTGATAAAATCCTATGTCGAGAGGGGAACAACCCAGACTGCCGACTAAGGTCCCCAAGTTGTGACTAAGTGGAAAACGATGTGGGGCTGCTTAGACAACCAGGAGGTTGGCTTAGAAGCAGCCATCCTTTAAAGAAAGCGTAACAGCTCACTGGTCTAGCGGCCCTGCGCGGAAAATATAACGGGGCTAAGTCACACACCGAAGTCGCAGGTGCATACTGGTGTATGCGCGGTAGCAGAGCGTTCCAGTCAGCGGTGAAGCTGTACCGGTGAGGAGCAGTGGAGCGGCTGGAAGTGAGCATGCAGGCATGAGTAGCGATAAAAGTGGTGAGAATCCACTTCGCCGAAAACCCAAGGTTTCCTACGCGATGCTCGTCAACGTAGGGTTAGTCGGGTCCTAAGCCGAGTCCGAGAGGGGTAGGCGATGGGAAATCGGTTAATATTCCGATACCTACTTACTACAAGGCGATGGAGGGACGCTTAGGGCTAGCCGGGGTCCGTGATGGAATACGGGCTCGAAGGGTGTAGGCTGCTAGGTAGGCAAATCCGCCTAGCGTGAGGCCGAGACCTGACAGGCCCCCAAAGCCCTTCGGGGCGGCGGGGGAACCGGTGATGCCGTCGAGCCGAGAAAAGCTTCTAAGCCGTTTAAGTAGTAAGTAGCCCGTACCGTAAACCGACACAGGTGGGTGAGATGAGTATTCTAAGGCGCGCGGAAGAACCCTGGTCAAGGAACTCTGCAAACTGGCACCGTATCTTCGGTATAAGGTGTGCCCGTAGTAGGTGAAGGCCCATGCGGCTGGAGCCGAGGCGGGTCGCAGCGAAGCGCTCCATCCGACTGTTTATCAAAAACACAGCACTATGCTAACTCGTAAGAGGATGTATATGGTGTGACGCCTGCCCGGTGCCGGAAGGTTAAGGGGATCGCTTAGCTCTTCGGAGCGAAGGCGTGAACCGAAGCCCCGGTAAACGGCGGCCGTAACTATAACGGTCCTAAGGTAGCGAAATTCCTTGTCGGTTAAATACCGACCTGCATGAATGGCGTAACGAGATGGGGGCTGTCTCGACCAGGGATCCGGTGAAATTGTAGTGGAGGTGAAAATTCCTCCTACCCGCGGAAAGACGGAAAGACCCCGTGGACCTTTACTACAGCTTGGTACTGCCATCGGGATGAGGATGTGCAGGATAGGTGGGAGGCTGAGAAGCCAGGGCGCCAGCTCTGGTGGAGCCGTCCTTGAGATACCACCCTTCCTCATTCTGGTGGCTAACTCGCCACAGTTATCCTGTGGGAGGACAATGCCTGGCGGGTAGTTTGACTGGGGCGGTCGCCTCCTAAAGAGTAACGGAGGCTTACAAAGGTTGGCTCAAAGCGGTTGGAAATCGCTTGGAGAGTATAAAGGCATAAGCCAGCCTGACTGTGAGAGAGACAACTCGAGCAGAGACGAAAGTCGGTCTTAGTGATCCGGTGGTTCTGAGTGGAAGGGCCATCGCTCAAAGGATAAAAGGTACCCCGGGGATAACAGGCTGATCTCCCCCAAGAGCTCACATCGACGGGGAGGTTTGGCACCTCGATGTCGGCTCATCGCATCCTGGGGCTGGAGCAGGTCCCAAGGGTATGGCTGTTCGCCATTTAAAGCGGTACGCGAGCTGGGTTCAGAACGTCGTGAGACAGTTCGGTCCCTATCTTCCGTGGGCGTAGGAAGGCTGAGGAGAGCTGACCCTAGTACGAGAGGACCGGGTTGGACGTGCCACTGGTGTACCAGTTGTCCTGCCAAGGGCACCGCTGGGTAGCTATGCACGGAACGGATAACCGCTGAAGGCATCTAAGCGGGAAGCCGACTCCAAGATGAGCCTTCCCTGAAGGACGGTGGAAGACTACCACCTTGATAGGCTGGGTGTGTAAGCGCAGCAATGCGTTTAGCTGACCAGTACTAATAGTCCGTTTGGCTTACACATAACATATGCACCGCCGCCTTACTGAGCTACCGCTCTTTGCTACGAACAATGAGTGTTCTTTAAATAAAACTATTGTCTCAATGACAAGAGAAGAGAGTCTTTTAACTCCAAAAGCCTCTCTTCTCTTGTCCTGGTGCCTATAGAGCGGAGGAAACGCCCAGTCCCATTTCGAACCTGGAAGCTAAGCTCCGCATCGCTGATGATACTGCAGCCTTCGGCTGTGGAAAAGTAGGTCGGCGCCAGGCCAAGATTTTTTCTCTTCAATTTTTACCTTCCACAATTATTAAGTAGGTTTCTCCTTCATATCACTATAATTTTACCAGTAAAGATTCTTCTATCAGTTTTTGATCCTGACTACTTTTTTTAATCTTACTACAAAAAGTATCACTTATATGCAAATTAACATTTTATTAACCTATTATTTAATCTCTATTTATTTTTATGACGCTATAATACTTACTTGTAAATTCATTTTGAAGGAGACTACATGAAAAGAATTGCAAGCATTATCTTTGCAGCACTTCTAGGAGCAAGCTTTATAAGCACAGCAGCATTTGCTAGTGCAGATAAAGGGCAAAAGATCTACCAAAAGAAACTCAAAAAGGTATGCGGTTTTAACGGTGCAAAATTTGCAGCGAAACATACCCAAGATGAGTGGGAAGAGATTAATGAGGCTGGAAAGTTTGAAGATGAGATCCAAAAACTCTGCCCAAAATATAAAAAAGGGTATCTCAAACCTAGCCAACTCAAGCATATCTATGATTTTGCGTATGAGTATGCAAGCGACAGTGGTAACGTACCTAGCTGTTAAAAAATTTTATAGATGAGGGTCTCCTCATCTATAAAAAAAATTAATAAAAATTATTTCATCTCCAATTGAATTCTTAAGTTTCCTTTAACTCCTAATCTACTATAATGAGATACAATTTACCAATAAAAAAGGAGAGGTAAAAATGAAAAAGTTGATAGCTATATCTGCTGTTGCTGCATTTGCTACGATGAGTTTTGCAAGTGGCGGACCTTCGACAGGGAGTGATGATTTAAGGGCTGAACTCGAGCAACTCAAAAAAGAGATTGCAGAGCTTAAACAAGCACAAGCAAAAATCAATCTTAAAGCATTGAAAAAGCAGATTCGTGAAATCAAAGCACACGATGCAGGTGATAATATCAAGTGGAATGTTGATTTTAGAACAGCTTATGATATTATTGGATATAAATATGCGTCTGGTACAAGTGATTGGAATCAGATATTCTCTAATAGATTGTGGTTAGGAATGGGTTTTGCACCAACAAATAACCTTGTATTCAAAGGATTACTAAGCTACTATAAAGCTTATGGCCAAATGGCAGGTGCAAAGCAGGGATTTAACTATTTTGACTGGATTGTTAATGAGACTCCAAATCCAGCAGGAGAACTACGAGTAAAAGAGGCATATTGGCTCTATTTTGGAGAGAGCTTCTTAGGTGCAGATATTCCTTGGACAGCAAGTTTTGGTAGAAGACCAGCTACAGATGGACTTCTTGCAAGTTATAGAGAAGATCAAAATCCAAAATCTCCTCTTGGTCATATAATTAATACTGAGTTTGATGGTGCAAGTTTTAAATTTAACCTTGAGAAAGTCACTGACATTTCTGGAATGTATTTTAAACTCTGCATGGGTCGCGGTATGACTAATGCAAATGTTCGTTATGCAGCCATCAATCAAGCACCAAATGGCACTATTACAGTCTCTTCATTTAAAGGAAGTGAATACACTAAAGTTCCAGGAGCAAAAACGGTAGATCTAGCTGGTTTTATCTTTGTTCCATATGATGATGGACAATATTCAATTCACACCACAGCATTTAAGGCGTGGAATTTGCCAGGTCTTATAACACAAACAATGAATGTGTATGATATGGATGGCAACCCAAATACCCGAGCTGATCAAATGTATATGCCTACTTCATTCCAGTTTGGACCAACTGGTGATATGTATGGTGCAGCAATTAGCTTGTTAGCAGAGGGAATTGGTGATGGAATTAACGATTTTCTTGATGATACAAATTTCTTTGTAAGTTTTGCATGGAGCAAAACAGATCCTAGTCAAGATGCAAGCAGTGTACAAGCAAATATCATAAATGCTCAAAATGGACAAAACATTGCATCAGTTAATATGCCAAGTCAAATAGGAATGCTCGGAAGTACTGACAAGAAAACAGGTACATCTATTTATGCTGGAATCAATTGGCCTTGTCAGCTCATCGATAATGCCAGAGTAGGTGTTGAATATAATCATGGAAGCAAATATTGGAGAAGCTTTACATATGCTGAAGATACTCTTGCAGGAAGTAAGCTTGCTACACGTGGTGATGCATATGAAATTTGGTTTAATAAAGAGTTAATAGGTAAAACTCTTACTGCACAAGTAAGATATACATATATGGATTATGATTATACAGGAAGTAATGGATTTTTCGGAGATGGCGGTAACCCAATCGATACTGATAGCCAGATGGCAAAACAGATGGGAGCTTTAGAAAAAGCGCAGGATCTTCGTCTCTATATCCGCTATAGATACTAAAATCTAACCGCCTTTGGCGGTTGGAAATGAAGGAAGGGATATTTTCAAGTTTAGAAACTGGCTTATTGTTTTTATTATTATTCTTCTTATCGCATCTTCTATTTTTTTATATATCTTTTCTTTGAACATCGAAAAAAATCTTCATAAAAAAGTAGCAGATACGATAACAAATTATCTCAATATGAGTCTCAATAAACAAAAATCACAAGCTTTGACAATGACAATTCTTCTATCACAAAATGAAGCCTTACAAGAAGCGCTCCTTGATCTAGATGAAGATAGAGGTTATGAGATTCTTTCTCAATCTCTCAACATACTCAAACAATATACCAATATCCAAGGTATTAAAGCGCAAGTTATAGCAAAAGATCTCACGATATTTGCACGAAATTGGGATAGGGATTTTGTTGGAATGCCACTTGAAGGATTTCGTAAAGATCTTTCAAGTTTTAAAATCAATAAACCAAAGGTCTCTATAGAAACAGGAAGACTGCTCTCTATTAAGGCGACTGCACCGATAAAAAAGGGTTATAAAACAATAGGATATATGGAGATAATATCTTTGTTTGAACCACTTACCTTGCAACTGAGGAAAATTGGTGTTGAGTTGTTAGTATTGATGCATGAAAAGTATCTTAATGTTGCAACGCTTATGCGTGATAACCCAATGATTGGAAAGTATGTGATTAGCAATAGAAATTATAATAGATTTGTTGTTGCTAAGATTACGCCCTCAATTTTACAGCAGATAGAGCAAAAAGGATATTTTTATAATGGTAAAAACCTATACTTTTATCACCCGATGTTTAATAGTAGAGGAGAGCGTTTAGGGATCTTTTTAATGGTTATAAATAATGAAGGAATAGAGAGATTTCAACATTACAAAGATACACTCTCATTTTTTCTCTCACTAGATAATAGTGAATTTCGTGATGTAATAAATGAATGGGAGCGACCTGAAGGTGGTTTTCGATCTGTTTATGATCGTAGTGTTGCCCAGTTTCTTAGCAAAAATGTAGATAGTGAACTAAAAAAAGATTTTGAATTTGAATTGAGAGAGATATTACAAAATTACACAAAAGAGGAGCTAATTGATATTATTGTAGAAAAAAATAGAATGACAAAAAAACGAGGAGTCATCAAGTGAAAATTATGGTTCTAGAAGATGAATATGCTCTTCGTATTAGTATTGAAGAGTTCTTGAATGATCTTGGCTTTGAAGTGATAAGTTTTGAGAGGGGTGATGAGCTTCTTGATGCACTTTACAGTGAGCCTTGTGATGCTCTTTTATTGGATGTAAAAGTTCCTGGAATCAATGGATTTGAACTACTTAAAGAGTTGAGGGAAGCTGGCAACGAAATACCCGCTATATTCATAACCTCTATGACACATGTAGATGATCTTGCAAGAGGGTTCGAGCTAGGTTGCTGTGATTATATAAAAAAACCATTTGATCTTAAAGAGTTGGAAGTACGGCTGAGAAATGTTTTAAAAAGAGAGTGTTTTGGTGCCAAAAAAGAGATTGTTGAGTTGCCAAATGGTTATACATATGATTTAGCAGCTTTTGAATTAAAGCAAAATGGCAAAAGCATACCTTTAACAAAACAGGAAAAAAGGATCTTGGAGCTTCTTATCAAGCAAAGAGGGAATGTTGTAAGCATTGAACAGTTTTGCGATGAAGTATGGGGAGAGTATGTGGATTCGGCCAATATTCGTGTGCATATAACGAAGCTGAGAAAAAAAATAGGTAAAGATATAATCAAAAATGTTCACGGGTTAGGATATAAAATTGATTCTTGATGCAAAAAAATACTCTTATCGCTATGCTCTTTTTTATACTTTGATTATAGCAACGCTTCTTTTTGTACCACTATTTGTCTATACCTCTTTGGTTTTAGATATTAATGAAGCCAAAAATGAGCGTGATCTCAAAGAGAAGGCTTTGCAAATAGTAGGTAAAATGGAAGAGTACAATAATGATGGTATTTTTCAATATCCCCGTTTTGCCAGTTTCAAATCTGGACTCTATGATGAGAACTTTAAACCAATTTTTTCACTTTTGGATTTTATTCCGGACTCTTTTAATTTGGGATATCATAAGCAACAAACAAAACGCTACTATATTGTAGAGCTTCCAGATGAACACTATTTTGGAGCAAAATATCTCATTGTTGCAAAAGAGTTTGATCCATGGAAAATATATAGAACCAGTTTTTTGATAGGGTTAGGGATTGTATTAATTCTTTTTCTCTTCTCTTACATTGTTCTTAAAAATTTTAGCCGCCCTTTTGAAAAAGTCAATCAAACACTTGATAATTTTATTAAAGACTCTATGCATGAGATTAATACGCCGCTTTCTATCATTAATGTCAATATTGATCTTTTCACAAGAAAGTTTGGTGAAAACCGTTATCTTTCCCGCATTAAATCAGCAGCAAAAACACTCAGTAATATCTATAATGATATGGATTATCTTATTAAAAAAGATCGCATTGAATACAAAAAAGAAAAAATTGATTTTTCAGCATTTTTGCAAGAGAGGGTTGATTATTTTCAAGAGATTGCAAATTTAAGACAAATTAAACTAATTGCCAAAATTAAACCAAACCTTTGTATTTATATAAATAAAACAAAACTACAACGAATTGTTGATAATACTCTTTCTAATGCCGTTAAATACTCAAAAGAGCGATCAAAAGTAAAAATTTACCTCATACGAGTTGGTCAAAAAGCGGTACTTACAGTAAAAGATTATGGTATTGGAATAGAACAACCGCAAAAGATTTTTAATCGCTTTTATAGAGAGGAGCATGACAAGGGAGGTTTTGGAATAGGTCTTAGCATTGTTCATAACATTATCAATCAAGAAAATATAACTTTAAAAGTTGTCTCCAAACCTTCGAGGGGAAGCGCTTTTATCTACTACTTCAATTTATCTGCATAATTACATAAATCATTTTTACAATTTTTTTACACTTTATAGTTACCATTTTGTTACCAATCAAGAAGGAGCCGATATGAAAAAAGGATTGATTGCAGTGGTGCTCTCCTCTTTAGTGCTTACTAGCCTGAGTGCGAAAGATTACAAAAGTGCCATTGAGTCGCCTGATGCGACGAAGATTTTAGAAAAAGATAAGCTCCCGCCTCCAAAAAAGTACATAATGCCAAAAAACTGTATTACAAAAGATCCTTTGGCAATCGCGAGAGGGAAGTTTATTTTCCATAATCTCAATGGAAAAAAGGCAAAAAAGGCACCTCCTACAGGTCTTACGCGCTATGTGGTTGTTAAGGGGAAGAAAAAGCCAAAGCAGTATGGAAACTGTGTGGCTTGTCATAATATCGAAGGTGCTATAGGTCCTGGAAATGTTGGTCCAGATTTGCACAATTATAAAAAACACTTTATAGATTCTGGTGTCAGAGACTATCAGTATGTCTATCAACAAATTGCAGATCCAAGAGTGTTTAATCCAACAACACACATGACTGTGAATCTAACTACAAAACTCTTTACGCCACAAGAGATTTGTGAAATTGTATCGTATATAGTAAGTGAGAAAAAGGAGAAATGATGGAAAGAAGAAGTTTTTTAAAAAGTTTAAGTGCTGTTCCAGCCCTTGGACTCGTGAGTCTTGGAAGTGTTAATCTCTTAGCAGATGCAAAGAAGGCGAAGCCAAAAGGAAAAAATGCGATTACCTTTAAAAAAGCACTCTCTGTAATAACAGATGGGAAAGGTGCCAAAGAGAGTAGTAAGGTAAAACTCATTGTTCCTGAAATTGCAGAAAATGGAGCTGTTGTTCCAGTTAAAGTGAATGTAGATGAGCCTATTGAAAATGTCAAATCGATTCATGTTTTATCTACAAAAAACTCTAACGCAAGATGTGCGGATGTTTTTTTGAGTCCAAGAAATGGAAAAGCCTATTTTGCAACGCGTATCAAACTGAGCGGAACACAAGAAGTCGTAGCTGTAGCGGTGTTAAAAGATGGAAGTGCTATTATGGCCAAAAAACCGGTTAAAGTAACTATTGGTGGATGTGGATAAGAAAAGGAGTAAACAATGGCTAAAAGAAAATCAATTATCAAAATCAAACCAAGAAAATATAAAGTAGGAGATGTAGTAAAAGTAGATTTTATTGTAATTCACCCGATGGAGACGGGGATGAGAAAAGATAAAAAGACAGGCAAAATCAAACCTATGCACTATATCAATGAGGTGAAGTTTTACTTCAATGATGAACTTTTTACGACAATTTTACCGTGGGAGACAGTTTCAACAAATCCCTATTTTTCAATCAATATGAAAGTAACAGGTCCTGGGAAAATCAAAGTTGTGTACAGAGATAATCTTGGTGAAGTACACGAAAAGAGTAAAAAAGTAAAGCCGAAAGGATAAGCCATGAAGAGATTACTATCCTTTGCCCTCTCGCTTGCTTTGGCCTCTTCATTGGCCATTGCTGATGAGAAACTGAGCATGACAGAAGCAGATCGTGCCCTTTATCAAGAGATGCTTGAAAACAATCCAGCAGACATTTTCGTAGAAGAGGGTGCAGAACTTCTTGAAGAGCTTGGTGGAGAAGAGGCACTTGCAAAATTTTTGGGAGTAAGCGAGGAAAAACTACCAAAATATATTGCAGGATTTCCAAGATATATCGACAAAATAGGAATGGTTGTAAGCATTGATCAGATGCTGCAAGCCTTTATGTATGACCAGGGTAAAAAGCCATATAAGCTCAAATCTGCATTGATGGATTCTTTGCAGGCCTATGTAAAGTCGATAGCTAATGGAGAGAAGATCAATATCGATGTGAATGCCAATGAGCATATGAAAAAAGCCTATAAACTAGGCAAGCAGATGTTTGAACTCAGACGAGGTAAAAGAGGCCTTTCTTGCTATAGTTGTCATAGTCCAGATGTTGTAGGTTTGCGACTTAGAATGCAGATACTACCAGATCTTGGTGATCCAAAAGTGAAAGCTGCCGCAACCTGGCCAGCATATAGAATGACAAAAGGAAAGATGTTTACACTGCAAAAGAGATTTCAGCAGTGTATGAAAAATGCTCTTTTGGCCAAAATCCCTTTAGGAAGCCCGCAGATGGTGGCGCTAGAAGTGTATGTAACGAATATGGCTAAGGGAGAAGAGATCCATATTCCAGGGTTAAAAAGGTAGATCATGAATATCAATAGACGTGATTTTTTACACATTGCAGCAGCCCTGGGCCTTATGGGTGTAAGTGGTGGAAAACTGCATGCGGCAAAAAGAGCCGATGAGGTGACAGCAAACGATATTTTGGATTTTGATCCAGTGGGAAAGGTGACGCTGCTTCATATTTGTGATATGCATGCGCATCTCAAACCACTCTACTGGAGAGAACCCTCAACGCTCATTAGTGCTAAAAATCTTGTAGGAACTCCAGGATTTTTGTGCGGAAAAGCCTTTATGGATTTTTATGGGATAAAGCCAAATACGTTGGAAGCCTATTTTGATACTTATCTCAATTTTGAAGAACTAGCAAAAAAGTTTGGGAAAATGGGTGGCGTAGCCCATATGAAGACGATTATAGATGAGGTGCGAAGAGACCGAGGCAAAGATAATGTATTGCTTTTAGATAGTGGCGATACTTGGCAAGGGACTGCCGTTGCACTAAAAACCAAGGGAGAAGCGATTGTAGATGCGCAAAACTATCTTGGTGTGGATGTGATGGTTGGACACTGGGAGTTTACCTATGGCAAAGAGCGTGTGATGGAGCTTCTTGATAAGCTCAATGCCGATTTTGTATCGCAAAATGTGGTAGATAATGATCCATTCAGTGATACATTTGAAGAAACCGTCTTCAAGCCTTATACTATCAAAGAGGTAGGCGGTGCAAAAATAGGAATTATTGGACAATCTTTTCCATTTACGTCCACTGCAAATCCAAAACGTTTTACCGAAGGGTGGAGTTTTGGTCTGCGGTTAGATTCTTTGCAGGGGTATGTGGATGAGTTAAGAAAAGAGAAAAAGGTTGATTGCGTTGTGCTTCTGAGTCACGATGGATTTAGTGTAGATCAAGAGGTGGCCAGGAAAGTGCATGGTATAGACTTTATCCTCAGTGGCCATACACACGATCCTGGACCAAAACCTATCACGATTAATGGGACAACTATTATTATAGCAGGAAGTCATGGGAAGTTTGTAGGAAGACTCGATATCGATATCCAAAAAGGGCGCGTGAAAGATTTTCGCTATAAGCTGATTCCTGTTGCATCAAAACTTATTCCTGCAGATAAAAAGGGAATAGAGCTAGTTGATAAATGGTATAAGCCATACAATAGAGAGCTGAGTCAAGTACTAGGAAAAACAAAAGGAACGCTTTATAAACGAGATACTTTCTATTCAACATTTGATGCACTCATAGGTGATGCAATACGTGATACGATGGATTGTGAAATATCCTTTACACCAGGGTATCGATGGGGAACCACGCTACTGCCTGGTGACGATATTTTGGTAGACAATGTTTATGAGATGACAGCAATTACCTATCCAGAAGTCTATACATTTGAGCTTAAAGGTGCAAAAATAGCGGCTTTACTTGAGGATATTGCAGATAACGTTTTCAATGCGAATCCTCTCTACCAACAGGGTGGGGATATGAGTCGGCTTGGTGGTGTGAGTTATGATATTAAAATAGCAGCACCTAGTGGTAAAAGAATTAGAAATCTCAAAGTCAACGGTAAAGATCTCGATCCAAATCGCAACTACGTTGTAAGTGCTTGGGGCGGAAATTTGCAAAATGCTGGCGAAAACCTGCGAGAAGCAAAAATCAAGCCAGTTTATGATGTGGTTGTAGATTATGTAAAACGTAAAGGAAAAGTGGATATTAGCAACAAATCCAATGTAAAAATTCTGGATTACGACTGTGGATGTCCCCAAAAAGGTGGGATATGTTCATAAATAAAGGAGATGGTATGAGATTATTAAAATTGAGCTTAGTAGCAGCAGTATGTATAGCAGGTGCCACAGCAACAACTGCAATGGCAAAAGAGAAAAGGACGCTTAAAGGTAATATGACACTCAAATATAATGTTTTGCCAGGTAATGCTGAAACTTTAAGTGAAATGTTTACAAAAGGGGAGTGGTATGGGAGAGTTCGCTTCAACTCCTTTCTTTGGGATTGGGATACAGAGTATGCAGGAAAGACAAAAGATAACTGGGCTATGGGAATTGGTGGTAGCTTAGAGTATAAAACTGCATATTGGAATGGACTAGGGGCAACTGCAGCTTTGTATACTTCTCAAAATCCATGGCACATGGACAAAGATGAAGTGAAGTTTGTTAAAGCTGGAAAAGATACTTTTTCAAGATATAAAGTTAAAAAAGATGGAACTTTTGGAATGACGGTTTTGGCACAAGCCTATCTTGAGTATAAACGGAACAAAACAAGTCTTAAAGTTGGACGCCAGATTTTTGAGAGTATGCTGACAAAAAGCAATGATACAAAGATGATCCCAAATACATTTGAAGGGTATAGCCTTACAAGCAGATATTTTAGTGGTACAACAATTAAACTCGCTTACTTTTTAAAGCAAAAACTGCGAGATCATACCTCTTTTCATGATGTGATCACTTTTAAAGATGCAAATGGCGAGAGCTGGGCAAATAATGATGATAGTGCAGTCAATAAAGCTTTGAGTTATGCAAACTTTGTGGCTGCTGGCAAAGATGCCAATCATGATCTAATTGTTGCAGAGATTGCAAACAAATCTCTTGTTCCAAATCTTAAAATCAAACTCAACTACACTATGGTTCCAGAAGTAGTAGCTCTTGGGGGAATAGAAGCCCACTATAAAATTCCTCTAGGAGACTATAACCTTGTGCCAGGATTTCGATATATCAAGCAGTGGGATAGAGGTGCAGATGATATAGGTGCTCTTGGTGTTGCAGTTGCAAACCTCAAAGGTAAAGGTGTAGGATACGATGATCCAGGCAGTGTTGATAGCTCTATCTGGATGGCGCGACTTGATCTTAAAGCCAAAAACAAAATCTGGTGGGCAAGAATTGGTTATTCCGAAGTAGCAGATGATGCAGATATCATTGCTCCATGGCGTGGTTTTCCAACAGGTGGATTTACAAGGGCAATGGCACAGTACAACTGGTATGCAAATACCAAAACGTGGATGGTGCGAGGCGTAGTAAATTTGGATAAAGCAGGAGTTGTTCCAGGACTTAAAGCAAGTTTGCGCTACGCAATGCAAGATTTTGATGATGATAAACCTGGTGTACAAGCAGATAGCAATATTATCCATTTAGATTTAGTTGAAAAGATCAAATCTGTTCCAGGACTCTATCTCAAGTTTAGAACAGGTATTGTGAGCGGTGATGATGATACTATAGCAGCGGATGGAAAACTTAAGAAAGATCCATCCTATAATGAATATCGCTTTGAGATTAATTACCTCTTCTAATGAAAGCAATACTTATTCTTTGTGCCTGGCTGAGCATAGCTCTTGCCTGGCACTACGAGCTTCATCCAGTAAAGGTAAGTGAGGGAGTAGTCTGTTTTTTTGGTAAGAACGAAGTTCCTACTCCTTCTAATGGAGGGGCAATTAGCAATAGTTGCTATATTGATGTAGGGGATTACTGGGTGGTTTTCGATCCTGGTCCCACTGCTCTTTTTGCCAAAGAGGCGTATGCAAAGGTGGCTGGGGACAAGCCAGTGAAGATAGTGCTAAATTCTCATGGTCATGATGACCATACTCTAGGTAATGCTTTTTTTACAAAAAGTACTATCATTGGAGCTGAAGGGATTGAAGCTTTTATGGAGCCAAGGCTATTGAAATGGTTGAATAAAGAGCAGCTACAGGGCAGTTTTTTAAAAATTCCTGATCTGCTTTTGAGCAAAAAAGCAAAAATAGCAAGCAAGAAGAGAATAGAGCTTTATGTAGTGGAAGCTCATACGAAAGCGGACTTAATCGCCTATATGCCAGAGCAAAAGATTCTTTTTGCTGGTGATATAATCTTTACCGAGCGCCTCCCATCTATTCGGGATGGGAATTTACAAAAATGGATAGCGGTGTTGGAGTGGATAAAAAAGCTTCATCCTCGTATCATCGTACCAGGACATGGCAAGAAGTACGGAGCAAAGGCTTATGCTATGACGCTAGGTTATCTCAAAGATCTCAAGGCAAAAGTAGCAAAGGCTCTCGAAGATGGCATAGAGTATGATGAGGTAACGAAAGTAGTGGATATGAGCAGATATAAAAATTTGGCTTTGTATAAAATGCTCAATAATCTCAATATTTTAGAGGTTTATCAGCAGCTGGAGATGGAGATAGAATGAAAAAAATTCTTTTAATGATTCCATTGATTATGTTTGGAATAGACTACTATTCATACAAAGATGCAGTTAAAAAAGCAAAAGAGTTGCATAAGCCTGTGATGATTGAGATTACGTCGAGTCGTTGCCACTACTGCAAATGGATGGAGAGTACTACTTTGCAAGATAAAGAGGTCGTATCTTTTATTCAAAAAAACTTTATTCCTGTGCGCATTGATGTGAGCAAAGAGGAGATTCCTAAAGGAATAGAGTATAGTATGACACCAACTTTTATTTTTATGGATCCAAAAGGGAGAATTATCAAAAAGATTCCTGGAGCTTGGAAAAAAGAGGATTTTTTTAAGATCTTAAAAGAGGTGAAGGAATGAAAAAGATAATAGCCCTTCTTTTTGGAGCGCTTTTACTCCTGGCTGATACAGAGTTTGCTGAGCCAAAACCAAGCATAGACAATCCCAGAAAGATTGTCTTTCCTATTACTCATGGGGATGATGAATCGATCAATCACGTTTTAAGTTCAGCCAATAACGTGATGAAGTTTTATGGGCCAGAAAAGGTAATGATAGCGATTATCTGCTATTCAAAAGGTATTCGTACACTGCTAAAAAAAGAGAAGAAGATTGCCGCAAGAGTACGAAGTCTCATGACGTATGATGTAGAGTTTATTGCTTGTGGCAATACGATGCGAACGAAAAATATAAAAAAAGAGGATCTTATCGAAGGGGTGGAGATTGTTACTGCTGGTATTGTAGAGTTGGTAGAGCGAGACCTCAAAGGTTGGATCTATATACGACCATAAGGAGAGAAGATGAAAAAGATACTATTACTACTTGCTATGGCACTTTTTGTATTTGCCAATGAGGAGATAATTCTTTTCTCAACTACACAAAAAGTAACGCCTATACAAATTGAAGAGACTTTTCAAAAGGCGGGATACTCTATTCAGCAAAATAGAGATATGAATGGGCCTTATAAAAAGCAGTTCAAACAGACAGATTTTACAATTTATAATCTCTTAACAGTCTACTATCCAAAAATTGCTATGGATCTTGTTTTGCAAGAGCCAGATAGTGGAATTTTTGCTCCATTTAGTATTGTTATCTATCAAAAAAAAGGTGAGAAAAAGCTCTATGCTGGAGTACTGAGCGCTAAGGCTAAGGCGAAAATTTTGGGACTAAAGTATAGCGATAAACTATTAAATGAATTAGAGAAAAAAAATATCGCAACTTTGAAAAAAGCTCTACCAAATGCTAAACGAGAAAAACTTAGCTACAAACCGCAACCTGTAAAAGAGAAACTTCTAACAAAATATAGCTTTGAAGTAGAGGAGAGTGAGGCATTGGATGCCAAAGATGAGCTTGAGATGATGATAGAAGATGGCTTGAAACCTATTGGATTTGTTATGGCAAATTTTAATGATTTTAACTATGATCTCAAAGAGGCTGGTATAAAAGATTTTATCTTCTATGATACCTATTCACTCTGTAAGCTCAAAGTAATCTACAATATCTCAAAAATCCGCCCAGAAGCTGGAGTCTTTGCACCATGTACAATGGCAGTGTATCAAAAAAAGGGAACAAATAAGATGCATATCGTTTTTCCCAATATTTTCAACTGGATTGCAACGCTTCATATAAAAGATCCAAAAATTATTGCGATTCTCAAAAAAGCACAAAATGATATGATTGATGTTATTGAAAATGCCTTGCCCTGAGGGGTAAGGTATTGTTACTTTTTGTTTTTCGTCAAATTACTCACAATTTATTCAATTCTCCTAATGCTTGAAAATATTTTTTAAGAGAGTAATCTTATCACTCAAAGTTGTTGAGGTTTTTTTAATGAAGGAACAGTATTAACTCTCTGGTATCATTGGTAGTTTCCACAATCCCAATTAAATGGATAAAAAATAGGTTTTTACAATATTTTGGAACACGATATTAAAATTGATAAAGAATCTACAAAAAATACTGACATTATCCTACAACCAATAAACTCTTTTCGCAATATTTATAAGATTGTTCCTTTTTATAGGATTTAGTTATAAAGTTGATAAGATATGTCTATTATTAAGTATTTATAAAGAACAAAATGATATTATGAGTAATAGCTTACTTTAAAGGATATGCCATGAAACTACTTAAATTCTTCATTATTAGCTTGGCAATGATAATAGCTCTTGTTAGTATTGAAGCTAATAATGATGTGCAAAGAAGTGTTATTTATAGTTTAAAAAATAGCTCTTCTGATATCGTATCTATCACCGGTACCTTGGCTAATAAACAATTTCCTATCAAAGGATATTTTTCAAATTATGGTACAGGAGCCTTTGATTGGATTTACAAAACTTCTAATTCAAAAGGTCTTTATAAACTTAACGGGATGGATGAGAATGGCTATTTCAAATGGATAAATCTGACAAATTATATCAGTTCCCATGTAGAAAATGGCAAAATTATTATAGGTCATATGCAATATAATGGGAATGAAAATATCTCAAAAATAGTAAACAAATTGGAAAATAGAGAATTTCCTATCAAAGGATATTTTTCAAATTATGGTACAGGAGCCTTTGATTGGATTTACAAAACTTCTAATTCAAAAGGTCTTTATAAACTTAACGGGATGGATGAGAATGGCTATTTCAAATGGATAAATCTGACAGAAAATTTCAATACAACCCAAGTCCAAGATAACAAGATTATAATTGGTGATACTCTTGGTCAAAACATAAAATTAGAATCTGTTATATGTCTCAATACCAACAATATGGAAGCGGGTAGAAATATTCAATTAAGAAGTATCATTGATGCTCCTGATGGTATAAATATTGTGATTGTATATAAAATCCTTCCTAATGGAGTAGACAATAATGTAACAGGTACATATATTGCAAGTGACAGATTTGTAGCTAACCAGAGTAGAACCATAAGAGAGCTTAATGCAACACTTCCCTCTTCACTTCAAAGTGGTACATATAAAATAGTCGCAGTTATGAATGATAATGACGCATTTGCACCTGACTATAATCTCAGTACGGCACAGACAGATCAGTCTACAAGTACCGAACCTTTTTATGTTCAAGCAAATGATGGAAAGCCAGATTTGGAGGTAATATCATTTAAAATCAGTACCAATACAAATGCAAGAATAAACAATCGTTCTATAACTTCTGAAACACCGACTCTTATAACGTTCGATGTCGGTGTTGTAAAAGGCAAAGTTATTCTAAATAGTAGAGGGATTTCACTAGACGGTATCGTTGGTGTCCAAGATTATATTGCCAAGGCTGAAAATTTTAAAATATCAGCATGTATTAACATTGGAGACAGCTGCCGGCCGATAGAGATGTATAGTGTTGATGAGACAAACCAGACACACTACGATGCATTTATGACAGTAAAATCTGCTGAACCTGGTGACCCAAAAACAGTAGTCTTTAACGGAATCATCCGTGGCCAATTACTCAACGATATTGCAAATAAAACAATGGAAGATGGAAACTTTACAACATCAATCAAAGTATTAATAGGAGGTATTGAGGAATCATCTACACAGATCCCCCAAAGAAACAGTAGCTCTACTGCTGTTAAGTTTTCGCCAGTTTTCCTTAACCAGGCTAATATTGACAATACAAACGACAGGGTCGCATTGGCGATGAGTAATTACAGACTTAGTATGAAATCCTATATCGACAAAATCAAAGCAATCGATCCTACCTATAATGTACAAGTGAGTAGTGGTGGTCTCAATCTTTTTAACCCCAACCTGCAATGGACTGTAACCGATCCTATCGAAGGTATTGCCCTACAACAACAAAATGTTCATCAGTTCACCAGTGAACCGATTCAGCTAAGGCCGATTGTAGAGCCTTCCAATATCAAAATGGTTCCTCCAATGATCCCACAGCCAAGTGGTATTAATAAGAAAAACGATCCAATCAACAATATCCAGCCAGTCGAAGATTATATTGCATACCTGACAATGAATGCAACAATCTCGCCAGCATGGAAAAAAACTATTGAAAATGCTGAATTAACAACAGATGAAGTTTCATATAAATATTTTGGAATAGATGCTGACATCCCACTCATGCTCAATAATGATGTAGGTTTAAAAGGGAACATAGGTGGGTATGCAAAATTTGACTTCGGAGGTGTACATTTTTTGGGATATGGTGGAATTAAAGTGTATTTAATAGATACCTGGTACGACTTTCTCGACATTGAGGCACGTCAACAAACGACACCTGGGAACCTGGAACACACAGGTTACAGCTTTCAACTTGGCTTTTTGGAGAAAACTGTGTATGAGCAATCCAGATATGTTACCGATGGAGATGGAATATTTACTTCCCATGCGGCGACACTCCGTGAAAGGATAAAGGAAAATATAGAAACACTTGAGAATATAAATGGAGATATTCTCTCTTATCATGATGCCTTAGGATGGGCAGATGGTTATGATGATGGAGGTACTTTTTGGGCCTCAGGCATACCAATTGCCTATAGATATGGATATGAAGGACAGCTTGGTGTTAAAATGGACCTTGACATCAAGAGTCTTGGTCGCATCGATGCAGCTGCAACTCCGTATATGGAATTCAGTGGTTATGGATCAGGAGGAATAGGCATTGAATACTACGGATTTGGAGTTTCGGTAGGTATTGAAGGTGATCTGCAGCTTATTGATGAGAAATTAATTTGTGGTGGAAGCGCAGGGATAACATTTGTTACCGGGGATAAAGGGATCGAAAGCTATATTGGTGAACTACATGAAAACATAACTAATGAATTTATCGGTCCAAATGGAGGAGTATATGTTTATGCTAAAGCTACTCTACTTGGAACATACAAACATAAAATTGCAGATTTTGACACTGTAAACTCTACCAAAGAGCTACTCGATAAACATCAAACTCTCTTTAAGGTCGTGTTGCCTTGAGCAAAAAAAAGCTTCTACTTATTGCGCTGCTGCTTTGTATAGTAGCAGCACTTTTTGCTAGTTATCAATTTTTTGCTAATCAAGAAAAATATATTCATCATTGCAACAAATCCCACTATTCTTACATCATCAATCAAAAATTGATCTACACTTTCTCATCCAAAGTTACAATACGTCTACTTGAACTAAACCGTTCCAGTACCATTAGTACATTGATGAAAGGTTTGCTTAATGTACGTTTTTATGGACATGACTCCAATGGTACCATTGCTTTGATGCAACTTTCAAATCTCTCTCTTGACCTCGGTAACCCCGAAATAGAAAGGATATTAAAAAAGGTCTATTCTCAAATGTTTGTAGTACATTTTACGGCTGATGGGCATATCTTTAACTATACGTTCAAAGGAAATGATGAAGACTCAAAAGGTTTGCAGCAATTGATCAGTGAATTTCAGATCGTTTTAAAACAGATGCCGGACTACACTACAGAAGAAAACACAGCGGATGGAACAGTTTATGCGCAATATAAAAGAGATGAGATATTACCTTGCTTTTTAAAAAAACAGAGACATGGATTCTATATAAACAAACAGCAGTCGTATAAAAAAAATATTATCAAATCAGATGCCAATGCTACAATCGCAAAAAGCTGGATAGAAACTTTTGATTCAAAAGAGATTATAGAAGTTGTATCCGGAACAAAGAAAATTTCCGAATACGTCAAGCAGATTTCGCTTACAAAGGTGGAACAGCCTATCGACAACACTTTGGATATTTGGCGATATAGTGGAGATATCAATAATCTAATTGAACACTATAAAAACGACTCAGAAGAGAGTTATATCAAAAAGGCCTCAAAAGAAGCAGCAAAAAAATATATAAAGCAAAATAGAATTTCTCTTGATTCTCTTCTTCTTAGTATCAAGGGAAAGGATCCTCAACAACTCATGAAGATTGCAGAATATCTAAAACTTTTTCCTGATGAAGCTACAAAACTGTTACCATTCATCAAAAGTGCTGATTACAAGATGGCCGCAGATCTTATCTTTGTTCTTCAGCGTGCAGGCACAGTACAGGCTCAGCTTGTATTGCAAAAGATTGTACAAGATACTGACTATAAACAGGTTAATCGTATACGTGCCATTATTGCTTTGGGTGGAGTTAAGGAGCCGTCCGAGGACACCATCAATTTTCTTTGGCAAATCCAATCTAAAAGAGACTCTTTAAACGACAAACGACTATCTGATACTGCCTTACTCAATATTGGAAGGTTTGGAAAGAACTCACCCTATGCAGACGAAATTAAAGCAAAACTTTCTGAACTCGCTCAAAATATACCCAATGATAGTTCAGAAAAAAGAATTCTCCTATTAAGTATGAAGAATGCAGACGCACAATATTTTGAAAGCGATATAGTTGATGCACTCAGAAGTAGCAATCCGCGTGTACGCTCTGCTGCTGTTAAGGCACTTTCCAAGCTCAACAAAGAGTCTGTCAGAGATGAACTACTGCCGCTGTTTACAACGGATGAAGATCTTGAAGTACGCCAGCAGCTTGCAAAAACACTTCTCACTATTGATCCGAATGGTGCATTGATGTCTCGTGCCAGGGAAAATATTCTCAAAGAGGATGATAGCCTTGTAAGAAAAAATCTCATCCTGTATCTTTTAAAATATAGGGAGAAGTACCCTGAAAATGACAATATACTCAAAAAACTCCGAAAAATAGAAAGGGATAAAAATAATCAGATTCTACTGATTAAAAATGGTTATTAATTAAAGCAGATTGGTGTACATTCTTGTTATAAAAAATGTACGATTATCAAAAAATATGAAGAAAATAAAAATGAGTAGAGGCAGTAGAGTAAAAAGTGATACATTTTAGGTTGTATTTGATAGGTTTGAGCAACTAAACTGAAAATGACTTGCCCTAAAGGGTAAGGTATTGTTACTTTTCGTTTATCTTCATTTATCTACAGTTTGCCCAATCCCCCTATAATTGTAATGCTTGTATACAGGTATTAAACCAAAAGGAGGATTTATGAAAAAGTTCCATAAAATCTGGATATCTGTTGTGATTGCTGTCTCAATGGCAACAGCTGCGCAGATTAAAGGGCAAGGAAATAGTGCTAATACATATATGCAAAATCCACAGTCACCACAAGATACAATGTTACCGCCAATGAAGAGGTACCATCGTTATAAGCTTGTAAATAGGATTTTTCAAGAGATTGATCTCACTCATGAGCAAAAAGAGGCACTCAAAGAGTTAATACGTCAGCACCGTCTAAAGAAAATGCAAGAGTGTGGAGAAAAGAAAAGGATAGATATCTCTTCCTAGATCAATGAGAACGGATTTGATAGTGCTAGCTTTTCTCAAGATATGATTGCGAATGCAACAAAGCGCATAATAGACAGAGCCGATTATATTAAAAGTATTATCGATATTTTAATACCTCAACAAAGAGTAAGACTCAAAAAGATTTTGCAAAAAAGAGCTCTACGTCAAAGAAAAAATCTTCGTTATTAAGAATATAGTATATGCAAAGAGAATATTCAAGATAATCTTAGTTATTAGTTTTGAGTGCCTGTTTCAATTTTGATAATAAAAATCTTTGGAAAATTTCATTAACTATAATGCAGTATAAATGGGAATGGATGCGATGCAGGTGGTGATGGTCGAAGATGATCTGGAGATGGCGGGGCTTCTTTACGAATATCTTACTAAGTATAATATTAAGGTGAGCAATTTTACTACTCCGTATTTGGGTTTGAGTGCTTTGCAAGCCCAAAAGTACGATCTATTAATCCTTGATCTTTCACTGCCGGAGATTGATGGTTTGGAAGTATGCAGAATGGTGCGGGAGTTTTCCGATATTCCTATTATTATCTCTTTAGCTAGAAGTGATATGGATGATAAGAGTGTGTGCTTTTATATGG
Organism: Nitratiruptor tergarcus DSM 16512; assembly: GCF_027946175.1. NCBI lineage: Bacteria > Pseudomonadati > Campylobacterota > Epsilonproteobacteria > Nautiliales > Nitratiruptoraceae > Nitratiruptor > Nitratiruptor tergarcus. The sequence goes on from NZ_AP026671.1 coordinate 1,667,867, forward strand.
GTGCAGATGATTATTCCTAAGCCTTATGAGCCCAAAGAACTTCTTTTACGCATCCATTCCATCCTGTGCCGTCTCAAAAAAAACCAAAGAGTCACAAGAGAGCATTGTTTTTACATCTAATGAAAAGAAGCGAGAGGTGCGCAAAAATGGAAAAATAGTGCATCTTACAAACGCAGAGTTTGAAATCATGCACTATCTTATTAAACGATCAGGTTTTGCTGTCTCAAGAGAGGAGATACTTACCAATATCGAGTCAATTAAATTATGAAAGCTCCCTTAAAAGTATTGATATACTTATCGGAAGACTTCGCAAAAAGATTGAAGATGATCCTAAAGCCCCGCTATATAATCTCTTTGCGTGGGATTGCATATAAGCTGATAATGAATAAGCACTCTCTTTTTTTGCATATCACACTCTTTTTTGTAGGGCTCTTTGTCATTGTCAATCTCCTTATTTTCTATGAGTGGCAAAGTGAGCGAAAAAAATGCGCTCTATGAGAGTCTGGAGAAATTTAAATATATAAAAGAGGTGCTTTTTCGAGCCCGTCAAGAAGAGTTAGCTTTTGATTTGTAAATGTGAGACTGTAGGATACACTTGGAGTTACAATGCTAAAAAATCGTACTCTTCCAAAAAAGAGTAAAGAGCGCTTTGAGCAGATTCTTTCAAGGCTCGATTTATTGCTAAGAGAGTTTGCGAAAGTAGAACGGGTAACATTAGATGAGTTTACTCTCAATCCAAAAGAGTTTCGTGTTGTCGATCTTTTTGATCATGTGTTAGATCTTTTAATGGTAGACCTCTCCAAAATAGATATCTATATTGAGGGTAATGAGATAATCTTAGCTGATTTTGAAATGTTTAGCGTGGCGCTGAAAAATCTTATCGATAACGCCCTTCGCTACTCATCAAGCAAACCAAAAATAGTAGTAAGAGGAAAGAAAATTTCCATTATTTCTACTGGAGAACCTTTAGATACGCAGATGTTTAAGAATAATTCAATAGAAAATTTGAAGAGAGCCAGGGAGGATTGGGACTTGGAATCTATATCGCAAAAAGTATAATTCAAAAGCATAGATTTGCTTTATTGTATGAGCATAGAGATGGCAAAAATATTTTTACTATCGAGTGCATAAATGCAGCCTAGCGCTGCATTTTAGAGGTTGAAATCTGTTGTTGCAAGAAGTTTGTCTACTATCTCTTGATAATATTTTTTATGTCTTGCTTCTCCCATAGCTACAGGAGGCATTCCCTCATCACTCAGTGAGCGGATCTCTATCTCCAAAGGGATCTGCCCTAGAAAAGGTATATCATATTGGATACTGAGAGCCTTTCCGCCATCACTACCAAAGATGTCGTAGCGTTTTCCGGTATCTGGGGCGATAAAGTAGCTCATATTCTCAATAAGTCCCCCAATATGTACACCAATATCTTTAAACATCATGATGGCTCTACTTACATCATCGGCTGCTACCATTTGTGGAGTAGTTACTAATACACCTGCTGTAATTGGAAGCTCTTGTGCCATTGTAAGCTGGATATCGCCAGTACCTGGGGGCATATCGATAATCAAAAAGTCAAGCTCTCCCCAGTCAACATCCTCTAAAAATTGAATCAAGGCACTCACTGCAACACTGCTACGCCACACAAGTGGAGTATCAGGACTTGGGGTTGTGAGACCTACACTCATAATTTTAATACCAAAATTTTCGCTAGGAATGATTTTGTCATTATCTCCCCAGCGCAATTTTTCATGCTCGACCCCTACCATTCTTGGGATATCAGGACCATACACATCTGCATCCAAAAGACCTACTTTGTACCCTTTTTGCGCTAAGGCAATAGAGAGGTTAGTACTCACTGTACTTTTTCCAACCCCACCTTTACCACTTGTCACGGCTATAACATTTTTTGCATAGGGTGCTCGGTTGTTAGGATTAGCGGTAGATCCATAATGTATATTTTTTTTAGGTTGCGCTTTGAGCTTGACTTCTACTTCATACCCTTTGAGTAGATCCTTGATAGCTCCTTCAATAAGAGGAAAGACTTCCTGATTAGCAATATTGAGAGTAATAGTAATAGTATTGCCATGTCTCTTTATTGCATCTATTGTACGCAGTTCAACTATATTTTTATCAAGTCCAGGATATTTGACTGCTTTAAGTTTATTAAGTATCTCTTTTTCCATCTCTTTCCCTATTCGTAAGGATTCATACGAGCACGTTGCTGTAAAAGCATCAGTGTTGCACGAGTTTTTTGTATATAACTACCTATAATATCTTGTGCGTAAGGGTAACGATTTGCAAGAGTAGTGTACTCTTGTATACGGGAATTGAGCAGCTTTGTAAAAGCAGCTATGAGTTGTACCATTTTATTCTCTTCCATCGCTTTTTTGAGGAGTGTTTTGAGCATCTTCTCTCGGTCAGCCAAATCGAGATCTATGCCAATTTCTTGGGCAAGTTGCTGAAATTCAAAGTTTGTAATATAGCTGCCATTGTAGTGGAGCGCTAAAATTTGCTTTTCTAAAAGAGAGAATCCTTGCTGTCTCATGCTAGCTTCTCCAGGCGTAGTTGTGCTGCTTTACTGACATCTTTATCAACATCATCTGCAAGTTTTTGGAGAATCTCTTTTGGTGTTGCAGGGTTTTCAGCCACACGCAGTCTTACTAGCTTGTCTGTATCTTTAGCAAGCTCTTCTAAAATCTCTTGTGGAGCATTTGGATTGCCGCTAATCCCATCTCTTACAATCTTTTCATCCTGCATAAAAGTATAGAGGCATGTGGTTGGGGTATTAGGATTTGTAGCAACTAAGGCGCGTACAAGATTGACGCTATCCTTGGCTAGTTTTTCTAAAATTTCTGCAGGAGTGTGAGGATTTTTCGCTACAGCCCACCGGCTTCCCATATCTGGTACTTCACTGAGCGCAATAAGCAGTTCAGTCATGATAGGACTTTTGCCTTTTTCTCTATCGTATACACTTGTTCTCAGGCTCAAATTCATAGCTACCATACCTACAATCTCCATATCGTTGTGAAACTCCTCAAAAATCTCTTTCACTCTTTCTAGAGAGAGATTTTTATCTTCTAATAGTTCTAAGGCTTCTTCCCTTTGCATTGTGTCCCTTTTTCCTTTTTTGATTATAGTAGCAAAATTTATATATCAATTTTATTTTTTTGTCACATCAAATATTTTGAATCAAAACATGATATTGAGTATATACTAGCCATTTTTATTTAAATTTATGGCAAAAATGGGTTGTAGCAAAAACGTTAAGCCTCTATTAAGTAGCTATATTGTTATAATGATGTCGAATGCATGAAAGCCCGAAAAATCGGGTATAAGTGCGCCTGATTACTTTTATAAGGAGTTATAATGAAGAGGTTCATTCAAGCCCTTTTGGTGCTTGCCTTCATGGCTGGTGCTTCTTTTGCAAAAGAGCAGTTGACAATTAGCGCAAAAGAGGCCTATAAGCTTATTGGCAAACCTGGTGTAGTGTTTGTAAGTGGTGACAGTGAAACTGCCTTTGAGAATGGTCATATCAAAGGCTCAGTCAATATGTATGCGCACCATTTGCACCACTCTGATATTATGGGTCGTATGCACTGTGCACCTCTGTTTCAGTGTCCTGAAGATGCAGCTCATCTATTAGGAACACTTGGTATTAGCAATGACACAACGGTGATTGCGTACGATAACTGGAGAGGGCCAAATGCAACTGGTGTTTTGGCATTTATGAAAAGCTATGGACACAAAAAAGTCTATGTTCTTGATGGTGGAGTTGATGCTATAAAAGCACTCGATCCGAATCAGAAAAAATATGATGAGCTCAAAGCTAAATCTAAAAAGATCAAAAAAGCGTATAAAAAAGCAAAAAAAGCTGGCAAGATGGATGAGTACAAAAAGCTCAAAGCCGAATATAAAGCTATAAAAAAAGAGATGAAAAAGCTTGCAAAAAAACTCATCATCCAAAGAGGTATCAAAAAAGTAGACCTTGGCCATGGTCATTATGCTTATATGTGTCCAGAGAGTGAGAGAAAAATTACTCCAACAGAGTATCACATGGATCCAAAAAAGTTTGATTATAGCTGGGTTGCAGGAAAAGATGAGGTCTATCATGCAGTACTAGATAGACTCAAAAAGGGTGATAAGAGTAAATATGTTGTGATTGATACAAGAAGTATGATTGAGATTATTGGTGAGAGAAAAATGGATAATGTTGCTCGCGGTGGACATATTCCAACTGCAAAATTTATTGAGTGGAAAAATATCACAGATTTCAAGAGAAAACTAAGTTTTAGAGATAAAAAAGAGTTAGAAAAGGTCTTCAAAAAATATGGTGTAACGAAAGATAAGGTCATCTATGCTTACTGCCAAGTTGGTACGGGACGAGGTTCAGATATCATAACAGCACTGAAACTTCTTGGGTATCCAAATGCAAAAGTGTACAGCGGTAGCTGGGATGAGTGGGGCAACGATATGAACTTACCTATTAGACGATAAGGAGAGGGTGTATGAATACGCAAAGAAGAGATTTTCTTAAAATTTCCGGTGCTACAGCAGCTCTTGTGGCAAGCAGCGGAAGCCTTTTTGCCAAAACAAATGTTGTCAAAGTAGAGAACGGAAAGCATAATTATCCAAATACTACTTATACTGAGCAGATGTATCGTAATGAATTTGGTTTTACATACGGGAAAAAAGAGGAGCATGGTTACGCATATCACTGTGTAAACTGTCAAGGTAACTGTGCTTGGGAAATTTGGGGTAATAATGGTGTAGTTACTCGTGAAAATCAAAGTGCGAGGTATCCACGCATTAACCCAAAAATTCCTGATTTTAACCCTCGTGGATGTAATAAGGGAATTCAGCATTCACAAGTAATGTATGAAAAAGATCGCATCCTCTATCCTATGAAAAGAGTAGGTAAAAGAGGAGAGGGTAAATGGAAGCGCATTAGCTGGGATGAGGCAGCAGAGATCGTTGCACAAAAAATCTGGGATGTTATGACAGATCCTAAAAAAGGTCCAGAGAGGCTTATGGTACATGCTGGAACAGGTCTTTTGACTGAGGGTAGACGTGGGGCACCTCTTCGCTTTTCTACTCAACTTGGTGCATACAGAATCTATCCTGCATCCTACCTAGGAGATATGTTCAGTGGTGCAGCAGTTGCTTATGGTGAAGGAAACGTTGGATGTACCTATGATTTCATGTATACAGTAGATACTGCAGTATTTTGGGGAGGTAACCCAAGCGTATCAAGAATTCCTGACGCGCACTTTGTATGGGAAGGAAAATATAACGGAGCAAAAGTAATCGTTATTACGCCAGAGTTTAACGGCTCTGCAAAATCAGCAGACCTATGGATCCCCATTAAACCTGGAACTGACCAATTCTTGGCAATGAGCGTTATGTATGAAATTATCAAAAATAAAATGTATAAACCAGGATTTATGAAAATCTATACAGACCTTCCATTCTTGGTAAGATTGGATAACAAAAAGCTTCTTCGCCGCATAGATATTGAAGATCCACATAATGAAGAAGAGCATGAGCATTATGAAGCGCAATTTTATACAATGAACAAGAAAACTGGCAAAATCGCTTTGATGCCAGGAAGTGAAGGAAGTGAGCATAAAACACTCGATATAAAAGAGCGCGGAATTGATCCAGAGCTTGAAGGAGAGTGGGAAGTAACGCTTAAAGATGGTAAAAAAGTTAAAGTAACTACTGTTTTTGAGATTTTGAAAAAAAATGTAGAGCAGTTCTCTCCAGAAAAGACTCAAGAGATTACTGGAGTGCATCCAGATACTGTAAGAGTTTTGGCAAAAGAGATAGCACTTCCAAAAGTTGTAGAGATTACAACTGGATTTAGTTTGAATAAATACTTCAATGGTATCCTCAATATATGGAATATCGCATCTATCTGTGGCTTGACTGGACGCCTTGGACCATATGGTGGTCTTAACACTGAAAATGAATTTAGCTTAAGTGGTTTAGGTGCACTCTCTGGTTTTGGTGGAAAATATAAACCGCGCTTTGGATCTGGATTTGTAGGCGAGTTTGTCTTTGGTGATGGAATGGATACATTTAAAAAATATTTCAGTGACGAGGATGTGAAGCGAGCTACTGGTGGAAAAATTAGTAAAGATGAGTATATTAAGATTGTAGAAGAGGCTCTTAAAGCTGGAGAAGATGGAAAAGATAGAACGGAAGAGGAAGAATATTACAAACCTTGGTGGACACCAGAAGTGGCTGTGATTGTTGCAGACTCTAAATTTAGACGAAACAAAGGAAGCGAATATCGCAAAGCATTCCTCAAGAAAACGAAATTCTTCGCATATGTTGACTATAAAATGAGCGAAGCAGCGATGTTTGCTGATGTTTTACTTCCAGCAAAAAGTCACTATGAAGTGTATGATATTAGAACAAGCCCAGGATACCATCGCTTTACTAACCTTGCACAACCACTTGCTAACATGAAGCCAGTTGGTGAAGCGAAAGATGAATGGAGTATGTTTGCATTCCTAGCAAAAAAACTAGAAGAAATAGCAAACAGACCCGAAAACAAGAAAAAAGCAAAAGTCCCAGATAGCAAAAAGTATGCAAGAACTGGATATAGAGATCTAGCAAACTTCTATAAAGAGTATACTAATACTGACGAAGAGTCTGAAGCGGCGATGGAGCCATATTTGGGAACAGATAAACTTGCCGTACAAGCAGCACTCGAAAAATGTGAGCAGTATGCACCTTGGACAATGGAGAAGATGTATCAAGCAGGTGGTTTCTTACAGCTTAATGAAAAAGCTGCAAAGTTGAGTCCACTCTATGCAGATAGACCATACAATTCTGGTGAGTTTACGCTCTTTAAACTTGAGCCGTTTGAAACATTAACAGGAAGACAAACGTTCTATATAGATCATCCAACATATTTAAAACTAGTCAATGGTACAAACTATGCTCTTAAACCACTTGCGCCGCAAAGCAAGAAAAACCCATTTATGCTCATGACACCGCATGCAAGATGGTCAATACATTCTAACTGGAAAAATAGTAGAACATTGCAGCGTCTACAACGTGGGGTGCCATATGTTGCAGTGAATAGAAAGATTGCCCAGATGAAAGGTATCAAAGATGGTGATACCATCAGAATCTTCAACGAGCTTGGTGAATTTTATGCTATGGCAAAAGTGAGCTCTTCTGTAGCTCCGGATACTCTTGTTATGGAACATGGTTGGGAGCCATATCAATACCTCTTTAATAAAGGGCACAATGAGGTAGTTCCAATGTCACTCAACCTTCTTGAATTAGCAGATGGTTGGGGACACCTCAAATTTGGTGGTCTTTGGGATGGTAACCAGTATGCCTATGATGGGGCAGTTGATATTGAAAAATCTACGAAGTTTACATATTAATAGGAGCGTGGCATGTCTAAAAGACAACTAGCAATGGTAATGGATCTGAATAAATGTATCGGATGCCAAACCTGTACAGTCGCATGTAAAACACAATGGACCAATAGAAATGGTCGTGAATATATGTACTGGAATAATGTTGAAACATATCCAGGCGATGGATATCCAAAAAAATGGATGGAGCTTGGTGGTGGTTTTGATGCTGCAGGCGATCTCCAGCCTGGCATCATTCCAAATATTGAAGCAGATTATGGTGTGCCTTGGGATTACAACTATGAGTCACTTGCAGAACAAAACTTATTGAGTGATAAACCAGAGCCTGGTTTTAGACCAGATCAAAGTCCAACATGGGGACCAAACTGGGATGAAGATGAGGGAGCAGGTAACTTCCCAATGGACAATTACTTCTTCTATCTTCCACGGATTTGTAACCACTGTTCAAATCCAGGATGTCTTAGCGCTTGTCCAAGAGATGCAATTTTTAAACGAGAAGAGGATGGTGTAGTTTTAGTGGATCTTGATAGATGTCAGGGATACCGCTACTGTATCGCGGGATGTCCATATAAAAAGATCTATTTCAATCCAAAAATCTCTAAGAGTGAAAAGTGTATTCTCTGTTTCCCAAGAATTGAGCAGGGACTCCCGCCAGCCTGTGCACAGAGCTGTGTTGGTCGTATTCGATTCGTAGGCTTTTTGGATGATGAAGAGAGTCAAGTTTATAAATTGGTACATAAATATAAAGTTGCATTGCCACTCAGACCAGATTACGGCACACAGCCAAATGTTTACTATGTACCGCCAACAGAAGCGCCACCAAAATTTGATGAAAATGGTAAAATTATTGAAGGCAGCAACAGGATTCCTATTGAAGAGCTAGAAAAACTCTTTGGACCAGCAGTACATGATGCTATTAAAACAATCAAAGCTGAGCGTGAAAAACGTAAAAAGACTGGGAAATCAGAGCTTATGGATATATTGATTGCATATCAGCATCAAGATATGTTTAGACTCGACCATAATTACTATGTAGAAGTTGCGAAGAAGAAAGGTATGAAGCCACTGCCACTTGTTGATGAGAGATATGTGGCTGGAAAACATACAAAACCATCTTCAATATCTCATTTTAAGGTGCACGCATGAGAAGAGTAATAACATTTACAGCAGCCCTCAGCTTGGCTGCAGTAACGGCAATGGCTGGAAATGTGGTAACCGCTGTTAAGGTTAAGAGTTTGAAAAATCTCCAATGTGGTGCAAAATTGGTACGTAAACATGCAAAATTTGTGCCTGTAACACTCTATCCACAAACTACTGTCAAACTTAATGATAAAAAGGCACTTGAGCTTAATAAAGATGCAAAAGCAAAAGTGGCTGAAGTAGCTGCATTTACTGATGGAAAAAATGTAGCAATCATTATGCGCTGGCCAGATAAGAGTAAAGATGTTTACAAAGGCTACGAAAGCGACAGCTATCCAGATGGATTTGCTGTACAATTTGCAGCAGATGCAAGCAACCCTCAAAAGCTTCCGTATATAGGTATGGGAAGTGATGGCAGACCTGTTGAGATTTTCATTAGAAAAGCTTATGGACAAGGAGTATATGAGCCAAATGGCAATGGAGATGTTGCACATCAAGTAAATGAGCACAATACCAATTATTTTGGAAAAGGACTCAAAAAATTTAAAAAAGAGGTGAAAAAACTTGGAGTACTTCCATATCAAAGAGCCTTTGTGAGCGAAGGTTTTCGCAGTATGACGGAAATCAAAGATGGAAGTGTTAACTACCGCACTGATATGCATTACGTCAATAAAAAAGGTGGAATGTGGGGTGGAATGGTTGTGAAGCCTCTCAAAGATGCTTATGCAGCACCAAGTAAGAATGAGTTAGCTGTTGCTGTGGCAGCGTGGGACGGAAAAGAGCTGCAAAGAGATGGTCTCAAAAGACTCTCTAGCTGGATTGCCGTCAAACTTCCTGGAGCAAAAAATAAGGCTTTAGAAGCAGTTGTAACAGAAAAAGCCAAAGGTGATGTTGCTAACGGAAAGAAAGAGTTTGAGACTAATTGTGCAAGCTGTCACCGTGACAGAAATTTCCAAAATGCTCCTCTTTACATGGCACCAGGTCTTGAAAATATAGGTGGGCAGACTACTGCTGCATATATTAGAGAATCGATTCTTGATCCAAATGCGGTTGTGGTTCCTGGATATAACAGAAATGCTCATCCAAACTTTGCGTGGTATACAGTGGATGACAAAGGTAACAGAACTTCAACTATGCCACCATTCAACTATCTTGATAAAAAAGTTGTAGAAGATATCGTGGCATATCTGCAGACACAAAAAGCGGAGGTTGCAAAATGAAAAAAATAGCGCTTTTAGCCCTTGTGGCTGCTGGCATGCTTTTTGCTAGCAGTGGTGAAAAGGGTGAGTTTGAGAAAAAAGGTTTTTTGACAACAAAATGGTGTGCGCAAAACGATCTTTTTGCAGACTGTCGTCTCGAATCTTACCATTGTGGTAGTGAAGGGTGCTATCGCAACTGGGTTCCTGGAGAACCAGGAAAAACAGAGATAGTACTTTATGTACATGATGAAGGAAAAATCTATGAAATCAAGCCAAGTGGCGTGCATGTGAGTGAGCTTTTGGAAAAGGCTGCAAACCGCAACGAGGTGACAATCATTGGTAAATTAGAGAGCGATGGTAAAACTATTGAAGCTATGGAGTTTAAAGCTCCACCACCTCCTAAAAAGTCTTTCTTTAAAGGTTGTCTCTAATTCCAAACCGCCTTGGGCGGTTTTGGCTTTTAGATATGAAAATTCGATACAATTGCTAAAATTTTTATATCTAAAGGGTTTGTGTGGACAATAAAGCAAGAGCATTTGTGTATGCATTTTTATCAAGAGTCTTTGAAAAAGAGTTAGGAAAAAAAGAGATTGAAGATCTCAAAAAGAGCCCCGATCTTCTTGCAGCTATTGGAGAAGAGACAAAAAACTACTTCAATGCTACTGATACACAGGAGATAGAGGAGGCTCTCAATATCGATTTTAACTCCCTTTTTATAATAAATTCGCAACCAGTTGAATCACTTGTTATTGATTCAACCGGAGAGATTTTGGTGGGACTGCAAAATCCTGTTATGTTCTTCTATTTTGAAAATGGGTATGAGATAGATATGAACCGCACAGAAATCTTGGCTCCCGATCATTTGGCAATAGAGTTTGGATTTATGCAAAACCTGGCATATAGAGATGAGGACAAGACTGCACTTAAATTTTTACAAAATCATCTTTTACAGTGGGTACCTCCCTATTTACTCGCGATGCAAAAGGTAGCACAAACGCCATTTTATAAAGATATTTGTGATTTTACTACTGATTATCTTTTTAGTGACTATGAGCTTTTACGTAAGGAAATAGGTGATGATGGAGTATAAGCAAAAAGGAAAGCTCTTTACCTTTGATCTGCTTAAATGTTTGCGTACTGACTATTTTCATAATGACTGTAAAAAATGTATGGAGATCTGTCCTGAAAATGCATTCTATTTTGATCGCAAACGTTTGAGTATCGATTTCGATAAATGTACTAACTGCTCTGTATGTCTTGGTGTCTGTCCAACTGAGGCTCTTACTTTAGATTTTTTTGACCCAAACGATTACATACTTAAGAATGAGACACATCTTTCATGCAAAAAAGATATACCATGTTTGAGTGCATTTTCAAGCGAGCACTTTATTACTATCGCTTTGCGTCATGGCACTTTAAGCTGTGATCTTTCACATTGTGAGGGGTGCCATCTCAATCCAGAGAATAAGACACTTCACTCAATCCGTGAGCGACTTGAAGAGGCTAAGCGATTTTTAGATGAGAGTGGTGCAGAAGCTGTTATTGAAGAAAAACCTTATCAAGAGGATAGAAGAGGCTTTTTTAAAGCGATTTTTAGTGCAGCCAAAGAGACAACAAAAGAAGAAAAGCTCTCCTCCTTGCAAAGCGATCTCAATAGAGTCCCTTTGAAGCTCACACTTTTGAAAAACTCTTTAAAAAAAGCGAGCAAAGATCTTACAAATAAAGAGATAAGCACTGCGTATAGCTTTCTTGGCAATAAAAAGATTGATGAGAATTGTACAAACTGTAGAGATTGTGTGCAGTTTTGCCCTACAAATGCGCTGTTTACTTCCAGTGAGGGAGATGCTATCTGGTTTATTGCAGGTAAATGTATCGATTGTGCAATATGTAACGGTATTTGTAAACCAAAGTCGATTACAGATGCGCAGACTCTCGATCTCGTAGCCTTTGCTTTTGATAGAGGTGAAGAGCTGATTCATCACCAAATTGAGATTTGTAGTGAGTGTAAAACTCCATTTGCCTATAAGAGTGGGGAAATGCTGTGTGACCGCTGCAAAAGTTTTGTAGATGAGTTTGCTGATATATTTAAACTTGCAAGTGATATGGAGTAATGCACTTTAGTTTTGAATACCCTTTTGCATTTTTTTGGCTTTTTATACTTTTTTGTTTTTTTCGCTGCAAAAGAGAGTATTGCAAAATCTATTTTGCAAAAACTAACTTCTTACCACGCACACTTTTAAGCAAAGATTATCTCCCTCTCATTATCGCAGCTCTTTTTATCACTGCCCTTGCTTCACCATTTACCTATTCGGCTTTTGCAAAGAGTGGAAAAAAGGGGCGCGATCTTGTGCTAGCTATCGATGCAAGCGGTTCTATGGGAGGAGATTTTGGTCAAAGAAGTAAATTTGATACTCTCATTGATCTTGCTCGTACCTTTATTCAGCATCGCTACGATGACAACATTGGTGTGGTAGTCTTTGGTACCTTTGCATACCCTGCAAGTCCAATAACATACGATACTAAGGCACTGCAGTTTTTATTAAACTATCTTGAACTCTCTATTGCAGGCAATAATACTGCCATAGGCGATGCGATTATGGAAGCGGTGAAGATGCTCAAAAAAAGCGATGCAAAAGAGAAGGTCATTGTACTCTTTACAGATGGTTACCACAATAGCGGAAGTATCTCACCAAAACAGGCAGTAAAAGAGGCAAAAAAGATTAAAGCCAAAATTTATACTGTAGGAATTGGAGAGGAATTTGACAAAAAACTGCTTGAACGAATCGCTAAAGAGACAGGGGGAGAGAGTTTTAGTGCAAAAGATGAGAAGGCTTTGGCTGCAGTAATGGAACGCATTGATGAGCTTGAAAAGAGTCCTCTGCGCAGTGGCGTCTATATCGATAAACGAACTCTTTTCCCTTGGATTGGAATAGCGTTAGTAGGGTTATTGCTCTATGATATAAGGCGAAAAATATGAGCTTTTTATATCCATATCTTCTCTTTTTTACAATACCAGCACTTTTACTCACCTTTTTAATAAAGAAAAAACGCGCAAAACTTCCATTTAATCCAAAAATTGTTATAGCAAACCAAAGTGTCAATTATCTGCTCTTACCCTTTGTTCTTGCTTTAGTCATAGTTGCACTTGCTAGGCCAGTTCTCAAAAAACCGCTTCTAGCGCAAAAATCCGTCCAGCCACTCTTTATAGCTATCGATTTTTCCAACTCGATGCGTGCTGAAGGGCGACTTGAAAAAGCAAAGAGGATCGCACTTGATTTAATACAAGAAGCCCCTTTTAAAATTTCTTTGCTTATTTTTACTACCAATCCACTCATTATCGCTCCTCCAACAAGTGATAAAGAGGCATTAAAAATGGCACTTGCAAGTATCAATCAAGATGCAATTTTGACAAAAGGCACCGATTTTGCAAAACTGTTGGAGTTTATAGGAGAGTTTGAAGGGAAAAAGAATCTTGTTATTATCAGCGATGGGGGAGATTTTAAAGATCCATCAATATTGGAAAAAATAGCGAAAAAGCATGATATAGCAATATATAGTGTTGGTGTTGGAAGTCGCAGTGGTGCACTCATTCCAACACGTGAAGGGTATCTTAAAAGTGAAGGCAAGCTTGTAGTAACAAAACGCAACCCCAATTTTGAAAAACTTGGGAACTTTTATGATGAGCAAAATTATCTTGCAATTGTAGATGATATTGATAAAGAGCTGAGTCAGCAGCAGCAAAATGAGATTGTAGAGCTTTTTTGGATTCCGCTCTTGATTGCATTTTTGCTTTATTTCCATGCCTATACCACACTTTTTGAAAAGCTCCGTACAAAAAAACTTTTTCTTCTTGCTTTGGCTATAGGTGTGCATGCTTCATTATTGGATGAATTTGCACTCCAAAGAGGCTATAAGCAAATAAAAAATCACCAATATAGTGATGCTGTGCAAACGCTCTCTTCCATACCCTATCTTGAAGCACGCTATGCTTACGCGGTAGCGCTCTTTCATCTTGGGAAAGTTCCTGAAGCTCTTAAAGTTTTTAAAACAATACGGAGCAAAGATCCAAAAGTAAAAGCAAAAATCTACTACAACATAGGTCTTTGCTATGAAAAGATGAGAAAGTATGAAGAGGCGTTGCGCTTTTTTATCAAAGCCTGTCAACTGCAAAGAGATGGAAAATGCCTCAAAAAAATAGAAAAGCTTGCTTTCAAAAAAAATCAAAAAAAGCAGCTTCTCCCCTTTGCGAAGCAAAAGATCGTACCAAAGGCAGGAAAAAAGGGCGAAAAGAGCAAACAAAAAAGCGCAGGAGGATCTAATATCAATCTTGCAATGCAGAGTGGAAGTGCACAAGGGGGCAAGAAGAGTAGGGGAGGGAGTCTTAGCAAAAAAGGAGAGGCACATCCAGTTAGTTCAAAAGTATATGAGTTAATTAATAAAGGATATATTGATGAGAAGCGTCCTTGGTAGTATTCTATTAGTTGTAGCGCTCTTTGGTGCAGATGTGCAAGTGAGCACTACTACGCCATTTTATAAAGAGCCGGTACTTCTTACATTTACATATAGCGATCCAGAGCCACAAAAGATTGTTTGGGTAAAGTTTTCTCCCGTTAAAGATCCTGCAATAGAGAGTCACTTTCTCAAAAAAACAGTAAATAGTGGATCGTATACGTTCTCTTATCTCCTTTTCCCTCTCAAAGAGGGCGAAATCACGATGCATTATATATTGAAGGTGAAAAAGTCGGCTGTGGAAGTGATTCAGCAAGATATTTTAGGCACAGGATATGAGCAGACAAATCCAATAGAGGGAAAAGTGTATACCATCGATGTGGCACCTACAATATTCCATGTAAAGCATGTGAAGCCAGTAGATCTCTATGGTGATTTTCATATTACATTGGATGTAGATAAAAACAAGGTGGAGAGTTATGAGCCACTCTATGTGAGTGTGCGGCTGCGAGGTGTTGGATATGTACCACAACTAGAAGATCCTTTGCAAATTCCTGGAGTAAAGATTCTCAAAGATAAACCACAAAAGAGTGTGCAATTTACTCCTAAGGGAGCTGAAGTTGATTATATCTTTCGCTATGCAGTTGTGAGTGATCATAACTTTACGATTCCAGCACTGCGGCTCAAAGAGTTTGATTTTGCTCGCTATAAAGATCTCACAACTCCTGCATATACAATTACAGTAATTCGCCCAAAAAATCTTGTTGATAAAGAGAATAATCCACTAAAAATAGAGCCAACATTTGAAAAGTTTCAAGCGGTTTTACTCTATGTGGCAGTTTTTCTTGCAGGTGTGTTAAGTGGAGTGATTCTTTACTTGCTATGGCGAAGAAAAGAGATAGAGGATATTTTGCTTGCACGCAATCATAAAGAGCTCTTAGCACTTTTGGTGGTACGCTATCCTAACTGTTTTGCAAAGGAGAAAGAGGCGCTTGAGCGTGAAGAGAATCTACAAAAAATCAAAAAAGAGATTATCAAAGGATTGAAACAATGCAAATCATCCAAGCACTAAAAAATGAGGTAAAAAGAGTTATTGTTGGCCAAGAAGATATGCTTGATGCGATTATCGTGGCACTTTTGAGTGAAGGGCATATACTGTTAGAAGGGATGCCGGGACTTGCAAAAACCACCACTATTAAAACTTTTGCTCATGTTGTAGGTTTAAAATTTCAGCGTGTCCAGTTTACCCCTGATTTGCTACCAAGTGATATCATTGGAGCCAATATCTACAATCCTGCCGAGAGTAGATTTTATATAAGAAGAGGGCCCATTTTTACAAATCTCTTATTAGCAGATGAGATCAATAGAGCTCCAGCAAAGGTGCAATCAGCTCTTTTAGAGGCGATGCAGGAGCGCCAAGTTACCATTGATAAAGAAAGCTATAGACTCGATGAGCCTTTTGTAGTCATGGCAACGCAAAACCCTATTGAGCAAGAGGGAACATACAATTTACCAGAAGCACAACTCGATAGATTTATGATGAAAATAGTGCTTACATATAATACAAAAGATGAGGAGTTTGAGATACTTAATCGTTCTGAGAAAGGATTTGCTACAGATTTTGCGCAAGTTATTACAAAAGAGGATCTCTTACAGGCGAAAGAGCAGGTGAGTAAAATATTTATAGATGATGCTCTCAAGCGCTATATTCTTGATATCATCTTTGCTACACGCAAGCATCCTGATCTCTTCTATGGTTCAAGCCCAAGAGGAAGTATCGATCTGCTTAAAGCTGCGAAAGCGAAAGCTTACATGCGTGGGAGTGATTTTGTAACCCCAAGAGATATTTTAGAGATGGCCAAGCCAGTACTTAGGCATCGGGTGATACTCAGTTATGAGGCAAAAGCGAGTGGCAAAGATAGTGATAAGATTTTAGATGAGATCCTTACAAAAGTGCCTATGCCATGATTGATACACTCATAATAAAGACAAAAAGAGATGTTTTTAGTAAAAGCAGTGGTGTTTTTAGTTCCTCACAGCTAGGAGAGGGGTTTGATTTTTATGAGATGCGTGAATATAACTATGGAGAAGATGCAAGAAAAATAGACTGGCTTGTGAGTGCCAAACTGCAAAAGCCGTATGTGCGCATCTATCAAGAAGAGAAACTGCGCAATATTGTACTTGTCTTTTTGCTTGGAGGCTCACTCTATTTTGGATCAAAGCGACTGAAAATCGAAACTCTTTTAGAAGCCTTTTTACTCATTGCTTTAAGTGGCGTGCGGATGGGAGAGAGAGTGATTGGCGTTGCCGATACGATGCAGCAGCTACCTAATATTTTCACTGTGGAGCAGTTTGTAAAAGATGTAACAGCAAGAAAGCTTCTTGGCAGGAGTGTAACACTCGATCTCCAGTCGCTCTTTTACGCAATTCATGAAAAATCACTTGTAATCTTTTTAGGAGATTTTTTAGATCCTATAGATTTACGCCTCTTTGCTGCAAAGCATGAAGTAATTGCGCTTGTAGCGAGAGACTCTATAGAAAACACATCGTTGCATAGTGCATGTGAGGTTGTGGACTGTGAGAGTCTTAGAGAAAGAAGTGTAGTCTTTCATAAAAAGACTCTTAGCTCATACCGCTCAAATATACAGCAAGCTCTGGAGCAAAATTTTAAGGAGTTTCAAAAACTCCATATAGACTATCTGGAACTGTATGATACGGATGAGGTTTTTGGAAAATTAGCAAAATTTTTTATAGGAAGATAGATGGAGTTGCTTCCTTTACCACCCTTTCATCATGCTTTATTGTTTGGTGTGTTTAGTATCTTTTGTATTGTAATTGTTTGGATATTGATGCGAAGAAAAAAGCGAGAGCCTCTACCAAAACTACGCAGCAAAGAGGATATTTATACCTTTTCTAAGCAGTTGCAGCTTCTTGGAAATGATGCAGAGATCCAAAAGCTTTTACAAGATTTAGCCCAATATAAATACTCTCCTCATCCTCCAAAACTTCCAAAAGACCTGCGCAAAAAGGCACTTGTTCTTTACAAAAGACGCCTCCAAACTCAAAAACAGAAAGGCTTTTTACAACTTCTGCAAGCATTAAAAAAGAGGCATTGACTAAACAGACCCAATAAGAGTGTAAATTTTTTACCACTCCAAAAAGTTCAAAGTGCAAAAAGCTACGCTGCCCTTCGAGTGCGATGCACTTTTTAACGCTTTTTCTTGGTTAAACTTACAACTGTTTCACTCTATTTACTCAGTACCAAAAATATTGATATGTATCAATGACATTCCAGTGACACACCATTATAATTAGGAGTAAATTTATCTTAATTAGGAGGTTGCTATGGAAGTTATTCCACAGGATGCACAAAAGGTCGAAGTTGAAGGAGCAACGGTAGATTTTTATAAATTTCAAAAGGATGGTGTTACTTACTACGCTTTTGATACATCACGATGTGGTCCTCCTGAACCTATGGTCAATGCAATGGCAGGACTCAAACTCATTACTTCACCAGATGTGAAACTCATAATGATTAATCACAAAATGCCTATGGGGCTTTTGAATAAGATTGAAGAAAACTTCAATATAGAAAAAGAGAATCTCGATGATGGAAGAGTGAAACTGGTTTTTAGTTATAAGCCAGGAGCGAGTGAAAAAGCAGATCTTGCAGATAGCGCCTGTCACGGTTAAAAAGGAGGGGGAGGGTGTTTAATATTTCCAAAGATTTTGCGCCACCATTTTCATTAATATCACCATTTTTCGTTGCTGGTGTTGTCTTCTATCTACTAGCAACTGTGGCGTTGCTATTTTACGGGGTAGATTTCTCCTACATGCAGCCTCAAATTGCTGGATGGGTACATCTCTTTTTGCTTGGCTATGTAATGATGATAATTTTTGGGGCAATGGCGCAGCTTATTCCAGTAGTTTTAGAGACAGGACACTTTAGTGTAGATTGGTACTATCTTATCTTTCCACTGCTATTAGTAGGTGTTGTTGGATTAGTAATAGGTTTTTGGCTAGATCCTTTATGGCTCAGTTTTGGTGGCATATTTGTACTCATTGCAATGATTATTTTTGCAATTGATGTATTTTTGACGGTAAAAAAGAGTAGTATTGATACCTTTGTGCTTAAAGCTGTGAAATATTCCAATATCTTTTTACTCCTAGGAATTTTGAGCGGGTTTTTGATGGCTTTGACACTTAGTGGATTTATGGGAGTCGATATTGCACAGGTACTTAAACTCCATGTTTTTGCTGTTGTTGGAGGGTATGTACTCCTTACAATTTATGGCATTAGTCTTGTATTGCTTCCTATGTTTGGTTTAGCCCACGGTTTTGATGAAAAACCTGTACACAAAGCACTCTGGCTTATGGTGGCTGCAGTTGGATCTATTTTTATAGCAGTTTTGTTTGATTGGCAAATTTTTGCATATATGAGCTATATCTTTGCTCTTCTCTCAGTCGCACTCTATTTTTATCAGGTTTTTCTCATCTACAAAACACGTGTACGCAAAGAGCTTGATATATGGTATCGCTCTATGCTCTTTGGGTATGCAAGCTTTATGCTCGCTACAATTTTAGGAGTGCTCTATCTTTTGAGTGGACTCCAAAGTAGCCATCTCTTATATGGAATGTTTTGGTTTTTGTTTGTTTTTTTCATTTTTCTCATAAATGGGCATTTGTATAAAATAGTTCCGTTTTTAGTCTGGTTTCATAGATTTAGCGATCTCGTAGGCAAGCAAAAGGTACCAATGCTCCATGAGATGTATCCAAAAAAGCAGGCTGATTATCAGTTCTTTTTTACTGCTCTTGGAACTTTGTTTGTTGGTGTTGGATTGATAGCAAATAATGTGCAGTTATTCCATGCAGGTGGGAGCTTTATGGTAGCTGGAGCTCTCTTTTTAGTTACAAGCCTTCGATGGATGTTACAGTTTAGGAGTACACATGGCTAAGGTGACAAAAGAGCAAGTCTATGATGCGATACGCACTGTTATAGATCCCGAAGTGGGATTTAATCTTGTGGATCTTGGACTTATCTATGATGTAGATATCGATGAAGAGAATAATGTACATGTAAAAATGACACTCTCCACACGGGGATGTCCACTGCATCAGATGATGCAGCAGTGGGTGAAGGAGGCGGTAGAGCGCATACCTGATGTAAAAAGTGTAGAGGTAGAGATTGTTTGGGATCCACCTTGGAATATCTCTATGGCGAGTGATGTTGTGAAAAAAGCGCTGGGGGCGAAGTGAGAGAGCTGCAAAGCTTTCTGCGCCACTTCTATGGCGCAGGGATTCTGTTTTTTTACTATATGAAGTGGCCTATAGTATTAGGTCTGCCAGTACTCTACTTTTATCTTGGTTATCCAAGATATTGGCTACTCGATTTGCTGTGGCTCTACTGCCTTGGACTTATAATCAAAGATATTGTTGTGGTTGTTTTACGCTGGAAGAGAGGAGAGAAGATATGGAGATAACACTCGATACAAAAATTTATGATTTACTTCAAGAGTATCCATTTTTAGAAGAGGAACTCATAAAAATCAATCCAAAATTTAAAAAGCTCAAAAATCCCATTTTGCGTAGAACTGTTGCAAGAGTAGCTTCAATCAAACAAGCAGCAGCTGTAGGTGGTATGGATGCGGTAGAGCTGCTCAATGCATTGCGCAAGCGGGTGGGGCAAGAGCCAGTAGAAGTGGAAGTTACAAAAGAGCAAGAGAGTGCTCCTAGTTGGATTGCGCAAGAGCCAAAAGCTATTTTGGATGCAAATGAGCTTTTAGATAGTGGCAAAAACCCTTTGGCTGAGATGAGTAAACTTTTAAAAACGTTGCAAGAAGGTGATATTATTTTGCTTAAATCCGATTTTAAACCAGAGCCCTTGATTGAGGAGATGCGCAAAAAAGGTATTGCAGTCTTCTCCCAGCAAGTGGGAGAGAGTGAGTTTTTTACTTATTTGAAGAAATAGTAAGAACTCTGTTCCAATTCTCTTTGTTAAGTAAAATCTTCTCAACACGCTCTTGCCAAAGGGACTGGAACATCTTTTTCTCCTCTATACCTGCTTTCCCCATTATAAGTAGTTGCATAAGCTCTTTCATTTTTGGATTTGGCGGCACACTTGATGGATCGTAAGCTAGATCTACATACTCCCCGTTATCTACTCGCTCAAGTCTTACTTGCCCTGATATCGGAGCATCATAAAAAAGTTTATTGCTTCTATTAAATCTGCCCCCTATACCCTTAAAGCCTGCTTCATCGCTTACACCGCAAATGTAGGCAATGGTATTACCGATGACCCCATTAACCTCTGCATCCTTTTTCCCTTTGACTAAAACTTTTATTTCACCTCTGTGGGGCATTGCATCAGGAAAGAGTTTTTCAAGCCCAAGTTTTGCCATAAGGTATGCACCTGCGACAGTAGGGCAAGAGTGACCAGCAAATTTCACCACATCTAAATAGGTGATCTCTATAACGCCAGATTCTATTGCACCAAGAAAATCTGCAAGAGGATCATAGAGCATTATCGATTCCACACGGTCAAAAAACTCTGGATATGTCATAAGGATCCTTTGTTTAAAATTTTTTAATGATAACAAAAAATGATTCAAAAAAAGTTGACTAAAATCAAAATAGGAGTAATTTTATCTTAATTTATTCTTGGGAGTTTTAATTAAATTTGATTTATGTCAAGGATTAAATAACCTTATACTTGTAAAATGGATAGTGTGAAAAAATACGCTTATCATGTAAGCAGTAAAAGAGGAGGCTTCAATGGCTTTAAGTAGACGTGATTTTCTCAAAAGCACAGCTGCAGCAGCTGCGGCGAGTGCAGTGGGACTGAGTGTTCCAAAAGAGATGGAAGCTGCCGCAAACAAGGCAGAGGCTGGATGGCGCTGGGATAAAGCGGTGTGCCGCTTCTGTGGTACGGGATGTGGTATTATGGTTGCTACCAAAGATGACCGCATCGTTGCAGTCAAAGGTGACCCATTAGCTCCAGTTAACCGTGGTCTTAACTGTATCAAAGGATACTTTACAGCAAAAATTATGTATGGAGCTGACAGACTCAAAACTCCACTCCTTCGTATGAATGATAAAGGGGAGTTTGATAAAAAAGGAAAATTCCGCCCAGTTAGTTGGAAACGAGCTTTTGATGAGATGGAAAAGCAGTTCAAGAGAGCTTACAATGAGCTTGGACCAACTGGTGTGGCATTCTTTGGTTCTGGTCAGTACACTGTCCAGGAAGGATATGCTGCTGCTAAACTTATGAAAGCTGGATTTAGAAGCAACAACATCGACCCAAATGCACGCCACTGTATGGCAAGTGCCGTTGCTGGATTTATCCAGACGTTTGGTATAGATGAGCCAGCAGGATGTTATGACGATATCGAGCTTACTGATACTATCGTGCTTTGGGGTTCTAATATGGCAGAGATGCACCCAATTTTGTGGGCGCGCTGTACCGATAGAAAGCTTTCAAACCCAGATAAAGTAAAAGTTGTAGTACTCTCAACCTATACGCACAGAAGCTGTGACTTAGCAGATGATGTAATTATCTTCAAGCCAAACACAGACCTTGCTATTTGGAACTATATTGCTAGAAGTATTGTTTATGATCATCCAGATGCAATCGATTGGAAATTTGTAAAAGAGTATACTGTCTTTGCTACCGGATATCCTGACATCGGCTACGGTATGAGAAATCCAAAACATGCCGAAAAGCTTGGATATAGCAAGAAAGAGATGGAGACAGTATGGCATCAAGATCATAAAAAACTCTCAGAAGAGGAGAAGAAAGCCCTTGCTCCATTTGGATATGGTAAAACTGACGTAATGAAGATGAAGCATGCTAAAGCTGCAGGTAAACACTGGGCTATCAGCTTTGAAGATTTCAAAAAATCACTTGAACCATATACGCTTGATTATGTAGCAAAAGTAGCTAAAGGTGATCCTGATGAGAGCCTTGAGAGCTTCAAAGCAAAACTTAAAAGACTCAAAGATCTCTATGTAGAAAAAGGGCGAAAAGTTGTAAGCTTCTGGACAATGGGTATGAACCAGCACACCAGAGGTACTTGGGATAATGAGCTTAGCTACGTAGTACACTTCTTACTTGGTAAACAAGCCAAACCAGGTGATGGAGCATTCTCACTTACTGGACAGCCAAGTGCATGTGGTACAGCACGTGAAGTTGGTACATTTGCTCATAGACTACCAGCAGATATGGTTGTATTCAATCCTAAACATAGAGCAATTTCTGAAAAAATCTGGAAACTTCCTAAAGGAACGCTCAATCCAAAAGTGGGAAGCCATATCGTAAAAATTATGCGTGATCTTGAAGATGGCAAAATCAAATTTGCTTGGGTACATGTATGTAACCCATGGCAAGATACTGCTAACGCGAACCACTGGATCAAAGCAGCACGTACAATGGATAACTTTATCGTTGTGAGTGATGGTTATCCAGGAATTAGTGCAAAAGTTGCAGACTTAATCTTGCCAAGTGCAATGATATATGAAAAATGGGGAGCATACGGAAATGCTGAACGCCGTACGCAGCACTGGAGACAGCAAGTAACGCCAGTGGGTGATGCGATGCCAGATATTTGGCAGTATACTGAGTTTGCGAAACGATTTAAACTCAAAGAGGTATGGAAAGAGTGGAAACTTCCTGATGGAACAGTACTTCCAAACGTGCTTGATGAAGCGAAAAAGATGGGATATAGCCCAGATGATACACTCTTTGATGTACTCTTTGCAAATGACTACTATAGAAGCTTCAAATGGCCAGATCCTATTGGAGAAGGATTTGCTAATACTGAAGCTGAAGGTGACAAGCGTAATGTCATTGGTGCAGATGGTAAACCGTGGAAAGGGTATGGATTCTTTATCCAAAAAGCTCTTTGGGAAGAGTATAGAAAATTTGGTGAAGGACGTGGTCACGACTATGCGCCATTTGATGTTTACCATAAAGTTAGAGGTCTACGTTGGCCAGTTGTAAATGGTAAAGATACACCATGGAGATTTAATGTCAACTACGATCCTTATGCGAAACGTGAAAAAGAGCTTGGCCATGTGAAAGGTGAGTTTGCATTCTATGGACATGCACTCAAAGCTATTCCACAAGGCTCACTCTCTGGTCCAGATAAATCTAAGCCAAAAATTCACTTGCCAAACAAAGCAAAAATCTTTGCAAGACCTTACATGGAGCCACCTGAAAAACCAGATAGCTACTATGATACATGGCTCTGTACAGGACGTGTGCTTGAGCATTGGCACAGTGGTACTATGACTATGAGAGTTCCTGAGCTCTATAGAGCGGTTCCAGAGGCTCTATGCTATATGCATCCAGAAGATGCGAAAAAACGTGGTGTAAAACGTGGTGAACTTGTATGGATTGAGAGCCGCCGCGGTAAAATCAAAGCAAGAGTTGAGACAAGAGGTCGTAACCGTCCGCCACGTGGACTCGTATTTGTACCTTGGTTTGATGAGAGGGTATATATCAACAAAGTTACTCTTGATGCAACATGTCCAATCTCTAAACAGACAGATTACAAAAAATGTGCTGTAAGGATTACAAAGGCGTAATGCCTTAAGGGGAGGGGATAATGGATAAAAACAGAAGGGCTTTTCTCGTATCGATGGCACAAAATGTTGCCATTGCTGCGACAGGTGGATTTTTGTGGGCTGCCTATGTGGATGAAGTAAAGGCAAACCCACTCATTTTGCGTCCACCTGGAGCAAGAAAAGAGGATGAGTTTATTAGTCTTTGTATCAAGTGTGGGCTGTGTGTAGAAGCTTGCCCCTATGATACATTGATGCTGGCAAAACCAGGAGATAATAAGCCTCTTGGAACGCCATATTTTATACCGAGGGATATCCCATGCTATATGTGTGATGATATCCCTTGTGTGCCTCCCTGTCCTACTGGTGCTCTTGATATTGAGAGTGTCAGTGAGGTAAAAAATGGGCAGAGGGTCTTTGACATCACAAAGATGGATATGGGTGTAGCGATAGTGGATATGAAAAGCTGTATCGCATACTGGGGTATCCAGTGCGATGCATGCTACCGGGCGTGTCCACTCCTGGATCGTGCAATCTATATGGAGTATCGCAAGAATGAGCGCACAGGGAAGCATGCAAAGCTTTTGCCTGTAGTAGATCCTGATCACTGTACAGGATGTGGGCTTTGCGAGCATGCCTGTGTGACAGAAAAAGCAGCAATCAGAGTACTGCCAAGAGAGGTGGCGTTGGGAAAAGTTGGAAGCCACTATGTCAAAGGATGGCAAAAGAGTGATGAAGCGCGTCTCAAAGGAAGTAAAGGAATCCAAACTACGATTACGCCAAAAAGTAAAAAGAGTGCTGTAGATACACTCAATGAAGGGATAGATTTTGAGTAAATTATGGAAAAAATATCGCTTCCTTATTTTGAGACGCTTCACACAGATTGCTATCCTTGCTCTCTATATAGGTGCAAATCTATGGGGATGGAAAATTTTGCAAGGGAATCTTAGCTCGTCTAAGCTTTTTGATGTAGTTCCTCTTGCAGATCCTTATGCGGTACTCCAGATTTTTGCTACGGGAAGCCTTGTAGCTGCTGATGCACTCATTGGTGCAATTATTATCACGCTTTTTTATGCGACGGTTGGGGGAAGAGCATTTTGTAGCTACGTCTGTCCAGTCAATATGGTAACAGATTTGGCAAATTTCCTCAGACGCAAATGGAATTTGGATAAATTTGAGAAAAAATGGTGGGCAAGTAGGAATATTCGCTATTGGGTGATAGGAATAAGCTTTATCCTCTCGTTTGTGCTTGGTACAGCAGCTTTTGAGTTAGTAAGCCCTGTTTCTATGACACATCGTGGCTTGATATTTGGTATGGGGTTTGGTTGGGCTGCGATTGTGACAATATTTTTGTTTGATCTGTTCATTCTCAAAAATGGATGGTGTGGGCATATCTGTCCATTAGGGGGCTTTTACTCACTCATTGGTCGATTTAGCCTCTTTCGTGTGCGTCATAATCAGCCAAACTGTACACTCTGTATGAAGTGTAAAGAGGTGTGTCCTGAAAAAGAGGTGCTCTATATGATAGGCAAAAAAAGTCAGATCGTAGATATGGGCGAATGTACACTCTGTGGCAGATGTGTAGAAGTATGTGATGATGACGCACTCGGGTTTAGTATACGTAATTTTGTAAAAAAAGGAGATCAAGATGAAACTTAAAAAATTCTTGGGAGTTTCTGCAGTGCTTGCAATGCTCTTTGCAGCAGGGTGCGGTGCAGCAACTGCACAAAAAACTAAAGTTGTAAGTGAAGATCAGCTCAGCTATCAAAGTAAAGGAACTCCACCAAAAGTAGAATATTCTAATGCAGCTCCTGGGACTGCAAAAAAATTTGCTAGAAGTTATGAGAATGCTCCACCTATGATTCCTCATAGTGTAGATGGGCTTTTACCTATTACTATAAAAAACAATGCGTGCCTTGGATGTCATATGCCTAGTGTTGCAAAAAGTATGGGGGCAACGCCAATACCACCTACACACTTTAAAGACTTTTTCTTTGCAACGAAGAAAAAGCTTATCAAACAAAAACTTTATGAAGATAAGCAAGCGTATGAGAAGAGACTTGCCCTTATGGCAAAAAAAGAGGATATAGCACCACAACGATATAATTGTAGTCAGTGCCATGCACCACAGGCAAATGCGAAACCGCTTGTTGCAAATACATTCAAGCCAGATTTTCGCGATCCTAATGCGAAGCACAGCTCGAAGCTTTACAAAAACTTGATGGAGGGTGTGAAATAGTGAAAAGACGTGAGTTTTTCACTTCACTTCTCAAACCTGTAAAACAAAGAAAAGAGGAACAACCTCCTCTTTTCCCTCCCTATTTTAATGATATTAAAGATTTTGAAAAATGTAGAGAGTGTGAAAGTAAAGCATGCGTAGCAGCGTGTGAAGAGCAGATCATTGTTATTGTTGATGCAAAACCCTCTTTAGATTTTTCAAAATCTGGCTGCACCTTTTGTGATGCATGTGCAATTGCTTGTGAAGATGGTGTTCTTACTGTAGAGAATAAGCAGACTTTGCCAAAATTAATGATTGATATGTTAGGATGTCTTGCATGGCAAAAGACAATATGCAATATGTGCAAGGATGTCTGTTTAGAAAATGCGATAGAATTTAGTGGGCTTTTTAATCCACAAATAAATGATAGATGTACTGGATGTGGGTTTTGCGTGGGAGTTTGCCCTACGCAAGCAATAAAGGGGGGAGAAGGGTGAAAAAAATAGCATTGTTTATCTATTTAATATCCTATGTTTTTGCAGCTACTGCTATAGAGCCTGTAAAAAGAGCAAAAGTTGATGCTGCAATTCTTGATATGGCTATTGCCAATGGTAAAATATATTTAGCTACAGATGCAAGTGAAGTTGTTATTGCAGATACAAATCTCACTATTTTAGATCGCATTAAAGTGCGTAAAATCAAGGATTTTATGGGCACGCTTAACAATGCAGATATCTATAGTGTTGATGTATTAGACGAAAAGGTGCTCTATTTAGCGCAAGCAGAGGGTGGATATGCAGAGCTTTTTGTTTATGAAAACGGAAAGAGTGTAAAAGTACTTGATAAATCTTTGATGCTCTATGCAAAGGCAGCAAAGTTTGTAGATAGCAAAAGAGCAATTATTGCCCTCATGAGTGATGAGGTTCTTCTTTATGATATAGCGAGCAGAAAGATTCTCAAACGTGTAAAGGCAGGGGAGTATTTTTA
Source organism: Nitratiruptor tergarcus DSM 16512 (assembly GCF_027946175.1). Lineage (NCBI taxonomy): Bacteria > Pseudomonadati > Campylobacterota > Epsilonproteobacteria > Nautiliales > Nitratiruptoraceae > Nitratiruptor > Nitratiruptor tergarcus. The sequence goes on from NZ_AP026671.1 coordinate 1,694,815, forward strand.
CTCTTGTATGGCTATAGAGAAGGGAAGAAAATATGTAGCCATAGGAGATGAGGGTGGAGAGGTAATCGTTGTTGACACACAGACACTGCAGCGAGTAAAACTTTTTAAAGATGTGAATAAAGATAAGATTCTCTCTATTTATATAAATGGGAATCTCATTGCTGCCGGAAGTAGAGCCGATAAGACACTAGCACTCTACTCATTAGATGGAAGTAGACCAAAAGTCTATAAAAATCCGGATTTTTTTATCTATGTAGTAGGACTAAGTCCAAATAATCATTATGTTGTCTTTGGTGATAATGAGAAGTATATTCTTAAAGTTGCTGATACAAATAGTTTAGATATTCGCTATAAACTTATAGGACATAAGAACCTTGTTAATGTTGTAAGGTTTTTAGATGCAAATAGTTTGCTTACAGGAAGTGAAACCGGAGAACTTATTAAATGGAGGTTAAAATGACACTCAGTAGTTGTGTGATACGTTGCAATCCGCGTGATTTAGAAGATGTAAAAAAAAGAGTTGAAGAGGCAAATGTATGTGATATCCATATTGTAGATGAGAGTGGATATATTGTTGTTACAATTGAGGGTGAAAATACTGCCCAAGAGATTGATAAACTCAAAACATTGCAGTTTTTAGATGGTGTGCTCTCAGCTGATCTTATTTATTCATATAGTGAAGAAGAGTTGGAGGCTTTGCGTGAAGATCTTGAGGTGCAAGAGCCAGTCCCTGAAATTTTAGAAAAAGATGTACCTGCAGAGCAGATTGTGTATCACGGTGATTTGAAAAAGAAATATATTTAGGAAAAAAGATGGATACTCGTTGGGATATGTTTATAGAAACAGAAGTACCACAAGATGAGCTTATCATCTCGCGCACCGATCTCAAAGGTATTATTACGTACGCCAATGAGACTTTTGCGCGCATTAGCGGATATAGACCAGAGGAGTTAATTGGAAAACCTCATAATATTTTAAGACACCCCGATATGCCAAAATCTGTCTTTAAAGATCTATGGGAGACAATCAAAGCAGAGAAAATTTGGAAAGGCTATGTGAAGAATCTTCGCAAAGACAGGGGCTATTATTGGGTATATGCCGAAATTAGCGGAGTTTATAAAGATGGAAAGCTTGTCGAGTATAAATCGATGCGCAGTTGGATACCTAAAGATAAAAGAATCGAAATGCAAAATCTCTATGACAAAATGCGTCTAGAAGAGGGGATTAATATTCGAGCAGTGAGCTATTTAGATGGTAAAACGTACCAAAATCTTCTTGATAAGAGTCAAAAGGCAGGAGTAACGCCAGAAAAACTTATCGCTAATTTAATCAATGAAGTAGAAAATTGATTTAAATCAAGGAAATAGAAATTAAGTTTTTTATATGATGTTAATAACATTTAGTTAACGAGATGTAATGGAACAATGTTAATTTAACCAATTCAAAGGAGTAAGAATGAGAAAAATTCATTTAAGTCTAGTATCAGCAGTGGTACTTGCTGGAGCAATTACAAGTGGAGCAAGTGCAGGAGTATTGGAAGATATTATTTCCAATCCGAAAGTAAGCCTGGAAATTCGTCCACGCTTTGAATATGTAGATCAAGATGGAGTTAGTGATGAAGCAAATGCGGTAACTGTACGAACGGCACTTGGACTTAATACTGCACTCTTTGGTGTAGAGGGACTTGGTGCACAATTGCAGGTTATGAATGTTACTGCATTAAATGATGATTATGCGCCTGAAAATGATTCAGGACATTATCCAGTAGTAGCAGATCCTGAGCAAACAAGAGTAACACAGGCGAATGTAAGCTATGCTGCAAATGGATTTGTAGGTATTGTTGGTAGAAAAATGGTCGTACTCGATAATGCTAGATTTATCGGTAATGTTGGTTGGAGACAGATGCCACAAACTTATGATTTGGCAGCTGTAATCTATAATGGAGTAGAAAATCTTAGCCTTTTAGGTGCTTATGTATGGAATGTAAATAGAATTTTTAATGCTGATGGAAATGGTCCAAAGAAAAAACACCTCTCAACTGGTTCAGTGTTGTTGCATGCAAGCTATAAAGTCTCACCAGCACTAAATATAACAGCTTATGATTATATGATAGAAAACCTTATGGATCACATTGGTCTAAGACTTACTGGAAAATTTGATCTCAATGATGTAAAACTTAGCTATGTAGCTGAATATGCATTGCAAGATGATCCAAGTTTGGATGACAGTGATGATCCTCTCTACTCTCCAAACAGAGAGCAAGACACTGAGTACTATAACCTTGCTTTGAATGCAAAATATAATGCTTTTGTAGCGGGAATAGGTTTTGAGCATTTAGGAGATAAAGGTTCAGGTGATATGGCGTTTACTACTCCTCTTGCAACACTCCATGCAATGAACGGTTGGGCTGATGTATTTCTCGGAACTCCTGCTGAAGGTCTTGAAGATTTGAGTGTGAAACTCGGTTACAATTTTGGAGAGTATGGAAATATTGTGGCTATTTATCATAGCTTCTCATCAGATACTAACAATGCAGCAGGAGATGATGATCTCGGAGATGAACTCGATATTGCATACAAATATAAAATCGATAAAAATCTTGGATTGTTACTCAAGTATGCAGATTACAATGCGGGTGATGCCTCTTTTGGTAAAAAAGATGTAACTAAATATTGGGTACAACTCGACTATAAATTTAGCGCAGAGCTTTAATATCTTCTCCCTTCGGGGAGAATAGAGAGCAGCACATTTTGCCAGTTTCATCCCCTCCCTTGTGCTGCTCTCTATTCAAAAAAAGAACGAAGTCCCTCTTTGTTTGCTACTATGTATTGATTCCTCTCTTTTTGTAAAATCTTTGCTTTTTTAAATTTTGAGATGATACGTGAAAGAGTTTCAGGCGTGATATTAAGTAGTGTTGCTATTTCATTTTTCTTTAAGTTCATGAACTCATATTCATGCTCATAGATAAATTTTGCTACTCTCGCAGTAGAACTGAGTACTAAATCGTTAGTAATAACATGCTCCAAATAGCGGATTTTATTTGTGAGTGATTTGATAATAGTAAAAGCTACTTCGGGATCTTTTAAAAATTCATTTTCAAAAATATTGTAATCAATGAGAATAACTTTCCCATCTGTGAGAAATTCACCAGTTGCAGGATAGGGCATTTTTTCGAAATTGACCACTTCGGCTATAAGATTTGGAGGGTAAAAGACATGCAAAACAATCTTATTTCCTTTATGATCTGTTTTGTAAATTTGCAATATACCTTTTGTTAGTATCATTAAATGATTAGTAATCTCTCCCTCATAAAAAGCAATAGAGCCTTTTTTGAACTCTTTTGTCTTAGAAATCTCTTGAAGCCTCTGGAGCTGCTTCGGTGGTAAGTTATCGAAGAGGTAAAAGTTTTTAATTGTTTCCATGTGCCTATCTTACTACTAATTTATATGGAAAAAAATTATAGTTGTAAACTAATTAAAGAGAGATTAAACAGTGTGTCAAAATTGTGACATTTGACTAACATCAAACATTTGAATTGAAAATATCTATAAAATAAATCTGTAATATGAATATTAAGAGAAGGAGAGGCAATGGAATATTACATGCAAGATATTCCATATCAGGACTTTTTACCAATCTTTGTTATCTCGGCCGCTGTTATTATGTTTGGGATGATGTATGCCGGATTTTTTACTTTGGTAAAACTTAGATTGGTAAAAAAGTTCTTTATGGTATTTGCATATCTCTCCTGGTTTGCACTGGTTGGGTGTATGTACTACCTAGGTGAACTTTTGCGTGTAGAGCCTTATACGCAAAAAGTTCTCATTGGTGCCATGGTTGGCTATCTTGTCTTTCCGCATGTTGTCTATTTTCTTTTAGAGAAGGTACATGCGAGATTTGAGCATAATGAGGCTATCAATTCATAGAAGGAGGCAGTATGGAAAATAGGCCATCAGTGTGGAGCTCTAATCGCTTCTGGCGAAGGTCTGCTACATGGGTAACGGGTGTATCGGCAGTATTGCTGATATTTTTAACGATGGATTCAATGTCCCAGATGACAATGGGAACAGCCAAAGATATCCAAAATAAAGTCACCAAGCGCATTCCATCACCGGTAGTGATCAACTATAAGATCGACTATCAGCTCAATAGAAAGCGCGGACATGAAGTGCCAATTATTGGTGGCATGGATGCAAACGGCAATAGTAAATATGAAGAGAAAGAGAAGTTTTTTGGGAGAGACGATTACAGTGAAAAAGAAGCACAAGCTCTTATTCACAAAGGAAAACTAACAATCCAAGCGAAAAACTGTATGGATTGCCATACACTTTTAGGAAATGGTGCATACTACGCTCCAGATCTCACTAAAGCATGGCTCGATCCAACATGGAATACATTAGCAGCTGCATATGGAGGCAAAGAGTATGCAATAGCAAAATTTTTAGAAAATCCGCCTGCTATGGCTATGCATGAGCGCAAAATGCCAAATTTAGGTATTACACCAGAAGAAGCAAAAGCTGTGGTTGCATATCTTAAATTTATGGCGGCAATTGATACAAACGGATTTCCAAGAAACTTTGGAAAAATAAAAGGAGCGGTAGATGCAAGGAAATAATGTACAACTCTACGAAGGACAGAAGTTAGCACTCAAGTACTTTACGGTTGCGATTGCACTTTTTGGTGCACAGCTGCTTTTTGGGCTTTTGGCTGCAATTCAGTTTTTGTATCCAGATTTTCTATTTGGAGTGATCGATTTCTCTATCAATAGAATTTTACATATCAATGCACTAGTAGTTTGGCTTCTCTATGCGATGATAGGTGCAGTTTATTGGCTGCTGCCTGATGAGGCCGGTGTTGAAGTAGTTGGTGTTAAGCTAGGAAATTTAGCTTTTTACATACTCACTGCAGCAGTTGTAGTTGTTGTACTTGTCTATTTGCTTGTGCAAATTGGACCAGGTAAAGAGTCTACAATTTGGTTTATTACTGAAGGTCGCGAATATATTGAAGCACCACGATGGGCAGATATTGGTATCGTTGCAGTGGTATTAGTATTCTTGTTTAATGTATATGCTACTGTAATGAAGGGACGCCATACTGGTATTTTGGTTGTATTGATGGCAGACCTTATCGCACTAGCTGGTCTTTACTTAGCTGGTATGTTCTATACTGATAATATCGCAGTAGATCAATACTGGTGGTGGTGGGTTGTACACCTCTGGGTTGAAGCTACTTGGGAAGTCTATGTAGCAGCAGTTGGTGGTTATATTCTTATCAAAACTCTCAATGCTAACAGAAAAGTGGTTGAGATGTGGCTATGGATAGAGGTAGCCATGATGTTTGGTTCTGGTATCCTAGGTCTAGGTCACCACTATTTCTGGATTGGTACGCCTGAGTATTGGTGGGAAATTGGAGCACTCTTTAGTGCACTCGAGCCAGTTCCATTAGTAGGTCTCTTTGTGCATGTTCTCTATGACTGGGGTAAAGAGAGAGGTAAAGGAAATACAATTAAAAATGTCCCAGCTTTTGCATGGCTTACTGTTGAGACTTTTGGAAACTTCCTTGGTGCAGGTGTTTGGGGATTTATGCATACTCTCCCTCAAATCAACCTCTATACTCACGGAACGCAGTGGCCAGCAGCACATGGACACTTAGCATTCTTTGGAGCATATGTCGCAATAATGATTGCTGCAGTCTATCTTGCAATTCAAGGAAAAGCAGGTTTGAAAGAACTTAAAATGACAAAAGCTGGCTGGTGGGCAATCACTTTGATTACTGTAGGTGTGCTTTTGATGACTGTTGCATTGACACTCTCAGCATACGTGCAAACAATGGTTGAGAGAGGTATGTATGGAGGTACTTGGGAAGGATACTTTGTAGCGCAAGCAAATCAATGGTTTGTACAAGGCTTGGGATGGAGACTTGCTACAGGTCTTATGGTTATAGCTGGTTATGTACTTTTGGTATATGATCTCTTAACTTGTACTAAAAAACAACCATCTGAAGTGTATGAAGCAAGTGGAGCAGCTGCAGCAGCGTAATGCTGCACTGCTTATTAGCTAATAAAAATTTTGAGAAGGAGTTATTATGATAGAACCATGTACCGATATAGTATGTAGTTTTTGGTCAATACTCAATCAAGGACCAATGACATTGACTATTACACTACATACATTGATTGTATTGCCAATGATTTGGATCTACTTCGATGAGAAGAAAAAGATGGAAAGAGGCGATATTCCTCAAGAGTAGAAGGTAAGATTGGGGAAGGGGGAAATTTAACCCTATGAAAGGAGTAACAATGAAACTCAAAATTGGAATGAGTGCTGTACTAGCAGTAAGTGCCTTTGCAAGTGTGGCTTTAGCAGGAGGAGATATATATCTCGGCTCTGATGAGATGAAAAAGGCAACGCAGATCTATTTTGATAGATGTGCGGGATGTCACGGGATGTTAAGAAAAGGAGCTCTTGGTCCAAACTTGCTTCCTAAAAAAACCAAAGCAATGGGGACTGAGACGCTAGAGTATATTATTTATAATGGTACTCCTGGTGGTATGCCTGACTGGGGTGCATCAGGTGAGCTTACAAAAGCTGAAACGAAGTTGATGGCAAAATTTATCCAACTTCCTCCAGTATCACCTCCAGAAAAGAGTATGGCTGATATGAAAAAGAGCTGGAAGCTTTTGGTACCACCAGAAAAGCGTCCTACAAAGCCAGAAACTACGAGAAATTGGGAGAACTATTTTGGTATAGTACTCAGAGATGTGGGTAAAGTAGCAATTGTTGATGGCGATACAAAAGAGCTTGTAAGCATTGTACCTTCAGGATTTGCAACTCATATCCTCAGAACCTCTAAATCTGGCCGCTATATGTATGCGATTGGGCGCGATGGTAAAGCAAGCGTTATTGATCTTTGGATGAAAAAACCACAAAATGTTGCGGAAATTAGAACATGTAACGATGCAAGAAGTATCGATACTTCAAAAGCAAAAGGGTATGAAGATGAGTATGCAGTAGTTGGATGTTACTGGCCTCCTTCAATCGTAACACTCAAAGGTGATACGTTAGAGCCAATTCAAATCGTATCAACTGCAAGCTATACCTATGATACAGGAGAATTTACACGAGAAGCTCGTGTTGCTTCTATTGTTGCAAATCACCATAAACCTGAATGGGTTATCAACGTTAAAGAGACAGGACAAGTATGGCTCTATAACTATGCAGATCCAAGAAACCCAGATATCCATATGCTTATGGCTGAGAGATATCTCCATGATGGTGGTTGGGATTTGACTAAACGCTACTTCCTTGTAGCTGCAAACGCAAGAAACAAAGTAGTTGCAGTCGATACAAAAGAGGGTGAAGTTGCTGCAATTATTCCAAGTGGCGGTACAAAACCACATCCAGGACGTGGTGCTAATATCAACCATCCAAAATATGGTCCACTATGGGCAACTGGTCATATCGGCTCAAATGATATTAGCTTTATTGGTACAGATCCAACATATCATCCACAATATGCTTGGAGAGTTGTGAAAAAAATAAGCTTGCCAGGTGATGGTGGTGGTAACCTCTTTATCAAAACACACCCAGCTTGTAAATATATCATTGCTGATAGACCAGTTAACCCAGATAGAAAGCTACAAACACAACTCTATGTTATAGATAAGAACAAACTTGAGGTTGTAAAAACTATCAAAATTCCTAAAAAATATGTGAAAGAGCGCACTGTAAAAGTTAACGGTAAAAAAATCAAAGTTAAACCTCGTGGTCCAGTGCATATCGAGTTTAACAAAGATGGTGATGAATTTTGGGTAAGTGTATGGGGTAATAAACTTCTCCCAAGTGCAATCTTGGTATATGATTCTGATTCACTTAAACTCAAAAAAGCAATCACTGGCGATTGGGTACGTACTCCAACCGGTAAATTCAACGTATTTAATACTAAATACGATATCTATTGAGAGAATGGGGCTCAGCCCCCTCTCAATTTTTTTTGTGTAAAATAATGATGAGCAAGAAGTGATAAGGCGACTTATTAGTTCTTGCTCCTCAAAGAGGAGTAGAATATGAAAAGAGTCTTTTTTTCCCTTTTTTTTATTGGACTACTACATGCTGATGTGCTCATTCATGAGTTAGAAGCAAAATCCTCGCAAAAAAGCGGTTATGATATCTATTATAAATATTGCTCCATGTGTCACGGAAAGCAGAGAGAGGGTATCTCTGCTCCTCCCCTTTTACCATCTTTTATAAAGCGTATGAGTGATGAGAGATTGCGAGATATTATCAAAAACTCTCTCCCGCAAACACTCATGCCAAAATTCGATTTTTTAAGTGATGGAGAGGTTGCAAAAATTATCGCATATCTTCGATCTCCAGCGAAAAATATACGTTGGACAAAAGAAGATATTAAAAAAAGTAAAGTAGCATTTAACAATCCTAAAAAAAACCTCGGCATCAAAAATATTGAGAATATAACACTAGTAGTGGAGCGTGGAGCAAACCGTGTGTGGGTAATGGAAAATGAGAAGGTTTTAGATAGATTCTCCTTTGTGAATGTGCATGGAGGATTAAAATATACGCTTGATGGAAAAAACTTTTATGTGCCTACGAGAGATGGGTGGATAGGTCACTATAGTCTTGAGCATGGAAGAGTAGAGCATAAAATCAGAGCCTGTGTTAATCTACGCAATATCTCTTTGAGTCGTGATGGAAAATACCTCTTTGCTACTGCATAAGTTCAAACACATATGGCACTCCGAGAGGGAGAGTGAGGAGTGCAAATCAAATACACGTTGCCAGGGCTCAAAGGATATAAAAGATTAGAGAGGATATACTACAATTCGCTTATGATAAGCGAAGAGGCAAAAAGAAGAAAAAAGATATTGGAGTTTTGGGAAAAATATGGACTAGCAGCAACAACTGAAGCTTTTGGAGTAAGCAGAAGAACACTCTTTCGATGGAAAAAGAGTTTAAATGATGCAAATGGCGATATCAAAGCCTTAAATCCAAAATCACGAAGACCAAAAAGAGTAAGAGAGTCAAAAGTACCAAGAGAAGTTATTAATGAGATAAAAAGATTAAGAAAAGAGTATCCCAACATCGGCAAAGCAAAACTCTACCACCTGCTTAAACCTTTTTGTGAAGAAAAAGAACTTAAAACTCCCTCGGAATCCACAATAGGAAGAATAATCGCAAAAGCACCAGATACAATGAGACTTTTTCCCTACCGCATCGATACAAAAGGAAAAGTGAAACCAAAAAAGAAGACACAAAAAAACAGAAAACCAAAAAACCTCAAATCTAAACCATTTGAACTCTGGGCAGTCGATACCATCCAAATAGTATCAAACGGTATAAAACGATATATCCTTACTATGATTGACCCACTCACACGTATTGCATTCGCAGTAGCAATTCCATCTAAAAGAGCAAAACATACTGCATATGCTCTTGAAGCTTTAATTGATGGAATAACCTCCATCAAACAAAAACGTAAACTTGCAATTCTTTCAGATAATGGCAGTGAATTTAAAAAAGAGTTTGATGCTCTGCTTGAACAAAAAGGCTTTACACACTACTGGACATATCCAAGGAGCCCTAAAATGAATGCACACAATGAAAGATTCAATAGAACAATTCAAGAACAATTTATTCAATACTATGAAGATTTACTCTTTACAGATTTGGATGAATTCAATAAAAAATTAGCAAAATGGCTCATCGATTACAATACCAAAATACCACACTCTTCTCTTAATTTTAAATCTCCGGTACAATACCTTCTTGAAAATCATTATGAGTGCCATATGTATTGGACTTATACAGCTACTTGCCTGCTCCCACAAATGGTAGTAGTATTCGATAGAGCAAACTTGGTTCCTGTGAAAACCCAAAAAGTTCAAGGCAAAATAAGTGCGCTCTATGAGCTTTATAGCAAAGATGAAGCAGTTTTTACGCTGCGCAACAAACCTGAACTCTATAGAGTAGATACGAAAACATTAGAGTTTAAAAAATTTCCACTTGATAAACCGATTGAAGATTTTTTTATTGATCCTTTTGAAGAGTATATAATTGGCACTACGCGCCACGGAAAAGATCTGCGTGTCTATGAGATAGATTCTCTCAAAGAGGTGTTTCACGCTCCAATGGAAGGGATGCCACATCTTTTTAGTGCAACTTACTGGTATAAAGATGGAAAATTCTATTTTGCGACACCACATTTGCGAAGGCCTTTTATCACTGTATGGCAGATGTATGATTGGAAACTTGTGAAAAAAATTGATGTAGGAGGAGATGGATTTTTTGTCAAAACCCATCCTATGAGCGATTTTTTATGGGTAGATAATGGTAGCGATGAGCTTGTGTTAGTGGATAAAAGCTCGTTTGCTCTCAAAAAAATCGTTCCACGCAAAGGTAAACGCTATATTCATACAGAGTTTAGTGGAGATGGCAAATACGCATATTTGAGTATTTATGAGAGCGATGGGGATCTTTTAGTATGGCAGACAGATACATTTAAAGAGCTCAAAGACTACTCTGCAAATGTACCTGTAGGAAAGTATAACTTTATTAATAAAAACAGGAAATTTTACCCGAGACTTTTTGGTCTATCTCTCTTTAAAGAGAAGTGTTGGGGATGCCATCATCAAACGGCTATGGCTTTTGGCCCTCCTTTTGCAGCAATTGCAAAAAAGCGGACACGGGATGAGATGATCGCGCAAATTCTTGATCCAAAAAATATGTATAAGCATTTGGGATACAAGAGAAACTCTATGCCAGCATTTAAGCTCTCTCCTAAAGAGTTGCAAAGTATAACTGATTATATTATGAGTTTTAAGGATAAGTAGTGTTTAGATTAAGTAATCTACTCAAATCCACTCTGGAAGAGAAACCTTCAAGAGCTTTAAATGGTGCAATAGCGATATGGAATTTTACAAATCGCTGCAATCTTAGTTGTCTGCACTGCTATTCTAAAAGTGGTCTTGATGCAACAGATACGCTTACAACAGAAAAGATTCTCTCTACTATTCCCCAGCTTAAAAATGCTGGAATCAAGTTTGTTATCTTTAGCGGAGGAGAGCCGCTTACGAGAAAAGATATCTTTTTGATTGCCAAAGTCATGAAAGATGAGGGAATAATGACCTATCTTTCTACAAATGGGCTCTATATTAATCCTGGAAATGTAGAAAAAATTATTGATACATTTGGCTATATAGGTATTAGCATAGATGGAGATGAGAAGACGCATGATAGATTTAGAGGACTCGTAGGGTCGTATGCTAAGAGTCTGCAAGCAATTGATTTGATCCATCAAGCAGGTGGAAAAGTTGGGATACGTTTTACGATAACAAAAGAGACAAAAGAGAGCCTTGCACATATTTTTGAGCTAGCTGAGACAAAAGGTATTGATAAAATCTACATCTCCCATCTTGTCTATAGTGGTCGAGGCCTCGATAATCTTGCTATGGATCTTACAAAAGAGGAGCGTAAGGAGGCAGTTGACTTTATCATTGAGAAGGCTTTTGCTTACTATGATGAGGGGCGTGATATCGATATAGTTACAGGCAATATGGAGATGGATGCAGTAGTTTTTTTAGAAAAATTGAGACAAAAATATCCGCACAAAAACCACGTTTTAGAAGAGAAACTTCGACGTTGGGGTGGAAATAGTGCAGGGAGAAACTTAGTCAATATCAATAGCGAAGGTGATGTAAAGCCAGATCCCTTTTTTCCAATAACTCTTGGTAATATTTTTGATAAACCATTTGATGAAATTTGGCTGGATAATGAAAATCCCTATTTGCAAAGGTTGCGCCAATTCCCGCGAAAAATTGGTGGTAAATGTGCTGCGTGTGAATGGATTGAGATATGCAATGGGGGTAGCCGTCCAAGAGCATGGGCAATAAGTGGAGATCTGTGGGATGAAGATCCTAGTTGCTATATTGTGTAGATTTACTGCGAAAGGAAGAAAATGCGAATAACTCTTTTGATTTTTTTACTTCTTAGTGCACTTTTAGCTCGCGAGAAGGTATTTGTGGTGGAGCGAGAAAACAGTGCATTAGCTGTGATAGAAAATCATAAATTGAAAAATGAAATACCAAATATGCACAATTTCAATCATGCAGTTGTGAAGTTTATAGAAAATGATGGGTATGCCATTACACGTGATGGATATTTGATTAAATTTGATCCACTGAAAGAGAAAAAACTCAAAGAGGTCAAAGCGAGCCAAAGTGCTATTGGTTTTACATTGGCAAAAGATTTTGTAGCAGTAGCTAATTATGCCAACAAAACAGTAGAGATTTTTGATAGAGATCTTCATAAACTCCAAACTATCAAAACAGGCTCACGCAATGTAGGAATTAAAACATACAAAGACTACCTCATTTTTGCAGCAATGGATAGTGATGCAATATGGGTTATGAAAAAGATTTCTACAACCACTTTTGATAGATTTGGTGTGCCACACAAAAAGATTTTTTTTAAAAAAGTAAAAGTTATTGAAAATGCTGGAGAGGTTCCTTTTGATGCAATGATCAATAAAAATCTCTATGTGGTGGGATTTTTCAACTCCCCCTTTGTTGGCGTATTGAATCTTGATACCTTTGAATATAAGCAAGTCCCACTGCAACTAGAAAAAAGGACAATAGTATTAAAAGTTCCCCATTTTGGCTTTTGGTCTATTATGAAAGATAAATTTTTCATCCCAGCCGTAGGGGATAATAAAGTCTTTGTGTTTGATAAAGATTTTCATTTTATTAAAGCTATTGAAGTAGAAGGAAATCCAGTCTTTACTTCTCTTAGCCCTGATAGAAAATTTTTAGCAGTGACATTCAGTGGCAAAAAATTTCCTATTGTGCAAATAGTTGATACTAAAAGTTTGCAAGTTATTAAACGATTTGATTTTGGCGGAATGGTGCTGCATGTAAGATGGAGTGCAGAGGAGCCTTTGTTGTACGTTTCTAATAATGGAAAAAGTGAAGTTATAGGGATGGATACCCGAAACTGGCAAAAGCTTTTTAGTGTAGCTGTGCCAAAACCTTCAGGGATTTTTATATTCAAATATTGATGTAGGTCATTGTTTTTGATATGATGAACATATACAATGTGATAATTAATGTAAAAGGATAAGCAATGGGAAAGGTCTATCTTACTGGTGCTGGACCTGGTGATATTGAGCTTTTGACGCTCAAAGCTGCAAGGGTTATTAAAGAGGCCGATGTTATTATTTATGATAGACTTGCCAATCCTGAAATTTTACAAATGGCTAAAAATGGCTGTGAATTTATCTATGTCGGTAAAGAGGATGGTAAACATATTCTCCCTCAAGAGCAAATCAATGAAGTTATTTACAAAAGCGCTCTGCGTTATGATGTAGTAGTACGCTTGAAGGGCGGAGATCCTTTTGTTTTTGGAAGAGGAGGAGAAGAGGGAAAATATCTTTTTGAAAGAGGAGTTGATTTTGAAATAATTCCAGGAATCACATCTTCAATAAGTGTGCCAGCCTATGCAGGAATACCTGTGACACATAGAGGCGTGAGTGTGAGCTTTCGCGTAGTAACTGGCCATGAAGCTCCTAATAAAGAGGCGAGCCAAATACCCTGGGAAAACTTTAAAACAGATGATACTATCGTTTTTTTGATGGGACTCCATAACCTCCAACAAATTGCACAAAAACTTATTGAAATTGGCAAACCTAAAGATTTTCCTGTCGCAGTAATATCAAAAGGCACTACTCCTGAACAAAAAACAGTCGTAGGTACTTTAGAAAATATCTATGAAAAGGCAAGAGATCTTCCTACTCCTGCACTCATTGTAGTAGGTAAAGTTGTTAATTTAAGAGAGAGTCTTAACTGGTTTGAAAAGTCTGCTCGGCAAAACGCACTTGCCTACGCTTAGCAAGCATTTTTATAAAATCATTGATATAAATCAATTTCTTTAAAGAAATATTTCGCATTATAAAATTTATGAAAATTTTTACACTACAAATACTCCAAAAAGTGGCAATTTTATGACAAATCTATGTCTGTCACCAAAATGTCACAATTCTTAAACCCTTTTCATTTTTTTGATAAAAAAAAGTAAAAATTTTTATAAAACTAGGTAATTTTTAAGCTTTGAGTAAGGGACGTTGGCCTATAATTTTTTTAACGCCCATTTAACATAAAGGAGGTATCTATGAGGCGAACATTTAAACGGCTCTTAAGTCTTGCCGCTGCGGTAGGGCTGGTCTCGAGTGCTGCTGTTGCGCAGAGTGAACTTGAAAAGATCATGAAAGAGCGGGGTCTTACCCAAGATGACATTTTGGCTGCTGCCAAAACCTATACTCCATCAGGAGGAAGAGATAAGTATATAGTATTCAGTTCTGGTGGACAGTCTGGTCAGATAATGGTTTATGGCGTTCCATCAATGCGTATATTGAAGTTTATAGGTGTTTTTACGCCAGAGCCATGGCAAGGTTGGGGTTATGATGATGATACAAAAAAAGTCCTCAAAGAGGGATGGTATCGAGGTAAGCCAATAACATGGGGTGATACGCACCACCCAGCTATTAGTGAAACTAATGGTGTATATGATGGAAAATGGCTTGCAATCAATGATAAAGCAAACCCAAGAATCGCTATTATTGATCTCAAAGACTTCGTAACAAAACAGATAGTTGTTAACCCTGTTTTTAAATCAGATCATGGTGGTGCATTTTTTACACCAAATAGTGAATATATTCTTGAAGCGTGTCAGTATGGTGCACCATTTGATAATGAATATCATCCGATGGAAGAGTATGCAGATGTTTATCGTGGTGGTGTGACATGTTGGAAATTTGATCATGAAAATGGTCGTGTAATAAAAGATGAATCTTTTGTTATAGAGATGCCACCATATATGCAAGATTTGAGTGATGCAGGTAAAGAGATGAGTTATGGATGGGGATTTACTAACTCATTCAACTCAGAGTTATATACAGGTGGTATTGAAAAAGGTCTTCCTCCATTTGAAGCGGGAATGAGTCGTAACGATACTGACTATCTGCATGTATATAACTGGAGAAAGCTTGCAGAACTTGCAAAAGATCCAAAAAATGTGAAAGTTATTAATGGAATTAAAGTAATTCCTATTGAAGTGGCAGTAAAAAATGATTGTCTCTTCCTCATTCCAGAACCAAAATCACCACATGGTGTTGATGTAAGCCCAGATGGACGCTATATTGTTGTGTGTGGTAAGCTTGATACCCATGCAACTGTGTATGATTTCAAAAAGATTATGGAAGCAGTGAAAAATCACGATTTTGCTGGAAAAGATCCTTACGGTATTCCTATTATTGATATGAAAAAAGCTATGCATTGTCAAGCTGAGCTTGGTCTTGGACCACTACATAACCAGTATGGACCAAAATGGAAAACAGAAGGGGAAATTTATACTTCACTCTATGTTGACTCTCAAGTTGTAAAATGGGATTATCTCACCTGTGAAGTAAAAGATAGAGTAAATGTGAATTACAACATCGGACACCTTTGTGGTATGGAAGGAAAAACTGAAGATCCACAAGGCGAATATATTATTGCATTAAATAAACTTGCAATCGATAGATTCAATCCAATTGGACCACTTCATCCACAAAACCATCAGCTCATTGATATCAGTGGTAAGAAGATGAAGTTGCTCTATGATATGCCAGTGCCACTAGGTGAGCCTCACCAAGCAGTTGCAATTCGCGCAAGCAAACTCCATCCAGAAGTACGCTACCCAATGGGAACTAATCCATTTACTGGAAAGGTTCATGAAGGAAAAACACTTGCTGGACAAGAAAAAATTGTTCGTAAAGGTAATCATGTCTATGTATATGGTACACTTGTTAGAAGCCATATCAACCCAGAGCACGTAACTGTGAATAAAGGTGATATTGTCACATTCTACCTCACTAACCTTGAGCGTGCAGAAGATGAGACACATGGGTTTACAGTTGACTGGTACAATGTCCACGCATCACTTGAGCCTGGTAAGACAGTTGCTGTAACATTCAAAGCAGACCGTGAAGGTGTATTCCCATACTACTGTACAGAATTCTGTTCAGCATTGCACCTTGAAATGATGGGTTACTTGCTTGTAAAAGATCCAAACAAAAAATATAAATCTGTCAAAAAAATCAAACTCAAAAAAATGAGCAAAGAGCAGCTCATGAAAGAGTATAAAAAAACAGTTGCTCTCAACGAAGCGACTAAAAAAGTTATTCAAAGCGTAGTGAAATTCCTCAAAGAGAATCACTATGAAAAATATCCTGTTGTAAAACAGCTCGTTGAAGATGCTATGGATCAGTTTAACAAAGTGCCAGCTGAAGAGAAAAAAGCTGAAGAAGCGCTCAAAAAAGGCGATATAGAAACAGCTATCAACTTCCAATATCAAGCTTGGCAATATCTTGTAAAAACTGCCGATGTTGGTATTAGAGCAAAAGACTTGCTAGTAAGAAAACTTGCTACTCCTATGAGTGAAGCTGCAAAACGTGGTGAAGCTGCATTTGCAGAAGGTGGATGTAACGGATGTCACGTTATCGGTAAGGTGAGCTCTGGACCAGACCTTGTAGGTGTTCTCAAACGCCATGAAAACGGTGAAAAATGGGTAGCAGAATTTATTAAAAATCCTGCTAGCAAATATAACGATCCGTATGTTAAAGCGATGATTGACTACTTCAATCTCCGCATGCCTAATCAGCATATGAGCGATCAAGAGATCAAAGATATCATCGAATACCTCAAATGGGTTGACGAAAACGCCAACCTCTTCTAATTCTCAAGGGGCCTTTTTGCCCCCCTTTTACTATACACATCAATGTTATTTTTATTATTTGTTTTGTAAAGCCACAATATCGCCATACTTTTATAATATAATCAAATAATAAAAATAACATTTGGTAATTTTTGATGTATATCATTATACTTTGATAAAAAAAAGTGGTAAGATACTACTAATACTCAATGAAGGAAGAGAAGATGAAGAAGTATCAAGTCTACGCTCTCATTGCGTTGGCAATATTGCTGTATTGGTTCGTAGTGCCAGCAGTTTTGACACATGATGTAAACTATTTGGCTAAACAGGGTAAAGCGGATAAAATTCCTCCGATAGCCTATAAGGTGTGGGATTACTATATGAAGGGACGCTATGTAAGTCCTAATACTCCGCCTGAAGCATTGGATAAAAACAAAAATCCAATTCTCAAAAAGATGATAGAGTACAATGCTGAGATTGGTGTTGCAAGTGCACCGATCTGGTATGTAGCACTCGAAGCACCTAACTATCCAAAAGATGCATTTCCTGAAGGGATCCCTGTCTATTACCATTTCGATGGTTTTAGCGGTGATGTGCATGAGATGAATACAATTAATCACTTTATTGGTATGGATCCAATGGAAAGAGGTGCTCCATATTTACGTATGATTGCACCATATGTACTTGTACTTTTGGCTTTTGCGTATGTTCTCTTTATTCTCTATGATTGGAAATGGCTTAACTTAATAATGTGGATAGCTGTAGCACTTCCTCTTATCTTCTTGGGATTTTACGCTTACTGGCTCTATTGGTTTGGTCACCATATGCACGATTGGGGAGCCTTTAAAATTAAACCGTTTATGCCAACAGTCTTTGGGGATGGAAAAGTGGCGCAATTTACCACACACTCCTATCCAACAATCGGCTTTTGGCTACTATTAGCAATTAGCCTCTTTACGCTTTTAGCAATTATTTCAAAAAACAACTATCTCAAGCAAAAAGAGGCTTAATGCGCAGAGTAGCCCTGCTAGTATGTATTGGAGCTGTTTTGCACGCCAATATTTTGCAAGAGGCGATCAATAAAGCTAAGCCTGGTGCAAGGCTAGATCTGCCAAAAGGCGTGCTCAAAGGCTCTATTACGATAAATAAGCCTCTCATGCTAGTAGGGCACGATACGATTATTGATGGAGAAGGTAAAGGTACTGTTATAAAGGTTCGTAGTTCTAATGTTATTTTGCAAGATCTTACTATCCGCAATAGTGGGAAAGAGCATGAAAAGGTAGATGCTGGGATTTCAGTAAAAGATGCTGCCTTTGTACAAATACGCAACTGTAAAATTCTTAACTCGCTCTTTGGTATAGATTTGCAAAATGTCAAAAACTCAAAAATTATAGGAAACTATATCACTTCAAAGCCTTTTCCTCTTGGTATTCGCGGTGATGGGGTAAGGTTATGGTATAGCAATGATAATGTTCTAAAAAATAACCATCTCTACAAATCGAGAGATTTTGTAGTGTGGTATAGTCATGGTAATCTCATTGAAGGTAATATAGGGGAGTATGGCCGCTATAGTTTGCACTTTATGTATGCAGGTAAAAATATTGTGCGCAAAAATATCTATAAGCACAATAGTGTTGGAATATTTTTTATGTATTCGCGAGATACTATTGCAGAAAATAATATTGTCATGAGCTCTTTAGGCACAACTGGTATGGGGATTGGGCTTAAAGATGCTTCCAATTTTGTTATAAAAAATAATACAATCCTCTACTGTGCGAAGGGGATGTATATTGATAGATCCCCATTTGAACCAGGTCAAAGTAATAAAATTGTGGGAAACAAGATTCTCTATAACTCAATAGGAATGCATTTTCATTCACTAAGCACTGATAATGTGATTACAAAAAATATCTTCAAAGGCAATATGGAGAATGTCTATGATGATTCGGGGCAGGGGAGGATTCATGCAGTTATGAATAAATGGTATGAAAATTACTGGGATGATTACCAAGGGATTGATAAAGATGGGGATGGAATTGGAGATATCCCCTACACGCTTTATTACTATGCAGATAAACTCTGGCTGCTCAATCCCAATGTGCGTTTTTTTTATGCTTCGCCAGTTATTAGTATTCTCAACTTCTTATACAAACTTGCTCCAATTTCAGAGCCTATTAAGCTCTTGAGCGATCCAAAGCCTTTGATGTATGAAGAGGGGGTGTCATGAAAGATAAAAAAAGAAGAGATTTTGTAAAGCAGATGGTAGGGCTTGGCGTGCTTGGAGTGGCAGCAGCCGGAACCGTGTGGGGTGGCAAAGAGCTGCTAGAACGAGAGGAGTCCCCACTGCGTCCTCCAGGTGCAATGCCAGAGCATCAATTTTTGGCTCTGTGTATTAAATGTGGACAATGTTTGCAGGTGTGTCCTTATGATGCGATTATGTTAGAAGATGTTAATGGTAAAGCCGGAGTTGGAACTGCTTATATTGATCCAGATAAAAGAGGTTGTTATCTTTGTAAGGCATTGCCATGTATTTTAGCTTGTCCAAGTGGTGCACTCAAGCATGAAGATGCTGATGATGTGCGCAAAACCCATATGGGTGTGGCTATCATTGCTAATGAAAATGCATGTCTTGCCCTTTATAATAAACCGGTTCCAGAAAGTGAGAGAGATCTCATATATGATCATACAAAAGTGTTGACGCCTGCTGAGAGAAGAGAGAAAAAAGTTTATGATCTTCCAAATCCAAGTGAAAAGAGGACACTACAAGTTGAGCTTTTGAAAAAAGTAGAAAAGTATGTAGGGAAACAGTGTACAATTTGTGCTGATCTTTGCCCCTATCCTGAGCAATCTTTAGCTATTGGAATGGTGCAAAAAGGAAAAGGTTACATTCCAGAAATTAGAAGCAAATGTGTAGGCTGTGGAGCCTGTGTAGAGCTCTGTCCTACTGATGTACTCAAAATAATTCCAAGAAAAACCTATGATGAGGTTTATGGAAAAAAGGCTTAATAAATGAAAATAGGTAATAGTTTAATCATAATAGCTTTGCTTTTTGCACTGAGTGGATGTGGTGAAAAGAAAGAGCAGCAGGAAAAACAAGCGGAAGCTCAGGGGCAGATAAAGGTAACTGAGGGTGTTGTTAAAGAGAAAAAGGCACAGAAAAAATCTCTTGATAAAGGAGAGTTTTACTACTCCTACAATGAAGGGAACAAGAAAAAAGAGGAAGTTGAGGATGAAGGAAGATATACAAGGTTAGGCGCATATCGCCATGTTGTAAACAACTATCAAAAAGTGCAGATTTCACTGTGGGCAAATAAGCTAAGTAAAGATTTTCTCATCTACTGCTCTGCTTGTCACGATGACTATGCAAATGGAGTCATTGGGCCATCGCTTTTAGGTAAAGATGGGGCTTATATTTATAAGCAGTTACAAGATTTCAAATCCGGTAAGAGAAAAAATGTGCTTATGGTACAACTTGTAAGGCGTTTAAGTGATGAGCAACTCAAACACTTAGCAGATGAGATAGCAGCATTTAATAAAAAAGTGCAAAAACTTCTTGAGCAAAATGGACAAAAGGATCAAAAATGATACGACACATCATAGCAGCAATAGCAGCAGCATTAACTGTATGGGCAATTTTGTATATGGCAAAGCTTGATCAAGAGGTAAATAGATTACAGATGATTCATGAAATTATCCAAAAGAGCAAGCTTGAGGTACCTATGGCGAAGAAAGCCACACCAACACAACAGCCGCAAAAAGCTGAAGAGAGTGAAGAGGAGAAAAAGCTTAAGGTCCTCAAAGAAAAAGCAGGACGTATGAGTGCATTTGAAGTAAGTACCACTTATAGAAGAAACTGTGCATCATGCCACGGTATCAATGGAGAGGGAGCAGTGGGACCAAAACTTATTGGCAAAAATAAAGAGTATATTTTGCAAGCACTCAAAGATTTTAAATCTGGTAAACGTAAAAACTATGTAATGTATGGGCTTTTGCAACAGCTTGATGATAAAGAACTTGATGATTTGGCAACGGAGATTGGATCATTTGCTCAAAAACTCAAAGAGGCACAATAAGAGGGGGAGGAAGTGGATAAATATAGCTGGAGTGTGAGGGAGCTTATTAATGCTCCTTTATGGTCAACTCTCTACTACCGTACAAAAGAGGGAAAAATCCGCCCAACCTGGCGGTTTTGGCGATGGCTTAGTGTCATTATCATCAATGTTGCCTTCTTTTTATCCTACCATATAGATATACAGTTTTTGGAAGGGACATTGACGGGATCAAGGCTCCTTGGATTTCACCTCATTGATCCGTTTGCTGCATTAGAAATTTTAGCAGCTGAGCATGAGGTACATACCAATATCATTATTGGTGTCTCTACCATTGTGGGGTTTTATTTTTTGGTAGGAGGAAAGGCTTTTTGCGGATGGGTATGCCCCTATGGGCTCTTGAGCGAGATAGGGGAGTATTTTCATCAAAAGCTTGTGAGTAAACATATTATCAAAGAGCATAAATTCAATCCAAAAGTACGCTACATCTTTTGGGCGATTTTCCTAGCAGCAGCTGCGATTGATGGTTATATGGTTTTTGAAGTGATAAATCCAGTAGGGATTTTAAGCCGTTTTATTGTGTATGGTTGGAGTTTAGCTATTGTTTGGGTTTTAGTAATACTTTTAATAGAGATCTTCTATTCTCGCCGTGCATGGTGTAAGTATGTCTGCCCTATTGGTACAACCTATGCTTTTATTGGCTGGGTAAGCCCTATGAAGGTGCAGTGGGATATGGATAAGTGTGATCACTGTGCTGCTTGTTTTATTGCTTGTCCAGAGGAACATGTTTTAGAGCGTTTTAAAGCTAAATATGATGAAGAGCGCAAAGAAAAAGGGATTACAAAAGAGTTTGTTAAAGATGGTGATTGTATAATGTGTGCGAGATGTTTTGATGTGTGTCACGAAGATGCATACAATTTTGAGTTTAGGTTGAAGAATCTGGTATGATAGTAATTAAAGAGGCTGTGAAGCGCTTTTTAGATGTCAATGTCTTAGATCATGTAAATTTAACTATAGAAGATGGTGATAAAATTGCTCTCATGGGGCCCAATGGAGCTGGCAAAACCACTCTTGTGCGTTCCATTTTGGGCTTTTACCATCTCGATAGTGGCTCCATTGAGGTAGATGGCCTCTCTCCAATAAAGATGCGCCAAAGAGTGCTCACAAATATCAGCTTCATTCCTCAAACACCGCCACCTATTAAACTGAGCCTCACTGAGCTTATTGAGTATGTGGCAAAAAGCTCGCAAGTTGTGCCTCAAGCTATCTTTGAAGAGGCAAAGAGACTGGATCTTGCACTTGAGCAAAACTTGAGTAAGCCATTTTTTAAGCTCAGCGGCGGAATGAAGCAGAAAATGCTCATAGCCATTGCATTGGCAAAAAAGAGCAAGATGCTTATTTTTGATGAGCCAACAGCCAATCTCGATCCGAAAGCGAGAGAGAAGTTTTATAACCTTTTAGAGGAGCTAGATGCTAAAACTTCGACAATATATATAACTCACCGTCTTGAAGAGGTAGAGAGTCTTGTTAATAGAAAAATATATATGGATTTAGGCAAAGTGGTTGAAGATGAGAGAGTTTAGATATTGGACAGTAGACATTAGATATTGGATAATTCTAATTTTTATCTCTTTAGCTTTTTGGGGATGCTCGAAAAAAGACTATACCAAAGAGCCAGCAAAGATGCACTGGGATCGAGACATGTGCGAGCGGTGTAAAATGGCAATTAGTGAGCGAAAATTTGCAGTGCAAGCGGTGGATGAGCAAGGAAGAGTATATAAGTTTGATGATATTGGATGCTACTTCTTATGGCATAAGCTCGAGCATCCTGAAATAAAAATCAAAAAGATCTGGATTACTGATGCCAAGACGGGTAAATGGATCGATGCAAAAAAGGCAAAATACGTGCAAAACTATATTACACCAATGGGGTATGGATTTGGAGCGCTTACCCCACAAGAAGCGCCAAAAGATGCTTTGAGTTTTGATGAGGTAAGAAAAGCCGTAGAGAAGATTGGACGATGAAAAATCTCTTTTTGATAGCAAAACTCGATATTAAAGAGTCAACGCGTAGCAAATGGTTTTTTGTTTATCTCCTTGTATTTGGCGGATTGATGGCGCTCTTTTTTGTTACAGGGATTACAGATAGTGTTGTCATGGGATTTACCGGCCTTAGTCGCTTGCTGCTAGTTTATATGCAAGTGACAATCGTTATTTTGCCTATTTTTATTTTGATAACTACTGTCAAATCTATCTCCGGCGATCGTGAGAGTGCTATTTTAGAGTATATGCTCTCATTTCCGGTATCGCTCAAAGAGTACTACTGGGGAAAGATGTTGGGACGCTTTTTTATCGTCTTTTTCCCTGTGTTTTTAGCACTTGTTTTAGGAATTGTTTGGGGAGTATTTAAAGGTGGGGAGCTTCCGTGGAAGATGCTTTTTGTCTATAGTGGATTTTTGTTTAGCCTGTGTGCTGCATTTTTAGGAATAGCATTTTTTATCTCTACTATTGTGAAATCTCACGATGTTGCACTGGGGGCTAGCTTTGTAGTTTGGATAACGCTTCTTGCCTTTATCGATATTGCTCTTATAGGACTGATGCTTGCAAATAGATGGAATGATGATCTCATTATTGCTCTTTCGCTTCTCAATCCTTTAGAGGTGTTTCGCGTAGGGGCTATTAGTCTTTTTGATCCAGAGCTTACAGTGATGGGGCCTGTTGCATACTTTTTGCTTGATACCTTTGGTCATACGATGATACTGTTTTATGCAGTGCTCTATCCTTTAGTATTAGGCATACTCTTTGCGATGTTAGGCTATTACTTTTTCAAAAAACGGGATCTACTCTAAAGGAGTGTATATGAAAAAAATTTTTGCAATATTTCTCTTTGTTACGCTACTTTTTGGACAAAATGCGTCAAAGGATAGTAAGAGCTCTCAAAAAGCAACTCTTGACCCTATTTACCATCTTGATGTAAATAAAAATCCTAAGTTCCAGGCAAAAATAGAGCTTGCAAATGGCAAGACAATTCTCTTTTGCTGTCCTAAATCGATGTTTTATTTCTATTTGCGCCCCTACGAATTTCCTGAATATAAGATAAAAAAGGAGACCGATTTTAAAAAGCTCCTTGTCAAAGACTACATTAGCGGAGAGTGGATAAAGGCCGAAGGTGCGCTCTATGTTTTTGGAAGTCGCTTGCAAGGGCCAAAGGGGGATGATCTCATTCCTGTGCGCAATAAAGATACTCTTAATATCTTTCGCCTCAAATATGGTGGTAGTAAAGTGCTAACCTTTCCTGAAGTAGTTCATAAAGGTGTTGGACTCATCTATTTTCTTGATGCTCCGTAACACTCTTGCCATAGTGAGCCATCAAGAGAGGGTGAAGCAAAATAGAATTTAAAGCGATTGTACTTTTGGCACCCCTCTTGGAAGGGTGCATACTCATACTCAACTGCATAGACGGCTTTATTTTGCTCTATAAAGGGAAGATACTTATCGCATTCGCCATTTTCCACACACTCTTCCACTATGGCAAAAT
The DNA here is from genome assembly GCF_027946175.1 of Nitratiruptor tergarcus DSM 16512. NCBI lineage: Bacteria > Pseudomonadati > Campylobacterota > Epsilonproteobacteria > Nautiliales > Nitratiruptoraceae > Nitratiruptor > Nitratiruptor tergarcus. The sequence continues at coordinate 1,719,162 of NZ_AP026671.1, forward strand.
CAAATAGTTTTGCAAGCGTTTTTGCTTGGAATGGATCATTTTTTAAAGCGATGAGTAAACCTCTTTTATGTGCTTCGTATGCTAAAAATCTATTAAATCTTAGCTGATCGCTATAACTGAGGGAGAATCCTGTATCATTGGTAAATCCATCAACATTATCAGGTTCAATACCATCACACCCTTTTTTAAGAGCAAGATCGATGCGCTTACGCATGATCTCTTTTACATGGCTATCGCGAATATCAAGCCATCTTTCACCTGGCCAATCATTGAGAGGTTCTCCTATGGCGGTTTGAGGAAAGAGAGAGATATCAGGACGCCAATTCTCATACGTTCCTGCACTAAAGTAGCAAATCACTGTTTTGTTATGTTCATGAAGCTTTTTTATAAGAGTAGGAGAGGAGTCAAAAAGATCGATATCGTAGATTTGAGCATTATTGAAATTTGTAACATTCCCATCAAGTTGCCAGTAAAAGCTCATGGAAGGTGTTATTGGTTGAGCTTGAAGGAGCAAAAGTGCTAAGAAAAGTTCGCGAAAAATCTGAATAGCACTATGCATTATTTTTTGAAAAATTCCTTCACCCAGGCAAGCTCTTTTTGATTGAGTGAGAGTGTTTTTATAACTGTACCATTATCGTCTAGAATATGGAGTTTATTGCCTTCAACTTTGAGATGTTTCTCTCCCCACTTTTTGAGCATCGCATCATATGCTAAATAGACTTGTGCATTTGCAATATCGAGATCTTTGCCTGTACGTTTATTTACAATATCCACGCCTCCTAACTCTTTTGTAATTTTATAAGGAAAATAGGGCAAAATAGCTTCATAGACTCTTTTGTTTTTTGGTGCTGGCATATTTTCTAACAGCGCAGTAATGCTTAAGAAGATGAAAATAAATAGAAATGCCCAAATCAGTTTCTTACTAAACATTGTTATCCTTTGAAGTGTTTTTGTATATACTCTTTTGCCTTTTTATCAAGAAGCTCCATTCGCTCTTTGCCTTTGGGAAGAGTTGCACGCAAAGTTTTAAGCTCTTGCAAAAAGGAGGCGATATTTGCTGGGAGGAGCTTTTCGATAGCGCGGCGCAGATATTTTGATAGAGCAGGTGAAGCGCCACTTGTAGAAAAGGCAATAATGAGTTCACCTTTTTTGATATAGGATGGAAAGATAAAATCACAATACTCTACGCTATCAACTGCATTGCAAAGAGCTCCATATTTTTGGCACTCTTCGTAGATTGTTTTTTGGACTTCAAGATCATCTACTGCTACGATGACAATGAAAAAGCCCTCTACATCTCCTGTTTGATATGATCTTTTATGATAGGGGAGGCTATGCGTAGTAATGAACTCTTGCACTCTTTCATCAATTTCTGGAGCAATGATGGTGATGTTGTGTGTAAAATCAAGAAGATGAGAAATCTTGTCTCCTGCAATTTTACCACCACCCACTACGAGGATCTTTTTGTTATCAAGTTTGAGATATGCTGGAAAAAAACTCATATAACTCCTTTGCGTAATATTAACCAATTTTACCTTGGAAGATTTTGATAGGTATCAAGGATACAAAATGGTAAACTCATTACAATTATGAAAAAAAGAGAAGGAACCGGATGCGTGAGGAGTTTGTGACGCTTATTCAAAAAGAGTTTCCCATAGCACAGCGTCCCTTTGCTGCATTAGCAAAAGAGCTAGGAAGTGATGAGGAGAGTGTTCTAGAGCTTTATAAAGAGTTGAAGGCACAAGATATTATTCGCCAAACTTCAGGGATATTTGATACAAAATCGTTGGGATATAAATCAAGCCTAGTAGCTTTTAAAACTAAAGATATAGAAGAAGCAGCAGCTATTATCAATACCCATCCTGGAGTTTCACATAATTATGAAAGAGATCACGATTTTAATCTCTGGTTTACCATTGCCGTTGAGCCACGAAGTAAATTGGGGCTTGAAAAGACAGTGGAGCTTCTAGCGCAAAAGAGTAATGCACAAGAGTATATAATTTTGCCTACAAAAAAGATGTTTAAAATCAAAGTGCAGTTAGATCCCAGGGGTATGGGGAAAAAGAAAGAGAAAGTAGAGAAAAAGAAGAAAATATCTTTTGAACTCACTCCCCTGCATTATCAACTTATAAAGCTACTTCAAGAAGATATTGATGCAGTATATGAGCCTTTTGCAAAGGTAGTAGAGGAGCTTGGTATTGATTATGATACATTGATGCATGAGGCTAAAAAATTGCAAGAGGGCGGATATATGCGCCGTTTTGCTACCATTTTGCGCCATCGCAAAGCGGGGTTCAATGCCAATGCAATGGTGGTGTGGGATGTGGATGAAAAGAGAGCTGCAGAGATAGGAGAGAAAGTGGCGGCGTATCAGGCTGTGAGTCACTGCTATTTGCGTCCAACCTATCCCAACTGGCCATATAGCCTCTTTAGTATGGTGCATGGAAAGAGCAAAGAGGAGGTAGAAGAGGTGGTAGAGGAGATTGCAAAAGAGATTGAGCCGCGCGATTATCGCTATCTCTATTCTACGAGGGAGTTTAAAAAGCAACGCATCAAATATTTTAGTGATGCGTTTGCAGCATGGGAGAGAGAAAATGTTGACTGATTTTTTTCGTGAAGAGCTGGTTTTTATTCTTATAGCGCTATTTGTTTTTGCAATTGCTGTTTTTGTGGTAACGCGTCCCTTTGTGGAGGTGAATGCAAAAAAAGTATTGAGTATTATAGGGATCTTTTTGCTTGTGGGATTGATTGCGCACTACACTTGGCGGCTCCATCATATGGAAAGTGTAAAAAAAGCTTTTGCTGCAGGGAAGAATATTTTATGTATCGATAAGACCAATAAAATTGGCTATGTTCTTATTAATCGTGGAGAGTGGAAGATCGTTAATGATGAATTTGTGCACCCTGAGTTTCCTCGGGCGTACAATATCAGACAGTGTGTAGTGGAGTAATTATGGAAGAGAAAAAAGAGGTAATAATTACGGGGCTTAAGATCCCCTTTTGGGATCTTGTGTGGTTTATGGTAAAGTTTACCCTTGCTTCAATCCCCGCTTTTGTAATTTTATATGGAGTTTTTTGGCTTCTTTCCTTTTTCTTTGGAGCATTAATTGCCCTTCCTTTTTGAGGGGACATTGCAAAGTACGGGATAGCTAAAATCTCTCCATGAACCAAGATCGAGCATATGATCATCAATAGTGTCATGGACAAGGTAGGTATAGTTTGTAGGAAGATTATGGTTATGGTAGGTGAGGATATAGTGTCTATCTCCTGCTTCAAAAAAGGCAGTGGTGTTATTCTCTATTATATAGCTTTGATCGTACCTTTTTAGATCTAAATCTTCGAGAAACTTCTTCTTATCTTCTGCTTTTTTATACGCTTTTTTAATATCTTGCCACTGTGCTACTGTAGCTTGAGGACCAAAGGTGCTTTTGCATATCGCATCAAAATCTTCATAGGGTGTATAACTTTGACTTGTAGGGAGAAAGTCAGCCATAAGAGTCATGCTAAGAGCTAGAGGGAGTAAAAACTTCATATTGCACTCCTTTTTTCTTTAATTATACCTCAACTACTCGTATCATATTTGTAGTACCCTCTTTTCCAACAATACTTCCCATTGTAAGGATGATTCTATCTCCTGGAGTCACAATATTTTCTCTTTGTGCTACGTCTAAAAATTTTTGGATGAGGTGCTCTGGATTTTTGATTTTTGGCATCTCTAAAATCTGCGCTACTCCCCAAACTAAAGAGAGCTTGTGGGAAGTATTTTTATCATGTGTCACAGCAATAATTGGTGCTTGAGGGCGATATTTGGCTATGCTTTTGACTGTTGTACCGCTACTTGTAAAGGAGACAATGGCTTTTGGGCTGATAGATTTGCAAAGGTCTGCTACACTTCCAGCAATCGCATCGATATCTTTTCCTTCATAGTGTTTATAAAAGGGATAGATGCTCATTGTCTCTTGAATTACTTTGCGTAGTGTCTCTACTGCTTCAACTGGATATTTCCCGACAGTCGTTTCATCGCTAAGCATTACTGCATCGCTCCCATCCATTACCGCATTTGCTACATCACTTACTTCGGCTCGTGTAGGAAAAGGGGAGTTGACCATGGAGAGCAGCATCTGTGTAGCAGTTATAACAGGTTTTCCTAAGCGATTGGCCTCTTTAATGATACGTTTTTGTATTACTGGAACCTTTTCAATGCCTACTTCAATCCCGAGATCTCCCCGTGCTACCATAACCCCGTCGCTGGCCTGTAAGATTGATGCAAGATTTTCTACCGCTTTTTTTGTCTCGATTTTTGCCACTAGCCAAGGGTTTGCCCCCTCTTGGTGCAAGATTTTGCGCGCTTTTTCGATATCTTGATCTGTATTTACAAAGCTTATTGCTACGATATCTACTCCCTCTTTTGCTCCAAAGCGTAAGTCCTTTTCATCTTTTGGTGTGAGGGCGCTGAGGCTAAGATTTGAGTGGGGGAAGTTGATACCTTTACGACTGGAGAGTACTCCAGAGTTTTTGACAAGGAGTGTCACACTATTATACTCCTTTGCAATTACTTTTGCCCTAATGGTGCCATCAGCAAAGAAGACATACTCACCAACTTGTAAATCATCGATAATTTCTGGGTAACTGATAGTGAGATCATACTTGGAGTGTGGCATATCTTTGACAAGACGGATTTTGTCTCCTTTATTAAGCTCTAGTATCCCATCTATCTCACCTATTCTAATCTTTGGACCGCTTATATCTTGCAAAATTGCAGTTTTGCTTCCTAGTTTTTTTGCAGTTTCTCGAATCTTTTTGATTGAAGTATGATGGGTTTTATGATCAGCATGGCTAAAATTGAGGCGAAAGACATTGACTCCAGACTCAATAAGTTGTTCTATTTTATCAATGGAACTGGGTCCGAGTGTTGCAACAATTTTTGTCATTTTGGCTCCTTCTTACATTATAATATCCTAAGATTTTAACAAGAAGGTTACCCATGCTCAAAATCGCAATCGATAGAGGCGGAACATTTACAGATATCTATGCAGTTATTGATGATAAACAGGTGATAACAAAAAAGATTTTGAGTGAAAGTCCTCTTTATGAGGATCCAAATAGCTATGGTGTGCAATTGATACTGGATGAAATGGGAGCTACGCTGGATGATATTGAGTGGATCCGGTTTGGTACCACGGTAGCTACCAATGCACTGCTTGAGCGCAAAGGGGTTGATCTTACATTTGTTGTGACAAAAGGATTTAGAGATATTTTAGAGATTCGCTACCAAAATAGAGCCGATCTCTTTGCGCTGGATATCAAAAAGCCTCAGCCTCTTTATAAAGAGGTGATTGAGGTTGATGAGCGAGTTATTCCCAAAGGAAGTGACTTTGAAGTGCTACAACCTCTGCAAGAAGTGCCAAAGCCAAAGCATAAGCATGTGGCTGTAATGTTTTTGCATAGCTACGGATTTGATGAGCATGAAAAACGTATCAAAGAGATATTACGTGAATTTGATGTAACAGTTTCAAGTGAAGTTATTCCCTTGCAAAAAGCAATCGATCGAGCAGATACTACAGTAGTGGATGCCTATTTAACACCAGTTGTGCAAGAGTATGTGCAAAAGATCCTCAAAAACCTAGACAAACAAAAAAACATATATTTTATAAAAAGCGATGGAGGGCTTTGCAAGCCTGAAGAGTTTCGCGGCATCAACGCACTACTTAGTGGTCCGGCTGGCGGTGTGGTAGCCCTCTCAAGCATCTATGATGGAGTGCCACTCATTGGTTTTGATATGGGAGGAACGAGTACTGATGTGAGCCGCTATGATGGAAAAGTAGAGCTTAAAATGAGTGATGAGGTAGCGGGCTGCTACATCCACTATCCTATGGTAGATATTCACACAGTAGCAGCTGGAGGAGGCAGTAGACTTTTTGAGAAAGAGGGGATGTTGGTAGTAGGGCCTGAGAGTAGCGGGAGTGATCCGGGACCAGTATGTTATGGCAGAGGAGGAGAGCTGAGCATTAGCGATGCCAATGCGGTTACTGGTAGGCTTGAACCCGACTTTTTGCCAAAAGTCTTTGGAAAAAGCGGCAAGGAGCCTCTTGATATTGCAGCAGCCTGCAGTGCTTTTATGCCACTAGCAAAAAAGCTTGGAAAAGCGATAGAAGAGATAGCATTGGGCTTTATCGATGTAGCAAATGAGCATATGGCAAACGCAATTAAAGAGATAACTATCAAAAAGGGTTATGATCCCAAAGAGCATACGCTCTGCGTTTTTGGAGGAGCCGGTGGGCAGCATGCTGTGGGGGTGGCGAGAAAACTTGGCATCAAAAAGATCCTCATCCATCGCCACAGTGGTATCCTCTCAGCTGTGGGTATCGCGTACGCTGATATCAAAACAGAGCGCATTGCAATGGCAAGCGGTAATCTCGAAGAGGATTTTGCAAAACTAGAGGCTGGAAGTGAGAGGTATCAAAAGTATAGAAGTCTCTTTGTGCGTTTTAAAGGTACTAATACATCTTTGGAAGTGCCTTATGAAAACTATAAAGAACACTTTTTAAAGCGCTACAAGCAGGTTTTTGGCTTTGTTCCTGTAGGGGAAATAGAGATAGAGAGTATCAAAGTAACACTCATCAAACCAACTGCCAAACCAAAACGCCCCAAAATTGCAGCAGGTACAGTAGAGCCAGTAAAAATGGGACGGGTCTACTTTGATGAGGGATGGCAAGAGGTGCCAATTTTTAATGAACTCAAAGCTGGGGCTACAATCCAAGGGCCAGCCCTTATCGCACTGGAGCACTCTATGGTAGTGCTTGATCAAAAAAGCCGCGCTTCAATTAATGAGTATGGAGATATTCTCATAGAAGTAGAGCATGCAGAGCAAAGAGTTATCCAAGAGGCAAAACTCTCTCTTTTAGCAAATAGATTTGAGTTTATTGCCAAAAAGATGGGTGATATTTTGCAAAAAAGTGCAAAGAGCGTGAATATCAAAGAGCGTGCCGACTTTAGCTGCGCTATTTTTGATCCAGATGGCAATTTGATTGTCAACGCTCCCCATATTCCAGTACATCTTGGATCTATGAGCAGTGTGGTAAAAGCGATTATTGCCAAAGGGTACAAAAATGCCACATATATTACCAATGCTCCTTATGAGGGAGGCTCGCATCTGCCAGATATTACAGTAGCTACGCCCTATATTGAAGATGGCAAGACTCTTCTTTGGGTGGCAAGCCGCGGTCACCATGCAGATATTGGAGGGAGTGTGCCTGGAAGTATGCCGCCATTTTCAAAGTTTTTACATGAAGAGGGGACAATTATAGAGAGCTTTGCAGTAGTAGAGGAGGGAGTATTTGCAGAAGAGATTTTGCGATCTATTTTTGAGAGTGCTGGTGCGAGAAATATTGAAGATAATATAAGTGATATAAAAGCGCAGATTGCAGCAAATATGGAGGGGATTCGTTCGCTCCTTCCTTTAAAAGAGGAGCTTTCTTGGTTTTTTCGTGCAATAAAAGAGGTGAGCGCAAGGAGCGTAAGAAGCTTTTTTGCTTCATTACAAGCAGCAAGTGCCGAAGATTATCTTGATAACGGAGCAAAAGTTGCTTTGCAAGTCTATAAGAAAAATGGCAAAGTAGTTTTTGATTTTAGCAACTCAAGCCCGCAGCTGCTTTCTAATCAAAACGCCCCCTTTGCAGTGCTTAGAAGTGCAGTACTCTATGCCTTGCGCGTGATACTACAAAGAGATATTCCCCTCAATGATGGAATATTGCAAGATATTGAGATTATCGCTCCAAAAGGGACGCTTCTCAATCCCGATAAGGAATTGGCAGTAGTTGGTGGCAATGTTACAACGAGCCAGCGCATAGTGGATGTGATATTTAAAGCTTTCAAAGTAGCTGCAGCAAGTCAAGGGTGCATGAATAATGTTATCTTTGGTAATGAGCGTTTTGGCTACTACGAGACCATTGCAGGTGGGGCTGGAGCTACACCGCAAGCTCATGGGGCAAGTGGTGTGCATACACATATGACAAATACTAAGATTACAGATGTGGAAGTGATGGAGAGCCGCTTTCCTGTAATGATAGAAAAGTTTGCTTTAAGAAATGGTAGTGGGGGAGAGGGAAAATATAGGGGAGGAGATGGTGTAGAGCGTATATATCGCTTTTTGGAGCCAGTGGAAGTGAGTCTGCTTACAGAGCGAAGATCCTTTGCACCCTATGGTTTGTATGGGGGCAAAGAGGGAAAAAGGGGAGAGAACTATCTTGTGCGTGATGGAAAAACCTATAATCTTGGCGGTAAAGTCCACTTCTTTGCAAAAGAGGGAGACAAGCTCATAGTAAAAACGCCTGGAGGGGGTGGCTGGGGTACCACACAATAGCCACAAAATCGCCTAAAAATTGCCACTTTCCTTTGTTAGAATTTTTCAAAAGGAGTGGCAATGGATCTACAGTTTCCAAAAGCAATTATCAAACGAGATGGGAGTGTCGAGGAGTTTCGTGCCTATAAGATTGAAGATGCGATAAAAGCTGCTTTTGATAGTGTGCTTACTCCCTATGATCGCAAAGTATTTGAGAGTGTTTTGATTCGCATTAGCTTTGATGAGGTCAAAGCTGTCGAAGAGATACAAGATATCATTGAGTATGAGCTCTTTCGTGCTGGCTATTTTGATGTGATGAAATCTTTCATCACCTATCGCTTCTTGCACAAGATGCAGCGAGAGCAGATCTTGGGACTCACTCCTGATACCACCTATATAAATACTTCTAGTGCCGTTGAGGAGTATATCAATAAAAGCGATTGGCGTATCAATGCCAATGCCAATACGGGCTACTCCAATGCTGGACTTGTGAATAATTTGGCTGGAAAAGTTATAGCAAATTATTGGTTAGATAAAGTCTATAGCCCAGAAGAGGGGGCTGCACATAGAAATGGAGATATTCATATACACGATCTCGATTGCCTCACAGGATATTGTGCTGGATGGAGTCTGAGAGTTTTACTCAATGAGGGCTTCAATGGCGTAAGAGGAAGGGTTGAGAGCAAACCGCCCAACCACTTTCGCACAGCCCTTGGGCAGATGGCAAACTTTTTAGGGATTTTACAGAGTGAGTGGGCTGGTGCGCAAGCCTTTAGCTCCTTTGATACTTACCTAGCTCCCTATGTATTTAAAGATAATTTGAGTTATGAAGAGGTAAAGGAGGCAATTCGTAGTTTTGTTTACAACCTCAATGTGCCTGCACGCTGGGGACAGAGCCCATTTACCAATATCACAATAGACTGGACTGTGCCACAAGATTTGGCTGATCAGATTCCAACCAAAAATGATAGACATCTCTTTGAAGAGGTAGCAAATGATCCAAAAATTGTAAAAAAAGCGATGGAGCGCGGAGTAGCCTCTCCTTTGCAGCTTACTTATAAGCATTTTCAAAAAGAGATGCATCTCATTAATAGAGCCTTTTATGAGGTAATGACTGAAGGGGATAAAACAGGTCAGCCTTTTACTTTTCCAATCCCTACGGTGAATATCACAGAAGACTTTGACTGGTATGGAGAAAATACAGATATTTTGTTTGAAAATACCGCAAAAATTGGGAGCAGTTACTTTCAAAACTTTATTGGTAGCCAATATATCATAGATCCAGAAACTGGAGAAAAGAGAGAAAACCCTGATAGCTATAAACCAAATGCCGTAAGAAGTATGTGTTGCAGGCTGCAGCTTGATCTGCGTGAGCTCCTTCGACGTGGAAACGGACTTTTTGGTAGCGCTGAGATGACAGGAAGTATAGGGGTAGTAACTATCAATATGGCGCGTCTTGGCTATCGCTTTAAAGGAGATAGAGTAGGACTCTTTAAAGAGCTGAAGCGCCTTATGGATATAGCAAAAAGTACACTAGAAAAGAAGAGAGCTTTTATTAATGAGATGTTTGCTAGGGGGCTTTATCCCTACACCAAGCGGTATCTCAAAGATTTTAATAACCATTTCTCTACAATTGGTGTGAATGGTATAAATGAGATGATTCGCAATTTTACAGATGATAAAGAGGATATTACTACTGCTTATGGCATAGAATTTGCCAAAGATGTGCTCGATTTCATGCGCCAAAAATTAAAGAGCTATCAAGAAGAGACTGGCAATCTTTACAATCTCGAAGCAACACCAGCAGAAGGGACAACTTACAGATTTGCCAAAGAGGATAAGAAGCGTTATCCAGATATTTTGCAAGCTGGCTTTGGAGAAAATATCTATTATACAAACTCTTCGCAACTGCCAGTGGGTTTTACCGATGATCCCTTTGAAGCTCTAGAACTGCAAGATGATCTGCAGTGTAAATATACAGGCGGAACGGTGTTGCATCTGTATATGAGTGAAAAGATCAGCAGTGCTGAAGCTGCAAGAAAACTTGTCAAGTCTGTCATAGAAAATTTTCGGTTACCTTATATAACAGTTACACCACTTTTTAGTGTATGTCCAAAACATGGATATTTACAGGGGGAACATGAGTTTTGTCCGCTCTGTGATGAAGAACTTATCCAAGAATATTTAAAGGAGGCAGAAGATGTATAGAGAAGAAATTCTTAAAAAATTAGCACATAAACGCACAAAATGTATGGTCTATACAAGAGTAATGGGATATCATAGACCAGTAGAGAGTTTTAACATAGGCAAAAAGGGAGAGCATAAAGAGCGTACCTATTTTAAAGAGGAGCAATGCAAGGCGATGGTATAAAAATTTATGATCTTACCTCTTTTACACTGCTAGATTTTCCAGATACTCCAGCGGCTATTCTTTGGCTTGCTGGATGTAATATGCGTTGCCCCTACTGTCATAATCCAGACATTGTATATGGAAAGAATGAAAAAGATTTTAATGCAGTAGTCCAGTTTTTAAAAAAAAGAAGAGGTTTGCTTGAAGGAGTGGTTATTAGTGGAGGAGAACCAACAATTCATAAAGATATAGAAACTATTTGCGCTACGATTAAAGATCTTGGATACAAGATCAAACTTGATACCAACGGAAGCCTTCCACAGGTGTTAGAGCAGCTTTTAGCAAAAGATCTGCTAGATTTTATAGCTATCGATTTTAAAGCTCCCAAGAGTAAATTTCTTGCAATTACCAAATCAAAATCTTATGAAAATCTCATTGAGAGTCTCCATCTTCTCAATCGCTATCGTATTCCTTATCAGGTGCGCACTACCGTGCATACAGATCTTTTAGATGAGAGGGATATTGAAGAGATTATAGCGCTTCTTGAACAGATTGGATACACTAAAACCTACTATATACAAAACTTTATAAATTTGGGAAAAACTTTGTTACCACTACCAGAGCAAAAGAGAAAGCTCTTGCAAAACTTTAAAGCAAGCTTTCCTATTGCTTATCGCAATTTTTAGGTGTGAAATGCTCTATCCCCTGCATCACCAAGACCTGGAATAATATATTTTTGCTCATTGAGATATGCATCTATTTGTGCGATATGGATATGGGCATTGGGATGGTTAGCATTTGTATACTCTAGACCCTCTTTGACACCAACTATATGCAAAGTTGTGATAGAAGCTGGTTTTTTTGCTGCGAGGATATCAAGAGCACTTTTGAGTGATCCTCCCGTGGCTACCATAGGATCGACGATGATGATATTTTTGCCCTCAATATCAGGTAAGCGGGTATAGTAGAGTTTTGCTTCAAATGTGGTCTCATCACGTTTCATAGCTAAAAATCCACCCCTTGCATAGGGAAAAAGCTCCAGTAACCCCTCTTGCATAGGAAGAGCTGCGCGTAAAATTGCTACGACAACAATATTTTCTTGCTCTATAAAACTAAACTCTTTTTGCCCAATCCATGTAGGGATGCTCTTTTTGGTAAGAGAGAAACTACACGCTTCCATACAGAGAAGTTGAGCTAAGAGTTTGAGGTTGTGCCGAAACTCTTTTGGAGTGATGCGAATATCTCGAAGTCTATTGACAAGGTCTTTAATGAGAGGGTTTTTTGATTGGGAGATCATGCATAATCCTTTAATCCTAAAATAAGTGTAATTTGATATTCTAGAGCAAAAAGCTCTTTTTGGGTGAGATGAGTAAGAGGTTGTGGTATGATTCTTTTTTTATCAATGGCGCGGATTTGATCGCATAATATGTCAGAATCTTGTTCCAATCTATCTCTTTTTTGTATGCGAAATCGTAATGGATAGGCATTATTGATAAGTTTTGTACTCAGTGGCAGTATAATGATTGTGGGGTGCTCAATCTCATTGAGAAAATCTGTTTGAAAAATGAGTACAGGTCTTAATTTGTCTACTTCATTGCCTCTTTTTGGATTGAGATTGGCAAGATAGATCTCTCCTCGTTTATACATTTTCTAAACCATCATCGATAGTATTTTCTAAATCTTCTATCATATTCGCACTCTCTTTTCTTATATTGAGTGAGGCTTGCTGTATCTGTCTCTTTATGTTTTGTAAAGCAATCTTTTTTTCATACTCTTTTATGGCTCTTCGGATAAGTTCGCTTTTGCTCAGTTTGAGTTTTCGTGAGAGGTTTGTGATCTCTTCAAAAAGCTTTTCATCTGTTTTGAGTGTAATTGTTTTCATAATTACTCCTTTTGGTATTACTATTATAAGTAATACAATATTTTTTTGCAAGTTATGTTGCACTGCTTTGAAAAAAGCTGTGTTATAATTTTTAAAAACCGAAGGAGTCTCTATGGCCCAAGAGTCCCAAAACCAGCAAGATTATAGCTATCAAGAGCCAGAAGTAATTAAAGAGGCTATCTATGTTGGCTCAAAAGCTTTAGAAAAGGCGCCCGAACTTATTGGTGTACCAACAGGAATTGAGGGACTAGATGATCTCTTTTTTACCGTCAAGGAAGTAAAGGGAAAGCTTCAGAAGGTCTCTCTTGGAGGCATTCCCAGATACAGCGTCTTTAACATTACAGGAGTGAGCGATACAGGTAAAAGTCTTATGGTGGAGCAGTTTGCTATTGAGCAGGCGAGGAAAGGGGAGAAAGTTGCCTTCATCACTGTCGAGACACCGGCAAATTTTGTGGCTTCCTCTTTGAAATATCGAGCTTTAGCTATGGGATACAATTTTGATGAATTCCAAGACAATATCATTCTCATTGATGCAGCTTCCAACTACAAACTTCGTGAGTATGTGCCAGATCTCTTGGCAACGCTTGCATATGCCATCAAGGAGTATAAGATAAACTTTACTGTTATTGACTCTGTAACAGGGCTTTTTGAAAACAAGGAGATGATGGCGAGAGCCATTGTACGAAGGGTCTTTAATTTTATGAAAAAGTGGTATCAGACGGCTCTTTTTGTCAGCCAAAAGCGAAGCGGCCATGAGGAGCTCAGTGCTGAGGCTGCGGGGGGATATGCAGTGGGGCATATTGTTGACGGTACGATGGTGTTGGCAAAAGAGCTGATTTCTAGTCAGTATCAAGCAAGAATGTATAAAGCAAAGCTGGGAGATGTGGTGCGACTCTTTCGGATTGATGGATGTCGTATGAGTGGTCACGATACAAAGACCCATTACATGGAGATTAGTGAAACAGGGCTTGTGAAAATTTTAGCTCCAATTGGTGAATAAAAAAAGGAGGCAAAAATGATTATTTTAACCGGAGATACGCTAAATATTGATGAAAAGGGTGTGGAGAGACTTGTTGAGAGAGTTTTTTTCAAAAGCATCGATCTCTTAGGAGGATTGAAAAAATTAGCTGAATTTCGTACACTTACTTGGCTTCCAAGCCTTGCGCGCGCTGCATTTGCAATAGTATTACGCGAAGAATACCTCAAGCCAGAAGATGAGATAGCTGAATATGTGGGGCTGACGAGAAATACTGTAAGAAATATCCTCAGAGCAGATCCTGACCAAGCGATGTATAAGATCCAGCATCTTGATGAATTGAGCGCCCAAGAGAAAAAGGAACTCAAAGTCCATACTGCAGGAGGTGTGGCAAAGCTTGCTTACAGACTTGTCAAAGAGGGGCAAGATTCTCAAACCATTCTTGATTTTTGCCATACGATGGCTGGTGAAGCGCTTCAAGCAGCATCATGTGAATCACCATGGGCATATCTTGTGCTCAAACACACAAAAGGTATTGGTTATCCTATTGTAAGTGATGAGGTATTGGGTGAGCGTCTTAGGGAAATTTCCATTAAAGGTGTAGATGGATCTACAGTAGCAAAAGGACTTGTCTATCCTATCAAAACTCCAGCCCAGCTTCTCAAAGAGATCAAAGAGTATTTGCAAGCCCAAGGCAAATAAGTGATTCCTCTTATCTATAAAAAGATGTGCCCCAACTGCGGGGGCGACATCTGCAGTGAGAGACTTTTCAAAGGGCTAGTTTGTAAAAAGTGCCTGCCCAAGGAGGCGAATCCTTGTGAGGCATTAGAAGAGGGGGACTTTTTACAGATATGCAACCTTCAAAAAGAAGTAAGTGAGTTTGAAAGTTTTTTTGAGCAAAGAAGTGGTTTTTCTCCTAGAGAGCTGCAGCTCATGTGGGCAAAACGGCTCTTTTTGGATATATCCTTTGCGCTTCTAGCCCCCACAGGGGTAGGCAAGACTACATTTGGACTTATAAGTGCCTCTTTTTTGAAAACGCACGGCAAAAAGAGCTACTTAATTTTTCCCACTGCATTGTTGGCCAAGCAGGCTTATGAACGCCTTGCACAAATGGGTGAAGATGCACTACTGTATGACTCTCACGCATCCCAAAAACAAAAGGAGGCTGTAAAGGAGAAGATTCAAGAGGGCGATTTTTCTATTCTCATCACTACCACCTCCTTTTTGTATAAAAACTACTCTATCATCCCTCAGGTTTTTGATTTTGTTTTTGTAGATGATGTGGACTCTATCTTGAAGTCTGCCAAAAATATCGACAAGGTTTTATATCTTTTGGGATTTGATGAAAGTGATATTCAAAAGACTCTCGAATTTATTGACTATAAACGCCGCCTTGTTAGACAAAAAAATATCGATTGGGAGGAGTTTGAGAGTAAAAGAAAAGAGATAGAATCGATTGCAAGAAAACGTAAAGCCACACTCATCGTCTCAAGTGCCACGGCAAATCCAAGGAGCCGACGAGTTTTGCTCTTTCGCGAGCTGTTGGGGTTTGAGGTGAGCAGGCCAAGTATTACGCTACGAAACATCGAAGATATCTATGAAGAGTCAGATGAGCTTTGGAAAAGAAGCATCGAGAGGATCCGAGAATTTGGAAAAGGGGGACTTCTTTTTTTGCCTTCAAACGCCACAAAAGAGGAGCTGCGTAAATTTTTAGCCTTTTTGGAAAAAGAGGGAGTAAAAGCGCAAAGTTATGAAGAGTTTGACGAAGAGGCCTTTCGAGAGGGAGAGATAGATGTAGTGGTAGGGTTTGCGAGCTATCGCAATCCTCTAGCCCGTGGGTTGGATCTGCCAGATGTGGTGCGATACGCCCTTTTTGTAGGGGTTCCAAAGCTAGAATTTAAACTCGATTTGCAAAAGACAAGCTCGCTTTACTTCTTTTTACTTGCACTTGTGCCAGCACTCAAATCTGAGCCTTTTTTCCCACAAGTCTTGAAATATATAGACTATCTTAAACGCACGGCTTTTATTCCAGCACAAAGGCTTACCCCTCAAGCCCAAGAGAAGATTCAACATATCTACGACTGGCTCCAAGAGCTTTTAAATGAGGAGTTTATACAAAAAATCAATAAAAGTCCTGATGTATCATTGGTAAAAGATGATACATTCAAAGTCATCACCGCCGATGTGACGGGCTATATCCAAGCGAGCGGGCGTACAAGTCGCCTTTTTGTAGGAGGGCTTACCAAGGGGCTTAGTTTCGTACTGGTAGATAGCCAAAAAGCGTTTGTAAGTTTGCAAAAGAAGGTGAGATGGTTTAGTGAAGAGATTGTTTTTAAAAGAGCCGGTGAAGTTGATATCAAAGAGATTCTATATCAAATCGATGAGGATCGCAAGAAGGTAAGAGCAGCTTTGGCGGGTGGACTCAAAGAGCAAAAAGATTTTTTCAAAACAGCCCTTGTTATTGTCGAATCTCCGAACAAAGCAAGAACTATCGCAAACTTCTACGGTAAACCACTAGTGAGAGAATCTAAAGGGATCAAGATTTATGAAATCGCCAAAGAGGACAAGATCTTAAATATCACTGCCTCGAAAGGGCACGTTTTTGATCTTAATAAAGAGGAGGGTTTTCATGGCGTTCTTACCAAGCCTGAGTTTGTAGAGATTTTTGAGCCAATAGACACCACAAAAGAGAGCATTATGCAGGCTATAAGGGAGCTTGACATCGAAGTATCGGAGGTTTTTATTGCGACCGACCCCGATACTGAAGGGGAAAAGATAGCATACGATCTTTTTTTAAATAGCCGCCCTTTCAATAGCACTATCAAGCGTACGGAGTTTCATGAGGTGACTAAATGGGCTTTTGATGAAGCTTTACAAGAGGCAAGAGAGGTCAATGAGGATAGAGTAAGAGCCCAGTTAGTCAGACGTGTTGCCGATAGATGGATAGGTTTTGAGATCTCACAATTCTTACAAAAAAAATTTGGCAAAAGAAGCCTCAGTGCCGGGCGGGTGCAAACGGCGGTGTTGGAGTGGATCGTTTTAAGAGAGTATGAGGCAAAAGAGAAGGTCTATGTGGTTACAACCTCTTTTGGAGGGCTTGAAGCAGGATTTGTCTTTGAAAAAGAAGAAGATGCAAAGAGCTTTTATGAAAATCTCCAAAAGATAAAACTGGAGTTTATCCAACAAAATGAAAAAGAGCTTTTTCGCTTGCCTTACTCTACCGATGCAATGCTTTTCGATGCCGCTTCCAGACTTCACTTTTCGCCACAGCGTACCATGCAGCTAGCGCAAGATCTCTTTGAAGCAGGATTTATCACCTATCACCGCACCGATTCTATTCGTGTCAGTCCCGCTGGACTTGCTATTGCCAAAGAGTATATAACAAGTCACTTTGGAGAGGAGTTTTACAAACCAAGTCCTCACAGTAGCCAAGGGGGTGCTCACGAGGCTATTCGGCCCACTAGAGCGATGGATGCCCAAGAACTCGAAGAGTTTATGCGACTGCAAAATCAAAATATCACACAAGTACACTTGAGACTTTATGATCTCATTTTCCGCAACTTCATTGCTTCACAGATGAAAGAGGCAAAAGTATTACAGATCGATGCAATTGCCACTGTTCTTGGGCAGGTGGCAGAGCTTAGCTTTTACAAAAAAATCATAGAGGATGGGAACAATCTCATTTGGCCAGTGGATATTGTAGATATTGAAGAGGGAGAAGTAGAGGCACAAAAGAGTTTGAGCACCAGAAGTAAAGTGCCACGCTACAGCTACGCACAAATCATCAGGATGATGAAAGAGCGAGGTGTGGGTAGACCTTCAACGTATGCTATAACGATCGATAAACTGCAGCAAAGACGCTATATTTTTCAAAAAGGAGGTATACTCTTTGCTACGAAAAAAGGGATAGCAGTCTATGAGGAGATCAAAAAGCATCCAGAACTCTACTACTTCGTCAACGAAAACTACACTAAAGAGCTGGAATCTTTGATGGATGGAGTAGAAGAAGGAAAAATAGAGTTCGTAGAAATTTTACAAGAGCTTTATAAAACCTTGCAAGAGAGTATAGACAAAAAAGAGGAGACAGATAAGAGGAATAAGTAGCTAAGATAGAGTCAAACAACCTCAGTATGGTATAAAGAGAGGGTTATAGAATATAGGCTCTTATAAATAATTACAACTTTGCTTAAGATAATGTATTTTTTTACTCCTGTGCCTGTTAGTTATTACCTTCTCAACTAGCCATTGTAAAAAACTTATATATTATGAAAAATTTAGTTTTAAAGATTTATAATCAAAAAAAAGGAGTAATATGAAGAGTATTTTTGAAGATATCTACTATCTCAAAGAGCGGATCCAAGAACCAGATCTCAAAGAAAAGCTCGAAAATTTAGAGCAGCAGTTTCATCTATTGCGCACCAAAAATGGTCTCAAGCAACTTGTGAAGAAAAAGAAGCTCAAAAAAGCGATAGAGTATATCAAGTATGAAGATGAACTTACAAGACTGCAGATTGAGCTTATTAAGATGCAAAACTGGATATATGAAAATAAAAAGAGGCTTATGATTATATTTGAAGGGCGTGACGCAGCGGGAAAAGGTGGTTCAATCAAACGCTTTACTATGCATCTCAATCCCAGAAAGTATCGTGTTGTTGCACTGCCTGCTCCAACTGAAGTAGAAAAAGGGCAGTTCTATTTTCAGAGATATTTTCAGCATTTGCCAAATCCTGGTGAAATTGCATTTTTTGATCGCAGCTGGTATAACCGTGCTATTGTGGAGCCAGTATATGGGTTTTGTACAAAGGAGCAGTATGAGAAGTTTATGATGGAAGTGCCGGAGATTGAGCATGCGCTGATTGATGATGGGATAATGCTTATAAAATTTTGGTTTTCTATCTCCAAAGAGACGCAAAAAAGACGATTTGAAGAGCGTATGCACAATCCTTTAAAACAGTGGAAACTCAGTCCAGTTGATATGAAAGCGCAAGAGTTATGGGATGAGATAACGCATTATAAAGAGGAGATGTTTAGCCGTACGCACACATCATATAGTCCTTGGATTATAGTCAACTCTAATAACAAAAAACTCGCACGTCTCGAGTCAATTCGCTATGTGCTCTCTCAAATTCCTTATAAAGGAAAAGAAGAAGCAAAAGTCTCTCTCCATCCCGATCCTGATATAGTACAGCGCTACCATAGAAAAAATATTCAGATAGATTGAGATTTTTCTCAATCTATCCTATTGAATATTTTTCAACTTATTTATGGAAAGTTTTATTTACACTATATTCTCTTCCTTGAGACAGTAACTATTTTATTAAAATTTATAATGATATAAGATGTATTGCAATTATATGTTCAATTGTGTAAAGAGACATATTTTCTCAAAAGTCAACAAGATTTTGTTAAGAAAATATTGAAAAATAACTATTAATGAACTAATAAAATTTTAATATAGACTGAGTTAATATAGATCAATAAATATTGAAGGAGGATATTATGCAAAAGCTCCTTAAATCCATAATGTTGGTTGGATTGCTCTTTGTGTCATATCTTTTGGCAGCAGGTAATACAGATCCTATCAGCCAAATAGAGCATGATGTGCTTGCAAACAATGGTGGCAAATATGATATTACAGGCTATTTTGCTTCATATCACTTTAGCAGTGATACAAAATCTAACTGGACATTTACATTTGCAAGCAGATATGGTGGTAAAACCTATCAGCTTTTAGGTGATACAAGTGAAGAGAATATGCAAAGAATGGGAATATTTGGTTGGAAACCGATAAATGTTACTCCAAATCCTCCTCAATATTATATGGTGCAGTATAAGCGTACACCTTTTGGATGGATTTTATTTGATATAGATGAAGAGGGAAATTGCAAAAATGTATATAAGCTTGCGGGTCAAGATCCAGTAACAAAAGGCTTTAGCTATGATGTAGATGGTGATGGACATACTGATAGATTAGATGGCTTGGGTTGTAAAGTTACAGGTGAGAGTGTGCAGTTTTTCTCTGCTCAGCAAAGCTCAAGTTCGCAAAGTTCAAGTTCACAAAGCTCAAGCTCACAAGGTAATATAACTGTAGGGACTGCACAATTGGGAAATTTGGCGGAAGCTGCTGTGACTATCTATAAAATAGAAGATAATGGAAGCTTTACTCCTTTATGGAATGAGACAACAAGTAGTGGAGATACACTCGATGAGATAGGAAAGTTCAATATCCATGCAGATGAGCTTCATGATGAGGAGTACTATCTCTTTAAAGTTGTAGGGGGTAAAGATTGGGATGCAGATGATAATGGTATAAAAGATGCACATTTTACTCTCAATAGAGGAACTATTAGGCTTGTTGCAAAAGGAAAGGATATCAAGGTTGCAGGAAATAATCTCAGAGTCACGCAAGTTTCAGAATTAATCTATGAGAGCGTTGTCAAGCAGATAAAATATAACTTCAATAAAGCAAACTTTCAAACAGTTTTACAAAATTCGATAGTAAAGATTGTACAAGATATAAATCAAGATGGAACTGTAGATATACAAGATATGCTCCAATTCGATCCAGTCAATGACAAAAATAGGCTTACACATATTTATAAATTAAAAGCACAAGATATTATAGATCTTATTCATTTAGGAAGAATACCAGCTCTATTCTTTTCGGCTCAAATCGGCCACTATAATACAGGTGGAGAGTCTCATAATATAGCCCTCTCAAATGATGGAACAAAGGCGTATATAGCAGATGGGAGAGACGGTTTGGTTATCATAGATATCAGCAATCCTCAAACCCCCACTCAAATTGGTTTCTTTGATACAACTGGAATTGCGTGGGATGTTGCTCTCTCAAATGATGGAACAAAAGCGTATGTGGCAAATGGGGCCGGTTTAGCTATTATAGATATCAGAGATCCTCAAAATCCAACTCTTCTTGGCTCCTATTATACAGCAGCAGGTGTTTGGGATGTAGCCGTCTCACAAGATGGAACAAAGGTATATGTGACAGATGGAGATAGAGTTGGTTTGCTTATCATAGATATCAGAGATCCTCAAAATCCAACTCTTCTTGGCTCATGTAATATAGCAAGAATTGCTTTTCAAGTTGTTCTCTCAAAGGATGGAACAAAAGCGTATGTGGCAAATGGGGCTGGTTTAGCTATTATAGATATCAGAGATCCTCAAAATCCAACTCTTCTTGGCTCCTATTATACAGCAGCAGGTGTTTGGAATGTAGCCGTCTCACAAGATGGAACAAAGGCGTATGTGGTAAATGAGGCCGGTTTAGCTATTATAGATATTAACAATCCTCAAAATCCAACTCTTCTTGGCTCTTTTAATACAGCCGGAATTTCCAGGAACGTTGCCCTTTCAAGTGATGGAACAAAAGCATATATGACAGATTCTTCTAATGGTTTAGTTATTATAGATATTGGTAATCCTCAAAATCCTACTTTGATTAGTTCATGTGATACTGCTGGAACAGCTTATGGTGTAGCTCTCTCACAAGATGGAACAAAAGCATATATAGCAGATGGAGAAAATGGGTTAGTTATCGTAGATGTTAGCGAACCGGAAAATTTCATTTCATTTAAAAGCAATGCTTTAATTGGCTCCTATAATTTAGCTGGATATGCTTTGGATATTGTTCTCTCACAAGATGGAACAAAAGCGTATGTAGCAGATGGCTGGCAAGGTTTGGCTATCATAGATGTCAGTAATCCTCAAAATCCAACTCAAATTAGCTCGTCTGGTACAGGGGGATATGCTCATGGTGTTGCTCTCTCAAGCATTAGAAAATATGCATATGTAGCAAATTACACTAAAGGTTTAGCTATTTTAGATATCAGAGATCCTCAAAATCCGACTCTTCTTGGCTTCTACGATACAGCAGGAACTGCATGGGATATTATTCTCTCAAATGATGGAAAAAAAGCATATGTGGCAGATTATTCCAATGGTTTAGTTATCATTGACGTCAATAACCCTCAAAATCCAACTCAAATAGGTCACTATGATACGGATGGATATGCCTATGGCATTACTCTCTCACGAGATGGAACAAAGGCATATGTGGCAGATGGCTGGCATGGTTTAGCTATCATAGATGTTAGCAATCCTCAAACCCCTACTCAGATTAGTTCATGTGATATAGGAAGATCTGCTTATGGTGTTGTTCTCTCACAAGATGAGAAAAAAGCATATGTGGCAGATGGGGATTCGGGTTTAACTATCATAGATATCCAAGTTCCTCAAAATCCAACTATTCTTGGCTCCTACAATTTAGCTGGTACAGGGGGAATTTCCTGGAACGTTGCCCTCTCAAATGATGGAACAAAGGCGTATGTAGCAGATGATAGCAATGGGGTAGTAATTATAGATGTAAGTGATCCTCAAAATCCAACTCTTCTTGGATCTTATGCTACGAATGGAAGAGCTCATAGGATTGTCCTTTCAAAGAATGGAACATATGCTTATGTTGCAGATGAAATTGGTGGTTTGAAAGTAATTGATTTGACTCTTTTTGAATAATATTTTTACGGTGCCATGTAGCACCGTAAAAAGAAATAAAGTTTTAGTAATGTAATCATCTATTTTATGCTACAAATTTTACTCATGTATGTATAGGTAATGTTACAATTATAAAAATATAATCTAAAGGATATCAATGAAAATATTTATAACAGGTATTGGCAGTGGTTTAGGTGAAGCATTGGCAAAACTCTATGTTGAAGCTGGGGAAGAGGTGTATGCCCTGAGCCGCTTTTTGCCCCGCAGTTTGCAAGGATATGAAAATCTCCATTTTGTACAGCTGAACTTACATGCTTTGGAAAAGATAGAGGGAGCAGTTGAAGAATTGCTAGCACAAACAGAGCTTGATTTAGCAATTTTAAATGCCGGAATTTTAGGGGAGCTCAAAGATATGAGTGACACAAGTATCCATGAGATCGAAGAGATTATGAATCTCAATGTATGGGCAAATAAAGTACTGCTTGACTCTTTTAAAAAGCGTACCGTGAAGCAGGTTGTGGCTATCAGTAGTGGTGCAAGTGTAAGTGGAGCAAGGGGATGGAATGCCTATGCACTGAGCAAAGCGGCTCTCAATATGCTTATTCGCCTCTACGCTGCTGAGATGCCAAATACACACCTTACAGCACTTGCTCCTGGTCTTATAGAGACTCCTATGATGGAGCATATTTTACAGCATGCTGATAGGGAGAAATTCCCTGTAGTAAAACGCCTAGCAGAGTCTCAAAGACTTGCACCAGCAGATGCTGCTTTATTGCTAAGTGATAGTTTTGGAAAACTTTTGGAGTTTCCAAGCGGAGAGTTTATTGATATTAGAAACCTTTAATTATATACGTATCTCTTTGATGATTTCAAACTGCCTATGCAGGATATATTCGGCAAGAAAGTTTTCAAATTCTACATCTAAACTGTATTGTATACCCAATCTTTTCGCTTCCTCGTCGAGGTAGCGAATCTCCCCTTCTATTACAATTTTTTTATTCTCTAATGCAAACTGGAGAGTAACGCTGTCCCGTTTATTACATGAAGAAATATTACTACAGATAATACCTGCTCCTCCTATGGAGATATCTTGAATGACCCCACTGCATTGGCATTGAGAAGATGTAATAGTTATAGGAATAGACTCTTTTGGCTGAACACGTACAAATTTTCTTTTTTCCTGTGGGAGCTCTTCAAAGCAAAAAGAGTCTAAGATAACATAGTCAAAATCTTTGATCTCTTTTATTTTAGTTTTTATTGGCTTGTCTATAAGATCTGTTTTTATAAAAAGCTCTTTGTCATGATGAAAAATTTTAAAATTGCATTCTGCTATATCGACAACAATTGTATCTTCTTTTAATAGTCTGATTTTGGCTTTGCAAGATATAGGTACCTGTTTGTAAAAATCGAGTAGAATTATTTGGCTGTTTTGTCTTTTTATTTTTTCTAAAATCGACAAGATTATCTCTTGCTCTTTTTTATCATTTTCATGTTTTAATGAGCGTAACTCTTGCTGTTGCTCTTCAAAAAATTTTGTATATCCTCTTTGAAAAGCAACAATATAATTATCTATGAGTTGAATCATTATAGAGACATCAAGGTGATTATGGTGTTCTTTTTGGAGAATAATGCCAATAAAATCTTGCAAAAGTTTAAGAAGAGATTTTGTAAGAGGTGGAAGGATATTAAATCTATTTTGTGCCAGCATATATGCAAAATTGATAATTTTTTGCTCTCTATCGGATGTACCAGGTGTGAAAAGTATAAGGTAGAGTTTTTCTGCTATGGTGTTGATTGCTCCAGATGAGAGGGGTTTACTATTTTTTGGTGGCTTTTCTAAAATGGAAGAACGGAAAAATTCAAGAAAGTGCTCTTTATATTGTGAAAAAAATGCTTTGTGTTTACTCAAAAAGGAATTCATCGTTTCCATGTTTATTCCTAAATTGTAATTATTAATCAAACTATAGTAATATTACCACAAAAAAGGAGAGGGGGGGATAATGAAAAGCTTTTTGATGTATCTTGGTGCAGTAGCGGTTATTATTGGACTTTTGCAATTTATTCCAACCTATGAAAAATCAAACCCACCAACCGATCCTCAAAAAGAGATACAAGCTCCAAAGGAGGTGATGGCAATTTTTAAACGGAGCTGCTATGATTGTCACTCTAATGAGACAAAATGGCCATGGTATGCCAATGTAGCTCCTATGAGTTGGGCAGTAAGACGCGATGTGATAGAAGGGAGAAAAGCGCTCAATTTTAGCACATGGAATGATTATAGTGATGAAAAAAAACAAGAGCTCAAAAAGCAGATCTTTAGAAGTGTCATCTTAGCTATGCCACTTCCACAATATCTTTGGCTTCATCCTGAAGCAAAACTCTCATCAAAAGATAAAGAGACTATACGCAACTGGGCGAGTGATGGTAAAGGATATATCGACTATGATGTTCGCTAACCGGCTTTTTTGCTGGTTGCGCCATTTTTGTGTAAAAATATCTGCATGAAAGTTATTTGTGTCAGTGTGTTGCGCAAAGACTTGGTAAAGCTCTTACTTAAATGGTAGTTGTTGATGGCGATGGTAAGCTTCTGTGAAGCAATATGGGGATTTTTGGCGATATCGTTGAGAGCGTGGGAAATGCCTTCTCAGTCAAGATAAAATAAGAAAAAAAGACTGACATGAAAAGATTTGATTTTGATAAGGTAGTAAAAGAGCTACTTGAGGTAAAAAAATAAGTGGTAAAGATGGGGGTGTTGGCGTTATTGGTAAAATAGTTGGTTGAGGCTGCTTTGGACGCAGAGGTTGAATCATATAGCCGATTGAAATGAAGGGAAATGGGGTAAAAGTATCCTATCATTATCAATTCCTAGCAAAACAAATGGAAGAATCTCTCCTATTATTTTAAATATCCAGAAACTATCAGAAAAATTATTTACATTACAAATAATATCAAATCAGTACATCGGCAATTTCGTAAACTGACTAAAATGAAAGGAGCTTTTCCAAATGAAAATTTACTTCTAAAACTACTTTCTATGAGAATATTTTGCTTGCAGTGATGTTAAAGGGAGTGAAAGGAAAAATGCACAGAAAAAATGGAAGATGATGATTGGAAACAGGAATCTTACTCTATTAGTTAGCTATATTTGAAGTAAGGATTGAAAAACCCTTGAAATTTAATTATGGTACAATGCTCTACTGACACGGAATTTTGAACAATCTCAGAGAAATAGTTCATTTATTTGTTCAATCTTTGCTCTTAGAACGACGTTACACAGAAGGAATAGCATATGCAACTACGCTATTTTGGAAAAATCACATGGGCCCTACTATTTTCACTTCTCTGTGGTATCTTCTACTATCTTTCAACACCTCATATACAAAAAAGTTTGCTCAATCAACAAAAGGCTATCTTGTTGCCTTATGTTACAAATGCAAAATCGAAACAAAAGTTTATCTTCGATATCTCTTTTTTCTCTCTCAACCCATTACAAAAAATTGATATCATACCAGATGACTGCGTTGAAAATTTCACAATTAATAAAAAATCAATTTTTATCAAAAATATCGAAGGAAAATGTGACTGGAAAAGGGGTTTTTCTCTCGATATAACCAAATACATCCATCCAGGAATAAATCATATACAATTAGTAATAAAAAATAGAAATGGAAAAAGTGGCCTCTATCTCCATTTTCATTCTCCTATCTCCACTGTTTTTCATTTGCTGTTTTCTCTTTCACTCCTTCTACTACTCTTTTTAGTATCGAATAGATTTTTTTCGAAAAAGCTCTCTTTTTTCATTGTTGCAGGCATTGCTTTGTGCATGATATATCTTTCTTATACTCCTTATTATGTGAGAACCTACGATGTCATCACTCATACTGGGCATTTGGACTATATCAAGATGATAGCAGATCATTTCACATTTCCAAATCCGACGAAAGGCTGGGAGTATCATCAGCCACCTCTTTATTACATTCTCGCAGCGATTGTCTACAAAATATCGCTTCTGCTCTATATCAATCCATACATTAGTTTACAATGGCTATCTTTACTCTTTTTTACAATTTTCATCATCTTTTCAATAAGAAGTTTGCAACTTGTTATAAAAAAAGAATTTTTACTATCTCTTTCATCTTTGTTACTCATTTTTTGGCCCTCTGGTATCATCCACTCCATTCGAATAGGAAACGATGTTTTGACATATGCATTGACTGCAATCGGATTTTATTACACTCTTCTTTGGTGGCAGCATAAAAGAGATATAAAACCTGCTCTTCTTTTTTCAGCATTAGCACTCATCACAAAAGCAAGTGGAATAATTCTTTTCATAATTATAGGTGTTTTAATCATCATAGAGGCATTGAAGCAAAAAAACAAGAAATATTTTATCAAAATGGCGGCATTAGCGTTTTTATTCTTTTTAGTCGGATTTGTTATCAATTTTGCAGACAATATATATTATGCATTACAAAGCACCTCTTCTGATTGGCTCGTGAGCAATGTGGTGAACACGTTGAACAAAAAACTCTATGTAGCTAATACTCTAGGAAACTATTTTTATTTCGATATGAAAAAATATCTTCTTTTTCCCTATATAGATGCTTGGCACGATTTGTATGGAAGGCAATATTTTTGGAACTATTTTTTAAAAAGTGCTTTGTTTGCAGAATTTTTCTTCAACGACGCATATCACCAAAATATAGCATATATTCTCTCTTTTTTAAGTCTTATTCTCTATGTAAGTATTTTGATAGGGGTATTTACCATTTATAAAGAGGAGTTGCAAGAAGCAGCTCCTTTTTTACTCTTTTTTATTTTATATATTTTGATTCTTCTTGCCTATCGGATAAAGATTCCGGTTGCTTGTAATACAGATTTTAGATACGTCTATCCCTTACTTATACCCATGGTCTATTTCTATGCAAAATTGTATGAAAAACTTAGATCCACACCATTTATATTATTGCAATATTCCGTTGTTTTGGAAGCCATCCTTTTTTCGTTTCTCTCCTTTCTTTTTTTCATTAAACCAGCATGATCAGCGAGTAAACTCAATTGCTCTTTGCTCCCTGATAAGATTTACTTTTACTTCTCCTGGATATTGCATACTCGCTTCAATATCTTTTGCTAATAGAATAACTTTGTTATCTGTGACAAATCCTGCATTAGCAAGTACGCGCATTTCTCTACCAGTATGGATTGTATAGGCCTTTTTCATAGATGGTTTACTCAAAGCTATATCTTCAATAGCTTGTGCTCTTTTCAAAAAAGCATCCAAAAACACTCTTCTTGCTCCAGGTCTTGCTGCACTGAGTGTATCGGCAGTATATACTGCTGTAGCTTCTGCGATTCATGGCTCTTCATAGCTATGGTGAGCATAGATTGCATTGATAACAACATCTGGTTCTTTATACCATTTACTTGCTACTTGCTATAAGATCTACATGGCTACCACTATATTCATGCGTGAGTACTTTACCTATATCATGCAAAAGTCCAGCTCTTTTAGTTACTACTTCATTGCCACCTATCATTGCGGTAAGATTCCTGTAAAATGAGTAACTTCCAGTGAGTGGCCTAAAGCATTTACCCATAACTGGCCCAAATTTAAGATGATCTATTAATTTAATCAATTCCAGATAGACTTGACACTTGTCCAATACCTAAATCAATAACAATGTTCTCTCCCTTTTCAAGAAGCTGGGATACATCCTAAGACTTTTCGAAGGAGTGTTAGTCATCCAGCGAACAAGGTTTTTTAAAAAGCTTCCAGCAGCGTTACGTAACTGCTGCTCGAGATAGAGCATGCCAAACAGAAAGAGTTCAAGCCTACAAAACGCTTCTATGAAAGCTTGATTTGCTCTATTTCCAAACTCCTGGGATGAATGTATGACATTTGGGGCATCTACCATCTTGCAGATGGTTTACCACTTTTTCACCAAGATATCCGGCGCGCTCAATCACTTTATAGCCACATGCTGGACAGTATGTGGCGGTAAACTCAGGGGCATTGAAGTTACCTACATAGACAAATTTGAGCCCTTCATCTTTTCCTATCTTATAGGCTTTGAGTAGGGTATCTGGAGGAGTTGGATTTGTATCAAGCATCTTATAAGTTGGATAAAAGCCGCTCACATGCCAAGGAATGGCTGTATCGATGGAAGCGATGAAATTAGCAATTTGGCGCATCTCCTCTTCGCTGTCATTTTTGCCGGGGATAAAAAGGGTAGTAATTTCGATCCAAAATCCTTTTTTGTAAGCGTATTTGATAGCTTCCAAAACCGGTTTGAGTCTTGCACCGCACAGCTCTTTATAAAACTCATCTATAAATGCTTTGAGATCAATATTCATCCCATCGATCACATCGGCTAGTTTATCCAATGCTTTGTGGGTTTCGTATCCACTAGTGACATAGATATTTTTAAGCCCCGCTTCTTTAGCTAGTTTTGCTGTATCGTAGGTGTATTCAAACCAGACAATCGGCTCGTTGTAGGTATAAGCGATCGCTTTACACCCATACTGCAAGGCTAGGTCTACTGCCAGTTTTGGAGGTAGATCTTTTCCAAAAATTTTATGCTCATGCTCTTGCGGAAATTGGCTGATCTCAAAATTTTGACAAAAGCTGCAGCTAAGATTACACCCAACTGTTCCAAAGCTAAAGACTTGAGAGCCAGGTAAGAAGTGGTACATGGGCTTCTTTTCTACAGGATCAACATTCATCGCTGCTGCTTTTCCATAAACGAGCAGTTTTAACTCCCCGTTTTCAACCTTTCGTACACCGCATATTCCATATTCACCCTCATCGAGCTTGCATGCATGAGCACACGCTTCACACATGATTTTACCACTGGGTAGTTTTTTACTCAGCCACGCTTTTGCGCTCATTGCCACACTCCTGCTATGACTTTACCACATTTTGGACATTTGCCATCTATGAGATGATTTTTTACCTGCTCGCCAAGATATCCAGCCCGCTCAATTACTTTAAATCCACATTTTGGGCAGTATGTTGATTCTCTATCAGCATCGGGATAATTACCGATATAGATATACTTCAGACCTTCAGCTTTTCCAATTTCGTATGCTCTTTTAAGCGTTTCATAAGGAGTGACAGGGCGATCGAGCATTCTGTAATCTGGATGAAAACGACTTATATGCCATGGCATATCTTTGCTCAAATTTGCTTGGAATCTAGCGATATCTCTCAACTCCTCATCACTATCGTTGATACCAGGGATGATAAGTGTAGTTGTCTCAATCCAGATACCTTTTGAGTGAGCATATTCTATAGCTTGTAGTACTGGTTTAAGACGTGCACAGCTGATTTTTTGATAGCTTTCATCTTTGAAAAACTTGATATCGATATTCATTCCATCCAAAAAGGGTGAAAGTTCATCTATCGCTTTTCTTGTCTCAAAGCCACTTGTTACGTAGACATTTTTGAGTCCTGCTTCATGGGCTAGTTTGGCTGTATCGTAAGTATATTCAAAATATACAATTGGCTCATTATAGGTATAAGCCACAGATTTACATCCATACTCTTTGGCAAGCTTTACGATAGTCTCCGGCATCATTTCTTGACCAAAAACTTTGTAGCCGTTGGTTTGAGGATATTGACTAATCTCCCAGTTTTGGCAAAACTGGCAGCAAAAGTTGCACCCAACCGTTCCGATGCTAAAGATAGTAGAACCTGGCAAAAAGTGAAACATCGGCTTTTTTTCGATTGGATCGATATGGGCTGCAGCTGCTAATCCATATACAGTAGATTTGAGTTTTCCATTTTCATTGACACGTACGCCACATTTGCCAAACTCTCCGGGCTCTAATTTACAAGCATGGGCACACGCTTGGCACAAAACTTTACCATTTTTAAGCTCTTTGGAGAGCCATGCATCTGCTACCATTGTTTCTCTCCTTATTTTTTTTCATAATAGCATATTTTTAAGCAGATACAAGGAACAAAAGTAGCAAAAATTAAGGCTCAATTTTTTTGTTGCACAAACGATATTCTCGACCAACTCGTGCAACGAGATCAAGTTCAAAGTTGTAGTTTGGATCAAAATAGTTATCAGCAATATAGTATTTCTTGATCTCTACTATCAAAGGAATGGTTTTGCTTCCACTCAGGTCTACTACTTGATTGAGTTCACAAAAAAAAGCGCTTGGGCTATCAGTTATGATAGGAGGAAAATCTTCTACTATTCTTTTTGTTGCAATACCAAAAGCTTCTGCTTCGCTCACCTCTTCTGGGAGGCTCTCACTTGAGGCGTGCATTTGTGTAATTTGATCTGGAGTTACTGAGCAGATAGTACATTTTTTGGTTTGTAAAATATTTTTGAGGGTATCCTTTTGTGTTCCATCTTTTTTGTGTCCTATTGAGACGATAAGAGTAGGAGGGTTAGAAGATAGTGCCATAAAATAACTAAATGGAGCGATATTGAGTGTTTTGCCTTCAGTTACTATCCATGCAATTGGGCGAGGAATTATGGAGCGACTCATGATTTTATATCGATATTTGAGCTCTAATGGTGAAAAGTCGATTATCATATGATCCTCTCAATCTCTTCTTTTGTATTTTCAAGTATCATGCAAGTTTCTAAGAGTATTGCATAGTGTCTGTTGCTTGGTGTAAGGAATCTTTTGGCCTCTTCATAACTGTTCCAAAGCTCCTCCACATCATCAAACTCGCCCATTTTCAAAGCTTGCAAAGATTTAGCAGCACTTAAAAAACCTTCGATAATTGGAGTGCTTTCATCTTCGCACTCTTCAATTATGCTTTGTGCTAGTTCAATTGCCTCTTTAAAGTTTTTTTCGTTGATGGTATCCATATAGTAAAACATATATCGCTCAAGATGTGCCATTATTACCTCCTTATGGTGCTATAAGTCCTTTTTCATAGCAGGCTTTATCAAATTCACATACAATATTAGGATCGTATACCAATAGTTTCTCATCTTTTTTCTTATAATTTACTTTAGAGAGGAAATGTTTTATACAATTGATACGTGCTACTTTTTTATCATCTGCTTTGACGACATACCATGGAGCAAAGGCAAAGTGTGTACGTGCAAATATCTCATCGCGGGCAAGGGAATACTCTTTCCAAAGCTTTTGTGCCTGCATATCAATGGGGCTGAGCTTCCACTGCTTGAGGGGATCTTTTTTACGCTCCTCAAGACGCCTCTTTTGCTCCTCTTTGGTGATATCAAGATAGTACTTGGTAAATATCATCCCATCGTGCACAAGAAGATGCTCGAAGTTTGGAACCTCTTGCATAAAGCGCTCATACTCCTCTTTTGTACAAAATCCCATTACCTTTTCTACGCCGGCTCTATTGTACCAGCTACGATTGAAAAAGACCATCTCACCACCATGAGGAAGATGAGGGACATAGCGCTGAAAATACCAGCTCTTTTTATCAATATCACTAGGTTTTCCAAGAGCTACTACACGGGTTTCTCTGGGACTGAGGTGCTCAACAAAACGTTTAATAGTTCCATCTTTTCCAGCAGCATCCCTTCCTTCAAAGATTGTGCAGACTTTCAAGTCATTTTCTATAACTTCTCGTTGGAATTTTACCAGTTCTATTTGAAGATAGTAGAGCTCTTTTTTGTACTCTTTTTTGTCCATGATAATCCTTTAAAAACGATATGTTGCACCAATTGTAAAATCAGCACTGCCGTAAAAAGGGGCAAGATTTTCAGTAAAAAATATTTTTGTATGTTTATTGAGACTGTATGCTACATTCACTACATTTGACCAAGAGTCGAGTGAAATGTGGCGTGATTTGAAAGCTGAAGAGATGGTACGCCACTCAAAAAGCCAGTTTTTGTATGCATATCCTACATAACCACTCACTAACCATTTACGAGAAGTTCCATATTCAAAGAGGTGGATTTTTCCTAGTCGCATACAAGAGATATTCCATAGCCAATTATTCTTTTGTAGTGCTAATCCCACCATATAATCAGCTTTTGCGGATCCAAATCCATCCTTTTTCTTTGCAAGGGGAATTTTCCATCCGCCAAAAATGGCACTTTTTGCACCGAAAGGATGGAATGCGAGGGAGTGTTTATACTCTATTTGCAGATTGGATAGCGAAGTAAAAGAGTTATCCTTGCGAAATTGCGAGCCAATATGGTAGTGAACTTCATTTTCTCCATAGAGATTATGTACAGCTCCATTGAGTAGACCAGTAGCATCATGAAACCAATCGAGTGCTCCATCCATAAATCCACCATAAACACGGTGTATTCCTCCTATAATGCGTAAGGAGGAGTTATTGCTTAGAGGAACTCTCACTACTCCTTGGAGTGTTGCTATCTCAAAATCGAGGAGATAGATATCTTCACTTTCATAGTTGTTTGCTTCATACCAACCAAGCGTTACCATTTTAGTATGAGAAGTATCTGTAGCAAATGGAGCGTAAAAAGCAAGGCGCAAAGGATGCTCTATGGTGGTAAAGAGAGGCTCAAATGCGAAAAGCGGAAGTGTAAAGAGAAATACCAAAAATTTTTTCATTTAAATGTTCCATTACTGTTTGAATAATTATAGCAATAAAATTTCTACTTTTTCATGCGAAGTTTTTTGCGCAAAATTCTTCTTCGAATTTTTTGATAGCGTCTGTTTTCTAGCTCCACTTCAGCTTTTTCTATCTCCTCACCTATTTTTACTTCAAGTATCTCACTCTTTTTCATTGCTAAAATTTGCGATGGAAAGACACTTCTGTGTCCTGTAACCAAAAAGCTAATCACTGCACTGAGTGCTGCATAGTGTGCAATTTCAAGTCCAAAGAGCTCTACTGCCATGATGGTAGCTGCAATTGGAGCATTTGTAGCACCACTTAAGACACTCACAAAACCTAGTGCAGCAAAGAGAGTAATATGCTGGTAATCAAACCATGCGCCAAAAGCATGTCCACTTGTTGCTCCTATGTAAAATATCGGAGTAATAACACCTCCACTGCCCCCACCACTAAGAGTGAGAGAGGTGGTGAAGGCTTTAAGTAAAAAGGCATACCATGGCAAATCTTTAGCAAAATAGGGATCGGGATTGAGAGTATCTTTGATAGTATCCATACCAAGACCAAGATACTGTGTGCCAAAGAGAAGTCCAATAAGTACTAAGAGTGAGCCTATGATAAATGTTTTGAGGTAGATATTAAGAGGTATCTTTTTGATAGTTTTGTGCATAAAGTTCATAGAAGTAACCACAATATCGCTTACAAGACCAAAGAAGAGTCCTGCACCTACTACTTTGAGTATGAGTGGGATATCAAGAGCTATGCTTTGGTAGTAGTGCATATCAAAATAGGTATACTCAATACCAAGAAACTGCGCTGTAGTAAAAGCAGCAAATCCGGCAATAAAAGAGGGAAGGAGTACATCATATAAAATGACGCCTATGATGAGAACCTCCACACCAAAAATAGCCCCTGCAATGGGGGTGCCAAAAACTGAAGCAAAGCCGGCACTAATACCACATATTACTATTTTTTTACGATCTACATCATTAAAGCGCAAAAGATCACTGAGTCCCGAAGCACTTGCAGCACCTATTTGACCAGCTGGTCCCTCTTTTCCCACAGAGCCACCTGCAAAAATTGTCAAAACTGTTGCGATAAGTTTGATAGGGACTACTTTGAGATCAATTTTTCCATGCTTTTTGTGTACTGCTTCGATCACCTTTTCTGTGCCGTGACCTTCAGCAGAAGGGGCAAAGGTGCGAATCATCCATACAACAAGCATTAAAACAAATGGAAGAGTATAGTAGTAAGGAAAGGGAAGACTACTTTGGTGGTGCTCTGCAAATTGAATAATTTTGAGAAAGAGTGTAACAATTGAGCCAATAATTATCCCCACTATTGTTGAGAGAATCATCCATTTTGTAACAGAAAGCAAAATTGCAGTTTGCTCTGTGAGATGTTTTTTTATCATAGTAGCTCCTCAAGCTTTTTAAAACCTTTTCCAAAACTCTTTTGAAAAGAGCACAATAAATGTATAAAACTCTAACCTCCCAATAATCATAAAGATTGCTAAGAGGATCTTTTCAAAACTACTAAAAAATGCAAAATTGTCTGCAGGTCCTACATGCCCAAATCCAGGCCCAATATTGCCAATACAGGCAATTGCTGCAGAGATGGATGTTAAAAAATCGTATCCTCGTGCAAAGAGAAAGAGTGCAAGTAAGAGATTTGTAACAGCATAGATGAAGAAAAATCCATGTACGCTTCCAAGAATTTTACCGCTGATGCGATTGCCATCGATAAATACATCTACAATTGCATTGGGATGGAGATTTTGTTTGATTTGCGCAAAGAGATTTTTAAAAAGTATAACATAACGAATAATTTTTACGCCTCCTGCGGTACTGCCAGCATTGGCACCTATGTACATAGGAATAAAGATGATTGCCACTGCAACAGGTGACCATAAAGAGTAGTCGGTAGAGGCAAATCCTGTTGTAGTGAGAATTGAGCTTATGGTAAAAAAGGCGTGTGTCATTGCGTGAAAGAGAGTATCTTTTCCAATAGTGCAATGTACCCATGTTAGAGTCAAAGAGAGGAGCATAAAAACAATAAAATACCACTTTACCTCTTCGCTTCTGTAACCGCTAAAATCTCTATGAAAGAGCCGCAAATGCGCAATGAAGTTTATGCCGCTAATAAACATAAAAAATGTAGTTACCCAAAGAATGAAATAGTTGTTTTTCCAGTGGCCTAAGCTATCGTTCATGGTAGAAAAGCCACCAGTAGAGATAGTAGAAAAAGCGTGGTTGATTGCATCAAAACCGTTCATTCCTCCAAAATAGAGTAAAAGAGCATTAAGGAATGTCAAAAGAAGATATATGCCCCAAAGTCTTATAGCAGTATCTTTGATTTTTGGAGTAAGTTTTTCTATGCTAATGCCTGTAGATTCAGATTTAAATAGAGTAAGCGAACCTGATGGATTGAGCAGTGTCAAGAGCCCCACACTTAAAACGATGATACCCATCCCGCCTAACCAGTGTGTGAGAGAGCGGATCATGAGCGTAGTGTGAGAGAGGCTCTCAATATCGGTGTATATTGTAGCTCCCGTGGTGGTAAAGCCACTAATAGCTTCAAAAAAAGCTTCACCTGGAGTAACATTGGATGTGAGATAAAGAGCACCTCCTCCAGCAACTCCTAAGAGGATCCAGATGAGATTAACTGCAAATATGGCCTCTTTGATACTCATTTTAAAATGGTGGTTGTAAAGCGTCGCATAGATTAAAAAATTCCCTAATATAAACAGGAGATAGAAGATGAGAAAATTTTTGATGTTTTCATGGTAGAGAAAGCCCGTTAGGAGAGGAATGATGAAAAAAAGCCCTAATCCCAGTCCCACAGCGCTAATAAATTTAGCGATATTTTTTAGAGATTGTAGATCCACTTTTTGACTCTTTCCTCCTGATAGGTTTTTGCAAAAACGACGATGAGATCATTTTTATGAAGTGTGATTTTTTGTTTGAATGGATAGATAATTCCATCACGAATATAGTAGCTGATGGTATCGTCGAGTTTGAGAGGTTTGAGGGAGGTGCCAATCAGCAAAGAGTCTTCAAAGATTTTTCGCATAAAAATAGTACCTCTTCCTCCACAGTAGTGCTTTTCTGTAATAACATTGCTTGAGCCAATTTTTTCCAAAATTGCATAGTATGCACTCGCTTTTGGTCCTCGTACTGCAATGATTCCAAGTTTATGCATGAGGTTGTAAAATTCTAGATTGTTATTGATTGCTACAGTTTTTCGTACCTCATACTCCTTGGCTTCAAGACACTCAATGATGTTTTCTTCATCTTCGCTACTTGTCGCGATAACCATATCTGCTAGGCGGATATTCTCTTCTTCGTAAATTTTATGCTCAATATATTTGGAGTTGATAACGGTGGCGCGATTTTGCAAAAGCTCGGAAGCTCGTATGCAAAGAGCAGGGTCACTTTCAACAATTTTTATGTTTACATTTTTTTCTAAAAAAGCCTTTGCTATCTCAATTCCCAAAAGATTTGCTCCAAAAATAGCAATATTTTTGATAGATTTAGGATCGCTTTTATTGATTTTTTTGCAAACCTCTTTTATTTGCTCTCCATCACCAAAAAGATAGAGGAGATTATTATCTTCTAATGGGTAGGATTGGGTGGGGATGAAAAACTTTTTATCTTTTTCAATTCCTACTACTTTGATATTTTGTGACTCTATCTCTTGTGTGGAAGTAAGGAGTGGTTCATTGACGCGCACAGAGATGAGTTTGAAAGAGGTAAAGATAAAATCTTTAATATTGTTCGCTTTAGGAAAGTCTAAAAGGAGTTTTATTGATTGGGCTGCGAGAGAAAAGGGAAAGACAGCTTCATCTATTCCGAGTTTTTTTGCAATGGAGCTTTTAGCAAAATAGGGGTTGCGTAAGCGAATAATCTTTTTAGTTACATTAATCTCATCATCAGCTATGAGAGTGGAGAGAATATTGGCTTCATCATTATCTGTTACAGCTATAAAAATATCATACGTTCCATTAAGTACTTTGAATGTATCGGGATCTTCTATGTTGCCCACAATAGGAAGTATGTCGATCGATTCTTGCAGTCTTGCAAGAGCCTCTT
The DNA here is from genome assembly GCF_027946175.1 of Nitratiruptor tergarcus DSM 16512. NCBI lineage: Bacteria > Pseudomonadati > Campylobacterota > Epsilonproteobacteria > Nautiliales > Nitratiruptoraceae > Nitratiruptor > Nitratiruptor tergarcus. Next base: position 1,755,838 of record NZ_AP026671.1, read on the forward strand.
TGTTCTTATCAATTATGATAACGTTGTGTTTAATAGAGAGTGTTTGTGCGAGGCGAAAGCCAACTCTTCCAGCTCCTGCTATGATAATATTCACAAAGCCTCCTGCTTTTAAAAAGCTATTTTCTCTTTTTGAAAAATATTAAAAATGCCTACACTTTGCTCTTTACCTGTGAGTACATAGTAGAGCTCATAGTAATTATTGATGATATATTCAAAATCGCTGCGAGCCTCTTCATCACAAGCGATTAAGAGTGAAGCTCCACATCTGATGCTCAGTGAATCAGAAGGCATTAAAACAGTCTCTCTTTCATGCTCATTTTCATAGTGATACATCAAAAAAACAATTTTATTTTTTTTACGGTAATCTTTGCGGGATCTGCGCAAGATTTCAAGGGTAATATCTCTTCCATTTTCTAACTCTTTACAAAGAGCATATGCGGTTTCATGTGTTAGTTGAATCTCAAAAACATCAGGGTTTTTGCCAATTGTGGAGCTCAGTTTTCCTACTACATTCATTGCCCAGACATTATCTTTTTGGTATATCATGCGTATAAATCTATTAGCCATCGGTTTGGCAATGAAGTTATAGGTATATTTTGCTAAGACCTTCTCTAAAATGTAGATTTTATCGATACGTGCTGATTTAAAAACGCTAATATCTTCAAGTGTGTTTTCACGAGCTATTGTGTAGATAGAGGGATTGAGTTTTTTGGCAGTGGAGAGGATAGTGAGATTTATCATATCATCTTTTGTACCAGCAATAATACAGCTAGCCTCTTTGATACCTGCTTTAATGAGTGTCTTGATATCTTCTGCATCACCATAAATGGCACTCTGCTTTCTCTTTTTATATTCACTCGATTTAATATCAATAAAGACATATTCGATTTTTGCTCGCTCTAGCGCTGAAGCGAGAGCTTTACCCATACGTCCAGCACCACAGATGATATATTTTCCTTTTGGAAGGAATTCACGCTTGCGTATGCGCAAAATATGGCCAAATATCCACATCTCTAAAAGCCAGATATAAGGTGCTGCAATGGCAAAATAGAATCTATTGGAGATGATTTTAAAAGGATCTTCAATGTGACGAATACCAATATTGCGCAGATGCTCAGTATTATCTTTGGTAGTTGATTTGACGATGATGTTGATTTTTTTGTTGAGTAGTTTACACATGAGTGCGATTTTTGCATTTTTTACATCATCTTCAAAAAGTACCACAACTGCTTGGCAATTTTTATGATGAATTCCAGCAAGTTTGAGTGTGTCGGGCTTTGTTGTATCAGCACTGATTGCAGGAACTTCGGGAATGAAGCCTTCCAGTTCAATTTCTTCTACTTTGCTTTCATCTTTATCCACTACGACTATTCTTATACCTTCTAGACTGAGGCGCTTAATGATCTCTTTTGTAACATTGTTATAGCCTAATATAATGATAAATGGCTCAGTGAGTTTTTGAACTTTGTTGCGAAAGCGTGCGATTGCAAGTTCACGAGCAAGTTTTTTATCTTGAATAAGTGCGATTATATTACCAATACCATAAAACCAGCCAATGACTGTGAGATAGATACAAAAACTTACCCATAGACGCTGTGGATAGGTAAAGGTATAGGGTGCTTCTCCAAAGCCAATGGTAGTTGCCATATAGCTTACAAAGTAAAAGGCATCAAAAAAATTCATATAATAGGGCTTACCCTGATCATCTACACCAGGGATGAGAGTCATGCCTAAAATAGAGATTGAAAAAGTGATAATAATTACAAGAAGAGGGATCCTCATCCGGTGGATGATGATCCATGCGCTATTGCTTTCCATAATTACCTTTTAGATTTGAGCGTGTCGCCTACAAAGAGTAAGACTGAGACAATATTTGCTAAAAGTGCACCACCACTCATAGAGACAATAGCTACACTTGCTTCAAGATTCATTTGCCCTAAGCCATATATTGCAAGTGCCCAGACACTTGCTGCCCCTATGAGCTGAATATCGGCAACGAGGCTTGTAGCAAGGAGTACTGATCCTAGTTGTGTTTTATCTCCTAGTTTGAGAATCGTAGCGATGAGGTTTACAACTATTGCGGCAAAGAGTTCATATTTGCTATGATATTCTAAATTTGATGGATCGCCATAGAAGAAGCCAAAGTTTGTTGTCATTGCAAGAATAAAGAAAAATCCACTAATAACTTTTTGAATATTCATGATACTCCTTTGATAATAGTGTAGATTTTTCTTACTTATATTTTAATTAATTGGAGATATATGAAAAGAAGTGCTGGTATTCTTCCTTATAGGATAAAAAATGGAGTTGTAGAGGTGTACCTTGGTCACTTTGGAGGACCTTTTTGGAAAAATAAAGAGCGCTCTTGGGGAATTATTAAAGGTGAGGTAAATCCAGGAGAGAGTGATTTGGATGCAGCGAAGAGAGAATTTTTTGAAGAGACGGGAAAAGAGATTGCAGGAGAGTTTATAGATTTGGGTGAAGCAAAAACCTCAAATAAAATCTTGCATATTTTTGCCGTGCAAAAAGATCTTGATACACATATAAGATCCAATCTGGTTACAATGGAGTATAAGGGAAGAGTATTGAAATTTCCCGAAATTGATCAAGCTACATGGATGGATATAGAAGAAGCAAAGAAAAAAATTGTCAAATCTCAAGAGATCTTCTTGCAAAGACTCCTTACTACTGTAAGTGCTTAGATGGCTTTCCTAGATAAAAACCTTGTCCATATTGGATATTGAGGCGTGAGACGGTTTGCAGTATCTTTTCGTTTTCTATAAATTCTGCAACAACTTTTATATTAATTGCTTGTGCAAATGAGGTTATTGATTTAACCATAAGATATGAGACTTTTGATTTTTCAATCTCTTTAATGAGTGTTCCATCGATTTTGAGAATATCTATAGGAAGATATTTGAAAATTTCAAAATTGGAATAGCCACTTCCAAAATCATCAATTGCAATTTTGATTCCATACTCTTTAAGTTTTTGTAGTCTCTTTTTAAGGTCTTCATGCTCCTCATATGTTGGGAGAGCCTCATTTTCGAGAAGTTCAATGACTAAAAAATTTGCAAGCTCTCGATTTTTTTCAATCTCTTGCAATATCATCTCATACACAACATTGTCTGTGATGTCAGAAAAATTGAGGTTAATGCTCAGTGGTACTTTATAAGTTTGAATAGTATCGAACGTTTGGCGTAGTACCTCTTTTGTCAAAGAGTTGTAAAGTGTTGTATAAGCGATATTTTCTAAAAATGCTCCAGGATAGATCACATTTCCTTCTCTATCTTTGAGTCTTACAAGTACTTCGTAGCGCACTGGCTGCATAGAGTTTATATCGTATATAGGTTGGAGTTCTATAAAGAGCCGTCTATTATCTATGGCATCTTTTATGATATCAACCTCTCTTGTAGTTTTTGTTTTAGTAAGAGTGTAATCGGTGTTATAGCAGATTTTGTTTCTTCCTGTCCTTTTGGCTTCATACAAAAACTCATCAGCTTTTTTAATTGCATCCTTAATTGACTTGAACTTTTCAGGATGCAAAATTATACCTATAGAGACAGTAACCTTTAAAGAGTGTTCTTCGTAGATAAAGGCGGTAGTATAAAATGTTGTACGGATTCTTTCGGCTATTTGGATAATGTTTTCTTCTTTGCCATTTCTTTTGATAAAAATGATAAACTCTTCACCCCCATAGCGAAAAATGAGATCATGGTTGCGCAAAATTGAGTGGAGTGTTTTGTAAACATTTTTTAGTACAAAATCTCCTGCTTTATGGCCATAATTGTCATTTATCTTTTTGAAATGATCAATATCGAGCATTAAAATTGCATACTCTTGAGGATTGATTTCATAGAGAAATTTATGGAGATAGTTTCTATTGTAGGCTCCTGTGAGCGGATCAGTCAATGCGCTTTTTTTTGTATGTAAATAGAGCCATCCTTGATAAGCTAAAAGAGCTAAAAGAAGAAATATTGCAAAAAAGAGATATGCAAAAACCTTTTTGAGAGGCGAGATGATAGTAGAGATGGTTGAAGGAAGTTCATTTGTAAAATCTATAGCGATGATTCCTTGTACGCTTCCATGCAAAACAATTGGATATAAGTAAGTGATATAGAGTATATCCGAATCTTGATGTGAAAAATAGAGAGCTTGTTTGCTCTTATATGCTCTATTCCATATTTTGCTATTTACATCGAGTTTTTGATTAAATTCCCCTTTATCTTCCAAACTGCCATCGAGCAGATACCTAAAATGTCCATGTTTGTCTCTGTAGAGGATATAGACGAATTTATGAGGAGGAGCAGTTGTGAGTTCAAGTGCATCTTGGAGATAGTCTCTTAGTTGTGGATTGCTCTTGAGTTCAGTGTAGAGATTCTCTTTGCAATATTTTTTGATAAATCTTTCTATATGGTGTGCTACGGCATCTACATGTGATAAAAACATTCTGTTGAGATTATTTTGGAGACGATTTTCTACTTCATAAGTGGAGATATAGAGTATGCTTATCATAACTCCTATAACGACAATTATTCCAATAAGCAGTTTATTAAGTGTTTTCATCACTCTATACCCTCATCAATATATTTTTGAAATGATGGTGGTAGGGTAAGACGATATCGTGTGAGATTATTTTTGAAAAAGAGAATATTAGGTCTTCCTTTTTGCCAAAAAAATCCACCAATCGCCCAGTTTCTATACTTTTTAAGCAGAGGATAATTGCGAACAAAGAGGATCTTTTTTCGCAAATTTGGCGAATGGAGTGGAAGAGGTTTTTTAAGAAAGATTATATCTGCCTTTTCCGGTTTTGTAGTATACAATACATTTTGGATGGCAGTAAAAAGTTCTTTGTCACTATCACTCCAGACCAAAACGATATGTTTATGAGGGAAGAGAGAGTGAATGATTGTTTTGTATATCTCTCTTTCAATATCTTGTGTATTTGCAAATAGAGAAAAAGTGAAAAAGAAAAAAATACTAAGCCGCTTCAAAATGTGTACTCCATGTTCAATAAAATTTTTCTATCTGTAGTAGGATAGGCAGTATTGATTTTTCTATAGGCTTGCTTAAAACCTTTGCCAAAAAGATTCTCTCCTCGTAAACCAATGGAGAGATCGTTATTAATGCGATATTTTATCGCTACTGTATAATCTAATGAATCGGTTACAGATGTTCCAAAGTATGTATAAGAGTTTTTATAGAGCAATTCATTATAGATATCAATATTATCAAAGCTGTTGAAAGCTTGGAGGTTGATGTGTATATCTGGAGAAAACTTTTTTTGTGAGTTGCGCCCTTTGATAATGTAGAGAGTCACTCTATTTTTCGGATCAAATTGATACTGTGCTTTTGCTTCGATGAAATCAAAGTAAATTTTGTTTGGAATATTGTAGTAGCCTTTTTGCGGTGAATAAGAAGTCATATTTTTTGCATTACGCGTGCCGTATTTAAGGCCAAAAGAAAAATTCTCTTTTTTATAGAGGGCACCAATAATAAAAAGATTGATGCAAGAGGGTTTAAGGTGCGGATTGGTAACAAGTGGTATATTATTGTCAGAGTAGAGAGAAAAGAATTGTGGTTCTAACATAGTTTTTGTGTAGAACGTTTTGAATTCCCACTCTTTGCTCTTTTTGATAAATCCTGCACGTACCATCATATTAGTATGAGATGGAATCTCTTTTTGATATTCATACCAGTCGTTTTTGGCTGAAAGAATAAAAAGTGTCTCTTTATCGATAGAGTAACTCTCTTCAAGATAAAGTGTGGCAAGACCAAGCCTATTTGTAGCATATGTGTGAATAGTATCGTATGTTCCTCGTTCTTTATACTTTTTGATTTTATAAAATCCTCCAAGTAAAAGCGAGTGTTTACCCTCATCTATATGTTTTTTGAAATTCAAAGAGAGAATATCGTCAGTAAATCTTCTATAATAGATATCTACAATTCCTTGTGAAGTATAAACACCATTGGCATCTTTATAGAGTCTCTTATAATCGAGCCTATCAAATGCAAAGCTCCAAGATATACCATAGATATTTTTATCTAATTTTAAATAGGTGTGTCTTGCATCTAATCCGCCGCCAAGAGGCTTTTTGCTACGCCCATATCCCAAAAAAGGATCTCTATGTGGCTCATAATGGGAAAACTCTACTTGCAGATCATTTTTTTTGAAATTGAGATAAACCATTTTGTCATCTCCATCACGAGAGAGGAGATAGTTGCCGTTGTGATAATGTTTTGTTTTAAAGGATGTCCCATGAATGTATCCAAACAAAGAGCTTTTGTTATCAAAAAGCTCTGCTATATAGCTGTCAAATCCTTTTGAGCCCCTTGAGTCAGCAATCAAACGAATCTTTTTCCCAAGTTCTCTTTGGGCTAGTTTGGTATAGACTTTGATGATAATAAGTCCGGTTTCGTCACCAAATTCGATAGAAGAAGATCCTTTATATACCTCTATGTGATCTACATATTCCAAAGGCATCTGTCCCCAAATGAGTAATGCACTTCCAAAAGATGCACTTGTAACATCATGATCATTGATATAGAGTCTTGCTATATTGATAGGAGAAAATTTTGTAGATACAGCAGAGAAGAGATTAAGATTATTTGGTGTGAGTGTGTAGTTGATACCAGGAACAGTTTGAAGTATATCTTTGAGAGTGTAGCTTTGCATCTTTTGGAGATCCTCGCGGGTAAAGACGTAAACAAAACCGGCTGAATCTCTTTTCGTTATTTTTGAGAGTTCAGAAGCTTCTTTATATTTTTGGAGTAAAAGATCTATATTTGCTCCATACAGATATGCAAGAAAAAAAGATAGAAAAGCTACTCCTCTCATATTGATTCCTTAGAAGTTTTTCTCTATTATCGATTAATGGTATGAATTTTTTAAGGTTTAAGAAAACTGATAATGAAGAGGTTTTGCCCTTTTTGGTGGTGGTAATGGAGTGTAAATCCATGCATTTTTAAAATATTGCTTACAAGATAGAGTCCCAGTCCAAAGCCACTTTTTTTGCCCTCTTTGCTAAATGGCTCTAAAAAATAGGAAAGATCTTTTGAAAGAGCTGGGGCGTTGTTGATAATGGTAAGGGAATCTTGGTCAACAATGATTTTTGCTTTGTGATCAGTGGAGTACTTAATAGCGTTATCGATGAGGTTTTTGACTGCTATGGAGAGGAGTTTATAGTCTGCTTTAATAGTGGGATCACTTTTTATTTGAATCTCAATATCCTTTTTATCAAACATACCGATATTAATTGCTTCTTGCACAATATCAGAGAGTTTGATGGGTTCAAGATTTGGTTTGATTTTTGCATTGACCGCTTCAATGGCTGCAAGCTCATTAATGAGAGAGTTGAGCTTTTCAAAAATATGGATGAGGCGCTGCTTTTGTTTGGGGTCTTCCACCATTTCAGCTTGGATTCTGCCTTTTGTCACAGGGGTTTTGAGCTCATGCATGATGTTGCGCAACAAAAGCTTGCGAGAGTTTTGAATATTTTTGAGTGAATCTGCTGCATTTTGCAGAGCATTTGCCACTTCGTTAATCTCTTTAAACCCTTTAATATTGAGATTGAGTTCTAGATTGCCTGCAGAGAACTTCTCTATCTCTTTGGTGATCTTTTTGAGGGGGCGAAGCTTGATGAGAATGAGAATATATATTAGCAGCAAAAAGCCCATCATAATGACAAAAATAGTGGTGTAGATTAGTCTTAGATGTTCAATACCCCGAGAGATATCTTTGAGTAAAAGCGTATTGCCATAACTTTGGATCCAGATATAGTAAGTGCTGTTCTTTTTGAGGATAATAATTTCTCCTATAGGATAGCGGGTTCGTTTGATGATTTGAGAGGTTTTAAGTATGGTGAGAATCTCTTTTGGATGTGTGATGGGTAAGAGATCGAGTTTTTGCAAATCATCAATGAGACTATTGGGATTTTGGATGGTGCCCAACTGCCAAATGAGAGATTTTGAGATAAAGTCAAACCGCTTTTGCATCTGATTTTTATCATTTGCTTTGATATATTTCAAAGAGAGCATATAGGATGCTCCAATACCTATGAAGGCAAGGAGAAATATGAGGGTAATCCAAAGAAAAATTGAGGTTTTTTTCATGGAACGAATTTATAGCCCACGCCTCTTACTGAGATAATGTAGCGGGGATTTTTGGGATCTTCCCCAAGTTTGTGGCGTATACGGCTAATGATCACATCGATAGTCTTTTCAGAGGCATTTTCGCTTAAGTTTTCACAGGTATAGAGAAGCTCTTCTCGCTCAATTGGCTGATTTGGATGCTCTATGAGATAGGCGAGTACTTCAAATTCTGCTGGAGTGAGTTGGAGAGGTTTATTTTTAAAATGGATTTCACGTCTATTTTTATAGATTTTAAGATCTGGCTCTTTGGGTGGTTTGCTGCGTCGTCTCGTAATTGCTTTGAGTCTCGCTTCTAGCTCTTTTGGATCGTAAGGTTTTGGCAAATAGTCATCTGCCCCAAGTTCTAAGCCTATAACTTTGTCGCTAAGATCACTGCGTGCACTGCTTATGATAATGGGCAGATCGCTAAATTCACGAATCTTTTTGAGAATCTCTAAACCATCCATGCCAGGGAGTGTCAAATCCAAAATCAAAGCATCATAATCTTTTGCTATCCGCAGCGCTGAGAGGGCAATAAATGGATCTTCATAATTTTCTACATCTATGCCATATTTTTTGAGATATTCACTCAATATCTCAGCTAATTCGATATCATCTTCTATCATTGCTACTTTCATATAGCGCCTTTTTATCCCCACAGCGGGGGAAAGATTTATTTGAGTACCAAAATAAGTGGTATCCCTTGACGTTTAATATAAACTCGTATTGGAGTTTTATATTTTTTTAGTGCTTTTTTTAGATCTTCTACGTTTGTAATCTCTACATCTTCAATACCAATTATAACATCACCAGGTTTTATTCCAGCTTTTTCTGCTGCACTGTCTGGTTTGACATTGGTAACGAAGACTCCCTTAACATTTTCAGGAATATTGTACATGCGGCGAAGATTGTCATCAAGAGTTTGTACTTCAAGTCCTTTGAGACTCTGAGTAGCTTCAGTCTCGCCTCCTGGACGTTTACCTAGTTTTACTTTTGCAGTATGTACGTTTTTATTGCGCTCATATTTGATGGCGATCTCTTTTCCTGGAGGGTAAGATCCTATGATAGTTTTAAGCTCATTAGCATCTTCAATCTTTTTACCCTCAACTTCGATTATCAAATCTCCTCTTTTAAGCCCAGCTTTGTCTGCTGCACTATCTTTTGTTACATCTACGATGACCGCTCCATATTTATGTTTATACACATCTTTAAGATCACCTTTGAGATCTTCAATTATCACACCAAGGTATCCACGCTCGATTTTTCCTTTCTCTACAAGCTTTTTGACAACCTCTTTCATCATGTTGGATGGAATTGCAAAACCTATACCATTATTGCCGCCGCTTCTAGTAATGATGGCACTGTTGATACCGATAAGTGCACCTCTACTATCAACTAAAGCTCCTCCACTGTTACCAGGATTAATCGCAGCATCAGTCTGAATGAAGTTTTCGTAAGTGTTGATACCAACATTATTTCTGTTTGTTGCACTTATGATTCCTTGAGTGATAGTCTCACCAATACCAAAAGGGTTACCAATAGCAAAAACGAGATCACCTGGTTTTATTTTTGAAGAGTCCGCGATTTTAATAGCTTTGAGACCTTTTTTGTCTATTTTAATGACAGCTAAATCTGTAAGAGCGTCTTTTCCTATAACTTTTGCTTTGTACTCTTTATCATCTCCAGGGAGTGTGACAGTGATTTCATCAGCATTTTTAATGACGTGGTTGTTTGTGACAATATAGCCATCATTACTTATAATTACACCACTTCCCAAGCTTCTTTCTACTCTGTTTCTTGGGAGACGATCGCGAAACATAGGGCCAAAAAACTGCTTGAAAAAAGGATCGTTAAAAAATGGCATATTTTGCATATTTGGCATTTTGATCTTTTTTTTGGTAGAGATATTGACAACACTTTCCTTTGCATCCTTGATAGCATCATAAAAAGAGAGTACAGTATTTGTTCCGCTATTTGGCATAACACGTGTAAACTCTTTTGGTGCTTCATTGAAATTGATTGTAGCTGCACTGAGCATAAGCGCAGCGATTGTGGAAATCACAACTGCTTTTTTCATTTTTGTTTCCTCCTAGAATTTTTTCACTATAATGATACGCAAAAAAAGAGTCCAAAAATTAATAAAAAATTAATAGAAGGTTAATCATGAAAGAGATTTTACAAGAGGCAGGAGAGATTCTGCGCTATGGATATGAACATAATAAAAAGATATATAAAAAAGGGAGAGTGGATCTTGTAACAGAGTATGATCTCAAAATAGAGCAGTTTTTAAAAGAGCGACTCTCTAAACAGTATCCAGATTTTGTTATTGTTGGTGAAGAGAGTTTTGGTGGGGTTTTGCCAAAAAAAGCGATTTTTATCGATCCTATAGATGGAACTACAAATTTTGTCCACCATATTGCATATACATGTATTAGTGTAGGAGTTTGGGAAGATGGCGAGCCTTTGGAAGGAGCTATTTATAATCCTATTTTGGATGAGATGTTTTATGCTAAAAGAGGTGAAGGGGCATATCTCAATGATGAAGTGATCTCATGCAATAATACAGAAAATCTTATAGATGCACTACTGGCAACTGGTTTTCCTTATACAAAAACTGAGAAGGGAGCCGATTTTTATTTTGTCATTGAAACTATGAAAAATCTTCTTCCTTATACCCGCGATATCAGAAGGCTAGGAAGTGCAGCTATCGATCTTGCTTATGTTGCATGTGGAAGATTTGCAGGATTTTATGAAGTCAATCTCAAACCTTGGGATGTAGCAGCTGGAATTTTACTCGTAAAAGAAGCAGGAGGTAAAGTGACAAACCATCTAGGAAAGCCTTACAAATTTGGTGATATTATCGTAGCTAGCAATGGCATACTCCATGAAGCATTACTAACCAAAATGGGAAGATGGTAGTAATGCTTCTCAAGAAGTTTTAGAGTAAAACTTTTGCTGGTGTTTTGATGATGAGATAGGAGACAACTTCTTTCACACCAGCTGTATGGAGGGCAATATCAATGGCTTTAAGAGCACTTTTTTTTGAATAGAGTTTGCCAAAGAGCTCTACTACGCCATCCTTGACTGTCACTAAAATTGTAGAACTTGGTATATCTTTTTGTGTGAGAAATTTGTAATTGATTTGCGTTTTTATTAAAAGATCATTGCGCTTTTTCACTTGTGCACTATTTTTTACATCTTTGTAAAAAAGCTGCCAACTATCTTTCTCTTCAGGAATTGCATTTTGTTCGTTTTCTGAGAGCTCTTTGAGAGTTTGGGTCGATTTTTCCATCATGAGCAAAAAGTTTTGTAACGCTTTTTGTAGTTCATCATCTTGTGGTTCTTGTGCAAAGAGATTCATTGCCAATGCTATTATGGCTAAACTACTTTTTAATCGCATGAATTGACTCCTGGATTTTTTCTTTAGCTATTTCAAATGCACGTTTGCCCATTTTTTTGGCTTCATCAGCACTGATTTTAATGGATGGTGCCTCTTTGAGAAGCTCATTGAAACTCTTTTTCAAGCCTTTGACTGCTTTTTGTGCTTCAGTGAGCAGTTTATCGTAAATTGGTTGTTCGGCAATTTGCAGGATTTTCTCTTTAATACCAGGCTCACTCTTTTGTGCTACCTCTTCGATACTTTTATAAAAGATCTCATCAATGTGAGGGAGATTTTGAATAATGGTTTCATAATTTTCAATAATGAGCGATCTTGCCTCATCTGGCGTAAACTCCACTGTTTCGTTAAATTTTGCAAGGCTTTTATGGATGCCTTGTTTGGTACCATAAATTGCACCTTTTATGATCTCATCAGCGTGATTGATACTTGCTTCAGCGATATTTGCAGCAACTTGAATGATGGTTGTACTAGTATTTTTGATATGGGTTGGATCTACATTGATATTTATCGTTTCAAATGCAAGATCTTTTGTAATTTCTGTGATTGTCTCTTCTATATTTTCACCATTTTCCAAGGCATTGAGGATAGCACTCTCCACAGTTTCTGCTAAGATACCTAAAAACTCCAATGAGTGGAGTTTGCATTCATGCAAAGTACGCAGAGCCTCTTGGCGCTCATTTTCTGGAAGGTTTTCTATTTGGGATTCTATATCTTCAAAAAGAAGAGCTAAATCGCTACGGAGTTCTTGTTTTTGTGCTTCAACTTCTGCTCTGAGTCTGTCGATTTGAAAAAGAAGCTCTTTGATTTTTTGGATTCTTGGTTTTTTAACCTCTTCGATCCGTTTGATAAGATGTTTTTTAAAGTTGCTCATAGTCCAACCTTTTGTAAAGTTGGACTATTATAACAAATTATCGTCTATGAGAGCTGCGACCTCTTCGGTTGCCCCGGTAGCTTCTGCTATTTCGTCCGCCACCTCTTTGTGGTCGTGAGAGCTCTCTTTTTGCTTGCTCAAGCATCTTTTCGATCTCTTTGAGACTTTTCCCTATCTTTTCATTTCCACTTACAGCATCATTTTTGATAACCATAGAAGCTAGTTTGAGTGCAGCTGTAGAGATATCTAGTTGAGATTCAAGAAGTTCTACAAGCTCTATCGCTTCTTTCGATACTTCCTGAGAGAGGATTGCATCAAGTATCGATTTTTGCTTTTCGTTTTTTACTTCCGCAGAGGTTGGAATCTCTTTATTGATAAGAGAGCTTCCCACCTCTTTTTGGATGCGTAGGAGCTGCTTAAATTCATGAGGAGTTACTAAACTAATAGCTATTCCCTCTCTACCAGCTCGTCCGGTTCGTCCAATTCTATGGACATAGCTTTCAGGGTCAAAAGGGATATGGTAGTTAAAAACATGGCTTACATCACTGATGTCTAGTCCTCTTGCCGCTACGTCTGTGGCGATTAAAATTTCTATATTTCCTCTTTTGAAGGCTTTGATAGTCTCTTCTCGCTGGCGCTGCTGCATATCTCCGTGCAGTCCTTTTGCGCTGTAACCTTGTGCTTCAAGGAATTGTGCAAGGCGATCTACTTCTATCTTCATACGGCAAAAGATGATTGACTTTGTTGGGTTTTTATAATCGAGTAAACGAATAAGTGCTTCATCTCTTTCATGCTCATCTACAACATAGTAAAACTGTTTGATATTTACATTTGTAATATCTTTTTTGGTAATAGAGATAAACTCTGGTGAATGGAGAATCTGCTGTGCTAATTCTTTAATAGCCTGTGGCATTGTGGCGCTAAAAAGCAGGGTTTGTCTGTTGGTTGGAAGATAGTTAAAAATAGCTTTAATATCATCCAAAAAGCCCATATCAAGCATCTCATCTGCTTCATCAAGCACGACAAATTTTGGATTGAGTTCAATTTTACCGCTTTTAAGTAGATCTAAAAGTCTTCCTGGTGTTGCTACCACAACAGCTGCATTGGCGATGTGGTTAATCTGTCTAGAATAGGAGCTTCCTCCATACACAGTTGCTGTTTTGATACCAAGATATTTTCCAAGGCGAAAAATCTCATCACTTACTTGGGTTGCAAGCTCACGTGTAGGAACAATAACAAGGGCTTCTGCTTCGCCGTCAAGCTCAAGCATATTTAAAATTGGAAGTGCAAACGCTGCAGTTTTACCAGTACCTGTGTGGGCTTGTCCCACCATATCTTTGCCTGCTAATACAACAGGAATTGCCTCTTTTTGGATAGGGCTAGGCTCTTTAAAACCAGCTTGCTCTATCGCTTTCATTATTGGGGATTTTAGATTAAAATCTTGAAAAGTCATTATGCCTCTTTAAAAAATATTAACCTTCAATGAGCGAATCACAGACGATTCAATCAAAGGTCACTTCTAAGTTTTTTGTGGAGTGTAGAGGTGATAAGGGGATCGAATCGTAAATAGTCGCCTCTTAAAGGCTTGAGGCGTATTGTAGCTGTTTATGCTTAAAATTAACTTAATGTTTATTGTGATAATAAACAAAGATTAATTAAAAGAGAGTTTTGAACAAAGCTTATTCAAAGCTGCTAATTGATTGCTGACTAAACTGGCTCTTTTAAATTTCTTAAACTCTTTCAAAGAGTCTTCAAATTTAATTGCGAATATTAGTGTACTCTATTATCTAGTATGATAAAAATCATCAAAAAATAAAAAAATACAAAAAAATAAAATCTACTATTTTAAAATAAAGATATTGATAATTATTATTAGTATAATATCCGCTCCAAAAAAATACTTTAAAGGAAGCATCAATGAAAAAAACATTAACAATAATGGCATTATTGACTATTGCTGTTTTTGCAAATACCGGAAGTCAAGATGACAAAATAAATGAGGACATGCAAATTACGGCTGTTGAAATCGAACAGGTTAATCCTTACTGGTTTGAGGAAGAAGATAGTGCAAGACACCAAATAAAAAAAGAGGTTTTATTAAAAACAGTTCCTTATTCTTCATAATTTTTTAGCCACTGAAAAGTGGCTTTTTTTGTACTTCTTAATATAAAGCCCTCTAATGATTTATCTTTTAAGGGTTGATAGAGTCAAAACCGTAGTAGTTAACAACAATTAGTATAAAAGGAACACCTTTGATTGAAAAAATCTTCACATTTGTGAGGAAAGATAAGTACTTCCATTACAATCATCACAAATAAACATCAACTCTTTTAATCCTCTATTGATTAAATCTTGAAAAATATCCCTCCAGGTTGCCTTGTTTTCAAAAATTTAAAGAAATACCACACTAGACTGGACTATCAGGGAAAATACAAGAACAAAAATAAAAGTTATTATTCAATATGGATATCCGCCCGATATGGGAAAGTTAGCTACCCAAACAGTTTTAAAGCAAGCCGAAGCATTGGCAAATGAGTTGGTTGAGACAATTTAGATAAAGTTATGGCATTTATTCTACTTCTAAAAGGTCTTTCTACCATGGTCATAAACTTAAATGTAACTTAAGTAGCACTTTTTTCGATTTCTTTTTGGTATGATAAAAATAGTTCATGTAAAAGGAGGAGCCATGAAAGAGCTTAAAGATTTTGATCAAAAAGTACAGATTGAATATCCAACGATTTGGCGATACAAAGTAATAGGTGAAAATGCCAGAAAAACAAGAGAAGCGATTGAGAGTGTGACAAATCGCCCTACAACTATCACATTTTCAAAGCAGAGTAATCGTGGCAAATACCAAAGTTTCAATGCTGATATTATGGTACACTCTGAAGAGGAACGTGAAAAAATTTATCAAGACCTCAAAAAACATGAAGATATCAAGATGGTGCTATGATGAAAAGAGCTATTGTACTACTTTTGCTTTTTTTAGTTGGCGGTGTTGCTGCGCCAAATGGTACTGAGATAATTATAGAGTTTACAAAGAGCGCTAAAGTCATGCCAGATACTTATAGTTTCGGTTTGCATATATTTATGAAAGATCCAAAAGAGAAGGTAATCTTAAATACTCTAGGCGCAGTGGATAAAACGATTCGCAATCTTAAAATCTCTTATGAGGGTGGGCGATATGAGTTGCATCAAAACTGCTTTTGGCAAAAAGAGAAAAGGATTTGTGAAGGGTATAAAGGATCTGTCTCTTATCGATTTTTTCTCAAAAATCCTCAAAAGCAAAATGAGATCTTTGAAGCAATAGAAAATCTGAAAAAAAGAATGCAAGAGAGTTTTCATTACAGCGTAGTTTATCCGCATTGGCAAATTTCACAAAGCAAGCAAAACCAAGTGATACAAAAACTCCAGCTAGGAGTTATCGATAAAGCAAAAGTGTTTGGCAAACAAGCGGGCAAAAGGCTTGCAAAGCAGTGTGATATTAAAAGCATCGATTATATCACAAGACTCTATCCGGTGGTAAAAAGCATGGCTGCTAAGGCTTCCGTACAAGCACCCCAGCCAGCTAAAGAAGAGCAAAGTATGAGTGTGCGAGCAAAAGTGCGATTTATTTGCGATTAGCGTACAAAGTCGCCACTTTTGCCCCCACTTTTTCGCTCAAGTTGAATGTTTTTAATCACCATTCCTTTATCGATGGCTTTGAGCATATCGTAGATCGTTAAAAGACCGATACTTACTCCAGTCAATGCTTCCATCTCCACGCCGGTTCTGCCTTTTAGCTTGCAAGTGACAATAAGTTTAAAGCCAGGAAGATTTGGAAGCTCCTCTACATCACAATTAATAGATGTAAGAAGCAGTGGATGGCACATAGGGATAAGATCTGGAGTCCTTTTGGCACCCATTATTGCAGCGATTACTGCTGTATGAAGGACTGCTCCCTTTTTGGTCGTTTCATTTTTTACCGCTTCAAAAGCTTCAGGAGTTACTTCGATGATACCACTTGCAACGGCGATGCGCTCAGTCTCTTCTTTGACTCCTACATCTACCATTTTAGGGCGTTTTTTCTCGTCTAAATGTGTTAAATCAGATTTCATAATCCACTACCTTCGTCTCAGTTCCTATCTCTTTGAGCCATGCGACTATCTTATTTTGGTGATAGGGATGGATGCGATAGGTTTCAAGATCCTCTTTGGTTGCAAACGTAGTAACAAGAGCAAGATCGTAGCTTCTTGGGCTTCTGCTAAAGTCAATTCCCACTTCTATATCTTGTAGCACTTCGATGTGATCCTTCATACTGAGTAGTTTTTCTTTTGCTTTTTGTGCTAAACTAAAATCATGAAACTTCATAAAGACAATATGTCGAACCATGTTAATCCTTTAGGAGAGATTATGAAAAAACTTTTGCTTATTCTACCACTTTTGCTCTTTGGCGCTGATAAGTCTTGTACCAAGTGCAATCTCAACAAATCACAGATGAAATGTGAGTATTACCTTATTCACAAAGGGGATACAAGTAAATCCCAAGAGTGCGCTTTTTATGCAGACTATTTGCATAAGACAAAAGTCTATGGTAAAGCGAGTTGGTACTATCTTTTAGCACTGCAACCAAAAAAAGCGATTGCAGCAGCCAAAGAGGCGGTAAAGATGGGAGAGAATTATGCTTATGAGTATATGGGTGATGCCTATTTAATTTTGGGCGATGAAGATGCTGCGAAGAGAAGTTATCAGAAACTGAAACAAAATGGAGGAAATACCAAGTTTTTTACAAGTCAAAATTTTAAGATTTTAAGCAGACTCTATAAAAGCTTTGATGCTAAAAAAGCGGAAAAGTTAGCGCAGTAGTGGTGACCCGTGTTGGATTCGAACCAACGGCCCACTCCTTAAAAGGGAGTTGCTCTACCAGCTGAGCTAACGGGTCAAGAACCGAAATTATAGCAAAACTTTTTTGAGTTGCAAAGCCTTTTGGAAATCTTGTGGGTAGTTGAGATTTAAAAATCTCTCATCTTCTTTAAATTCTACAAATTGTGTATCTGCCTCTTTTAAAATGGCATTGAGTTTATAGTTTTGCTTCTTTATAGTCTCTTCGATTTTTGGTGCAATCGACTTTCGATAGATTCCAATAAGTGGATGGGGAAAGTCTGTTTGTGCAATAATAGCATCTTTATGAGGGTGCTTTTTTGCCTCAGTTATAAGTTTTTCTATGACAGTTTGATTGATAAATGGCGTATCTACACTCAGTGCAAAAAATTCATAGACTTTTTCAAAAATATCCAAAAATGCAGGAGTAGGGGCATACACTTTGCTGCTGTCGAGAATAAGAGGGGCTTTGAAGTCAAATTTATCACTTTTTGATGAGATATAGACTTTCTCAAACATAAGGGATAGCCTCTCATATTGATACTGGATAAGTGGTTTATCACCAAATAGAAGAAGAGATTTATCTTTTCCCATTCGTGAACTTTTACCACCAGCAAAGATTATACAAGGAATCGAGAATTTTTTCATGCAAAAATTATAGCGTAAGCAAGTGAAGTTAAGTTAAAGAGACTGGTCGGAGTGGCGGGATTTGAACCCGCGACCTCTACCACCCCAAGGTAGCACGCTAACCAGGCTGCGCCACACCCCGAAATTGTATGCGAATTATAAAGCGATTCTTTTTTTTAGTCAAGATTTTGTATAAGTCCAATACATATGGCACTCATAATGATTTTCAAGAAGGTATTGTACCGGAGATTTAAAATTAAGAGAAGAGTGTGGTATTTTGGTATTGTAATCGATGAGCCATTTTGCTAATTTTTTATTGAATTCATCCAAATCTGTAAAGAGTAAATCTTCATAGTATTGAATAAATTGTTCTTGAATTGTTCTATTGAATCTTTCATTGTGTGCATTCATTTTAGGGCTCCTTGGATATGTCCAGTAGTGTGTAAAGCCTTTTTGTTCAAGCAGAGCATCAAACTCTTTTTTAAATTCACTGCCATTATCTGAAAGAATTGCAAGTTTACGTTTTTGTTTGATGGAAGTTATTCCATCAATTAAAGCTTCAAGAGCATATGCAGTATGTCTTGCTCTTTTGGATGGAATCGCCACTGCGAATGCAATACGTGTGAGTGGGTCAATCATAGTAAGGATATATCGTTTTATACCGTTTGATACTATTTGGATGGTATCGACTGCCCACAGTTCAAATGGTTTGGATTTGAGGTTTTTTGGTTTTCTGTTTTTTTGTGTCTTCTTTTTTGGTTTCACTTTTCCTTTTGTATCGATGCGGTAGGGAAAAAGTCTCATTGTATCTGGTGCTTTTGCGATTATTCTTCCTATTGTGGATTCCGAGGGAGTTTTAAGTTCTTTTTCTTCACAAAAAGGTTTAAGCAGGTGGTAGAGTTTTGCTTTGCCGATGTTGGGATACTCTTTTCTTAATCTTTTTATCTCATTAATAACTTCTCTTGGTACTTTTGACTCTCTTACTCTTTTTGGTCTTCGTGATTTTGGATTTAAGGCTTTTATATCGCCATCTGCATCATTTAAACTCTTTTTCCATCGAAAGAGTGTTCTTCTGCTTACTCCAAAAGCTTCAGTTGTTGCTGCTAGTCCATATTTTTCCCAAAACTCCAATATCTTTTTTCTTCTTTTTGCCTCTTCGCTTATCATAAGCGAATTGTAGTATATCCTCTCTAATCTTTTATATCCTTTGAGCCCTGGCAACGTGTATTTGATTTGCACTCCTCACTCTCCCTCTCGGAGTGCCATATGTGTTTGAACTTATGCAGATTTTGTGTACAATGGCAAAAAAGGAGGAAGGGTGCAATTAGATTTTTTGACTATCTTTATCCATGCAACTATAGCTTTGATTACTATTTTAAATCCAGTGGCTGCTGCAAGTATCATGGTAACACTTGTTTCTCCACTTACCCCAACAACAGTAAAACCCATAGCTGTAAAAACGACATTAACTGTCTTAATAGCTTCAATGATTACACTTTTTAGTGGTGAAGCGATATTTAATTTTTTTGGCATAAATGTGAATTCTATCAAAGTTATTGGCGGTATTATTTTGATGCTTATTGCTATAAATATGGCTTATGGAGAGATGGCGAAAAACCGCCATTCACCAGAAGAGAAAGAAGAGGCACAAGATAAAGAGGATATCTCCGTGGTACCTCTTGGTATCCCCATACTTTTTGGCCCCGGTGTTATTGCTACAATTATTGTATTGCAACACTCTATAGCAGTCAGTTATCCCATATATATAGCATATATTCTTTTAGTAGTAGCCTTACTTATTTCATCATTGATGGTTTATGCTACGTTGCGCTATGCTATTGCAATTACAAAGTGGCTCGGTGTGACAGGTATAAAGATTTTGACAAGAATAATGGGGCTTATAGTCGGTGCTATTGCAGTGCAGTTTATCATTGATGGTATAAAAGCATTATGGTAATTTTAAAGCCTTAACTCTCTTCATAGAGTTTGAGTATTGTAAGTGGCTCAAAAGAGATTGCTTTCAAAGCAGGATAGATACTGGCAATTATGCCAATAATTATAGAGAGAGTTATTGCAATTATGAGTGTTTGGAGAGGAATATACAAAGGCCAGTGTGCAAAATATTCGATGAAACCTAGTAAAATGAGAGCAACAAATGCGCCAAAAATTGCCCCTGCACTGCTAAGCAGCAAAGATTCAGTGAAAAACTGCAAAAAGAGATCCCTTTTTCTTGCTCCTACAACCCTTTTTATCGCAATTTCGATAACTCTTTCATATACTGAGAGCGCCATAATAGCTATTATCCCAAGTACGCCAACACTATAAGCAATTGCTGCGACAAGAATGCTCAAAATCGAAAAGAGCTTTTCCATCTTGGCTGATGTTCCACTTGCTGCTTCATACTCCATAACGGTAAAATCCTCTTTGCCATGGCGTTTTTTGAGAAGATCTTTAATCTGTTGAATGAGGGTTTTGTTGAGACTACTTTTTTGTGAGAGGACAAAGATCCCATCAAGCCAGTCACTTTTTGTCAAGAGTCTTTGCATAAGTTTGATGGGAATATAGATCGTACTATCATAATCTTCCATGCCAACATTTCCTCTTGGGGCAAGGACACCCGTGATGCGAAAAGGGATGTTTGCAATGAGCAAGTCCTCTCCCAAAGGACAGGGGGTATTGAAAAAATCCTCTTTTGTTTGGGAACCAATAATTGCTGTTTTTTGCATCATTGCACTATCCAAAAAGGTACCTCCACATGTAAAAGAGAAGTCTATCAATCTAAAGAAAGCCGAATCAACCCCCATAATAGTTCGCGGTTCGCTTCTTTTTGGTGTGATAACGCTTAGTATCGCATTTTTGAGCACTGCTGTACCTTCAATACCGGCAATCTTTTGCTCTATTGCTTTGGCATCAGCGACTGTGAGGGTCTGAACGTTTCCCATTGTAACGCTTTTATGGCTAAATACAATGAGCTCTCCTGGTGCTACGACAATGATCCTGCTTCCAAAAGCTCCAAGATCTTGCAAAGTTTTTTGGCGCATCGCCCCACTAATACCACTCATAAGCACGAGGGAGAGTACGCCAAGAGCGATCCCTGCGATAGCTATAAAAGCTCTTTTTTTGTTTTGTGCGAGATATTGCCAAAACTCCTGCCAGTAGAGCCACTTCATAACTTTTGCCTTAGTGCTTTAAGTGGATCCATAGAAGCTGCCTCTTTAGCAGGGGTAAGAGCAGCCAAAAAGGAGACGCCCAAAGAAAAAATAAGTGCTATCACAAAAGCTTTTATTGGATAGCTTTGGGGAATTTGTAAAAGTGGAAGGATAAAATGTACACTTAAAAAACCAACCAATGTACCAACAACTGCTCCTATTAAAGCAATAGTTGATGCTTCAAGAATTATGCCCCGTAAAATCATCTTTTTTGTAGCACCAAGTGCACGCCTGAGCCCTATTTCCCAAGCGCGAGTGCGGTTGTTGATGAGAAATATATTAGAAAGCACAAAACCGCTAACAAAGAGAGCTGTAAAAGAGGCAATCCCTAAAAAGAGTGTGAAGGAGGTGCTAAGCATTGAGAAAAAATGCATAATTTTTTGTGGAGTTATTAAAAAATAGTCATCACTTTTGAGAGTTTGATTGAGAACTGTTTTGATATCTTTAATGACTCTTTTATAATCTGTGTTGGGTGCCACTTTTGCTACCATTGCAAAAATTTTGTGGTATTCATGCTGGATAAATTTGCGATATGTAGAGACTGGCATCATGATTCTCTCATCCATACTGTTGCCTCGGGGGCTTTTTCCTCTGCGTTTATAGACTCCGATGACACGGAAAGGTATTTTGCCAATGAGGAGCGTTTTGCCGACGGGATTTTGCCCGTGAAAAAACTCATCTACAATATCAAGACCTACCACAACCACTTTTGCAAAATGTTCATTATCACTTGGCAAAAAAAATCTTCCCCATAGAGGCTCATAGCCAAAGTGGGGTAGTGTGCCAACTGTAAATCCCTCAACTAAGAGACTTTTCCCATAGCCTCCTCGTTTTACATCGAGGCGTTTTACATAGAAGTAGTCCAAAGAGCTGATGCCCTCTATTTTTTTGATGAGGTTGTAGTGCTTCATTGTGAGCTTCATTGGAACATGGCGGAAAGAGACGCGACTACCAAAACTTGAGCGTATCAAGATTGTATCACTTCCTAGCATATTGATAATTCTTTTTGCTTTGAGCTGGCTTCCTTCGATGGTAGCTACAATAAATACAAGTGAGGCTATACCTAAAATGATGCCAAATAGGGCAAAGAGTGTACGACCTTTGTAAAAAAAGAGGAATGAAAAAAGATCACGAAGATACAATGCGCCCATCTTGTATCCGTACCACTTTTTTGGCATATTGTGCCATCGCTGGATCGTGTGTGACCAAGACGATTGTTTTGCCCTCACTGTTGAGCTGCTGTAAAATCTCCATCACATTTTTTGCATTTTGGCTATCAAGCTGGCCAGTAGGCTCATCGGCTAAAATTACTTTTGGATCGTTGATAAGAGCTCTTGCAATTGCTACACGCTGCTTTTGGCCACCGGAGAGTTGGTCTGGGTAGTACTCCATTCTCTGTGTAAGTTGCAGTTTTTCAAGTAAAGTTTTAGCTTTAGATTGTGTAGGGGGATGGGTGGTATAGAGTGTGGGGATTAAGACATTGTCTAAAACATTGAGATAGGGAATGAGATAGAAAGCTTGAAAGATAAAGCCAAACATTGTGTTACGTAAATGGGAGAGCTCATCATCACTGAGCTTGGCTACATTTTTGCCATCTATCAAATATGTACCACCACTTGCTTTATCCAAGCATCCAAGGATATAGAGCAGTGTAGATTTTCCGCTTCCGCTGCTCCCCATAATGGCAAGAAAATCTCCCTCATTGATAGTAATATTTATATCGTGCAGAACTGTTGTTGTAAGATCTCCTATTTGAAAGGTTTTTGTGATATTTTTACACTCAATGAGCATGCTTTTGCTCCACTAAGACAATATCTCCCTCTTGGAGGCCATGGAGAATCTGTGTGTAGTGTTCATCAGCTATGCCTGTTTGCACCTCCTTTTCTGTTATCTTGTTGCCTTTTTTATGATAGACAAAAAAGTGCCCATTTTTAAACTTTACAGCTGCATTGGGGAGTCTTAGGACGTTTTTATGAACTTGAATGATAATTTTATTGTGGGTGGTCATTTCAGGACGGAGTAGATGAGAGTTTTCAAAATCTTTCATGACAGCGATATAGTATACCACACTATTTTGGATCTCTGGTTGCGGATAGATTTGAACAATTTTTCCATGAAACTTGTTTTGAGGAAGAGCATCAACGTTGAAAATCACTTGCATACCTCTTTTTATTTTTGCAATTGCAGTTTCATCAATATAGATGCGGTTTTCTATTTTTTTTGGATCCAAAATTTTGGCAAATTGCGGTGCATTGAGGCCAGCTACTACTGTTTCACCTTTTTGCGTTGAGATATAAGTAATAATACCATCAAATGGTGCTTTGATAGTTGCATATTCGAGGCGGATCTTTGCTTGATTGAGTTTTGCTCGGGCAATCGCTTTGTCATATTTGAAACTTTTTTGCAATTTTTCTAAAGAGAGTTGTGCTTCTTGCAGATTCTCTTTGGCTTGTAAAAGAGTTAGCTTTGCCTTTTGCACTGCTTTTTGTTTGATAGTGGCTTCTGTACAGATGGTGCGATACTCTTTTTGGCTGGTTGCATGTTTTTGCAAAAGCTTCTTTTTATTTTTACAAAGCCATTGTGCTGTGGCAGCATCAGCTTGTGCAGCCTCAAGGTTGAGTGCGGCTTTTTGTTCTTCAATTGCGGCTTTTTTGACACTTTTTTTAAGCTTTTCTATCTCTAAAGGATAGGTTTTTTGAATTTTTGTAAGCTCTTTTTGCGTAATTTTAAGAGATTGCTGAAGCTCTGCATCATCTATTTTTGCGATGATAGTACCTTTTTTTACAAAATCTCCTACTTTGATTGGCTCATCTACTACCATTCCGCTTACTCTCGCTCCAATTTTTACCTCTGCTCCAATAGATGGTTTGATGACTCCTGTTGCTTCGACACTCTCAATAATATCTCCTCGTGTAACCTGTACCGTGGTAAAATGGCTAAACTCTTTTTTGGGTTTTTTCCAAAAATAGAGGACTCCTCCCATTATAATAAAGAGCGCTAAAAGAGATGTAATAAACTTTTTCATATCTAGATCCATATATAAAAATTTAGCACTTACATTATAACTCATCTGGGCAAAGAGGAAGTTCTCCATCATAGCAAATGTGTAAGTTTGGATCTATACGAATAAAAAAGCCTCTGAAGTCAACTCCTTGCGCGAGGGCTTGTGTAAAAATGGCTTTGAATGTGGGATCTCTTGTGGGATGAGGTTTGAAGCAGTCGCATTGTCTCACAGCCATGATGAGGATATAGGCATCAAATCCTTGCTCTTTTGCTTGGATGAGATCTTGAATATGTTTAACACCTCTTGATGTGGGAGCATTGGGGAAAAGGCAGATATTTTCTTGCACGAGACTACACCCTTTTAGCTCAATGTAAGCGTTGTCTGCTTTGAAATCGAGCCTACTCTTTTGGAATGTAACTTCTGCTTGAAGCGTTTTTGGAATAAATCCCAACACCCCTTGTTCAATTGCTTTTTGGGCAATAGGGCGGTGGAGTTTTGTGTTGATAAGTACCCATCCCTCCTCCATTTTGGCAGCTATCAAGGTGTAGTCTGTTTTGAGACCTGGGCGATTTTTGAGAAGAAGGAGTTCTCTATTTGGCGTGAGGATCTCTTCTAGTCTTCCTGTATCTGCTATATGAACTTTTTTGATTTGGTTATGAACTAAAGCGGTAGCTAAGAAGCGGTTTTCTCGTTTTAAGAGCGAGCCAGTTGTCAGCTCGCCTAAGCTTTTAAGATCAAAAAGAATCACAGCTCTCTGGGGTCTGCAATCTTTCCTGCTACTGCACTTGCAGCTGCAACTGCAGAGTTTGCCAGATAAATTTCACTTGTACGTGCACCCATACGCCCAATGAAGTTTCTGTTTGTAGTGCTTACACACCTTTCATTATCAGCCAAAATCCCCATATATCCGCCTAGACATGCACCACATGTTGGGTTGCTGACTACCGCTCCAGCATCAATGAGGATATCAATATAGCCTTGTTTTTCTGCTTCTTTTAAAATCTTTTGGGTTGCAGGTGTGACTATCATACGCGTATGGCGCGCAACTTTACGCCCCTTTAAAATCTCAGCAGCGATTGCGATATCGCTAAGGCGTCCGTTGGTACAGCTTCCTATAAATACTTGATCAACTTTGAGATCCATCTTTGCTGCTTCACTGATAGGGCGGCCATTGCTTGGAAGGTGTGGAAAAGCAATGACAGGTTCAAGACTATTTACATCAATCTCAATTACCTGCTCATACTCTGCATCCTCATCGCTATAGTGGATTTTTGGCTCACGTGCAAGATCTTTATCAGCCAAAAAGGCTTTTGTTATCTCATCGACGGCAATGATTCCATTTTTTGCTCCAGCTTCGATTGCCATATTGCAAAGACTAAAGCGCCCATCCATATCGAGATTTTCTATTGTATCTCCTGTAAACTCAAGTGCTTTATAGAGCGCTCCATCTACGCCGATTCTACGAATAAGCTCTAAAATGAGATCTTTTCCATACACATACTCGTCAAGTTTTCCAGTATAAACTACTTTAATTGATGGTGGGACTTTAAACCAGTTTTTGCCTGTGATCATTCCGTATGCGAGGTCTGTGCTTCCCATGCCTGTAGCAAATGCTCCAAGAGCTCCATGTGTACATGTGTGAGAATCTGCGCCAATAATCACATCCCCTGGAACCACAAGCCCCTTTTCAGGAAGTAAAGCGTGCTCAATTCCCATATCTTTTTCGTCAAAGAAGTGCTTGAGGTTGTGCTCATAAGCAAATTCACGGCTGATTTTTGCCTGATTGGCACTGGCGATATCTTTTGCAGGGATAAAGTGATCAAGCACAATTGCAAAGTTATCTGGTTTTGCTAATTTTTTAGCACCACTTTCACGAAAAGCTTTGATAGAGATAGGTGTAGTGATATCGTTACCTATGATCATATCAAGTTCACACTCAACTATCTCTCCCGCTTTTACTTCACGCCCCACATGCTCACTAAAGATTTTTTCTGTTATAGTTTGACCCATTATGCGCCTTTAAAAGAGTTTTTGCTATTTTATCAAAAAAGAATGAGGAACTCATGAAATACAAAGAGTTACGAGCTATTGTCGAGTATTTGCAGCAATTTCGCCATTTAAACGATATTGCAAGAGTGGATGACAATGTTTTGCGAGCTGTTTTTGACAAAAAAGAGATCTTTTTTGATCTGAATCGCAGCAAAAATCTCATCTATATGCGTGATGATTTTGTCAAGACCAAATTTTATAATGCTCCATTTGATAAGGTGCTTGCAAAGAGGTGCAAAAAGAGCAGTATTGAAAAAATTGAGTTAGACAATGATGACAAGATCATACGAATCTATTGTAAAAAAAGGGGTTCGTATAAAGAAGAGTCAGCTATTTTGCAGCTTGAATTTACCGGCCGCCATGCAAATGTAATTATTTTGGATGAGAAGGGACATGTTTTAGAAGCCCTTCACCACGATTTTCATAGAGACATCCGTCCAGGTAAGCCTCTCTATCCTCTCACACCTCCTAAAAAGCTTGATAAGAGTGAATTTAATATTTTTGATATTGAAGAGTATCTATACAATATCTACAACCAAGAACTAGAAAAACGGCTCAATATCTTAAAGAGTGCAAAGTTGCTTCAAATTAATAAGCAAAAAGACAAACTGCAAAAACTTCTTGATTCTTTGGAAAGAGAAGAAGAACTTTTAGCACAAGCAGATGCGGAAGAGCAAAAAGGGCAGATTGTTTTGGCAAATCTTCATCAGATAAAGCCCTATCAAGAGGAGTTTGAAGGGGAGGATTTTGAAGGAAATCCTATAAAGTTTACTCTTCCCGCTGAGGCAAAAACGCCAGCAATGATGAGTGATATATTTTTTAAAAGGGCTAAGAAGCTACGCCAAAAAGCTGCCAATATTCATATACAGCGTGAGAACTTACAAGAAAAGATAGCATTTTTGGATAAAAAGGCAAATCTTGTACGCAATGCCAAAAGAGTAGAAGATATAGAGCTGCTCTTTAGCAAAAGCGCAAAAAAAGAGGCTAAAAAAGATAAAAACTATGAGCGCTACAATATTGCTGGATACGATGTCTATATTGGCAAAAACAAAAGAGGCAATGTGGAGCTATTAAAAAAAGCAAAAGCGAGCGATATATGGCTCCATCTCAAAGATCTTCCCTCAGCCCATGTAATTATTGCTACAAACAAGCAAAATGTTCCACAAGATGTGCTCGAGCAGGCTGCGAAGCTTTGTGCGAGTTTTAGTGTAGAGCATCCAGGTTCATATAAAGTCGACTATACCCAGCGTCGCAATGTCAAACCAAAAGAGGGTGCGAATGTAGAGTATGTAAAGTATAAGACTTTAAGTGTTAGAATATGATAAAGGAGTTTTGATGAGTGAGCTTGCAAAACGCCTCATAACCGGGGCACTGCTTATTGGTATTGTAGCGCTCGTAGCGTGGATTGATAGTTTTGGACTAACTTGGCTCTTCTTTGGTGTTATCTATCTCTTTTCTTTTTATGAAGCGTTGAAGCTCTTTGGTATGAGTGAGAGAAATAGCCTCTACTTTTGGGCGCTGCTGGTGTGGATTGTAGCAGCCATCTACCCAAATCCAGATGATCTCTTTTTCCTCATAGCGCTTCTTTTTGCTGCTTTTGAAGCCTATACGCAGGAGCGTGATTGGCAAAAGTTTTTGCCATTTCTCTATCCCACTGCCTCATTTTTGTTTTTGCTAGCGCTCTATCACGATTTTGGGATGGATGCTCTCATATGGCTAGTGATTGTAGTAGCCCTTACTGATATTGGTGCTTATTTTACTGGACGTGCAATTGGAAAGCATCCCTTTTGTAAGACTTCACCCAAAAAGACGTGGGAAGGGGTTATTGGTGGTGTGATAATTGCTACGATTGCTGGAAGTTACTATGCGCTCATTTTAGTAGATCTTCCCTATGGAATTGTAATTTCACTACTTACAGCAGTTGCAGCAGTCTTTGGGGATCTTTTTGAGAGCTATCTCAAACGCCTAGCAGGAGTAAAAGATAGCGGCAATATATTACCGGGACATGGTGGGATACTCGATAGAGTGGATGGATATCTCTTTGCAGCTGTTGCGATGGTAATACTTTTAAGAGGGCTTTTATGAAAATAGCTCTTCTTGGCTCAACTGGCTCAATTGGTACCAACACGCTTGAGGTATGCAGACGCTATGGGATTGAAGTTGAGGTGTTGGTTGCAGGGAATAATATCGATCTGCTTGCAAAGCAGATAGAAGAGTTTCGACCGCGTATTGTGGTAAGTGCAAAGAGAGCTAATTTTGATGCTCCTGTGGTACTCCATGGGCAGGAGGGGATCTTGCAAGCGCTTACGATGTGTGAGAGTGAGCTTGTTGTCAATGCGCTTGTTGGCTTTTTGGGACTACGCCCAACACTCAAAGCGATTGAGCTTGGCAAAAGGGTTGCACTTGCGAATAAAGAGAGTCTTGTAGTTGCGGGAAAGTTTATTGATGTATCAAAGCTACGCCCCATCGATAGTGAGCACTTTGGTCTTTGGTATCTTTTGCAAAGTGCTCGCCAACCAAAAAGGCTCATTCTCACTGCAAGCGGGGGAGCCTTGAGGGATTGGGAGATCGAAAGAATTGCTCATGCTTCTTTGCAAGATGTACTTAATCATCCCAACTGGTCTATGGGAACAAAGATTACTATTGATAGTGCTACAATGGTGAATAAACTCTTTGAAGTTTTAGAAGCCTACTGGCTTTTTGAGACAAAGCATATAGATGCTGTGATTGAGCCAAGCTCTTTGGTGCATGGGATTGTGGAGTTTATGGATGGAAGCACTACTATGCATGCAAGCAAAACAGACATGAAGCTACCTATCGCTTATGCTCTTGGGATTATGGATGAGCCGATTTTGAGCAATGTAGATCTTTTAGCAATGAATATAGCTTTTAGGGCTATTGATAGTGAGCGCTATCCTGTATGGCAGATAAAAGATGCACTTTTACAACATCCAGATTGTGGAGTTGTTGTGAACGCAGCAAATGAAGCAGCAATTGAGAGATTTTTAAAAGGAAGTTTTACTTTTGGTGATATAGCACAAGCTATTTTACAAGCTTTTGAGCGCTTTGAGGGCAGAGTGGTAAACGATATTGAAGAGATATTTGCTATTGATGAAGAGGTACGTAATTATGTTAAAACTCTTTAATCTGCTTGTTGTTATCATACTTTTTAGTGGTTGTATGGAGAGTACGCAAAAGCTCGATAGAAAAAAGGATGAGCTATTAGAGAGGAAAGCGAGAATTGAAGCGAGATTGCAAAAGGCTAGAGAAGAGGCTGATAAGCAAAAAGAGCTTGCTCTAACGAAGATGCAGCAGCAAATCGAAAAATTAGCTCTAGAGCGCAGCAAAAATGAGGCGCAAAAAGAGATTGCACTCGCTAAAATTAAGGCCAAACAAGCCCTGGAGCTGCAAAAAATAGAGCAAGCTTACAAGCTCAAAGAGCTAGAGCTTAAAAAGCAAAAAGAGCTTTTAGAGCTTGAAAATCAAAAGATAGTTGCGCAAAAAGAGATTGAGCTCAAAAAGCAGTTTCTCTATCTCTCTTTGGCTGCACTAGTATTCATTATCGTAGTTGTATTGATAATTCTCTATTTTTACAAAAAGCGAAAAGACAAACTCATTGCTTACCATGACAATTTAGAAAAATATTTCCGCCTCAAAGAGAACGAAGCAAAGGTTGCTATAGCAAATAAGATAATAGACACTATTGCTGAAGGCAAACTCACTCCTGAGCAGGAGCAAAGACTCCTTGGAGTGTTAAAAGGTGAAACAAAAGAGCTGCCAAAAGAGATAGAGCATAAAGATGAGGAGCCAATAGAGGCTGAGGTGGAGGAGAAAAGGGATGGATAGGTTTTTGCTTTTGCATGGTTGGGGAGGAAGTGACTATCCCCATTGGCAAAGTTGGTTAGCAGGAGAGCTAGCTAAAGAGTATGGGACGGTGAGTTTCCCACTCATTCATCATCCTCATCATCCAAACAAAAAAAAGTGGATGAATCAGTTCAAAAAGCATCTTAAAACATTTCGACCGACTACTGTCATTTGCCACTCTCTTGCTTGTACCGTTTGGTTGGCTTTGTGTGAAGAGGGGGAGATTGATGAAGTAGAGAGGCTTTTGCTTGTAGCACCTCCGAGTCAAAATACAGATATTGAGCTACTCAAGCAGTTTTTCCCTCACTCTCTTCCTCAAAGACTCTATGCAGATGAAGTGCAGCTAGTCGTTTCAACGAATGATCCATACTTGAAGATTGAAGAGGCTCATGATTTACAGCGCCATTTTGATTGTGAGATGCTGATACTAGAAAATGCAGGGCACATAAATGATAAAAGTGGCTATGGCCAGTGGCCATGGGTGCTTGCGTGGGCAAAGAGAGATCCAAGTTTACTATCGGAGCCGTTATGATTTTGAGCATTGAGAGTAGTTGTGATGATAGCTCTATTGCAGTGACACGCATTAGTGATTATAAACTTCTCTTTCACAAAAAAATCTCCCAAGAGCTAGCACATAGTGAATATGGTGGTGTTGTACCAGAGCTTGCAAGCAGGCTGCATGCTGAAGCTTTGCCAAAGATTTTAGAAGAGGCAAAGGAGTTTTTGCCTCATATCAAAGCAGTAGCAGTGACAAATGAGCCAGGGCTCTCTGTGACGCTTATGGAGGGCGTTATGATGGCAAAGGCTTTGCATCTAGCTCTAGGTGTTCCCCTCATTGGTGTTAATCATCTAGTAGGACATATCTACTCCCTCTTTATAGAGCAAGAATCTAGGCTGCCAAAGATGGTATTGCTTGTAAGTGGTGGGCATACAATGATTTTGGATGTAAAGGGTTACAACGATCTCAAAGTCTTAGCTACTACGCTTGATGATAGTTTTGGTGAGAGCTTTGATAAGGTTGCAAAGATGATGGGACTAGGATATCCTGGAGGACCAATTATCGAAAAACTAGCTCGCCAGGGGGATCCAAACCGTTTTTCTTTTCCTATTCCACTCAAAAGCAGCTCCAAGCTTGCTTTTAGTTACTCTGGACTCAAAAATGCAGTGCGCTTGGCTTTGGAAGAAATTGAAAATCTCAGTCGCCAAGATATGGCAGATATTGCAGCCTCTTTTCAAAAAGCTGCAATTACACACCTTTTGCAAAAAACCAAAAAAGCGTGTGAAATCTATACACCTAGTGATTTTGCAATAGTTGGCGGGGCGAGTGCGAATCTTGCCTTGCGTGAAATTTTTGAGAAGGAGTGCGCAAAACGGGGTATCCCTATAGAGTTTGCAAAGCTAGAGTTTTGCAGTGATAATGCAGCAATGATTGGACGGGCTGCTATTGAAGCATATAAAAGGGGTGATTTTATTGCGATGGAGGATCTCAAAGTTTTGCCACGCAGCTGTTTTGTGTAGAAAAGTAACATAGTTTATTATAATTACAGCCCTCATATTAAATAAGATAAAAATTGTCTTATTTAAGCTATAATTTCTTCATGAGCATCTGCTCCAAAATAAAAATATGAAAAAGGAGGTTGCAATGGCAACTGTTACACTAAAAGGAAATCCAGTAAATTTGGAAGGAAATGAAGTAAATGTTGGAGATAAAGCTCCTGAGGCTACTGTAGTAACTACTGATTTGGCAGAGAAAAAAGTAGGTGGTGCACAAGATAAAGTACAAATGATTGTTGTTGTTCCTTCACTTGATACACCAGTGTGTGCAACTGAAACAAGAAAATTTAACGAAGAAGCTTCTAATATTGAAGGTGTAGATGTTACTGTTGTTTCTATGGACCTTCCATTTGCAAGTAAGAGATTTTGCTCTACTGAAGGTGTAGAAAACCTAACAGTTGCAAGTGACTATAGAAACAGAGATTTTGGTGAAAAATATGGTGTTGTAATCGCTGAAGGTCCTCTTAAAGGGATCCTTGCAAGAGCGATTTTTATCATCGATAAAAACGGAAACGTTGTTTATAAGCAACTCGTTCCTGAAATCACAGAAGAGCCTAACTATCAAGAAGCTCTCGAAGCTGCGAAAAAAGCGGCAGCTGCATAAAAACTTCTCAGGGGCTTTGCCCCTTACACTCTTTTTTCTGCTTCCCTACAAATTTTTCAATAGTTTTTAAGTTAATATTTGTAAAATTTTGTATATTACTTAAAAAATTTAATAATATAAAGAATAATTATGCTTGCATTAAGATTCTACGATAGGCGAGATATTAAACTAGAAGAGATTCCAAAGCCGAACCCCAAAAAAGGTGAAGTTCTTATAAAAGTAACTGATGCAGGAATAAGTCAGACACAGATCAATGAGTTTGTAGAAGGCCCCTTTATCATCAATAAGACTCCCCATCCCCTCACGCATAAAGCTACGCCACTTATTCCTTGTCAAGAGTATGGTGGGATTATTGAAGAGGTTGGAGAAGGTGTAGATCAAAGCCTCATAGGCGAGCAAGTAGCTGTTGCACCACTGCTATCATGTGGCGAATGTGAATATTGTAAAATGGGGAAAGAGAACCTTTGTGAAAAAGTGGGATACCTTGGCCTATTAGGGGCAGATGGAGGGTTTTGCGAATATAGTGTTGTCTCTGTAGAAAATATCATTCCGATATCCCAAAAGGAGCTTCTTACATTTATTGAGCCAATTTTGGTGGGGCTCCATGCTGCAAAAACGATTGAGAGTTTTTTAAATTTACAAAATAAAAAGGTTCTCATTTTAGGGGCTGGAGCAGTTGGCATAAGTGTTGCAGCTGTTTTTCGAGACTATTTTGGTGCTAATGTTTTCATAAACGATATATTAGAAGCAAGGTTGAAAAGAGCACAAAAAGGCGGTTTTCTGACGGTAACAAAAGAAGAACTGGCAAAAGAGTATGATTTAGTTATAGATGCAGCAGGAATGGATACACTTGTTGACAAACCGGCAATCGTGGAGGGAGTTTCTTATCTTAAAAAGAGTGCACCACTTCTTAATATTGGAACATATTTTCATCCAGTCTCTTATATCCCTTCTACACTACTATTGGGTGAGCATCCTTTACTTGCTTCTCTTATGTACACTAAGAGAGATTTAATGTTACTGCCAGAAGTTTTAAAGAAGTTATCTGTAGATTTCTCCTCTTTCATCACATCAATCGACTTAGAACATATTATTGAGGATGGCTATTATAAAGCAGAAGTCGATAAAGAGAGTTTTACAAGAATTGTGGTAAGGCCATAGATGATAGCTTTACTCTCACAAATGCTTAGTGAAACGTTAGAAGATGAGGTAGAGATAGTTTCCAAAAAAGAGTTTGCCTATCCAAAAGAGAGAAAGTTTTTTGCAATAGATAGTGAATATGTATTTATCTATAATAAACACCTCATGCCAAAAAAACTGCATATTATCAAAACACTCCTTGCTCAATTTATTCGTTTGTATCAACAAAACGAGGATGAATTAAAAAAATTAAAAATTATCCATAAAGAGGTAGATAATATTCTTCATTCTAATGAACTTTTTTTTGAAAAAAAGGGTGATATTGCCTCTTTTTTCTCTTTTTTGCATAAAGAGGATATTCAATTTGTTTTAATTGAAAACGGTAAGGTGCTATTTAATAATGGGATTGATACATTTACTATTGAAACGACTCTTAAAAAGCTAAAAAAAGCAGCTATTGTCTCTTTGCCTATAGGAGAAGGAGCACTTTTTGCTACGAATAAAGGATTTTATACTATTATATTATTAAAAAAGAGAGGAAGTATTGATCCATTTATTAAAAAGCTTATGAATTCGCGTCTTTTGTGGATAAATGCTCTTTATGAAGCAAGAGTATCTTATGAGGTTGATAGACTTACAGGCCTTTATACACGGAGCAAGTTTCTTACAGATCTTCCAATGCACAAAAAGAGATCATTTATCTTCATCAACATTAAAAATTTCAAAGTTATTAATCAGCTATATAATGATGCTATTGGTGATAGAGTTTTACAAGAGCTTGCAGAGAGATTCCGTCAAGGTTTTGGGCATGAGCATATATATAGGATCTATGGAGATAGATTTGCAATAATTTGTGAAGAAAAAGAACTGCAAAATTTTATAGATATATTGTGGGGTATAGAAACTAAAGCATTTTTAATATATAACGATGAAACAAAAGAGTATATTGAACCACAGCTTAAATTTGGGGTATTTGTTTCTCGAGAATATCACGATGAAATGTTGGAATTAGCCAATATTGCTTTTAAGCAGTGTCAAAAAGCTCTTTGTTACTATAAAGACGATATAAAACCAATGCTACAAGAAGAGATAGAGTATACATATCTTTTAACACGGGCATTGGATGAGGATGGTATTGAGCCATATTTTCAAAAAGTTATTGATAAAAAAAATGGTACAGTTCACTATTATGAAGTTCTCATGCGCATTGTTATAGATGAAAAAGTGTACCCGCCTGTAAAATTTTTGGATATTGCAAAGAAAAAGGGGCTTTATAAAAAACTTAGTACTGTAATGATAGAAAAAGCGATTGCAGCTGCTAAAAAACTTCAACAGAGAGTTTCGATAAACATAGATATTTTTGATATTTTGGAAAAAGATTTTATGGCAAATATTCAAAAACTTTTGCAAAAATATCAAATAGCTTCGCATATGCTACAATTTGAAATTTTAGAAACAGAAGATATATATCAATATAGCAGTGAAGTTAAAGCTTTTATTAGTACTATGCGGTCCCTTGGTATAGGTGTGGCTTTAGATGATTTTGGAAAAGGCTATTCCAATTTCGCGATTATTAAAGATTTTGATCTTGATTTACTCAAAATAGATATGAGTATTGTTCGCCATATTGGGAAGAGTGAAGAGTCTTTTTTGATTCTCAAATCAATTGCAGAGTTTGCCTCTTTGTTACATATTGAGACTACTGCAGAAGGTGTAGGGAGCGAAGAGATCTATCAAAAGGTATTACAGACTCCTATTAACTATCTGCAAGGTTTCTTTATCGATAAGCCAAAACCTCTTGAAGAGATCCTTATACAACAATAATCTCTTCTTCTAAAGGGATTCCATATTTGGCAAAAACTTGCGCTTTTGCTTCATTGATAAGTGTCATTGCTTCTTCAAAAGTGCCTCCGCCAAGATTAACCAAAAAGTTTGCATGGATATGGCTAAAAGCCATATTGCCTACTCTTTTTCCTTTGAGACCTACAGCCTCTATGAGTCTTCCTGCATAATCTCCCGGAGGATTTTTAAATACACTCCCAGCACTTGGTTCTTTTGGCTGATTGGAACGAAGTTGCAGGAGTTTTTGGCGTAGCTCTTCGCTGAATCCAGGCACAATTTTAAAGCCAGCTTCATAGATAATATTTTTGATAGCGCTTTTGCGATACTCTAAGCCAACTTTGTGAGCTGGAATTTTGCCTTGATGAGTGCGAATCCAAAGGAGGCGATCTTTGATCTCATACTCTTTGACACCTGCATTCATTTTCACTGCCCCACCGATGGTTCCAGGGAGTTTGTTCAAAAACTCAAACCCTGCAATATCATGTTTTTTACAAAATGAGACCACTTTGCCTGTTGCAGTTTTTGCACCGATGATAAGTTCATCCCCTTCTATGCGGATAAAATCAAAGTTTTTGCCCAAAATTGCTAGGGGAGGTGGTGAAGGACTTACCAGCAGATTGTTGGCTCCACCGATGAGAAAAAATGCTTCATTTGTAGCTTCAATGCTCTCTATTACTTCTACTTCGATTTTTGGACCTATTTTGATAGAGCTGTAGCGACTAAAATCTATTACTCTCTTCACTACATCTCCCGTAAACACTTATATTCATGGGGAATGAGAAAATCTTTTGCTCTTATAGGACAGTCATAAAAATCATACTCAAAGCCAATTGCAAAGAGTCTGTTGAGAGCTTCGTATTGTAATTCATTCATAGTAATGGAGTGTTCATTTGCATAGAGATCAAGATATCTTTGCAATTGCTCATCCTCTATGCGTACAAGATTACGCTCTAAGAGCATCTTTGAAAGGAGTGTTTTATGGTTGTGTGCAACTGCTACTGTTTTTGTGAGCATCTCTTCTGCTTCGATCGCTTTATTAAGTGGAATCGATCTGCGCAAAGCCATTCCGCCAAGAGGGAGTGGGAGATCACTGCCAGCAAGATCCACCCAGATATCCCACAGTTCTCGTTCTACTTCTAAATTTTCATCAAAATCGAGAATCGATTCATGGATAAGTACGCCCGCATCTACTGTGCCTTCAAGTACTGCCTTTTCAATATCTAAAAAATTCATATAGACTGGTCTTGCATGAGGATAGGCGATGCGAAAGAGGAGGGCGTTTGTCGTGTAGCGCCCACTCAGAGCAGCTTTAAAGTTTGGTTTGAGCTTTTTCCCTCTTTTTTTTATGAGTTTTGGACCATACCCTTCACCAAAGCTCACAGCTGTACGCAAAAGTGCATACTCATTGCGAATTTTTGGATAGAGTGCAAAGCTAATAGCTGTAATATCGTAAAAATTTTCTAAGGCTTTTTCATTGAGAGTTTCAATATCAAGAGCAGTATTGGTAAAGTGAAGATCTTTTGCACTCACCCAGCCAAATTTGATAGCGTAAAACATAAAAATATCATCTGCATCGGGAGAGTGGGCGACTGAATAGGTTGACATTATAAGCCTTTATATGCGATTTTATGAAAGAAATTATATCTTATAGTTGTTATAATTGCAGATCCTAAATTGAAAGAAAGTACAAGAATATATGGAGAGATTTTATTTTATTGATTTTTTTCAGAGGATGTGCTGTTATATTTGTTTCATGGCTGCATATAGCAGAAAATTATAAAAGAATTGCATCTGATGGGTTAGAGTTTTATCAGTTATTTAAAGTATTTGATTTTGGTAGATTTGGTGTTATTCTCTTTTTTATCATAAGTGGTTTTCTACTTATTGGTACTTTAAGAGATGAAAGGCATATTGCTGTAAAAAAGTACTTAATTAAACGATTTTTCAGGCTCTATCCCGCTTTTTTTCTCTCTGTCTTTATAGCATATCCAGTTATGAAAATCTGGGGTTGTCACTTTTCAGTAAAAGATTTACTTATCAATTTAACTATGGTGCCCCAGTTTTTTAATGCTCCTTTGATTCAATGGCTCTATTGGACTTTGGAGGTGCAGTGGATATTTTATCTTTTATTAGCAGTTTTGTATTATCTAGGATATTTAAATAATAAAAAAGTTTTATTTTCCATTTTTTTACTATGTGTGGCTATTTTTACTCTTTCACGACTATTACATTTTCATAGCTCTCATGTTGGATTGGAAGAGTTGCCACATTTTCTTGCGATAATGTTTTGGGCGATTATAGTGCGACGTTTTCATGATAATAGCAATGAGTATCAGCGAGTTTTTTATATTGCAACAATTATTTTGTTCACTATCCAAATTGCTGCAGTGATAAAATATTATATGACGCATAAAATGCAATTTATTCCACTCATGCTTTCGTTTATTGGTGCAGAAGTTTTCTTTTTAATTATTTTCTTTTTTTATCATCAAAATATTCAAGTGAAATTTCCAGTAATAATTCATCATTTCATTCGATTTATAAGAAAGGTAGGAAAGATTAGCTACAGTATGTATCTTTTTCATGCAATTGTTTTACATGGTATGTATTTACTTATTATTCACCATTTTCAAGATTTTAAGAATCTCCATTTAGGCCTGTATGTTGTAGTGAATCTGTCTCTTACAATAGTTGTAGGTTGGATAATGTATCATTTGGTTGAAAAACCGTTTAATACTTTAGGGCATAAATTGGCAAGTAGGGTGAAATAGAGTACAAATTGGCGAAAAACTATTTTTTTGGATGGAATATATTACTTTAGTTTTTCGCATCTCTCTTTTATAATGTGATTGTCAATACCCCCTGAGTATTTATAAACAATTGAGCCACCCATATTGCCTTCATATAAGACTGTTAAAATAGTAAAGATGATGAAAAGGAGTGATAGCTTTTCTAATGTAAACGATTTTTTCATCGTTGCAATCCATTTTATTAATGTAGTGATAAATAAGATTAATAGTGTTAAAAATCCTAAAATTTTATGTTTGGCAATCACAGCTTTACCATATTCTAAAATATAGTTATTATTTAATATAGTATTAGCATCATGTAATCCCCCATAAACAGCAAAGAATGAGATAAGAAGCGAGAGTGCCAAGATTCTTGTAGATGCTTTTGCGTATGTTATATCTTTTGTGCCAAGATACGTAAGTTGTGAAAAGAGTGCAGCTAATGGAAGAGCTACGACAAAATGGACGAATGGAGGATGTATTACATTCATTATGACTCCTTTGTGGAAATGGCACCTTTATCCTGTATGCTTCTAATAATAACATAATTTTTTGTAATATCAAAAAATTGTAAAAATAGGATGGAGAATCAAAAGTGCTGGAAATTTGAAAAAGGATAAGATTTTATAGCAGAGTTCAAGGTGTAAACTGTATTCATTTAATGTTTTATGGATATTTCACTTAAAAAAAGCTAAAATATTAAAAAATTTATGAGAGGGTATTTATGGATCCAAATAAAGAAAAAGCACTTGAACTTGCCATAAAGCAGATTGACAAAGCTTTTGGGAAAGGGGC
This sequence comes from Nitratiruptor tergarcus DSM 16512, assembly GCF_027946175.1. Lineage (NCBI taxonomy): Bacteria > Pseudomonadati > Campylobacterota > Epsilonproteobacteria > Nautiliales > Nitratiruptoraceae > Nitratiruptor > Nitratiruptor tergarcus. The sequence goes on from NZ_AP026671.1 coordinate 1,794,576, forward strand.
TTTGGTCAAACTTGGCGAAAAAGAGATTGAACCAATTGCTTCTATTTCAACAGGTTCTCTTGGTTTGGATATGGCTCTTGGCATTGGTGGTGTGCCAAAAGGGCGAATTATTGAGATATATGGACCAGAGAGTTCAGGAAAAACCACACTAGCTCTCCAAATAATTGCTGAAGCGCAAAAGCAAGGAGGTATTGCTGCATTTATTGATGCTGAGCATGCACTCGATGTATTTTATGCAAAAAATTTGGGTGTAGATGTAGAAAATCTCCTCGTCTCCCAGCCAGATTTTGGTGAGCAGGCTCTTGATATTGTAGAGACCATCGCAAGGAGTGGGGCAGTTGATGTTATAGTAATAGACTCAGTCGCTGCTCTTACTCCAAAAGCAGAGATCGAAGGTGAAATGGGTGATGCACATGTTGGATTACAAGCAAGGCTTATGAGTCAAGCCCTGCGTAAACTCACAGGTGTGCTGCATAAGATGAATACTACAGTTATTTTTATCAACCAGATCCGTATGAAGATTGGGGCTATGGGATATGGCACACCAGAGACAACAACAGGAGGAAATGCACTTAAATTCTATGCATCTGTACGTATAGATGTACGACGCATTGCCACACTCAAGCAAGGCGATAGTAATATCGGAAACCGGGTACGTGCAAAAGTAGTGAAAAATAAAGTGGCTCCTCCATTTCGTCAAGCAGAATTTGATATTATGTTTGGTGAAGGAATTAGTAAAGAGGGTGAGCTTATCGATTATGGTGTGAAGCTGGATGTTATCGATAAAAGTGGTAGTTGGTTTAGTTATAAAGATATTAAGTTGGGGCAGGGTAGAGAGAATGCAAAAGCGTATCTCAAAGAGCATCCTGACGTTGCTGCCCAAATTGAAGATGAGATCCGCCAAGCTCTTGGTATGAATGATAGTGTAATGATAGTTCCTGAAAATGAAATGGTAGAAGATTAAGAAGGAGAAAAGATGGTATATATTGACAATATTGTAGCCCAAGAAGTTTTGGATAGCCGTGGTAATCCTACTGTCAAAGCGACTGTAATTTTAAGTGATGGCACAGTTGCTAGTGCAATAGTTCCAAGTGGTGCAAGTACTGGTAAGCGAGAAGCTTTGGAACTAAGAGATGGTGATGAGAGATTTGGTGGCAAAGGCGTTTTGAAAGCATGCGAAAATGTAGAAGTTGCTATTGCAGATGAGCTTGTGGGTTTAAGTCCATATAATCAAGCAGAGATTGATGCAATTATGAAAGAGCTTGACGGGACTCAGAACTACTCAAAGCTGGGTGCAAATGCGGTACTTGGAGTCTCTATGGCTGTGGCAAGAGCTGCTGCAAAGAGTTTGCATTTACCACTCTATCGCTACCTTGGAGGATCTAATGGAGTAATTGTACCAACACCGATGCTCAACATCATCAATGGTGGTGCGCATGCTGATAATGATGTGGACTTGCAAGAGTATATGATCATGCCGACAGGATTTGATAGTTTCAAAGAGGCTCTTCGTGCTAGTAGTGAAATCTATCACACGCTCAAAAAACTGTTGGCTGAAGATGGTCATCCAACAGCTCTTGGAGATGAGGGTGGGTTTGCACCAAACTTTAAAAACAATGAAGAGCCTATTGAATATATTTTAAAAGCTATTGAAAAAGCTGGGTATAAGCCAGGCGATGAGGTAAGTATTGCACTTGATGCAGCAAGTAGCGAGTTTTATAAAGATGGAAAATATGAGCTCAAAGGTGATGGAAAAGTATTAAGCGCTGAAGAGCTAGCTGATTTTTATGCCAACTTAGTTGCAAAGTATCCTATTGTCTCTCTTGAAGATGGTATGGCTGAAGATGATTGGGAAGGATGGAAGATCCTTACTGAAAAACTTGGAGATAAGATTCAACTAGTGGGTGATGATCTCTTTGTAACAAATAAAGAGATTTTAGCAGAAGGTATAGAAAAAGGAGTAGCAAACGCAATCCTTATCAAGCCAAACCAGATAGGAAGTGTGAGTGAGACTATGGAAACTGTGCGTTTAGCACAAAGAAATGGATATAATTGTGTTATGAGCCATAGAAGTGGAGAGAGTGAAGATGCTTTTATAGCTGATTTTGCAGTAGCACTCAATACTGCACAAATCAAAACAGGAGCGCCTGCGCGAGGTGAGAGGACAGCAAAATATAATCGTCTCTTAGAGATTGAGCGAGATCTTTTGTATCCTGAATATATAGGTAAAGAGCTTTTTAGACGTTAATGGATAAGAGGCCACAAGAGCTTGCTGACTCCTTAAAAAAAAGGAGTTGGCTAGCTGAAGCTTTCCGCTATAGTATGATGGCTTTAGTTGTTATACTTATGGCTATCTATATTGGGGCGTTACTTTTTGGTACCAATTCGGTAGAAGTTCTCTATCAGCTCAATGTAGTAGAAAAAAACCTCAAAAGAAGTATTAATTTTCTCAAAAAAGAGAATGCAAGATTGCAAAAAGAGTATTTTGAATTAAAAGAGCTGGAGCCCAAAGAATGAGAATAATTTTTTTTCACATTGCCACTGTAACTTTTTTATTGGCACGTATTAATCCTTTCTATTTTCCAGGAGAGGTGCCAAATTTACAACATAGCTCTGCCCACATAAAGCAGAGTATCTCCTCACAGGCAGATGAGGAGAATTTGTCTACTTCAGCGCACAGTATCAGCGCAAATGCATCATCTGTTATAAAAGATAATAATACCTCTTCGATTTCTTCACATACTTTACAGACCTCTTCGCATGCAGCTGTAAGTCAATCTTCACAACAAAATAGACCATCTTTAGAGACTCCTTTTACTACGTTACAACTCGGATTTGCTACTATTGCTTTTTATAAAGATAAAATAAGGATCCGTACGCAAGATAGATTAAAAAAAGAGTTTTTACTCGATTCTCCTCCAAAGATTGTTATCGATTTTGCAGCAAAGAGGAAATTTCAAAGCAAAAAGCAGCAACTAAAAACTCCACTTTTTAAAGATATTGCAATTGGTGCTCATAAAAACTTCTATCGTATAGCAATTAGTCTGGGTGGAGAGTGCCGTAATCGCATAAAAAAAGAAACTGACACTATCTGGATATATTGCCACTAAAACGTATTATCAATCGTATTGTTATCATTGTAAAAAGTACTTCAATGATACTTGCAAGGATAAAAGCCATATATTCACTCTCATCAATAAATTTCGTATGCAAAGCGATTGTGGCAATTGCTACAAGGAGTGTTAGAGGCATGGAGTGAGAAAGTGCAAAGAGAATTTGCTCTTTGAGTTTCATAATATCATAAAAAACAAATGCTGCGATAATGCGTATACAGATCATAATTGCAGCAATGAGTAAGGCGCTATAAGATATATCACTTACAAGGAGCGATGCAATCTTAAAGCTGCTTCCTGTATAGATGAAAAATATAGGTACTAAAAATCCAAACCCAAAAGAGGAGAGCTTATGGGGCAGGCTTCTTTTGTGTTCAAAAAATGTTGCAATAAAAATACCGGCAATGAAAGCACCAAAGGCTACCTCAAGATGCAAGTAGAGCATGAGAGAGATAAAGAGAAAAAAGAGTGCCATTGAGAGACGAATATCTTGCTCTTCATTATCAATCTTTGGCATAAGGGTAGTTTTGATTTCTGGATACCACCAAAAAAGAACCTGTAAAAGCTTAAAAGCTCCAAGCACCAAAAGAAGAAAAAGTGATAAAATAAAGATCTTTTTGTAAAACTCTGTACCAAAACCAAACTCAAGACCTGTGCTAATTATTGTGAGAATTGCAATGGAGACAACTTCTCCAAGACTTCCAATTGCAATTGAGAGATTGAGCCAAGTATAGTTTTTACCATACTCTTTGCGCAGAGCCGCTATCAATCCTACGGATATGAGAGGAAAAATAGCGATAAATATATTTTCAAATCCAAGATTTTTTACCAATAAGAATGAGAGGAGATATAAAGCTCCAATGTATAAAAAGCCTTTTTTGAGTGTCTTTTTATCAATGGCAAGGATTTTTTTGAGATCAACTTCAAGACCTGCTAAAAACATAAGATATAAAAATCCAAATTCTGCTACCAGCTCAAAGAGAGGTACATGGTGCAAAAATCCCCAAGTACCAAAGAGGGTACCGAGGGCGATCTCTATGACAGATGTGGGAAGTTTAGTAAATTTTGCCAAAAATGGCGATGAAAAGATTATTAAAGAGATAGTGGTAATAATCGCTATTTCATTCATGGCAACTTGTTGCTATTTCATATCCAAGATTTTGAAGTGTTAGAAGATCTCTATCTGGTTTTTCGCCTTTGGTAGTGAGATAGTCTCCTATAACAATGGCGTTTGCCCCAGCTTCTAAAATTGCTGGCCATCTTTTGCCAAAAACAAGCTCTCTACCACCTGCAACCATAATCAATGCTTTGGGGAGTTTTTTTCGTGTTTGACGAATAAGAGCAAGTGCGGTGCTCGGATCTACAGTTTTTTGTTCGAGAGGTAAAGCTGGATTTGGATGAAAAAAATTAAGCGGTACACTCATCGGCTCAAGTGAGGCGATTTGCTCTATGAGCTCATCTTGCTGTGCTTTACTCTCTCCAAGACCAAAAATCCCTCCAGTGCACAGATTTAGTCCTGCTTCTTTTGCATTGAGACATGTTTGGTAGCGCTCTTCCCATGAATGAGTTGAGCAGATTTGCGGATAGAAGCTTTTTGCGCTTTCCAAATTGTGGTTGTAGTTATCGATTCCAGCATGTTTGAGCTCTTTTAACTGTTCTAGCGTTGCAGTACCATTGCAGCCAATAAGTGAAATATCTGGGACCTCTTTTTTTACTGCATATGCTGCTTTGGTGACAAAATCGAGAATTTTATCATCAATTCCGCGCCCAGCTGTTACTAAACAAAATCCAATTGCTTTAGCTGCTTTTGCTTTTTTTGCCTCTTGCACAATTGTCTCAATCGGTTTATATTTATAACGTGGAATATCTGCGTGATATTTGGTACTTTGGGTGCAAAACTTGCAATCTTCAGCGCATACTCCGCTGCTGATATTGCTAATAGCGCAGAGATAGACCTTCATATACAGCTCCTCATTTCTTGCCATCTGTTTGTATCTACATCTTTGTATATATAGCAAACCTCTTTTGTGGGTATCTCTAATAAAGTTCCTTCAATGCGGGGCTTTTTCCTTGCACATACCTCTCCAGGATTGAGGTAGAGAGCCTCTTTTTTTTCACAGCTAAACGTGTGAAGATGACCAAAAATAACAATATCGCTATCGGGCGAGAGATAGTAGGGCTGATGCATGAGTTTGAAGTTTGTATCACCAATACGAAAGTAGTAGGGAGGCTTTTGCAAAATGACTTGAGAAGAACTATTGTGCAGTCCTGTATCTGTGTTTCCATACACAGCAATGGTTTTTATAGGTAGGGTAGCAAGATAGTCTAAAACCTTTTGTCCAATGTCTCCTGCATGGATGAGGTAGGCTATATCGTGTTGTAAAAGTTTTGTGACTATCTCTTCTGTATTGGCAAGATGGTTGTGTGTATCAGATATGACACCTATTTGCATGGACTACTCTCTTGGCTCTTTGTGTTTACACTTAATGCATTCGTAAATATCTTTATTTCTATAGGTTCTTTGCGCCATCATGTAGCCACACTCACTACACTTTTTATCTACAGGCTCAAATTTAGAAATAAAGGTGCATTTTGGATAGTTGGAGCATCCATAAAATTTTCCTCTTTTACTAAACCGCTCTAAGATATCTCCGCCGCACTCAGGGCACTTTACATCGAGCTTTTTGGGCTCACTTTTAGCAAGAGGTTTTGTGTTTTTACACTCTGGATAAGCGCTACAAGCAAGAAACTCTCCCCTTGGCCCTCGCTTAACAACCATAGGGCTGCCGCATTTTTCACACTTTTCATCACTTACTTGCTCTTGGGTTTTTTGTGTTTCAATCTGCTCAGTATATTTGCACTTTGGAAAGGCACTACAGGCAATAAACTCACCATACCTGCCTTTTCTTTTGACAAGCTCTGCGCCGCACTCTGGGCAGCTTCTGCCAATAGGCTCTGCGATTTTTTGGCTTTTTATCTCTTTTTTGCCCTTTTCTATGAGACTGATAAAAGGATCATAAAACTCTTTGAGTACCTTTTGCCAATCTTTTTTTGCATTGGCTATCTCATCGAGCTCCTCTTCCATTTTGGCTGTAAATGAGCTATCGACAATTTCAGGAAAGTGCTTTTCTAATACCTCAATAACGGTAAATGCGGTATCTGTGGGTACGAGCTGCTTTTTTTGCAGCTGCACATAGTCTCTTGCTTGCAAGAGAGCTATTGTTGGTGCGTAGGTTGATGGTCTGCCAATGCCTAGCTGCTCTAATGTTTTAATGAGGCTAGCTTCAGAGTAGCGGCTAGGAGGCTCGGTGAAGTGTTGCTGTGCCTCAATTTTTGTGAGTTCTACTTTTTCATTCTCTTTGAGTTCAGGAAGGATTTTATCTTTATCTTGGTTGCCAAGTACCTTATAAAATCCATCGAAAAGCAGTCTTCTGCCAGAGGCTTTAAATGTGGTGCTAGGGCTTTTGAAGTAGAGGGTTTGGGTCTCAAAAATTGCATCTTCCATCTGTGAAGCCAAGAAACGGTTATAGATGAGTGTATAGAGTTTGAGCTCATCAGCACTGAGGTACTCCTTTGCAACTTGTGGGGTAAAATCAAGCATTGTAGGACGTATTGCTTCATGAGCCTCTTGGGCACCTTTTGCTTTGCTTGCATAGACTTTAGGGGTTTTTGGAAGATACTCTTGGCCAAACTTTTGTGCGATAAGCTCGCGTGCAGCCTCTTGCGCCTCTTTGGCGATATTGAGACTATCGGTACGCATATACGTAATTACTCCCGTTACTCCATGAGGAGTTTGGACGCCTTCATAGAGTTTTTGTGCGATCATCATCGTCTTTTTTGGACTAAATCCTAGTTGGCTTGAGGCAGCTTGCTGGAGTGTTGATGTCATAAAAGGTGCTGGAGATTTTGTTATGCGCTTTTTCTTCTCAATCTTTGCAATGACAAACTCTTCGTTTTGAGCCTTTTGGACAATTTCTTGGGCTTGCTCTTTTGTTTTGATATCGAGTTTATCTAGTTTTTTCCCCAGATATTCATATATAGTTGCTGGTATTGTCTTGTTAAAAACAGCCTCTATACTCCAATACTCTTGCGGTTGAAAAGCTTTAATTTCTCGCTCGCGATCGACTACCAGTTTGAGTGCAGCACTTTGTACCCTCCCGGCACTAAGACCTCGCTGAATTTTGGAAGCAAGAAGGGGGCTGAGCTTATATCCCACGATTCTATCAAGAAGGCGTCTTGCTTGTTGGGCATTGACGCGGTTCATATCGATTGTGCGAGGATTTTCAAGCGCTTTTTTAATGGCGTTTTTTGTTATCTCGTGAAAGACTATGCGGGGAAGCTCTTCAGGATTTTTCCCAATAGCGTGCGCAATGTGGTATCCGATCGCTTCACCCTCTCTATCTTCATCTGTTGCTATGTAGACAGTTTGCGCTTTTTTTGCAAGCTCTTTGAGTTTTTTCGTAATCTCGCTATGATCTTTATCTACACGGTATTGGGGAATAAACTTATCCTCTTCAATCTTTATTCCGAAACTACTTTTTGGAAGATCCCTAATATGTCCTTTCGAAGCGATTACCTCATACTCTTTACCAAGAAAATTTTTAATAGTTCTCGCTTTTGCCGGAGATTCAACGATTATTAGATTCTTACCCATTCTTCACCTATAGAGTTTTTTGTGCTATTCTAACATAAAAGTTTCCCCCTTTTTAATTCATGGAGTTTGTGATATGCAATTGTATGTTTCCAATATTCAGATTTTATATATGGCTATTTTACACGCTTTGGGGCGTAAAGAGGTGCGTCTCAATCCTATTTCTCCTACTTTTTTTGCAAATGTAGCAAAAATGTTGGGAATAGATATTATCTATACTGATGGAAAACTCGATTTTAGTAGTGATGCAGATATCGTACATAATTTCTATGAGAGTTTTACGCCGCAAGCTCTCGTTGTGTTTCAAAACCATGGAGAAAATATAGGGAGTGCGAAAGTTTTTGTGAAAAAAAATGGTCCTTGTGTTGTGGCAGAATTTTTTGACGAAGAGCTTTATGTAAAATGTAAGCTTTTTTTAGAAGGGGGCATTAAAAGAGGGAGACTATGGAATTATGATGTTATTGCTCTTGGTATCAAAGAGCATGCTCAGCCATGCAAGATAGAAGAGCTTGAAGGGAAGATCCAAAAGTCTAATGAAACGCTAGCGTACCTTCACAAAAGTTTTGCTGGTAATCCCTACTTTGATATGGTGCCAATGGGTAGTAAAACACTCAAAGAGGAGTTTCCTATTCTTCTCAAACCCTCTTTATATTGTCCCAAAGAGGATATTTATCAGGAGTTGCAAGAAAGAGGAGTAGAAGTAAAGGTGCGCTTTAAACCTCTCTATCGCCTTACTCTTTTCAAAAGCGAGCCACTTGCAGTAAGTGAAGAGATTTATAAAGCATTGCTTACTTTACCTTTGCGTACAAATATAGCAAAACCTTTAATGGAGGTACTGGAGAAATATCGTTATAGAGGGTGCAGTTTTTAGGAGTATATAATGTATATTGTAAGTGATGAGATTCAAAAAAGTGAAGAGATAGAGATTCACGAAGATGTTAAAGAGATTATTTTTAGCTCTCCATATAAAGAGGAGATTATAGCTTGGCTTTTAAAGCATGGCTTTCATGAAAGTTTTATAGAAGATATTCAAAACGAAGAGCAAAGTATTGTATATGAAGAGAGTGAAAGTTTTAAATTGCTGGTTTTTAAATATTTCAAACGCAGCAGCGAGCACCCTTTATACTTTATTGATACAAATATCATCATGATAATTACTGAAAAGAAACTCTTTTTCCTCTGTGAAGAAAAAGATGTTATACAGCGTATTGTTGCACGTTTTCGTAGACGCTATAAAAAAGGAGACTCTATTCCTTATGTAACGTATACGCTTATAGATATTTTAATAGATGCAACGATGGGTATGGTGGATCTTGTGGATGACAAATTAGAAATTATCGAAGATACGATTTTTGCTGAGGAGTTTGATGAAGAGGAGACCCAAAAGAGTCTCTACTTTGCTAGGCGCTCACTCAATAGAATTTCAAAAGTGAGTGTGCAAGAAAATGATGTGATAAATAAACTCTATAATCACTACCCCTCAACAGTACGTAAAAAACTCAAATTTGAATTTATTGACCTCAAAGAGCACCTCTCGTTTTTGATTAATGAGTCAAAAGCATATTTAGAGCGTACAGGATATTTGCAAAATCTCATTATGGGATATATGTCTAATCGGATGAATCAGACGATGCAGCGTCTTACAGGTATTACTCTTATATTTTTACCTCTTAGTTTCATTGTAGGCAATTATGGTATGAATTTTAAGTATATGCCAGAGTTGGAGTGGAAGTATGGCTATTTTGCTGTGTGGATACTCAATATTATTATTGCTCTAGGTCTCTATCTTTGGTTGAGGAAAAAGCGATGGATCTAGCAAAGATTAATGCATTGCATCAAAAATGTAAAGAGCGAGGCTGCGATCTCTACAGTTTTTTAGAAGAGGAGTTTCCAGATATTGCTATTGAAGATCGCCTCAAAATCATGGCTACAATTCTCAATGATTATCTCGAAGAGTATACCTATAATCAAACAGACAAAATCAAAAGAGAAGATTACTCTATTACGAAGTTTTTCCCTAAACGCTAATGTGTGCAATTTTTGGTGTTATTGGAAAAATAGATAGAGAAAAAGCACTCAACGCTTTTTCTTTACTCTCTCACAGGGGCGAAGATGAGAGTGGAGTGTATGAAAGAGAGGGCGTTTTCTTAGCTCATCACAGGCTCTATATCCTCAATAAAGATGCAAAACAGCCATTTGTGCAAAATAGCAAAGTACTTCTTTTTAATGGAGAGATTTACAACTATGAAGATTTCCATACAAGTGAAGCAGCAGCGATTTTAGAAGTTGCCCCCGATTTTTCAAAGCTTGATGGTATGTTTGCGTTAGCACTTCTTGATAAAGAAAAACTCTATCTTGCTCGGGATCTTTTTGGGAAAAAACCTCTTTATTATGCTTTTTGGCAAGATAGTTTCATTTTTGCTTCCGAAATCAAAGCTATTCTTGCTTATACAAATGAGCAAAAGATTAATGCAAGGGCACTGAGCAGTTATCTCTCTTTTGGAGCAGTTGTTGGGAGAGAGACCTTCTATGAGGGAATTTATAAGTTAGATGGTGGGGAGATTTTAGAACTTGATATAAAGAGGCTTTATTATGCGTGTAAGAGATTTACGACGCTACTACAAAAAAGATCTGGGGATCTCAAGAGGCTATTAGTTGCAGCAGTGAAGAAGCGTTTGCAAGGAGATTTTCCTGCTGTTGCACTTTTGAGTGGTGGCGTTGATAGCTCATTTGTCAGTGCAATAGCCAAGAGGCTGCAAGGCTCATTAGCGACGTATAGTATCGGCTATGAAGAGGGAAGATATAGTGAGCTGCCCTACGCACAGGAAGTAGCACAATATATCGGCAGTGATCATCATGAGATAATATTTACAAAAGATGATTTTTTTGCAACACTTGAGAGAGCGAGCATTTTTTTTGATGAGCCTATTGGTGATAGTGCTTCATTGCCACTTTTTTATTTGATGGAGCGTATCAAAAAGGATGGCGCAAAAGTGGTGCTTAGTGGGGAAGGGGGTGATGAGATCTTTTTGGGCTATAGGCAATATTTTGAGTTTTTCGATCTCTACAAAGCCAGAGATCTCAAATATAAAAACTGGCTCAAAAACTACTTTCGATCCAATTTTAGCCCCAATAAGGAGTGGGAGTGGTATAAGCGAGTATTTAGTGATGAGGTAATTTTTCGATCAAGCTGTGAAGTCTTTACCGATTTGCAAAAAAATCTTTTCCTGCGTCAAAATGTAAAAGATAATGAGTCTTTGCAGGTTCTCCAACCCTATCTAGAGGAGTGGGAAAGAAGCGGATGGAAAGATGGGGCAGCTTTTTTTACTTATATTGATATTAAGGTGCGTTTGCAGTCTTTGTATCTTGCAAAACTTGATACCACCTCTATGGCATATACTATTGAAGCAAGAACACCACTTTTAGATAGCAGTGTACTCTATAGCGCATTTGCTGATCCTCAGCGCTCCAAAGCACCAAAATATCTTCTCAAAAAGATTGCATCAAAGTATATTCCTCAATCAATAATTGAGAGAAAAAAGAGAGGATTTTCCTATCCAGCGCTAGAGTGGCTCCAAAGTAGTGGGAGCGATCAAAAATTAAGAGAGGCTAATAAGAGATTTCATCTGTTTAAGCAAGAACAGTTGGAGTTTCTCATCGAAAATGCAAAAAGAAACAGATTTACACGCCATTATTGGCTAGTTTACGCTCTTTTGGACTGGATGGAGAGAAAGTTTTAATTAGAGAATTTTTGGAAGAGTGATACCTCTTTGTTTTTGATATTTACCCTTTTTGTCTTTATAGCTTACCATACAATCTTCATCTCCTTCAAAAAAGAGTACCTGCGCAATCCCTTCATTAGCATAGATCTTTGCTGGAAGAGGTGTAGTATTAGAGATCTCTATTGTTATATGCCCTTCAAACTCTGGCTCAAAAGGGGTGACATTGACAATAATACCACATCGTGCGTAAGTACTTTTACCCAGACAGATGGCAAGTACATTGCGGGGTATGCGAAAATACTCTACAGTGCGTGCAAGAGCAAAGGAGTTTGGTGGTACAATGCATACATCTCCTTTGAAATCGACCACATTGCGCTCATCAAACTGCTTAGGATCTACTACTTCTGCATTGACATTGGTAAAAATTTTAAACTCATCGCTCACACGAATATCGTATCCATAGCTGCTTAGCCCGTAACTTACTACCCCTTTGCCTACTTGCTCTTCACAAAAAGGTTCAATCATTTTCTCTTTTATAGCTTTTTCTCTTATCCAGCAATCAGCTTTTAAGCCCATGCAAAACCTTTATGAAAATAAAAAAATATTTACGAAATTTATGATATTATAGCAAATAATTACAATCCCAAAAAAAGGTTACTCCAGATGGATTTTAAAGAGATAAAAGAGCTTATAAAGATTTTTGATAAAAGTGGTTTAAGTAGATTTAAACTTAAAAAAGCAGATTTTGAAATATCTTTGCAAAAAGGATTTGAAGGAGCTTCAATGCAGAGTGCTCCAGCTCCTGCATCGCAGCCAGCACCTTCGCAGCAGCCAATACCTACAACTACAGAAGAGAAGAGTGCAGATCTTGAAGCTGCCAAGAAAAAGGGTGAATATATTACCTCTCCTATGGTAGGAACTTTCTATCGTGCTCCAAGTCCTGATAGTCCCCCTTTTGTCAAAGTTGGTGATACGGTAACGAAAGGACAGACAATAGGTATTATTGAAGCGATGAAGATATTCAATGAGATAGAGGCTGAGTTTGATTGTAAAATTTTAGAAATCTTAGTAGAAGATGGGCAGCCTGTTGAGTATGATATGCCCCTGTTTTTGGTAGAAAGGCTCTAAATGGCAAAACTTGAGAGAATCCTCATAGCCAACAGAGGCGAGATTGCCCTGCGTGCGATTCGTACTATCAAAGAGATGGGTAAAAAAGCGATAGCTGTCTACTCAACTGCAGATAAAGATGCACACTACTTACAGCTTGCGGATGCAGCTATTTGCATTGGTGGAGAAAAGGGGAGTGAGAGCTATCTCAATATCCCAGCAATAATTAGTGCTGCTGAAATTGCAGAGGCTGATGCAATCTTTCCAGGATACGGTTTTTTGAGTGAAAATCAGCAGTTTGTAGAGATCTGCAATCTCCACGGTATAAAATTCATTGGCCCTTCACTTGAAGTAATGCAGCTTATGAGTGATAAGAGCAAAGCAAAAGAGGTGATGAAAAATGCAGGTGTACCTGTAGTGCCAGGAAGTGAAGGGGCCATAAAAAATGTAGAAGAGGCCAAAAGAGTTGCAAAAGAGATTGGCTATCCTGTGATCTTAAAAGCTGCAAGTGGTGGTGGTGGAAAAGGAATGCGTGTTGTAGAGGATGAGAGTTACATAGAAAACGCATTTTTAGCAGCAGAGAGCGAAGCAATAAGTGCTTTTGGCGATGGAACTATTTATATGGAAAAATTTATAAAAAATCCTCGCCATATTGAGGTGCAGTTGCTAGGTGACAGCCACGGTAATGTAGTGCATATTGGTGAGAGAGACTGCTCGTTGCAGCGTCGTCACCAAAAGATGGTGGAAGAGTCTCCAGCTGTGATTTTAGATGAAGTTACAAGAACAAAGCTCCATGAAGCAGCTGTAAAAGCTGCAAAAGCCATAGGGTATGAAAACGCTGGCACAATTGAGTTTTTGGTAGATGCAGACAAAAACTTCTACTTTATGGAGATGAATACAAGACTCCAAGTTGAGCATCCTGTGAGTGAAATGGTGAGTGGAATAGATATTGTTGAGTGGATGATACGTATAGCAGAGGGCGAAAAGCTTTTTAGTCAAGATGAAGTGAAGCTACAAGGGCATGCGATTGAGTGCCGTATAAATGCAGAAGATCCAGTAAAGTTTATCCCAAGCCCTGGAAAAATCAAAAGCTGGATTCAGCCAGGTGGCAAAGATGTGCGTATGGATACCCATGTATATTGTGGTTATATTGTACCTCCTTATTATGATTCGATGATAGCAAAGCTTATAGTGTGGGGTGAAGATAGGGCAAAAGCTATTGCAAAGATGAAAAGAGCTCTAGAAGAGTTTGAAGTAAGTGGCATAAAGACCACGATCGATTTTCATAAAAAGATGATGGAAAACCCAGACTTTCTTTCAAATAATTTTGATACAAAATATATAGATGAAAAGTATCTCAAATAGTTTACACAAATTTTTCTCTATCTTTTTGCTTCTTCTCCTATCACTGATAGGGGGAGGATGCAGCACAAAAGAGTGTGGGATAGATAAAGAGATATTTCAAACTTTTTCTCCTACTAAACAAGAGGCTATTTGTGAGAAGTATCTGCAGCAGCGTACATTGCTGCGCCAACTAGCAGAAAAACGCAGACTCATTGAAGCAAAAAATCGCCAAAAAGAGCTCGAAATAGAAAAACTTCGCTTACAGATCCTCTACAAAAATCTCCAGACATATCCTGCAAATCTCTTGGAGCTTGAAGTATACGGATTTATTGGAAGAAAAAAGAGAACGTATAGGATATATCCTAGATTTGTAGATATTGTGCGAGGGGAAGCCAAAAGAGTATGCCTCAAAAGTGAAAAAATTGGAGGATGTTTTTGGATGGCTTACATTGGTAATAGGATCTTAATACATCCACGTATTCCTCGACGCTGTAAACTTTTGGGACGCTGTGTTTTACCAGAGAGTGAGAATTTACAAGGTAGTAACACTCTAAGCATCCCTCTTGATGAGCTCGATTTTACACCTGTGAGTTTTATGCATAATGGAAAATATTACTCGTTACGTATAAAGCGAAGCAGATTCAGAAGAAACTGTAATAAGTGATAAGTAAAGGGATAAGGCCCCATAAAGGGACTTAGTGGAGCTCTTCGTTGAGCTTCACCTCTTTGTTTGAGCGAAATACCTTCATCTGCCCTGTGGTGCTGTCTTGCCTAAAGTGAAGTCCATTGAGCCCAGCAAGTTCTCGCCCTTTGAAGATCTCTTTGTATGAGGCTTGCCACTCGGGGTTTGCCTCTTTGATTTTGCCAAAATCTTCTTGTGTGACGAAAAATTTGGTTCCCTCTAATACCGCTATACCAGCATCGACAATACAGCCGTCTCCAAGAGGAATACCAGTAACAGAGTTTGCTCCGAGTAAGCAGTTTTCCCCAATGCTTATAGGATTACCACTTGTACCACTAAGAACGCCAAGGATACTAGCCCCTCCACCGATATCGCTTCCTTTGCCGACAACAGCGCTCGAGCTAATGCGCCCCTCTACCATGACTGGTCCAAGAGTTCCAGCATTAAAGTTGATGTAACTTGCTCCTGGCATAACAGTAGTGCCTGCGGCAAGTTGTGCCCCCATGCGTACTTTGCTTGCATCCAAAATGCGCGTGTTATCTGCTGGGATAATGTGCTGCAAAAATCTTGGAAACTTATCAACCACATCGATAACAGGATATTGCCCTGTCATTTTGAGTTCAAGCTCATTTTCTCGAAGCCAATCAAGCTCAATAGGAGTATTACCACTCCAAGCTACGTTTGGAAGAACACCAAAAGCACCATTAAGATTTACGCTGCGTAGTGGTGCCTTGCCAGTAGAGAGGGCATAAAGCTTGAGATAGACGCTCTCTACACTCTTTGGTGCTGCATCTTCAAAGAGGAAAACAACTCTAAAATCTGCAAGCTCCTCCTCATCGAGTTTGGAGAGAAATTTAATCATCTGTACATTTTTGTGAGCTTCTCCTACTGCCTCTTCAAGCCATGGACTGCACATAGCTATGGCGCTGTCTACAAATGCTCTTGTAACTTCATAAACTGCTTCACTCTCTTGTGAAATAGTCTGGCCAGCTTCTGCGAGTGCTTTTTGAAAAATAGCTGCACTGCCAAAATTCTCTTGCCAATTTATGAAAGCGTATGTAGCTTGTAAAATTTTGTCTGGGTCTTTTTGACCTCTATCTATTTTTGCAATTGCAAATGCCAAAGGCTCTCGATAGTAGTCGCTTGATTGAATCTGATTTACAAGTGTGAAAAAATCCTCTTTAGTCATAGAACTCCTTTATTGTGGTAATCTTAAGATTTTTATATTTGCTGAAGCCTTGAGTCTATCAAAATACTCTTTAACGCTTTTGGTACCTTTTTGATTAGCAAGTTTGTTTAATATAAAGTTTCTTGCCTCTTCAAAAGGTATATACTCTTTCCCCTCTTTTTGTTTGACGTAGAGAAGCAAAAACTTATCTCCTACCGGGAGAATTTGACTAAACTCACCCTCATTGAGTGAATTGATCATAGCTGCAAATTGAGGATTGACTTTATCAAGCTCTATAAGCTCCTCTCCTTTACTCAACAGTATCGGATTTTGAGGCTCATAGAGTGGATTTTGCCGAATTCGCTCGAGAATCTCTTTGGATGGTGATATATATTTTCTTACAAGTGCCTTTTTGGCTACACTAAACTCCTCTTTATGTGTATTATAATACTCTTTGAGTTTGCTCTCACTAATATTTTTTGCATGCATTTGGGATATTTTTTGGTAGAGTTTTTTGCGAAGGAGTTGCTCTTTGAAGCGCTTTTTATACTCTTCCCAATTGATACCTTTTGACTCAATTGCTTGACGCAAAGAGAAAATATCCATACCTTGCTTGCGTGCAAAATTATCAAGTGCATCTTCTACTTCAAAATCACTTACTTCAATTCCTAACTCTTTGATTTGGGCATCTTCTAGTTTTTTTCTAATGAGAATATCGATAGCTTGTCTTGGAGTAAGGCCAAGTTTTTGGGCAGTTGACTCGATTTCATAGAGCGTAATAGGCTCATTGTTGACAAGAATTGCAATACCATCGATCATCTTTGCTAGCAAGAAAGAACCCAAAAGAGTTACGACAAGCAGTTTTTTCATTACAAACCTTTGCAGCTATAGTCTTAATAAGAGATTTTACCAGCTTTTAACTAATATTGAAGTAAAATCATTATTAAAAAAAAGGGATACAATGGTTGTAACGAGATTCGCTCCTAGCCCTACAGGATATCTCCATATTGGAGGACTGCGTACTGCACTTTTTAACTGGCTTTGGGCGCGTCACAATAATGGAAAATTTATCTTGCGTATAGAAGATACAGATTTAGCACGCAATAGCGAAGAGGCTACCAAAGCGATTTTAGAAGCATTTGATTGGGTAGGTCTTGATTATGATGGTGAGGTTGCTTACCAATCCAAGCGTTTTGATATCTACAAACGCTACATCCAAAAGCTCCTTGATGAAGGCAAGGCATACTACTGCTATATGACAAAAGAGGAGCTTGATAAACTCAGAGAAGAGCAGATGCAGCGTGGTGAGCGCCCTCGTTATGATAGACGCTATCGTGATTTTACTGGTACACTGCCAGAAGGCGTGCAGCCGGTAGTGCGTATCAAAGCGCCTTTAGAGGGTGATATTATATTTGAAGATGGAATCAAAGGTACAATTACTATTAAATCCGAAGAGTTGGATGATTTTATTATTGCTCGCAGTGATGGTACACCTACATACAATTTTGTTGTAGCAATAGATGATGCTTTGATGGGGGTGACAGATGTGATTCGTGGAGATGATCACCTCTACAATACTCCTAAGCAAATCATTGTTTATGAAGCTTTGGGGCTAAAAATTCCAAAGTTCTATCATGTGCCTATGATTTTGAATGAGCAGGGGAAAAAGCTCAGTAAGCGTGATGGGGCAATGGATGTGATGGAGTATAAGAGAATGGGATATTTGCCTGAAGCGCTTCTTAATTTCCTCGTGCGCCTTGGATGGAGCCATGGGGATCAAGAGATTTTTAGCTTAGAAGAGATGATAGAGCTTTTTGATCCAAAAGATATTAATAAGTCTGCTTCGGCTTATAATCTTTCTAAACTGCAGTGGCTCAATGCTCACTATATAAAAAACACTCCTAATGAAAAGCTTGTAACACTTCTGGAAGATTTTGGAATCTTTTTAGCAGATCATGACAAAAAAGAGATACTTCTTGATGCGCTCAAAGAGAGAGCAAAAACGCTGCAAGAGCTAGCAGACATGGCAAAGGAGATCCTTGAAGAGCCTGAAGAGTACGATGCTAAAGGCATGAAAAAAGCTCTCAGAGGAGAGTGGCGAGAGATCTTAGAGCTTTTTGTACAAAAGCTCGAGCAAAAAGATGTCCACTTACCTGTTGATTTTCATACTATTATTGAAGAGGTTGTAAAGGAAAAAGAGATAGGTTTTGGTAAAATCGGCCAACCTCTTCGTCTTGCGCTTCTTGGAAAAATGGCAGGACCAGATTTAGCAGATGTTATGGCGATAATAGGTAAAGACCAGACAATAAAAAGAGTAAAAAAATTATTAGAAAGCTATAAATGAAAATAACAAAAGAGGAAGTACTCTCTTATCACAAAGAAGATAAACCGGGGAAAAAAGAGATTGCGATTACAAAATCTTTTGAGACACAAAAAGATCTCTCAATAGCATATACTCCTGGTGTTGCATATGTGTGTGAAGAGATTGCAAAAAATCCAGAAGCAGCTTATGACTATACTACAAAAGGTAATTTTGTAGCTGTTGTCACAAACGGGACTGCCGTTTTGGGATTAGGCGACATAGGGCCATTGGCTGCAAAGCCTGTGATGGAAGGCAAAGCGATACTCTTTAAAAAATTTGCCGGCATTAATGCAGTAGGGATCTTGGTAGACGAAAAGGATCCTGAAAAGTTTATAGAGATCGTACGAGCAATATCTCCTACATTTGGTGGAATTAATCTTGAAGATATAAAAGCACCAGAATGCTTTTATATCGAAGAAAAACTCAAAAAAATCACTGATATTCCTGTTATGCATGATGATCAGCATGGAACTGCAATTGTGACCACTGCAGCGATGATTAATGCATGTAAGCTAACAAATAGAGATATAGCTTCTTTAAAAGTTGTGATAGTAGGAAGTGGTGCTGCAGCAATTGCAAGTGCAAGGATGTATAGGCATCTTGGAGTAAAAGAGATAATTCTCATAGATTCAAAAGGTGTAGTACATGCTGGACGCACAGATCGCAACCCTTACAAAAAAGAGTTTGCTCTTCCTCATTCTATGAGACGAGAAGAGGCATTTAATGATGCAGACATGGTACTTGGACTCTCTATTCCAGGTGCAGTGCAAGAGGAAGATATTGCGAGGATGAAAGATGAGCCTTTTGTTTTTGTCTGCTCCAATCCTACTCCAGAAATTATGCCAGATGTAGTGCGCTCCATCAAACCGCAGGCAATTATTGCAACGGGAAGAAGCGATTTTCCCAATCAAGTAAATAATGTCTTAGGATTTCCATTTCTTTTCCGTGGAGCACTTGATACAAGAAGTAGTGCTATCAATTACGAGATGATGTTAGCTGCTGCAAATGCTTTAGCTGCATTGGCACGAAAAGATGTTCCCGAAGAGGTAAAAAAGATATATAATAAAGATCTCTTCTTCTCAAAAGAGTATATTATCCCTACTCCTTTTGATAAAAGACTACTAGTAGAGGTTTCTGCAGCAGTTGCCAAGGCTGCAATGGAAAGTGGCGTAGCAAGAAAAGTTATCAACATTGAAGAGTACAAACAGAGGGTGGCAACGTTTATCTAAAATGTAGATGAAGGTTCAGCAATGTAATAACCTTGAGAGTAGTCTATTCCCAATTTTTTTACTGCTTCGAAAATCTCTTTTGAATGAACAAACTCTGCAATAGTAGCTATCTTGGCCTTTTTGGCCAAAAAAACGATTGCTGCTACTATCTGTCTAGCGCTTTCGTCTTTATCAAGGTTTTGGATAAGGGAACCATCTATTTTGATGTAATCGATTTCGAGGTTAAATATGTGGGAGAAGTTGGAGTAACCACTCCCAAAATCATCAATTGCTACTTGCGATCCTTGTGAACGAATGATTGAAAAGAAGTTTTTGACTGCTTCATAATCTTTAAGTGTTTCACTCTCAAGGATCTCAAATGTTATATACTTAGCAATATCTGGATATTTTGCAAACATTTTTCCAAAAAACTTGAGCATATCTGGATTTTCAATATCTTTCATAGAGATATTTACTGATATGGATTTGTGTTGTTTGGCAGCTTCTGCAAAACTTTTTTCTATAATTGAGTGGGTAATATATTCATAAAGTTTTGCTTCTTTAGCAATTTCAAGATAGGGAAAAATGGACTCATAAAATCCTTTATCGTTTTTAAGTCTGGCGAGTGCTTCATATTTGACGATTTTTCCTGTTTTATTGTCAATGATTGGTTGAAAAAAAGGAATAATGAGGTCTTTGTCGATCGCTTCTTTGAGAATTTTACTCTTTTTGAGATTCTCTTTGATGCGTTGGAAAAAGCCAAGACTATCATCGTATATGCAGTAGTGTAATGAGCTATGCTGCTTTACATATTTAAGGGCCATATCTGCAGTCTCAATAAGAGGCCTTTTGCGTGTGATACCGATACTGACAGCAAGATAAATTTCTACACTTTTAAAAGTAATTTTGTGTTTATCAAAATACTCAATTATCGTTTTAGCTAAATTGGCATCATCTATAGGAATCTTTTCATCTATCAAGATTCCAAAGTCGTCTCCTCCAATGCGATAAAATTTTGCATTGTAGTGGTGAGGGGTGATCTTTTTGAGGATTTTAGCTACTTCACGTAAAATGTGATCTCCTGTGGCATTGCCATAAAAGTCGTTGTAGTGTTTAAAACTGTTTATATTCACTAGTGCGAAAAAAGGTTGTTTTATTTTTCTTACATCCTTTTTAAAAGCTTTTCTGTTGTAGAGTTTTGTTAAATCATCGTGGAGTGTCTGGTCTTCAAGACTTTTTTGCAGCTGTTTGAGAGCTCTATTGTCTTTTTCTAATTTATATAGCAGTAGTAAAATAAAAATTAATGCGATAATGTAAAAGGCGATAATTGCGAAAAATATAGAGTTGAGTTTTTGTGCTTCATTGAAATACTTTTCCTCTAGATGGTTTTTGATTTTTTCTAATGTTTTTTGAGGAGTATTATCAAGGATTTCTAGTAAGATATGTTTATATTTTGAAAAATTTTGCAAAAATATTTTTATATGAGCATGAAAAACAGTGAAAAATTTAGTTTTTGCAACTTGCTGTGCTTGCAGTTTTTCTAGTTTTTCAGCAATTCCATGTAAAAAATCTTCATCTAAAGAGTTTTTTATAAGGAATATATCTGCTATGATGGAGATAATAGTATTGCGATTGTGAGAAGATATCTTTGCTGGTATCTTTTGTAGGAGTGTTGCAAGGTACATCGTAGAGTTTTTTATTGCTGCATTGAGTGTTTTAAATCTCTCTATAAGATCATTTTTATGCTCAATTTGGAGTTTATAGGTTTGTAAAAGATCTGCAATATCTTCATCCTCTTTTTGTAACATTGTTTGAAACTTTTTAAGGATATTATCCATCTCTTTTTGCAATTTTGCAATTTCGTCATAATCTTCATAGAGGAAAAAGGAAGCTTTCAAAATATTGTAATTGAGTTGGAGTTCTTTGTCGCGCAGTTCATTGTAGTAGAAGAAAGCGCGATTTTTTTTATCAAAGAAATTATATGTGTAGTTTTGAAAGAAGATGAGAAAAGAGATAGCTACTATACTGAAGAGTAAAAAGATAGATATTTTGATTTTACTATTTTTCGTCATTACTCAAAATCTTTGGTTTTTTTCCTGTAAGTGTTTTGAGGAAAGCTACGATCTTGTTTTGCTCGTCTTGTGTAAGTGAAAAGCCAAGATTGTGGTATGCCATTTTATTCACAGCTTGTTGTAGTGTTTGCACACTACCATCGTGGAAGTAGGGAGCGGTAAGGGCGATATTGCGCAGTGTGGGAACTTTATAGACATATCTATCTTCTTGCTTTTTTGTCAGTTCATAGCGATCGTCAACCGGAGCTTTTGGATAGGCGATAACTGTACCAAGTTTTTGAAAAGAGTTGCCTCCTATATTGATGCCATTATGGCAGGTAATACAGCCAATTCTTTTAAAAAGCAAATAACCCTCTTTCTCTTCGGGAAGAAGTTGTACTTCCCCTCGCAAATATCTGTCAAATTTGGCATCAGGTGTAATAAGAGCCTTTTCAAACTCAACAATTGCTTCTTTTACCATAGCATACTCTATTTTGTCTGTTTTGTAAACTTTTTTGAAAAGCTTTCTATAAAAAGGAGAGCTATTAAGGCGTTTTTCAATCTCTTGATTACTCATATCCATTTCTACTGGGTTATGTAAAGGTCCATCGATCTGTTCGTAGAGATCTTGTGCTCTTCCATTCCAAAACTGCATCATATTAAAAATGGAGTTATACACTGTAGGGGAGTTGACTTGCCCTTTTCTCCCTTTTACTCCAATTGAGACAGGGCGAGGGTCTGCTCCTCCATGATCAAAATCGTGGCAACTGACGCAGGCTACAGTTTTGTCTTTTGAAAGAATCGGATCGAAAAAAAGAAGTTTACCCAAATGTGCTTTTTGAAGATCGTATGGAATGTTATGCGGAATAGGGGTTATTGGCTCTTTTGCGTAGAGCAGTAGTGAGAGGAAAAAAATAGTTGCTTTTCTCATATTTTGCCTCAAGTAAAAGATATATATTTGTATTATTATCGGTAAATGAGAGTGAAATTATCGCTGCAATTGGAAAAATTTTTTCAAAGATTGCTTCTCTTTTCTACCAATTTTGTAATCGATAAGTTGCAGATAGTTTTTGATCTCTTTATGAGAAAGTCCACTGCGCTTTGTGTAGCGGGAAAGAATGTAGTGGGGGATTTTTGTATGTGAATGGAGAAACTTTTTTGCAAGAGCTTTATAGGCTTTTGGATTTTTTTTGTAACAAAACCGAGCAAAAACAAAAGGGAGTCTATATCGCTCATACCACTTTTGTGCTAAGTCGATGCATCCATCGGTTTTAAGAAGTGCTTTATCTCCAATAATAACTTCGCCTTTGATGCCAAGTACTTTTGCTAAAACGTTGGATGTATTAGACTCTTCATCCTCTTTATTTTCTCCTGGGCAGACAATGACGCTTTTGACTCTTTTATGTGCAACGATGCCAAAATCGGTGCAAGCATATTTTTTACTTACCACACTTGATATCATTGCTGCTTCTACTCTCCCTTTTATAAAAAGGCGATTGATGTGGCTAGGAACTCCCTTATAATAGGTAAGTGCAGCTTTGTCCGCACTATGCTTGAGCTCTTTTTTTAAAAATATATAGAATGGTAAAAGATTGATATAGTCTATTTTTCCAATTATCATGGCGTAATTATATTGAAATTTTTTGATAAAATTAGCAAAATCCATCAAGAGGATAGAAAATATGGTTACAGTTGAGTTTTTGGGGCCTATTGCTAAAGAGCCCCTGCAGGTAGAAGCGAAAAATTTGCGTGAAGTTGCACAAATTTTGCAAAAAGATAGTGAAATAAAGAAGTGGCTGGGTGAATGTGCAGTTGCGGTGAATGATAAGATTGTCAAAACCCTTGATATCGAGCTTAAAGATGGGGACAAGGTTTCATTGCTACCCCCAGTTTGTGGAGGATAAATATGCTTGAACTCTATCCCGGTGAGTTAAATGTTGATAAAATCTTCAGTAAATGGCGCAGGTGGGGCGAAGATAAAAACTATGGTGCTTTTATCACTTTCGTAGGGACTGTAAGAGAAGAAAATGGCATTGAGGCTTTGAGCTTTGATGTATATAAGCCGATATTGCAGCGTTGGTTTGAAGCGTGGCAGCAAAGAGCACAGCAAAGAGGCGCTTATCTTAAAATGGCCCACTCCATTGGTAATGTCCCTATCCATACATCCAGTTATATGGCTGCGGTTTTTAGTCCCAAAAGGCGTGTTGCATTAGAGCTTATAGAAGAGTTTGTAGAAGATTTCAAAGCTAATGCTCCTATTTGGAAATATGATGTAAAAAACGGTGAGAGAATCTATGCGCGAGACCGCAGCCACAAAATTGAAGGAAGCGGTCTTTTAGATAGCCTCTAGAAGGAGCTTGTGTACTACATTGGAGATCTTCATCAGATCTTGTGGTGTTTGTGCAAGCTCTTGGATCTTTTGAGCAAAGAAGCTAGTATCTATCATCTTTTCTTGAATATAATTCATGAGTCCATCATGGAGTGATTCTTTACTTCTTGTATAAAAGACTACATCTTTTGCGGTAGCTACTACAAAGTACTCCACTAGCTCCATGAGTTGCATTTTAAGCTCTTTGCCAATATTATCTTTTGGAGAGAAGTTATAGATAATTTGCAAGAGAGCATCGATATTGAAAAGAGAGAGTATTTCACTAAGTAAAGAGAGTACTTCATTGAGTGGATACTCTTTGAGCTCTTTAATATAGATTGCAGGCATTACAAACTTAATAAGATCGATATAGCGAAAAAAGTCACTATGTATACTCTCTTTAAAGTCAAGAAATTGTGCGATTTCATTTTTATAGTTGAGGATATGAAACGGTTCACTATTAAACTCTTGATAGTTGCGTACTATCCATTTGACACTAAATTCTACAGCATCTTCGATCTCTAGTAGTTGCATATAAATTGAAGTTTTATTAGCACTCTCTTTTTTATAAAGCTCTTTTTTGGCCTTTGCAATCCAAAGAAGAGCATAGAGCAAGAGATATGATTTTATTTTTATAAGAAATTTTTCACTGCCAAGTTCATCAAAATCAGCAATAAAGCGAATACCGGCATTATCGATGATGATATTTGCTGCAACCGTTGCGATAATCTCTCGTGCGAGGGGGTGTGTAAGTACCTCTTTTTCAAAAAGAGGATAGAGAGATTTTGGAAAGTATTTATAAAGATAGTGCTCAAAAAAGGGCTCTTGTGTTAAATTGCTTTGGAGTATGAAGCGTTTGAGAAAGATTTTTGAAAATGAGAGTACAATACCAAGCACAGGCCTCACTATAGCTCCATCGGCATCTATAACAGTATCGAACTCTTTTATTTTTGGTATATCAAAATCTTTTTTATTGAAAAACTCCAACTCTCTCTCAAGAAGTTCAATAGCTTTAATGAAATCCTCCTTATCATTACGTGAACGTAAGGCATCGAGGGTAATTGCAAGAGGTTGCATGAAGTTTTCTTGAAAAACCTTTTCAAGAACCTCTTGTGTGAGCTCTTTGAGAATTGAATGTTTTTGATTTTCATCTATCTTTTGCTCTTTTAACGCTTTATTAAGAACAATTTTGAGATTGACTTCATAATCGCTTGTATTGACACCTGCTGAGTTATCTATACTATCAAGATTGATTCTTCCGCCATTTTTAGCATATTCGATACGAGCCTTTTGTGTAAGTCCAAGATTGCCTCCTTCACATACTGCAAAAGCTTGCAGTGCAGAGGCATCTACTCGCACAGGCTCATTATACTTATCTGCAATGTAGATATTAAACTCTTCACTCGATTTCACGTACGTACCGATACCTCCAATATAGAGCATATCTACTTGTGCACACAGCAGATATTTTGCAAGCTCTTCAGCACTGAGAATATCCTCTTTGATGTTAAGTACCTTTTTTATTTGAGGAGAGAGTTTAATCTCTTTTTGTGTGCGCAAAAATACTCCTCCACCTTTGCTAATGAGAGTTTGGTTGTAATCACTCCAGCTCTTTTGCTCTTCAAAGAGTCGTTTGCGCTCTTTAAAAGCTATTGCAGGATCGGGATTGGGATCAATGAAGATCTCATGCGAACTTATGGCACCTATGAGTTTGATTTGGGGATTAATGAGCATGCCGTTGCCAAATACATCTCCTCGCATAGAGCCGGTTCCAACTACAGTAATAGGATCTTTAAAAATATCGATTTTTCTGTCGATAAAATGCCTCGCAGCACAGATCCATGCACCATGAGCAGTCACACCCAGTTTTTTATGATTGTACCCATGGCTTCCGCCACTTGCAAAAGCATCTTTGAGCCAATATCCTCTTTTTATAGCGATTGCATTGGCCACGTCACTCATATCAGCAGTACCTTTGTCTGCTGCTACAACAAAATAGAAGTCTCCTCTCTCTTTTGGCTCTTTATCGATGAGATCTAGCATTGCATCGATGTAGAGCTCATAGTAGTGGCGAAACTCCTTTTTTGTTATAGGTTTTTCTATGTAGAGACCTCCCTTTCCTCCAGAAGGGATAATGATGGCATTTTTTGCCTCTTGTGTAATCATAAGATCGCGAATCTCTTGGCGAAAATCTTCTCGATCACTCCAGCGGATTCCTCCGCGACTTACAGGACTGATACGCAGATGTACACCTAAAAAATCCTTATGATAGACGAAGATCTCAATATTTGGTTGGAGTGAAGGAAGAAGTTTTTTAAATTTAGTTAAATCAAATTTATAAGACTTGCACTCTTTGCCTGCAAAAAAATTGGTTTTTTTGATACTACAAATTGCATAGTAGCAGATACGTAGCAGTTTATCCTCTTCATAATTTTGCACTGTTTTAAAAGAGGAGTGAATTTTCTCTTCAATCTTTTCTCTTTCCATAAAATCTTGTTTGAAAAAGTATTTGATGAAATAGTTAATGAGATGAGGATAGTTCAAAAATATTTTTATGATGGATTGCTCTTTTTTTTCTGGAAGGAGTTGAACGAGATATTTGACAAGTGAGCGCAAGAATATTACTTGTTCTAAAGAGATATTTTTTTCTAATACAAAACGATAGAGTGCGCATCGTTCTAATGTTTCTCCTCGAAGAGCCTGCTCAATAATTGTTGCGACTTTTTCTTTTGCTTGTTGTAAGGCTGTAATATTTGTATCTATAAAAATTTGGCTAATTTGCACGTCATTCAGGGAGTAGAAAATCTCTTTTTTTGCTGTGATACCAAAATCTTTGAGCAAAAGAACAATTTGTGAAAGAGAAACAGGCTTTTTTGCATAAATTTTAATAGAAGGCTCATGTGCAAGATCAATAATAACTTTGTAGTCATCAAGGTTTTTGACTATTTCTCTATCTTCTTGTGTTATAGCCTCTTTGCAAGGATTTGTCATACTTTTTCCTTCACAGTTTACTCACTTTTATATTGTATAATAGCACAAACATTCAAAAGGGCTGCAATGATAAGTTTTGAAGAGTCGATGCGACTTTTACACTCTTTAGATGTGACTCCTTGTGGAGTGGAAAAGCTCTTTTTAACACAAACTCTTGGAAGGTTTTTGGCGCAAGACATTATCGCAACCACCAACAGTCCGGAACTTCCTACTGCAGCTATGGATGGGTATGCAGTACGTTATGAGGATATGGATAAAAAGAGGCTCAAAGTCCTTGCAGATAATCCTGCTGGAAATGAAGTTACAATGCCAGTTGAACCAGGATTTGCTATCAAAACCTTTACAGGCTCTTTGATGCCAGAGGGTGCAGATACACTTATCCCTATTGAAAATGTGAATCTCATAGGAGAAGAGATTGAGATAGTGGAACTGGTAAAAAAAGGCTTTAGCGTGCGCCCAGTAGGGGAGAATTATAAGCAGGGCGAAACACTTATAGCAAAAGGTTCTCGCATAGGCTTTGCCGAAATTGGCGTCATGGGAAGCCTCAATATTGTGATGCCAAAAGTGTATCAAAAGCCAAAAGTTGCAGTATTAGCTACAGGGAGTGAGGTGTTAGAGATTGGAGAGCAGCAAACAAATGCTGCACAAATTCGCAGCTCCAATAACTATACTCTTGAAGCCCTTATCAAGCAACATGGGGGAGAGTGTGTGCAGCTAGGGGCTGTGAAGGATGATAAGGCAACTATTACACAAAATATGCATGAAGCGCTGCATAGTGCAGACATAGTTGTGAGCACTGGTGGGGTGAGTGTAGGTGATTACGATTTTGTTAAAGATGTGGTGCGTAATGAGCTAGGCGCTGAGGTGGTTTTCAAAGGTGTTGTGATAAAACCTGGTCAACATGTGATGATTGCGCAAAAGGGGCAAAAATTTATTGTAGCACTTCCAGGGTTCGCATACTCAAGTACTGTAACCTTTATGCTCTATGTCCTTCCACTCATTTACCGCATGCAAGGAAGTGAGTATAAGCCTACAATGGTATATGCAACTCTTAAAGAGCCATTTGTTAAAAAGAGCAAGAAAACAGAGTTTACTCCATGCCGTATTCTTATAGAGGATGGGGAGTTTTTTGTCGATTTTGCAGGTAATCGAGAGGGAAGCAGCGCTATTTTGACAAATATGTTGGGTCCCAACAGAGCTTTAGCTGTAACAACGCCGCAAGAAGGCAACAAAGAAGCAGGCGAGCGTATACTTGTGTGGCTGCTTTCATAAGATTGTTTATACTGTGATAATTAAAAAGGAGAAGTAATGTTAAAAAAACTGTTGTTTGTAATGATGTTTGTAGGTGTGCTTTTTGGAGCACAAAGAGAAGTGGATAAAGGCTTTGTCCTTACTACTGTGGATAATCAAAAGATTCATATTCATATCAAAAAAAATGGTATTGAGGTCAAAGAGTATCCTGGTAAAGTGATTATTCTTGATTTTTTTGGTAAACGTTGTCCTCCATGTAGAATGGAGATGCCAATACTTGGCGATTTACAAACAAAACTCAAAGATAAAATGCAAATTATAGGACTCCATGTCCAAGAGCCTTTAAGTAAAAGAGATCTCCAAGAGCTCTATAAAAGAGGAATCAACTATCCAATAGTTGACTATCTTCCAAACAAGGAGAATCAAGCTTTTGTAGGATTCATTGGACAGCTGACAGGATGGAGTGGAAGTATTCCTTATATGCTCTTTTTTGATCCAAAAGGCACGTATCAAGGCTATCATATTGGTATGGCAAACGAAGAATCACTAAAAAAATTTATTGAAAAACTCTACAACACTTCTAAAAAATCTACTCCAAAAACAGAGAGTAATACTACTAAAAAAGCTTCTAAGTAATATTTCTCCCCGAAAAGGGGAGAAAATCAAGACTCTTTACGTAAAAAATCTTTGATTGTGTCTTCATCAAGTTTTTCAGAGTCGTATTTGACAACAATAATCTCTTCTGTTTCATTGACATAAAAGTCTGTAACACCTTCCATTACCTTAAGGCCGGGGAGTTTCTCTTTATCATATAGATCAAAATCTAAAAAGAGATTTGCCCGTACTCCAGGATTGCGCATTCCCACAATCCAGTAGATCCACACAACACAGACAAGCAGTACAAATATGGCTACGGCTTTTTCGTGTCCATACTGGTAGAGTAGACCACCAATCGCACCACCAAGGAAGATGCCAATATAAGCAAAAGTGTTTGCCACGCCAAGTGCTGCACCTTTTTGGTGTACTTTTGCAAATTTGGATACGAAGCTTTGCAAGAGTGGCTCAAACATATTAAAGCCAATAAAGAAAAAGACTGCTCCTACACTAAAGAGCAAAAAGGAGTTGCTAAAGCCCATGAGTGCGAAAGAAGCTGCAATAAATAGGATAGAAACTATAAAGACCTCTTTTCCTCTATGGTATTTTTCGCCAAAAACTGCAGCTGGCCCCATAGAGAGAATTCCAAAAATAACAGCTGGCAAATAGACCTTCCAGTAGTGCTCTGGTCCCATATTAAATTTTTGTTTCATGAGAATGGGAATTAAAAAGAAAGCTATAGCCATGGTTGAAGAGTGAAAGAGAAATGTAATATACATACGCACAAGATCTTTATCTTTGAAAACATGCTTTATCTTTGCTTCCTCTTCGCTGTAGTGATGGACGATTTTTGGAGGCTCTGGGACCGCGGTAAAGAGAATGCCAAGAGCAAGAAGAGCGAGAATTGCTGTAAGCCAAAAGAGTGCCTTGACACTGTAAAGACCTCCAATAATTGGTCCAATAATCATTGCAGCTGCAAAACTAAGAGCTATGACCATACCCATAACTGCCATAGCATGAGCGCGCTCATCCTCTCTTACATAGTCTGCAATCATTGCTGTAACAACGCTGCCAATAGCTCCAGCACCCTGTAAAAATCTTCCAAGGAGCAATACATAGATATTATCAGCTACTGCACAGATAACGGAACCTGCTGCAAAGACGAGGAGGCCGATGAGGATCGTTTTTTTGCGTCCAATCTTATCACTGAGTACCCCATAAGGTACTTGGAGCACGGCTTGTGTAAAAGCGTATCCACCGACAGCCACACCAGCTAAAAATGCAGTTCCTCCAGGAAGTTGCAGTGCGTACTGACTTAGTACCGCCAAAACGATAAATAGCCCAAAGAAGCGTAGGGCGACAATGAGACTTAAAGGCAGAACCTTTTTGACAATCTCTTTCAATAGGTATCCTTTATGATAAAATTTTGTCAACCTTATTGTAAAACTACTTTGTAAATAAAAGGTAGAAAAATGAAAATTATTTTAGCTTCTTCAAATAGAGGCAAGATAAAAGAGATCCAAGAGTTGCTTCAAGCTGAAGTGGTTCCCTATAAAGATATTTTGGGTGATATAACGATTATAGAAAATGGAAAGAGTTTTCAAGAAAATGCCATGATAAAAGCCAAGGCTATTTTTGAGAGAGTACCACAGAGTATTGTGCTAGCAGATGATAGTGGAATTAGCGTTCCAGCACTTGGTGGAGAGCCAGGAATCTATAGTGCGCGTTATGCAGGAGAGGGCGCTACAGATAAAGAGAATCTGCAAAAACTCATTTCCAAATTGCAAGAAAAAAATATCAAAAAGACTCCAGCATTCTATACAGCTGCAATTGCAATTGCTTCACCAAAAGGGATCTTTACTACACATGGCTGGATGTGGGGAGAAGTAATTGATGAAGCTAGAGGTGATAGAGGCTTTGGATACGATCCCATGTTTATACCTGAGGGCTATGAGAAGACTCTTGGGGAGTTGGATGAAGAGGTAAAAAAACGTATCAGCCATAGGGCAAAAGCGCTGCGTTTAGCAAAAATTGTTTTAGAAAGAATGGTATGAGAGAGAAATTTTTTGAGGATTTAAGAAAAATCTATACACTCCTTGAAGCTGAGCAGAAGGAGCTGCAGCGTTTTTATGAAATTTTACAACCACATAGAAGTTTAGTAGATGTAAAGGTTGCAGAGTATGAGGATCTGATATATGATTTTTTGCAGTTTATAGGTTTAGAGGTATCGAGCGAGACAAAACTTGCAGCAATTAACCGTATCGTAAATCTGCGTGAAGATATGCTCTTACAAGTGATAAGTGACAAAGAAGAAGAGGAGCAAATTAAAGTAAAAGAGAGAGCTTTTGTTTGGGTGAGCCAGTTTTATCTCGCGCGCTTTGAACAGCTTTTGCAAACAATTGAAGCACAGGAACTTCTTTCTCCCTTTTATCGCACACTTGTGCGCCATGCACATCTTATTGGTGAGGCTTTTAGCTCCTGGCAAAGTAGTTGGATGGCAGCCATTATTTATGGCATCAATAAAGAATTATTTCGCATATTCAATGGAGACGAAGAGAAAATTTTTGAGATGCTCAATGCCAAAAAGCTGCTTGATAGAGGGCATGGTGGTGAAGTAGGAGATAGGAGCTACTCTGTATTGGTTATGGAAGAAGATGGGAGTTTCAAAAGAGTTGCGTATGCTGAGGCTTTTAGCAAAGAGGTAGAGCAGGTGTGTAAAAGAATCGATAATGCACTCCAAGCGCTAGCAAAATATGAAGATGAGGTTTTTCATAAAAAAGAGGAGTGGCTTGTATATTTTGTAAAAATCAAAGAGGCACTTTTAGAAAAGGATCCAGATAGACTCATACCTGCTTGGGCTGATGTGGATAGAGCTTGGATGCGCATTGATACACCTTTACAGTTAGGGCATCCTCTTGAATACTATGAAGATCGCTACCGCAAGGCAGTAGCACTAGAGTGGGATGTAAGGATAGTAGATCCCAACTACAAAGCGGGTGAGCGAGTTAAAAAGATAGAGCTTGCTTTTCGTAAACTCTATGATGAAATTGGCATAGAGAAGCCTTCAATTTATCGTCAAACTTTGCAGAGTTTGCAAAAAGTACAACTCTATGTGGGCAGACCTCTTCTTTTTTATGGGAGTGAGTTTAATGGGCTTTTTAGTGCACAAGTAGTACCAAACGATGAGGTTGTGAGTAAAGAGATGGGTAAAAAGATTTTTGCATATCCCGATATGATACTCCAAACCAAAAAGGCTAAGCCAAAGATGCGTCTAACGTATGAAATATATGGAAAAGAGGGAGCACAAAAAATTTATAGCCTTTTGGAAAATGAAGAGGCTTGGTATGCGGTGTATGATATCACTACTATTGGTCATGAGTATGGGCATATTTTGTGGATGGATGAAGAGAGCGAAGCGGTGATGAATAGAAGTGGAATGTTTAAGCTTGCTGAAGAGTTTAAAGCAACCACCGGTGGACTTGTGGCATATTTTATGTTTGAAGAGGAACGCTACTGGGAAGAGTTGCTACTTGATCATATCCAGCGAAGTGTCTCACTAATTGGCTGGATGGAGGTAGAAGAGGTACTTCCTTATTATGTAGAGGGCCTTTTGCATCTGCATGGACTTTTTGAAACTGGTGTTTTAACGTTTGATACAAAATTGCAGATGCATATTACAAAGCAAAATTTTGCCAAGCTCAAAAGATGGTATCTTCAAGTTTATAAAGATTTGGCAAAAGTTTATCTGCTTAAAGAAAATGTAAAGAATTTTTTAGATAAATTTATAGTAAAGGGGAAAAATGTATATTTGCCTCTTGATGAAAAAGTTGGTTCTTTTGTCCAATTTTATTATGAGCTTTATACAAAGATTGGCCGAGAAATAGTAACATCAGAGTAGATGCAATATCCCTATGAACATGAGGCGGTGTAATCTTTATAATAGATTATAAGTGTGGTGCATACAGGATAGTGAGGAAAGGGGCAAAGATGAAAAGAGTAGTAGCGATAATGGCACTGCTGCAAATAGTTGTTTTTGGAGCAGATTATGTGAAAGAACTTAAAGCCTACTTGACTGCAAAGGATTTTGGTGTTGATGGCATTATGTATACCTACGATTTCAATCATGATGGATATATAGGATACAATGAATGGATATATGTAAGTACCAGAACTAATAATAAATACAGACTGCTAGGTACAGAACCTACTCCAAATAATGCTTTCGGTTTCAAAAAAGTCAATATTCAACTGCAAAATGCTTCACCAATGGGCTATTTTATTTTTATAGATTTTCCACTTGACAGTGATAAAAGATTTTCTTGGATCTATCTCTCTGCTACAAGTGGAAAAATATTTAAACTTATAGGTGCAACATCTGATCATAGGTTTGAATATCTTTATAATAACATGTACCAATCTCCTCTGTCGGATTTAGAATATGTATTGGAAGATAACCAAGTGAGTTTTGTTTATAAAAGTATGGAAGATTTTCCATACATTGTAAGTGCATATGATACAAGAGGATTTAGTTGGAAAGTAGTTCCAAGGGATCAGAGGGTATATATTGCAGATGGGAGTAATGGTCTGGTAGTGCTTGATATGAGCTATATAAATTTCTACAATCCGCAACTCAGTATAAAAAAGATTTATGGACAGACTTATGATATAGCGGAAGATTTTCAACATCATAAAATATATATTGCTTTAGGCAAAAAGGGCATTAAAATGCTTGATAGTGAGAATCTTGATGAAATTACATCAGTTAAAGTTCCTAAAAAAAGGGTGAGTTTTGAAAATATTTGGCTCTCACCTGATAAAAAAGCACTTTATGCACTTGATGGTAAAGGAGTGTTTGCTATTTATGGAGATCTTGAAAAAAACTCCATGAACTATTGTGATACCATAGCTGGTGATTTTGCTGATATAGTTATTAGTGGTGACTATCTTTATTTAATAGATCGTAGTGAAGGTGTGAAGAGATACTCTTTGGCTACGCCTACCGCTCCAAGATTTGAAGTAGCTATAAGTGTTAAGGGGCTTGAAGATGGCGTAGTGATGGATGGCTATGTTTACGGTGTCTACGACCAAAAGACAAAAATGGTGGTTATTACACCAGAGTGCAAAATAGCAAAAAATTTAGATACTCCTCATACAATATTTAAGCTTGTTGCAGATCCAGAGCATAAAAAACTATATGCTCTCAACAACGTTGCATCTATTGATGTATTTGATGTAAGTAATCCGTTAGATCCACAATTTGAAAAAACGATATATTTGCCGTATCCTGCTATGGATCTAAAAATCAAAGGAAATTTTGGATATATTGCAAATGGTGGAAATGGCCTCATAGTTATACAATTATAATCTCTCACTTTATATATGCCGGGATATCCCGGCATTTTGAAATCTCTCTTATATTCCTCCTGTATTTAATAAAACAATTATTGTGTATCAAAAATCAAGTTTAATATGTTTTTATATTTTATTTGATATATTCAAGTAATATAACTTGACATAGAATGACTAAGATGATATAATTACGAAAAACTAAAAGGAGGTGAGTGATGATTCCTGTGGTTATCGATCCATTTAAAGAGTTAAGAGATATTGAAAGAAAAATCTCTTCTATGCTCGAATTTGAAAATAAGATGGCACCAAGTACACAAGTAGAAAATATCTGGATGCCAGCGGTGAATGAAAAAGAGGATGAAAAAGCTTACTATGTAGAAGTTGATCTACCTGGAGTGAAAAAAGAGGATATCAACCTTGAAGTGAAAGATAATGTTCTCACTATTAGTGGTGAGAGAAAATTCAAAAAAGAGGAAGAGGATAAGGGGTATAAAAGAGTTGAAAGCTTCTTTGGTAAGTTTGAACGCAGCTTTACTCTTCCAGCTGACGCAGATGCAGAAAAAATTGAAGCAAAAGCTGAAGATGGCGTACTTCATATCACTATTCCAAAAGTAGAGCAAAAAGAGAATATCAAAAAAATCGAAGTCAAATAAACAACCCTCTCCAAGCTCCTTGGGCTGATTGCAAAGTCCAAGGGGCTTTTCTTCTCAACCATGTTCAAGCTACGAGCATATTTTTTCTTACTTACCTTATTATGAATATGCTTCTATAGGCTACATCCAAAAATAGCTGCTAATAAAATTAAAAATACCATTGAATATAAAATTCCAAGTAGTTATATTTAATAATAATTTAAGTAGACAAAAGTGATAATAGTTATAAGAATATATTAAATGAATTAGAAGAAAGTACGGTTTCCTCCTTGCTTTCCACGCTCTTTGGTGTTATAAGTGGAATATAGGAGTTGAGCTGTATTCCAAAAAGCATGAAATAGAGAGTATGTAAAGAGTATGTAAAATTAATACTCAACACCACAAAAAGGATATACCATGAAACGCCTTGCACTTTCCTCCCTCCTCCTGGCTTCCATTCTCTTCGGTGCTTCCAGTGAAGATGTAGTGGGTCAAGTAGGTAAAAAAGCTAACTATCCAATAGAT
The DNA here is from genome assembly GCF_027946175.1 of Nitratiruptor tergarcus DSM 16512. Lineage (NCBI taxonomy): Bacteria > Pseudomonadati > Campylobacterota > Epsilonproteobacteria > Nautiliales > Nitratiruptoraceae > Nitratiruptor > Nitratiruptor tergarcus. The sequence goes on from NZ_AP026671.1 coordinate 1,829,694, forward strand.
GGCTACTTCGTTCACTATGGCTCGGGAGCATATGACTGGATATATAATCCAAGAGGGACTAATGGCCTCTATAAATTAGAAGGGCTCGATGAAAACGGTTACTTTAGGTGGACAAACCTCTCTACAACTTTTAAAGCATCTGTAAGTGATCATACACTTCATCTAAGCTCTACCCAGCCACAAACTATATTAGTGATAACTACTCCAAATCAAGAGGTAAATGTCAATCTTGCAACTATAAAGACAATTAAATGTAATTCCCTCTCTCCAGGAGATACATTTAAAATCAATGGCGTCACATATAAAGTAGTAGATAATACAATGCTTGAAAATATGGATCCCAAGAGTGATGATTATGAGCATATCTGCACATCCAAAGTAACAAATATGAGTGATCTTTTTCGTGATGCTGTAAATTTCAATCAACCAATAGGCAAATGGGACACGTCCAGTGTGACAAATATGAGTAATATGTTTTGGAATGCTGTGAACTTTAATCAGCCAATAGGAAATTGGGATACATCCAATGTGATGAGAATGCGTCAAATGTTTTATTTTGCTGTGAAATTTAATCAGCCAATTGGAGACTGGGATACATCCAAAGTTACAGATATGTATGGTATGTTTGAATATGCTACAAGCTTCAATCAGCCCATAGGCAAATGGGATACATCGAAAGTAACGAGTATGGGTTATATGTTCTTTTATGCAATTCGGTTCAATCAAAATATTCAAAATTGGGATACATCGAGTGTAGTAAATATGAGTAATATGTTTGAATATGCTAAAAACTTTAATCAGCCAATCGGGGATTGGGATATATCCAAAGTTACAGATACGTCTCATATGTTTCGCCATGCCGAAAGCTTTAACCAATTCATAGGTAACTGGGATACATCGAAAGTGACGAATATGAATAGTATGTTTGAAGATGCGTATAGTTTTAATCAGCCAATCGGCAACTGGGATACATCCAAAGTGACAAGTATGGGTAGTATGTTTTGGGGTGCTGCAAGCTTTAATCAGCCAATAGGAAACTGGGATACGTCCAATGTGACAAGTATGAATAGTATGTTTGCATATGCCAAGAGCTTCAATCAGCCAATAGGGAACTGGGATACATCGAAAGTGACAAATATGGGTAAAATGTTTAAATATGCTACAAGCTTCAATCAGCCGATTGGCAATTGGAATACATCAAAAGTGACAAATATGTATGGTATGTTTTGGGGTGCCACAAGCTTCAATCAGCCAATTGGCAACTGGAATACATCCAATGTTACGAATATGAATTATATGTTTTACAATGCTACAAGCTTCAACCAAAATATCCATAACTGGTGCGTGAGTAAAATCCCTCAAAAACCAACCCTGTTCGATACCGGCGCAGCATTTGAAGGCAGAGATGATCTGCAACCAGTATGGGGTACATGCCCCAGCCAGTGAGCCTTTTGGCTTGCTGGGCTTTTTGATTATTTTTCACCCAAAAAGGATACACCATGAAACGCCTTGCACTTTCTTCTCTCCTCCTGGCTTCCATTCTCTTCGGTGCTCCAAGTGAAGATATAATAAACCAAGTAGGTAAAAAAGCTAACTATCCAATAGATGGTTACTTCGTTCACTATGGCTCGGGAGCATATGACTGGATATATAATCCAAGAGGGACTAATGGCCTCTATAAATTAGAAGGGCTCGATCAAAACGGTTACTTTAGATGGACAAACCTCTCTTCATCTTTTAAAGCATCTGTAAGTGATCATACACTTCATCTAAGCTCTACCCAGCCACAAACTATATTAGTGATAACTACTCCAAATCAAGAGGTAAATGTCAATCTTGCAACTATAAAGACAATTAAATGTACTCAACTCTCTCCAGGAGATACATTTAAAATCAATGGCGTCACATATAAAGTAGTAGATAATACAATGCTTTACAACATGGATCCCAAGAGTGATGATTATGAGCATATCTGCACATCCAAAGTAACGAATATGAACAATCTTTTCTCTAATGCTGTGGATTTTAACCAGCCAATTGGTAAATGGGATACATCGAATGTGACACGTATGCACTCTATGTTTAATGGTGCTGTGAATTTCAACCAGCCAATAGGAGACTGGGATACATCCAAAGTGACTAATATGTATGGCATGTTTTCTTATGCCACAAGCTTCAATCAGCCAATAGGCAATTGGGATACATCCAAAGTGACAGATATGGGTTATATGTTTTACAATGCTGTGAAATTCAATCAGCCAATTGGCAAATGGGATACATCCAATGTGATGAGTATGGATCAAATGTTTTATTATGCTATAAGTTTCAACCAGCCAATAGGAGATTGGGATACATCCAATGTGAAGTATATGGGTTCTATGTTTTACCATGCCACAAGCTTCAACCAGCCAATCGGAGACTGGAATACATCGAAAGTAATGTATATGTATGGGATGTTTAGAAATGCCACAAGCTTCAACCAGCCAATAGGAGATTGGAATACATCCAATGTTACGAGTATGAGTGAGATGTTTAGGCAAGCCACAAGCTTCAACCAGCCAATCGGCAATTGGGATACATCCAATGTTACGAGTATGAAGTATATGTTTTGGAATGCCACAAGCTTCAATCAGCCAATTGGCAACTGGGATACATCCAATGTTAAGTATATGAATAGTATGTTTTACTATGCCAAAAGCTTCAACCAAAATATCCATAACTGGTGCGTAAGCAAAATCCCTCAAAAACCTGCTGGTTTCGATACCGGCGCAGCATTTGAAGGCAGAGATGATCTGCAACCAGTATGGGGTACATGCCCCAGCCAGTGAGCCTCTGGCTTGCTGGGCTTTTTGATTATTTTTCACACAAAAAGGATACACCATGAAACGCCTTGCACTTTCCTCTCTTCTCCTGGCTTCTACACTTTTTGGCGCTCCAAGTGAAGATATAATAAACCAAGTAGGTAAAAAAGCTAACTATCCAATAGATGGCTACTTCGTTCACTATGGCTCGGGAGCATATGACTGGATATATAATCCAAGAGGGACTAATGGCCTCTATAAATTAGAAGGGCTCGATCAAAACGGTTACTTTAGATGGACAAACCTCTCTGCATCTTTTAAAGCATCTGTAAGTGATCATACACTTCATCTAAGCTCTACCCAGCCACAAACTATCTTGGAGATAACTACTCCAAATCAAGAGGTAAATGTTAATCTTGCAACTATTAAGACAATTAAATGTAATTCCCTCTCTCCAGGAGATACATTTAAAATCAATGGCGTTAGATATAAAGTAGTAGATAATACAATGCTAAAAAACATGGATCCCAAGAGTGATGATTATGAGCATATCTGTACATCCAAAGTAACGAATATGAGCAATCTTTTTCGTGATGCAGTCAATTTCAATCAACCAATAGGCAACTGGGATACATCCAATGTGACGGATATGAGTAGTATGTTTTGGAGTGCTGTGAAATTCAACCAGCCAATTGGAGATTGGAATACATCCAATGTTACATATATGGGTTCTATGTTTCATAATGCTGTGAAATTCAATCAGCCAATTGGCGACTGGGATACATCGAATGTTAGAGGTATGGGCTATATGTTTGATCATGCCACAAGTTTCAATCAGCCAATTGGCAATTGGGATACATCAAATGTGAGATATATGGCTGGTATGTTTGAAGATGCCACAAGCTTCAATCAGCCAATAGGAGATTGGAATACATCCAATGTGACGAATATGAGTTGGATGTTTTACAATGCTACAAGTTTCAATCAGCCAATTGGAAAATGGGATACATCAAATGTGAGATATATGGCTGGTATGTTTGAAGATGCCACAAGCTTCAATCAGCCAATAGGCAAATGGAATACATCCAATGTAACGAATATGGATTATATGTTTTATCAAGCCACAAGCTTCAACCAAAATATCCGTAATTGGTGCGTAAGCAAAATTGCACAAAAACCTACGTATTTCGATACTGGTGCAGCATTTGAAGGCAGAGATGATCTCCAGCCGGTATGGGGCACATGCCCTGGCCAGTGAGCCTTTTGGCTTGCTGAAATTTCATTAGAAAAAGAACTTTAGAATCCAGGAGTGCAAATTTCGTGAAGTTGTCCACTCCAAAAACTACAACTAAGTATAGATCCATCCTCATTAAAATAAATTTCGTATCCTTGTCTATTTCCTTCATAATAGCTTGTATATACGCTTATTTTTCCTGAAGGACAAAATTTTTGTATTGTTATTCCATGTTGTATAAATTTATTATCTTGAAAAAGATAATCTGCTTTCCATTCATATTCTGGAAATTGTTCTTCACAGTATAGTACTTCTACCATTTTCTCATCAAAATAATGTTGGGATATTTGAACTATATATTCTTCTCCACACTTATGCTTAAACCATTTCCAATATCCAATAGGTTTTCCATTTTTCCTCAATTGCTCTGAATAGAGTTTATATGCCGAACAAGGTTGTTCATTTCCGTGCTGATCGTAAGGCGGATTATATTGACAAGTAATATCCACTCCATCTTCTCTATGTTGTACTTTTGTGCACAAAGAGCTTCTATTTTCACCAAAGTCACAATCGTCTGGAGCATGCAAAGAGCAGTACTCTGGTGCAGGGAATCCTTCCCAACGAGTCACCTCTTCTCCCAATGGGAGGCATTGGCCATTAAATGGGAGACATTGAGTGTTTCCACTCGCTTTTTCGTACTGCTGTATCACAGTTTTCGATTTATAATATGTACCCTCTTTGTAGAGTAGTGCATAGGCATACACTTTTGAAGACTCATGCAGCGTAAAAGGACCTGTATATCGGATAAAATCTCCGCTTTCTCCTATTCTGTAATAGATTGTTGCTCCCTGTGATTGCGTGAGAGTGATGGTGATGGAGTCTTCAAAAGTGGTAGATGCAGGAGAAAATTGCGGTTTTTCCACATCGAAAAGGAAAAAAACTTGTTGCATAGATACAGAGCTTCCCCATGTCCACTTGCCCGAAGAGATATCTGCATTGCGAAGAAAAGCTCGTACTTTCAAAGCAGTATTTTTTGGCAAATAGAGGGGGCTATCACCTCTTTTCCAAACCTGTGGGCAGTTTTGGATATCTTCAATAGAGATATCCTCCGTCTCCTCTACCGAAGAGCCTGTATTGTAACAGTATTTTATGTAATCTTGAAGATCGGTATTTTTGTTAAAAAACTCCACTGCATATTGTGTATTGTTTTGCCCCTTTGTTCTGAGTTGAGGAGGAAGCAAAAGTTTGCTATGCCAATCAAGAAGGGAATACTTTGTGGTTTTGTAGATATTTATATAATCTGTCTCATAGATATCATTGATCTTTTTGCCTTTTATATCGGTTTCAAGATCCAATTTACCTCTCACTAGACCGTAAATATTGCTCGTAAGCTGAGCTTCAGTGGCAAAAGCATTTTCATCATCCAATGGTTGGGCGATAAATTCTTTACTGATTTTTCCCACCATTACATTATCAAGCGTAATACCGCTTTGCAATATGCCAATTTTCAGCCTAGCAATATCACTCACCAACTTCACATAGGGAATAAAAGAGACATTTGGAAAGAGATAGGCTTTGCCTGTTGCACTTAAGGAGACATTGAGATTTGATTGCGTAACCTCTTGAGACCTTTCACTACAATTTCCATCTATATTTATCCCATTGAAGCTGTCATAACGAAGCTTTGCATATCCTTCTCTTCCAAAATCGTACTTATATACAATTTGCCCATCGATTTTGCCTTCGATTCCTACTGTAATCGTAGGTACTACTCCTATCTCTAACCGTGCAAGTTTTCCACCTCCAGCTTGATCTAAAGGGATAGGGATACGAAACTCCCCCAATGAGATATCTTTTTCAAAATGCAAATCATCACCCAATGCGATTTTTGTGAGATCTCCTTTTATACTAAATTCCAAATGTGCATCAAAATACATATCCTGTGTATATTCAATATAGCGCAAACCACTCCATCCAAGATCGCCCTGTGTAAAAAAAGCCAAACCTATATCTATAAAACTTCCTTGTGTAGAAAATTCAAGATATACCTGGCGCTCATCCGGAAAAGATATGAAAAAATCGAGAGGAACTTTCGCCTCTTTTTCACCTGAGAGGGAGATATTTCTTCTTGTCAATTCACACCGGCTCACATCGAAATGACACTCTATATCCTTTAAAGAAAGTGGTATTTTGTATCCTTTTGGAATCTCGATACGCATCACCGGTCGAGATACACCTCCATCTCTTGTCACTCCTCCCTTGTAATATATGGTATATCTAAGGGGATCTTTGTTGTATGCATCATATTTGCTTTTGAGTATTCCTGAACGAAGAGTTCTTTGAAAATTTGTTTCTCTACTTTTTACTTTAAATGAAAGTTCTTTGATAACATCTTCCAATTTTTGAGGATCCTTAAGGGTTGCTATGCAATATGCTCCTCTCTCATCTATAGATTCGATCATGCCTATGAAATTTTCCCCCACAAAAAGAGGCTTATTTATGGCACTATTATCGAGTGAAGCAAAAATTTTGTAGTGAGTATCGTCTATTTTTTCTGATTTATCGAGAGCCAATTCTATACTACCATCTGCCTTTTGCAGTGAAAAACTTTCTATTTCATGTTCTACATTTAGAGTTGTACTTGGAGGATTGTTTATAAAATCATCTATATTCACTCCAGGCAGGAGAGATTCTATATTCATGCTTCCTGACATACATGCAGGATAGCTACCATCACAATAGATGATGAGATTCTTCCCCTCTTTTTTGACTCTTATACCCAAAAGTTCGTCAGGAATATTGTTACCATCTATATCTAAATAGTAAAATGTATTTTGTGAAGTCGCTCCCATCAGCTTATAGACAGCGCCATCTTTTGTAACATATATCCATGAAAATCTTTGATCGCTATCCTCGTTAAATGCTATGTAGGAGAAATATCCTTGCAGATCCCGGTTTTTATCCAAATCCGCAGGGATATGAGATAATTTTTGCCAGCCGAATGCATTGTTTTCGGAAGGCTTCACACCCAAAAGTCGATAATAATCACTGGCCGATGCTTCAAATATCCAGTCGCTTTTATCAATAGTGCCATCATGGTTGAAATCATATATATAAAATTTCCCATAAATTTTAAATTTTTTGGATACAAGATATTGCAAAAGCTTATTTAGATATGGATTAGCTGTGCTGCTTGAAGAGCCGCTTGGTACACTGCTACTGGATATACTTGAAAAACTGCTTAATGAACTGTATGAGGAACTACTACTTGACATGAGTGAAGAACTACTTGAAGAACTTGATAAAGAGGAAGCTTGCTGTCTTAGATGCAAATAGACAACTTTACCATTGCCAAATTGCAACTTCACATACACCCGGATGTTCCACGCATCTTAAACCATATAGTATTCCTATCCAAAAATCCAGCTTCAATATTTTCAACTCCATATCGATTCCAATACACACTTTTTAATTTATCCTTGCAATCTTTTGGTTCCACATAGAGTGCGTATATTTCATCAGATGTGATGTTGTAAATATGCTTATTGTCCTCATTTTTATAGACTATAAACATAGGATAAGGGGGATCTTCCGTATAAAAATTCCAAGATTTTGTAAAAGTGCTGTCACCAACACTATATTCCACTTCTACCCTATATCTTCTATTCCATAAAAGTCTATTTATCGGAATAAAAGCATATTTGTAATCAGAAACTTTGCATTTTTGCAAAGTAACAGGTTCTCCTGCCTGATTTTTCAATGAAAAGGAGAGAATAGTAGGGATTTCATCTATTTTATATTGATTGAACTCCATTGTAATGGGATATCCCGCAAAGTAACAATCCATTCTTCCCTCTAGATCAAAAAGAGCAGGATAGACTTTTTTGGATTCTGTAGGCCATACCACAATAGCAGGATTGCCCAAAGCGACTCGCTTTTTTTCATTGAGATATAGATCGTGATCAATTTTTTTATCTGTGTCCGCACAAACATTGTAATAATAACGTCCGCTAGAATAGGTATCACTCCTTCTACATAAGCTATCCAGATAGCTATTGCCAATATCAAAGGTATAATAATTATATTCGCTTCTTTTTGCTTCTCCTATACCTACTATATTCATGTAAGGATTGAGAAAAATGAATCTGTTATCTACTTCTGCCATGAGTTCATCGATAGCTTGTTTTATATCTTTTTTTGTCTTTTTGACATTTTCTATAACCCATCTGCTCTGAAATCCGGCATCTATAGCCCTATCTTTTGCTCTATATCCTGTATATCCTGTTTTCGAACTATCCTCATATGTAGAAACTATCTCATGCAATGCCATATAGTCACTATGTTTTTGTGCTGCAATATCGAGATACCTGTTTTTGGTAAAACTATTGAGGGTTGCTGCACTGCGTAATGATGAGAGATAACTATATGCTTCGTTTTTATCACCCCATGCAAAAATAATCAAACAAAATAGAACAATAATGACTTTTTGCAATTTTCTATCTCCATTTAATATTTATTAAGGCAGCATACATTAAAATTTACAATAATACTTTTAATAAAAAGATTAATTGTATCACTTAATATTAAGAGGTGTAAGATGAAAAAATTGATTTTTTTATGCAGTCTAATAATTTTTGTATATGCGGAGAATGTGGGTAATATTCTTTGGAAAGTTCAACTTCCAAAAAAAGTTTACGATATTCATATAGTAGGAGCACCTACAATTGACCAAGACGGAGTCATCTACTTTGGTGCAGATGAATATCTCTTTGCATACTATCCAAATGGAATACTAAAATGGAAAGTAAAACTAGAAGAATCTAGACAAAAATATTCTCCTGTTATAGGAAAAGATGGCACTATTTATATCAATTCGCATTTTGACTATATTTATGCTATATCTAAAAAAGGCGATATTTTATGGAAATTGAAAGTGAATGAATTTCCCGATATGCAAATGTCCATGGGAATAGGAAATGATGGGACTTTATACATTGGAACAAGTAATATAATACATAATTTATATGCCATAAATCCCAATGGAACCATTAAATGGATTTTCCCTTTTGATGATGCTACTAGGCATTCTTCTCCAGCTATTGCTCAAGATGGAACTATATACATTGGATGTAATGATAAAAAGCTTTATGCCATCAATTCTGATGGAACATTAAAATGGCAATACAAAACAGCAGATAAGATTTGGTCATCTCCAGCGATTGGAAAAGATGGAACTATTTACATAGGTAGCATGGATACCTATCTCTATGCTATTAATCCCGATGGAAGTTTGAAATGGAAATACAAAACAAATGGCCCTATCTATGAAACCTCTCCAGTAATTGCGCAAGATGGAACAATTTATATTGGTTCAGAAGATGGATATCTGTATGCTATCGATATAGAAGGGAGGTTGCGCTGGAAATTTAAAACAGATAACTGGATTTTATCAACACCAGTAATTGGGAAAAATGGAATAATTTATGTTCCTTCTTGGGATAATTATCTTTATGCCATAAATCCAAATGGAAGTATGAAATGGAAAAAATTTTTAAAAGAGTTTTCGTTTTCCCACTCTTCACCAACCATTGATAAAAACAAAATACTTTATATAGGAACCGCATATGGAACATTTTATGCAATTCAAGTAGAGAGCACTTTAGCCCACACTCCATGGCCAAAGTTTAAACATGATGTCTACAATACAGGTTTTGTAAAGACTTTGGCATATTTGGATAAATTGGCAAACAGAAGCTTTCCACTGCAAGGCTATTTCATCCATTATGGCCCAGGAGCATATGACTGGCTCTATATTACTGCAAACAAGAGCCTTGTAGCAAAACTAGAAGGGCTTGATGCTCAAGGATATTTTCAATGGAGCATACTATCAAGATATATCACAAATGTAAGTGTGACACAAAGAGCAAATAATGATGTGAGAATACAGCTGCAGGTAAAAGCAGGATCTCCTGGGTATCTCCAACAGATGCATGCAAAAGAGTATAGAGTAGATGGGTTCTTTTTCAATTTTGGCTCAGGTGCATATGATTGGGTCTATCTTGCAAATAATATGCACACTTTGGTCAAACTTGAAGGGATTGATACCACAGGCTATTTCATGTGGGAAAATATTGGCGACTATTTTACCGGGTTTGATTATCACAATGCCCAGTTTCATATAAGAAGCTTGAAATAGAGTATAAAAGAATAATACTCAACACCACAAAAAGGATACATCATGAAACGCCTTACACTTTCCTCCCTCCTCCTTGCTTCCATTCTTTTTGGTGCTCCAAGTGAAGATATAATAAACCAAGTAGGTAAAAAAGCTAACTATCCAATAGATGGCTACTTCGTTCACTATGGCTCGGGAGCATATGACTGGATATATAATCCAAGAGGGACTAATGGCCTCTATAAATTAGAAGGGCTCGATCAAAACGGTTACTTTAGATGGACAAACCTCTCTTCATCTTTTAAAGCATCTGTAAGTGATCATACACTTCATCTAAGCTCTACCCAGCCACAAACTATATTAGTGATAACTACTCCAAATCAAGAGGTAAATGTCAATCTTGCAACTATAAAGACAATTAAATGTACTCAACTCTCTCCAGGAGATACATTTAAAATCAATGGCGTCACATATAAAGTAGTAGATAATACAATGCTTTACAACATGGATCCCAAGAGTGATGATTATGAGCATATCTGCACATCCAAAGTAACGAATATGAACAATCTTTTCTCTAATGCTGTGGATTTTAACCAGCCAATTGGTAAATGGGATACATCCAATGTGACGGATATGAGTGATATGTTTTATTTTGCTGTAAGCTTCAACCAGCCTATTGGTAACTGGGATACATCAAATGTGACGAGTATGTATGGTATGTTCTGGGGTGCTGCAAGCTTCAATCAGCCAATAGGAAACTGGAATACATCCAATGTGACGAATATGAGTTATATGTTTTATTATGCTACAAGCTTCAATCAGCCAATTGGAGATTGGGATACATCCAATGTTACGAATATGAATAGTATGTTTTACAATGCTTTGAAATTCAATCAGCCTATCGGAGATTGGAATACATCAAATGTGAGGAATATGAGTAATATGTTTTACAATACTTTGAAATTCAATCAGCCGATAGGAAACTGGGATACATCCAATGTGAGGAATATGAGTAGTATGTTTGAATATGCCGTGAAATTCAATCAGCCAATAGGAAACTGGAATACATCGAATGTAACGAATATGCGTAGTATGTTTCGTAATGCCACAAGCTTCAATCAGCCGATTGGAGACTGGGATACATCCAATGTGACAAATATGAATTATATGTTTTCCCATGCTGCAAGCTTCAATCAACCTATCGGCAACTGGGATACTTCGAAAGTAATAAATATGTATGCTATGTTTTCCCATGCCACGAGCTTCAATCAGCCGATTGGAGACTGGGATACATCAAATGTAACAAATATGGATTATATGTTTTTCTATGCTGAAAGTTTCAACCAAAATATCCATAACTGGTGCGCGAGTAAAATCCCTCAAAAACCAACCCTGTTCGATACCGGCGCAGCATTTGAAGGAAGAGACGATCTCCAGCCAGTATGGGGTACATGTCCAAGCCAGTGAGCCTTTTGGCTTGCTGGGCTTTTTGATCATTTTTCACACAAAAAGGATACACCATGAAACGCCTTGCACTTTCTTCTCTCCTCCTTGCTTCCATTCTCTTTGGTGCTCCCAGTGAAGATGTAGTGGGTCAAGTAGGTAAAAAAGCTAACTATCCAATAGATGGCTACTTCGTTCACTATGGCTCGGGAGCATATGACTGGATATATAATCCAAGAGGAACTAATGGCCTCTATAAATTAGAAGGGCTCGATCAAAACGGTTACTTTAGATGGACAAACCTCTCTGCATCTTTTAAAGCATCTGTAAGTGATCATACACTTCATCTAAGCTCTACCCAGCCACAAACCATCTTGGAGATAACTTCTCCAAATCAAGAGGTAAATGTTAATCTTGCAACTATTAAGACAATTAAATGTAATTCCCTCTCTCCAGGGGATACATTTAAAATCAATGGCGTCACATATAAAGTAGTAGATAATACAATGCTTTACAACATGAATCCCAATCATGATGATTATGAGCATATCTGTACATCGAAAGTAACAGATATGAGTGATCTTTTTCGTGATGCTGTAGATTTCAACCAGCCAATAGGTAACTGGGATACATCAAATGTGACGAATATGAGTGATATGTTTTGGTATGCTGTGAAATTCAATCAGCCGATTGGAAACTGGGATACATCAAATGTGAGGGATACGCATATGATGTTTTACTATGCTGTGAATTTTAACCAGCCGATAGATGACTGGAATACCTCGAAAGTGACGGATATGGGTGGTATGTTTTATTATGCTACAAACTTCAACCAGCCAATAGGAAACTGGAATACATCGAATGTTACGAAGATGAGTAATATGTTTCAATATGCTTTGAAATTCAATCAGCCAATCGGAGATTGGGATACGTCTAAAGTGACGAATATGTTTATGATGTTTGAAAATGCTGCAAGCTTCAACCAGCCAATTGGTAATTGGAATACGTCCAATGTGACGAATATGGGCGATATGTTTTATTTTGCCGTAAGCTTCAATCAGCCAATAGGAGATTGGGATACATCTAATGTGACAAATATGAATTATATGTTTTACTATGCCCAAAGTTTCAACCAAAATATCCATAACTGGTGTGTGAGTAAAATCCCACAAAAACCTGCTGGTTTTGATACTGGTGCAGCATTTGAAGGCAGAGACGATCTGCAGCCAGTATGGGGTACATGCCCAAGCCAGTGAGCCTCCGGCTTACTGGACTCTCATAGTTTACTCTCTTATATTCTAGCACAGAGTTAGGTGCTTTTAATCCTTCTTTTGTTATACTATCTTTACTATATGGCAAAAGGAAGGAATTATGCTGCTTTTTACTCCAGGTCCTACTCCTGTACCAGAACGTATTCGCCAAGTTATGGCACTTCCTACTATTCATCATAGAACTCCTGAATTTACCAAGATTTTCAAAGAGACGCGAGAGTTACTGCTCGATCTTTTAAAAATGCAAGATGCAGTGATGCTAGCTTCCACAGGAACAGGTGCGATGGAAGCGTGTGTTACGAATCTGTGTCACAAAAAAGCGCTCGTAGTTAATGCAGGTAAATTTGGTGAGAGGTTTGTTAAAATTGCCAAAGCCTTTGGTAAAGAGGTAGTAGAACTTACATATCCATGGGACACTGCTGCAAAAATTGATGATGTAGTGCAAGCTCTCAAAGAGCATCCCGATATTGATGCTTTTTGTATTCAAATATGTGAAAGTAGTGGGGGTTTACGCCATCCTGTAGAGGAAATTGCGGCTGCAATTAAAGCGCATAATCCTGATGTAAGTGTTATTGCAGATGGTATTACTGCAGTAGGTGTAGAGCCTATCAATACGACCAATATTGATGCACTTATTACTGGCTCGCAAAAAGCGTTGATGTTGCCACCAGGACTTGCAATGATTGGATTGAGCCTCCATGCTTTAGGGAAAATAGGAAAGGGTGAAGGTTTTTATTTTAATTTAGCAAGTGAGCTGAAAAAACAGAGAGAGGGAACCACAGCATATACAGCTGCGACCACTCTTGTAATTGGCCTAAGAGAAATATTGCATATTTTACTCAAAGAGATAGGATTAGATGAAGTATACGATCATACAGACAGAAGAGCGACTGCTACTAGAGTAGCACTAGAGGCTTTGGGGCTTGCTATCTATCCGCAAAAACCGGCAAATGCTATGACAGCAATTTATGATGAGCAGGCTGAAGATATTCGTAAGCTTCTCAAAAATCGTTATGGAGTCAATGTTGCTGGGGGTCAAGAGGATCTCAAAGGAAGACTCTTTCGCATTAACCATATGGGACTGATTGAGCCAAATGAGGCAGCTTGGGTAGTCAATGCAGTAGAAAAAGCGATGGCAGATCTTGGTAGAATCGAGTATCGAGGCATTGCCAATAAGATTTTCAATGAGATCTATTTTAGCGAGGAGTAGATGATATACCAACACGAGATCCCAAAAGGAGCGCGGCTCTATTTTGGAAAGAGTGCGAAACTAAAAAGAGAAATTGAGCAAAAAGCGAGTGAAATTCTCTATAAAAGTGGATTTGAAGAGATCGTTACTCCACTTTTTTCCTACCATCAGCATGAATATATTGAAGATGAGAGCGAGCTTATTCGCGTCAATGACCAAAAAAATCGAAAACTCACACTGCGAGCAGATAGTACAATTGATGTTGTAAGACTTATTACGAAAAGACTTGGGCGCAGCACTGAGCATAACAGATGGTTTTATATTCAACCTGTTTTTCGCTATCCCACCTATGAGTATTTTCAAATAGGTGCAGAGATTTTACAAGAGCAAGATAGTGCAGAGGCAATGAGGATAGTTATAGCTATTCTTCAAGCTTGCAATGTTCGGCCACGCTTGCAGATATCAAATATCGCTATTCCACAGATTTTAGCGCAAAACTATGGGATCTCTTTGGATATACTCAAATCGAGCGATATGGATAGATTGCTTGAGACTGAGCATAGTTGGATGGAAAAGCTTATTTACATCTCCAAGCCAGAAGATATAGATAAAATACTTGGACTTGTACCGGAAGTTATTGAAAAAGAGCTTTTGAAAATCAAAGAGCTAGTATCTTCTATACTCTATGACAATGTTATTATAGCTCCCCTTTACTATGCAAATATGCGCTACTATAAAGATCTCTTTTTTCGCTTCTTTGAAGGAAATAATACAGTAGCAATGGGTGGGGATTATGTAAGCGGGGATCTTGAAGCAAGTGGTTTTGCACTCTATACAGATAATATAATTGAGATTTTGGAAAAAAGGTAGTAAATGGCAGCTGATTTGATAGTTGGAATTCAGTGGGGAGATGAAGGAAAAGGAAAGATCGTTGATCTCTTAGCACAAGATTATAATGTGGTGTGTCGCTACCAAGGTGGACATAATGCAGGGCATACGATCGTTGTGGATGGAAAAAAGATTGCTTTACACCTCATTCCTTCTGGGATACTCAATCCAAAGGCAACAAATATTATTGGAAATGGTGTTGTAGTAAGTCCTGAGGCGCTGCTTAAAGAGATGGAGCAGTTTAATGATCTTGATGGAAGACTTCTTATCAGTGATAAAGCGCACCTTATTTTTAAATACCATGAAGAGATAGATAAAGCCAAAGAGAAACTCCGCGGTAAAAATGCAATAGGAACAACTGGTCGAGGTATTGGTCCAGCATATAGCGATAAAGTTGCAAGACAGGGGCATCGGGTTGGAGAACTTAAAGATGTAGCGCAGTTAGCAGACAAAATAATGGAGTATTTTGCTGCAAATAGCGCTTACTTTCAAGCTCTTGGTGTAGCAGTGCCAAAAAAAGCGCAGCTTTTGGATGAACTTACACGCTATCAAGAGGCGCTCATGCCTTATGTGGTGGATGTGACAAACTATTTGTGGGATCTCATAGAGGTAGGAGAAGCAAAGATTTTGCTTGAAGGCGCACAAGGGACGATGCTTGATATCGATCATGGTACATACCCCTTTGTAACAAGCTCGAATACTATCGCAGCAGGCGCTTGCACAGGTCTAGGACTAGCACCAAAAGATATCGATAGAGTGATTGGTATTGCGAAAGCTTACTGTACACGAGTAGGAAATGGTCCTTTTCCAACAGAAGATTTTAGAGAAGATGGTGAGAAGCTGCGCCAACAGGGGCATGAGTTTGGTACTACTACAGGAAGACCAAGAAGGTGTGGATGGTTTGATGCAGTTGCTGCCAAATATGCATGCAGACTCAATGGGTGTGATGAACTTGCTATTATGAAACTGGATGTACTTGACGGATTTGAAAAGATTAAAGTTGCTAGTGCCTATGAGTATGAGGGCGAAAAGATTGAATATGTGCCAAGCGATCTCGAAAATGTTAAACCAGTTTATGTAGAATTTGATGGCTGGGAGAGTGTGGTAGGAGTACGCAAGTGGGATCAGCTTCCTGTGGAAGCGAAACTCTATATAGAAGCGATTGAGGATCTCGTTGAGACAAAAATCACACTTATCTCCACAAGTCCAGATAGAGCCGATACAATAATAAGAAAATAGGAGAATGTATGAGACTAAGACTTCCACATGCGCCTTATGTGGCAAATAAAATAGCAATAGATCTCTTCAATGCTCCTTTTGTAAAACTTACCAGTGGTATTGAGCCTGTAGCGAAGATTGCCCAAGAGGTACTTGAAGAGGAACTGAAAAAAGAGGCTGCGTTAGATGAGCATGTGCGAGAGATTATAGAAGAGAATGAAGAGGAGATTGAGTTTAATCTTGCAGATACAAGAGAGCTGTTTAAATTGATTAAAAAACGTTTGGCACCTGAATATGGAGTGATTTTGGATTTTGAAGATAAATATAACGATATGGCGCATAAGATCTTAAAAAGACTCTATGAAGAGGATCTCATTTTATATGATGTTCCAGATAATAAAGTAAAAAATGTAATATTCGATGCAATTATGAACTATATTAAAAGCTATGATGAGATAGAAGATGTTGTATTGGAAAAGATAAGTCACTATAAAAAAAAGCTCATCCCTGGCACAGAAGAGTTCGAACTTGTCTTTCAAAGAATGTTTGAAGATGAATTGCGACGAAGAGGAATGCTACAATGAAAAAGGTTTGGATCTATCTTGAGTATGGTATATTTTTAGAAGGAAAGAGTTTTGGTGCAGAAGGTACTAAAACAGGTGAGATAGTCTTCAATACTTCTATGACAGGATATCAAGAGATTGTTACAGATCCAAGTTATGCAGGGCAGTTTGTTACTTTTACCATGCCAGAAATAGGTAATGTTGGCGTCAATGATGAGGATTATGAAAGCAAGGCTGCGTGGGCAAAAGGAGTAATTGTCAGAAACTATCAAGAGCGATACTCTAATTTTAGAGCCCAAGAGAGTCTCGCAGCACTTTTGAAAAAATATGATGTAATGGGAATATGTGATATTGATACGAGATTTTTGACAAAAACTGTACGAGAGCAGGGCGCTTGTATGATGATTGCAAGTACAGAAATTGCGGATAAAGAGGAGTTAAAGAAGCTCCTTGCTGCTGCTCCACGTATTGAAGAGATAGACTATATTAAAGCTGTTTCAACAAAAAAGCCCTATACACATACAACAGCCACTTATGATGCAAGAGCGTTTTGCTATAAAAATCCGCCTGAGCCAGAAGCAAAAATTTATGTATACGATTTTGGGGTAAAACGCAATATTCTCAATAACCTTACTGAAGCTGGACTAAGTGTAGAGGTTATTCCTCATATGTATCCTGTGGAGGATGTGATTGCTGATTTTAAGGAGGGAAAAGTTGATGGAGTTTTTCTCTCCAATGGCCCTGGAGATCCCCTTATTCTCAAAGATGTGCATGCCAAGATCCAAAAGCTGATCGAGGCAAAAATTCCGATGTTTGGAATTTGTTTAGGCCATCAGCTCCTCTCTATTGCGCATGGCTATCCTACATATAAACTTAAATTTGGTCACCATGGCGGCAACCATCCTGTACGTAATGAAGCAACCAAAAAGATAGAAATTACAGCGCAGAACCATAATTATAACGTCCCAACAGCTTTGGAAAAGATAGCTACAGTAACACACCGCAACCTTTTTGATGATACGATTGAGGGAGTACGCTACAATGATGCGCCAATTTTTAGTGTACAGCACCACCCAGAAGCAAGTCCTGGTCCTCATGAGAGTGCATATGTCTTTGGCGAATTTAAAAAACTTATACTTCAACAAAAGGAACATAGATGTTAGATTTTCTCAAAAAAATGACAGAGTGGGTTTTGCAAAAAGAAGAAGAGTTAGCAAAGGATTGTCGTCTGCCGATGGAAGAGCTTGAAAAGCAGATAGAGGTAGTTAAAGAGAAAAAGGCTAAACTAGAAGAGGAGTGTCAAAAAAATATACAAGAGTTAGAGAGGCTTCTAGGAAGGCTAGAATCGATTAAAAATATTGAAATTATTAAATGCAAAAAAGAAGCATAGATTTCCAAAATTTATACTATTTTTAATAGTTTATAACTATTAACATATTATTTACAATTATGGTGTAGACTTACTATGTGAATTCATTCTTACTCCTTTGCATTTCGGCACCTAGTGCCGGAATGGCTACCAATTTAATTTCTACTTAACACTCCTTTGTAATAATTTTGGAAAACAACTTCCAAGGTGGCAATTATGAAAAAGAGTCTTTTGCTTTTTCTCACACTCTCTATGACCCTCTTTGCAGATATTAGTGTGGAAAAAGTGGTTGTAGAGCAGAGTGCTTTACAAGCTCAAACAGATGTACAAGCTGATGAAGTAAAATTCACAAGGCAGCAAGATTTAGCTGAGATTTTAAGCAGCTATGTTCCTGAAATCAATATGGTGCGTGCAAGTGCTATTGGAAATGATATCGTGTTACGAGGTTTTAAACGGGATGATATAAATGTGCTCATAGATGGAGCTAAAATATATGGGGCGTGTCCAAACCGCATGGACCCACCAGCCATGCATATTTCCATTGCCGATATACAAAAAGTAGAAGTTGCCGAGGGGCCATTTGATGTGGAAAATTTTGGCAGTATGGGTGGAAGAGTAAATGTCTTAACTGCTGATCCGCAAGAAGGTTTTAATGGCGAAGGTGATATAACAATAGGAAGCTATGGTTACAACAAATTTGATGCAAAAATTGAGGGAGGAGATGAGAAACTTAAATTCTCTCTTGGTGTGAGCCGTGAAAATAGCGAGCAGTATGAAGATGGAAGTGGTAAAACTTTAGTGGAGCAAAATTGGGATCGTCTTGGCAAGTCTGATCCAAATGCATATCAAGAAATATATAAAAATATCGATGCATACACAAGAGCCACAATACAGACAAAAGCGATATATGATATAGATGATAATCAGCGCATCAAACTCTCTTTATATAGTGATAAAGCTACTGATGTACTCTATCCTGCTTTTCAGATGGATGCACAGTTGGATAAAACTCTCATGCTTAATGGAAGTTATATAATCAAAAATTTAGGGGATTTTTCAAAAGAGCTTCTTGTACAAGGCTACTACTCTACCGTAACGCATGATATGGGTACAGAGTTTCGCAACGCTGCCGTAATGATGGGTGGAAAAATGTATCGTACGCACCATGTCAAAAGTCGTATTGAAGGACTCAAAATCAAAAATAGTTTTTTGGTAGCAGATATATTGTGGCAAGTGGGAGTGGATGGAAGTCTGCGTAACTGGAATGGAATTTGTCTGAGTGAACCCTCTAAAAAACCAAGACAAGTACGCATTCCAGATGTAGATACAAAAAATAGGGCCCTCTTTGTCAAGGCTTCAAAAACTTTCGATAAATTAACTGTAGGTGCTGGAGCCCGTTTTGATAGCACTGATATTGATGCAAACAATCTTCATCATCCTACAATTGCAAATATTGCACCTATCCAAAACTACTACAAAGGACATACATCTCGCAGTTACAACGATATAAGTGCTAATCTTAAACTCGATTACAAGCTCGATGAGAGTAGCTCAGTGTATGTTGCATTAGGACAGGGAATAAGAGTTCCAGATGCGCAAGAGCTCTATTTTATTGGTTTTATGATGGGTAACTGGAGTCGCAAAGGAAATCCAAATCTCCAAGAGACAAAAAATAGAGAGCTAGACATTGGACTTAAAACTACACTTTTTGACACAGAGCTTGAAGCCTCTATATTTTATAGCGATCTTAAAGACTATATTTATGGATATAGAACCAATAGAGGCAATAAAGATCCAAAAAAATATTACCTCACTTGGACAAATATTGATGCACATCTTTATGGAGGTTCACTCTCATTACGCCGCTCTTTGGGAGATTATATGATGATTGAGGGAGCTATCAGTTATCAAAAAGGTAAAAAGGATGATACTATAGCTGGACAAACAGATGATGATCTAGCACAAATCCCGCCACTACATGTGAGAGTTGCATTGAGTTATGATGATGGAGAGTATTACGTAATGGTAGAAGAGCTTGCAAGTGCAGGCTGGAAAGATTATGATAGTGATAATGGAGAAAGAGCAATCGGTGGATGGGGTGTTATGAATGTAAAGGCATCTAAAGATTTAAGTGATACAATATCACTCAATGTGGGTATAGATAATATCTTTGATAAAACATATGCAGTCAATAATACATATATTGGGCGCTCTTTGATTGGGTGGAGAAATCCTGTTCTTATAAATGAACCTGGAAGATTTATTTATGCAAATCTTACCATGAGATTTTAAGGAGCTACTATAAATACAATAGATTTTTTAAGTATCATAAGTGTTGCTTTTTTAGGTAGTTTAGGACATTGTGTAGGTATGTGTGGCGGGTTTGTTATTGCTTATACCACTGCAAAAGTCGATCCTGCTAAAGGAAAACTCTGGGGTGGGGTGGCGCATCTTGCTTATAATATTGGAAGAATTACCTCTTATGCAATCATTGGAGCCTTTTTTGGATATTTAGGCTCCATTATGCTCATTTCAAAAACTCTTCATGGATCCCTCTATATAATAGTTGGGATTTTTATGGTTCTTATGGGATTGTCACTTTCAGGGAATTTACGTTTTCTGACTTCCATTGAAGCGAGCCTCACGCAGTACTCTTTTTTTCGGACAATATTTTCAAAACTGATTCATTCAAAAAGTCTATGGAGCTTTTTTTTATTAGGAATGCTCAATGGCTTTTTGCCTTGTGGTCTTGTCTACTTCTTTGCTGCATCCGCAGCTGCAACTGGAAGTCCTTTTTGGGGAGCAGTTGTAATGCTTATCTTTGGACTCTCTACTGTTCCTGTGATGTTTGGTTTGGGTACTGTTGCGGGGTTTTTAAAAAGTTCAAGTTTTCGGCTTTTAATGCTAAAGCTCGCCTCTTTAATTATTGCTGTTTATGGAATATATCTTCTCTATAAAGGATACTGGTTTATTACTGATCCCCATGCTTCGATTCATACCTGCCACTAAAATTTTTGTACAATTAGTAGTATGAAAGAACCAATTAAACAAATTAGGCTATTACTTGTTTCAAATAATGAAGAGTTACAGACTCTTTTGCAAAAATATGTCAACGATTTAACAGTAGCAAAGAGTGAAGAAGAAGCTAAAAAGCAGTTTCACTCCAGTCCTGCAGATATCATTGTATGCGATCTTGCGGACTCTTTAGAGTTTTGTAAAGAGCTTAAGAAACAAGCTCCTACAGTCCCTGTAATATTTATTGGTCCAAAAGATGAGGATCTCCTTTATGAAGCGATAAATGCCCAAATTGATAGATACTTTCTCAAGCCTTATGATTTTAAACAGCTTAAAAAAACCCTACAAGAGTTTGAGACAAAGATCTTTATGCAAAAAGTAAAAGAGTACAATACTTTCATGCTTCATCAATATAAAAATGCAATTGATAGTAGCAATATTGTCTCTAAAACAGATATCAACGGCATTATTACATATGTTAATGATGAGTTTTGTAAAATTTCTGGATACACGAAAGAGGAGTTATTAGGAAAAAATCACAATATTGTCCGCCATCCAGATGTTCCTAAAGAGAATTTCAAACGTTTTTGGGATACGATACTGTCAAAAAAGATATGGAAAGGTACAGTTAAAAACAGAGCTAAAGATGGAACAACATTTTATGTCAATACTACTGTAATACCAATTCTTGATTGGAATGGAGATATTACAGAGTTTGTTGCAATTCGCTACGATGTCACAAATAGTGTTAAACTGCAAGAAAAACTGCAAAAAAAAGAGAGAGAGTTAGAAACACTCAATAAAGAGTTAGAAAAAAGGGTTGAAGAAAAGACGAAGCAGTTGCGAGAATTAAATCTCACTCTTGAAAAAAGAGTAGAGTGTGAAGTGACGAAAAATAGGGAAAAAGATAGAATGATGTTTCAGCAGGCTCGTCTCGCTTCATTAGGTGAAATGCTTGGCAACATCGCACATCAATGGCGTCAACCTTTGATGGAATTGGGAATACTTCTCTATAAGATAAAAAAACTCAGCAGTGATGAAAAGATTGATGAGATTTATGAAAAAGGTACCGCAATTTTAGAGAAGATGTCGCAAACAATAAGCGATTTTCAAAATTTTTTTAGTCCTGATAAGAAAAAAGAGCGTTTTAATGTGGCAGAAGTAATTAAAAATACCCAAGCAATTATGGAAGGAGTTCTCAAAAAAAGTGGAATTGCAGTGAATTTACAATATGAAGAGGATATAGAGGTTGAAGGGTATAAAAACGAGTTTTCTCAAGTAATACTCAATATTATAAGCAACGCCAAAGATGCTCTCATTGATGCTAATCCTCCACAAAAAATTATCAATATATCAATGAAAACTTCTCAAAATAGTCTGACAATAGAGATTGAAGATAATGGAGGAGGCATTTCTCCTCATATTATAGAAAAGATTTTTGAGCCATATTTTACAACCAAGCAGCATAAAAAGGGTACGGGACTTGGGCTTTATATGTCAAAGATGATAATAGAAGAGAGTATGGGAGGAGAGTTAGGGGTGAAAAATGGCAAAAGTGGTGCCAAATTTATAATAAAACTTCCTGTAAAGGTGTAAAAATGGATTGTGTATCAATTTTAAAAAATTTAGATGTTTTATATGTAGAAGATGAAAATCAAATAAGACAGATGATGCAAGATGTATTGCAAGAGGATTTTCACAGTTTCGATACTGCTGCAGATGGAAAAGAGGGCTTAGAAAAATTTCAGCAAAAGCATTTCGATTGTGTTGTGACAGATATTGAAATGGAAGGAATGGATGGTCTGACATTAGCAGAAAAAATTAAAGAGATTGATGAGGATGTTGTAGTTATTCTCCTTACAGCATATAGTGAAAAAGAGAGACTGTTTAAAGCAATTGATATAGGAGTCAATAAATATCTTGTCAAACCCTTTACACCGGAAAAACTTTTGCAAACAATATGTGATATTTTTAGTAAGAAGCTAGCAAAAGAGCATATTGTAGATTTTGGTAATGGATATCTTTATAATCCACAAACTGCACAAGTTAAAAAAGAAGATGAGGTTATAAAATTAACAAAAAAAGAGAAGCTTTTTTTAGATTTATTGCTAGAAAATCGTGAACATATTGTTTCCTTTCAAGAGATTGAAACACATGTATGGGAAGAGGGTGAATTTAGTGAAAACGCTCTTAGAACCCTTGTAAAGAGACTTCGCAAAAAACTCTTTAAAGAGCTCATTGTCAACTATTCTGGCCTCGGCTACAAGATCAACTTAAATAAGTCTTAAATTACAAACTAATAAAAATTTGTGTGCTGTTTAAGCTTTATTACAACTTCTTTGTCTTATAATTATTCCCGTAAAGGTATGTCAATTTTGTGACAAATTCTATAGGAGGTATTAGATGCAAAATCCTGCAATCGAGTATGATTATACCGTTGCAAAGTGGTTTAGCTATTTGGCCATTTTGTTCGGTATATTGGGGATGGGTATAGGCGTATGGATTGCCTTTGAATTAGCTTTTCCTGAGCTAAACTATGTTGCTGGTGAGTATACTCTCTTTAGTCGACTTCGACCAATCCACACTAATGTAGTGGCATACGGTTTTACGCTCAGCGGTATTTGGGCTACGTGGTATTACGTAGGTCAAAGAGTTTTAAAGGTAAGTCTTGCAGAGAGTAAATTTTTGCAAGGTATTGCGAAGCTACATTTTTGGCTCTATTTCATTACTGCACTCTTGGCAGTTGTCTCTTTGCTTGTACGATATACAACTTCAAAAGAGTATGCGCAGTTTGAATGGCCTCTAGATATTCTAGTAGTAGTTATCTGGGTGCTCTGGGGTATCTCTATTTTTGGACTTATAGGTATTAGAAGAGAAAAAACACTTTACATCTCTATGTGGTATTACATCGCAACTTTCCTTGGTGTTGCAATGCTTTACCTATTTAATAATATGGAAGTTCCAACATATCTTATTACCGGAATGGGTGATCCACTTCATTCAGTAAGTATGTATGCTGGAACCAATGATGCGATGGTGCAATGGTGGTTTGGACACAATGCTGTTGCGTTTGTTTTCACAGTTCCTATTATTGCAATGATCTATTACTATTTACCAAAAGAGTCTGGACAACCAGTTTATTCATATAAACTTTCACTTTTATCTTTTTGGGGATTGATGTTTGTATATCTTTGGGCTGGTGGCCACCACTTGATCTACTCTACAGTACCTGATTGGATGCAAACTATGGGTTCAATCTTTTCTGTTATCCTTATTTTGCCTTCTTGGGGTAGTGCACTCAACATGCTTCTTACAATGAAGGGTGAATGGGGACAATTAAAAGAGAATCCACTTATCAAATTCATGGTTCTAGCATCAACATTCTATATGCTTAGTACACTTGAAGGTCCTATTCAGTCAATCAAATCAGTCAATGCACTTGCACACTTTACAGACTGGATTCCAGGACACGTACATGATGGTACTCTTGGATGGGTTGGATTTATGATCATTGCAGCTATTATGCATATGGCTCCAAGATTTTATAAACGAGAAATTTACAGCAAAAAACTTCTAGAAATGCAGTTTTGGCTTCAAACAACAGGTATCGTACTTTATTTCTCAAGCATGTGGATTGCTGGTATTACACAGGGTATGATGTGGAGAGCAGTTGACCAATATGGTAACCTAGCATACTCATTCATCGATACTGTTACAGTTCTTCACCCATACTATACACTAAGAGGTATTGGGGGACTCTTTTATTTCATAGGTCTATTTATGTGGGCATATAATTTCTATAAAACAATGACAGCGGCAAAAGCGATTGAGAAAGAACCTCAATTTGCTTCACCGATGGCAGCATAAGGAGGCGAAATATGTTTGGATGGTTAGAAAGAAACCCGTTTTTCTTTGCAGTCGGTGTATTTGTAGTCATTGCTTTTGCTGGGCTTATCGAAATCGTTCCAGATTTCGCCCAGCAATCACGTCCAGTAGTTGGGGCAAAACCTTATAGTTTACTCGAGCTTGCTGGTAGACAGGTATATATTAAAGATAGTTGTAATGCGTGTCATTCACAGCTTATTCGACCATTTAAGAGTGAAACTGACCGCTATGGTATGTATAGTCTCAATGGTGAATATGCGTATGATAGGCCATTCCTTTGGGGCTCTAAAAGAACTGGACCAGATCTTCATAGAGTTGGTAACTATCGTACTAGTGATTGGCATGCAAACCATATGTGGGATCCAACAAGCGTAGTTCCAGGATCTATCATGCCAGCATATAAACATATGTTTACAAATGTAACTGATCTTGAAACTGCCTATGCAGAGGCATTAACTGTGAAAAAAGTATTCAATGTGCCATATGATAAAGATATTGACGGCGATGGCAAAGTAGATGTTCCTCTTGGAAGTTTTGAAGAAGCGAAAAAAAGAGCATTTGATTATGCTCTCAAAGTTGCTGAGGAAACAAAGCGTCAAGATCTTGTAGATATGGTAAAACAGGGAAAAATTCCTGAAATTGTGGCGCTTATAGCATATCTTAACAGGTTGCAATAATGGATGCAAAAACCATACAGGGAGTAATGTATATAGTATTTATCATTATTCTCACATTCATTCTGTATGGTTACATTATGCACCTCTATCGCAGTGAGAAAAAAGGTAAACGCAATTATGAAAAGTATGGGAAGATGGCGCTCGATGACGAGCTTTCATCTCCTCCAGTAGAGCCTTTAGAAGAAGAAAAAAGTAAGGAGTCAAAATGAATTGGTTAAGCGATAATGTCAACCAGTTGGCTCTGCTTGGTGCTGCCGCTATTTTGATTTTGACAATAGGTGTCGCAGCAAAATACTTCAAGCAGATAAAAGAAGGTAAAAGTGAAGGGGTTCTCAAGGAAGAGAACTGGGATGGTATAGGTGAGTATAAAAACAATTCTCCTATTGGCTGGTCTTTAGCTTTTATAGGAACAATAATCTGGGGTGTATGGTATTGGCTTGTTGGATATCCTCTCAATGCATATTCTCAAATTGGCGAATATAACGAAGAAGTTGCAGCACATGCAGCAAAGTTTGAAAGCAAATGGGCAAATCCAACAAAAGAGGATCTCCTTGGTATGGGTGAAGGTGTTTTTTTAGTACAATGTTCACCATGTCACGGCATTGATGGAACAGGAATTGAGGGAAAAGCACAAGACTTGACTAGACGTCTACTTAAAAAAGAGGTTCTTGATGTTATAAATAGAGGTTCAGAAGCGTTGGGAAATCCAAATGGACAATTTGGGTATCAACTAGGTATGATGCCTCCAGGACTTCTTTCAGGTGCCGATGCTGAAGCAGTTGCAGAGTATGTTGCCAATGGTTTCAAAGGTAATGACAAAGGTGCAGAACTATTCCAAACTGCATGTGCAAGTTGCCATGGACCTGATGGTAAAGGTATGAACGGCATGGCACCAAACTTGAGAGAGTACGACGATACAATCATTTCAAAAGTACTTGAAAATGGAAAACACGGTATCATTGGAAAAATGCCATCATTCAAAGGTAGACTTACTCCAGTACAACAAAAAGCGGTAGCAACATATATCCGCTCACTAAGTGAAGGAGCGTAAAATGGAAGGAAGAAGTATTTGGTCATTCCATGGCCTTACAGGATATTTTATAGCAGTAGCTCTATTGCTTAGTATTTTGGCATTTCTTTCAACAGCTGCTATCAAAACACAAAGTGCTACGGCGCAGCAAAGTTATGAGGTTAAAGATCCTTTAGGCATCAAAAAATTTGGTCCAGATCTTGAAAACGAGAAGCATATAATAGTACATGGTACACCTGTTGGTGGAGATAAACTTCATAAATATCAATTTGTAACGAAGTGATACAATGACACAGGCAGCACCAAAACCGAACCGAGCCAAGGAGTACCTCAAGAACTGGATACCATACAGATACAAGAGGTATATAGTATTTGGGCTCGTAACAGTAATCAGTTTGGTGCTGCCGTGGATACGAATAAACGGTAATCACTTCTTTTTGTTAAACTTTGATCATAAACAGCTGCACCTCTTTTTCGTGCGCTTTGATATGCAAGAGCTCTACTTGATGCCGTTCTTGCTTTGGATCTTGTTTTTTGGGATCTTCTTTATTACCACTCTAGGAGGGCGTGTCTGGTGTGGATGGAGCTGTCCACAGACAATCTTTCGTGTGATTTATAGAGACTTAATAGAGACAAAACTGCTGCATCTGAGAAAAAGAATTAGTAATAAGCAAATTGAGCCAGATATGAGTAAACCAGAGAATAAGGTGAAAAAGCTTATAGCAATCTTGCTCTGGTCAGTTCTAGCTTTCATCGCAGCAGCAGATTTTATCTGGTACTTCGTACCACCAGAGGACTTTTTCCAATATATTCAAGATCCGGCAAACCATACCATTTTAATGGGATTTTGGATTGGAACTGCTCTCTTTTTAATCGCAGATGTAGTATTTATTAAAGAGAATTTCTGTATCTATATCTGTCCTTACGCAAGAGTGCAGTCGGTGCTCTATGATGAAGACACCTTCCAAACAGTCTATGACTATAAAAGAGGTGGACGCATCTATGATGAGCATGGAAACCTCATAGTGCATAATAAAAAAGAGCTCAAAGCTCAAAAAGAGGAAGCTGAGTGTACCTTGTGTGAATCGTGCGTAAAAGTGTGTCCTACCCATATCGATATACGTAAAGGGATGCAGCTAGAGTGCATCAACTGCTTAGAGTGTGCAGATGCATGTACAAAAGTGATGGGAGCTTTAGGAAAAGAGAGCTTGGTGCGCTGGACAAGTTACCATGCATTAGAGACTGGTGAGAAGACAAGAGTCTTTCGCTTTAGAATCATTGCATATATTGTTATGCTCACTATTGCATTTGTAGCACTCTTTTGGATGGGAAGTAAAAAAGAGCATATGCTTCTCAATATCAATAGAACAAGCCAGCTCTATAAAATAGAGCCAGATGGGAGAGTAAAAAATACATACGTATTCCTCTTCCAAAATACAGAGAATAAAAAGCATAAGTACTACTTTGAAATAGTAAACAATAAAGATATTAAGATTGCAAGACCAAGTAAACCATTTAGTGTTATACCTGGTAAAAAAGTGAAAAAAGTTGTCATACTCTATACAGATAAGGTATTGGTAAAAAACACACAAAAAGATACACCAATACCAATCAAGATCAAAGCTTATGCGGTTGATGATCCGAAAAAGATTGTGGTCTATAGAGATACGATCTTTGTCTTCCCTCGTTGGGATATTTATCAAAAACATATTAAAAAATAGGAGGATATCATGGTAGATAAACTCGAAGCAATTATTGCATGGATGCTTCTCGGTACGGCAATTATTACTCTTTGGGCAGTTGCAACTCCACATCACGCTTATGTAGGTTGATGCCGTTGCAAGGTTTTTTTCAAAGGGCTTTTTTTGCCCTTTTCCTCTTAAGTACGTTGTTGTTTGGTGTTACACAAAACTTTATTCTTCTTAATGAAAATATTCTCCCTCAAAAGACAATCGAGAAGATCAATGCAATAGGAAATGAGCTCTATCAAAAGACTGGAGTTGGCGTTTTTGTAGCTGTTGTAAAAAAAATGCCTACTAAAAAAATTGTAGATTTTGAAAAGCAATTAACAAAAAAACTACAAGCTCCTTATGTATTATTGACATTAAGTGTTCAAGACAAGAAAGTAGATATTGTCAGTTCAAAAGATTTAGAAAGCAGTTTTGATAAAGAGGAGATTTTAAGTCCTCTTCCATGGAAAGGAAGTATTATTCCTCTACTCACTGCACACTTTAAAAATCAAAATGCTGCTATTGAAGCAGCAATCTTAAATGGTTATTCCGAAATAGCAGAGCAAATAGCAAAATATAAAAATGTTAATCTTAAAGAGGCTATAGGAAATACGAATAGAAATATTTATTATTGGTTGCGTATTCTCTTTTACTCTATAATAGCGTTGATTGTTTTAAATTTTATTTATAGGAGATATATAAAAGGATGAATAAAAACTATTGGCCTCATTTTATAATAGGACTTGTACTATTTGCAATTGGATTAGGCGTATGGACAGTTAAAACCGCAATAGATAACCCAGTAGAATTAGATGATACATATATGATGAAATATCAGCAGGTAGATAAAAATATCTATAATATTATGAAAATGAAAAAAGAGTTTAGTAAAAAATATAAGGTTGTACTACTAACAACAAAACTTGATTACCCAAATGCTACATTTCAATTTAAAATTTTGACTAAAGATGGAAAACCTGTAAGTGATGCTAAAGCAATGGTGCTTTTTACAAGACCAGATACTTCCAAATATGATATCAAAAAAAATGCAGAAGTAAAGAATGGTATGTATACGGTACGAGTGAAGCTTCCTCTGGCTGGAAGATGGAATGTGCTACTAAAAATCGAAGAAGGTAAGCTAACTGTTTATGAGAAATATAAGCTCTCCACACTTCGCGAAATGAAAAAGCTTAAAAATAGCTAAAATTAAGCAAAATATAAGCATTAAGCAAGTACAATCTCACTCATCAAAACTGCTAAAGGGTTGAAAAAGATGAAATTTACAAAAATGCTCAAACCGAATGAAGTCGAGAGAAAATGGCATGTGATTGATGCGGAAGGAAAGACATTTGGTCGATTGATTACAGAAATTGCGACACTGCTTCGCGGAAAGCATAAGCCAAGCTATACTCCACACGTAGATTGCGGTGATTACGTAGTTGTTATTAATGCTTCAAAAGTTAAAGTTACTGGTAACAAAGAAGCAAAAGAGTACCATAGACATACCGGATATTTTGGTGGAGTGAAAAGTGAAAAACTCGCTGTACTAAGAGAAAAAAATCCAGAAAAACTTTTTAAACTTGCTACTCGCGGCATGCTGCCAAAAACAAAACTAGGCCGTGAAATGCTTAAAAAACTTAAAGTATATCCAGGCAGTGAACATCCTCATACAGCACAAGTAAAGGGAAACTAAGATGAGTAGAATTTACGCAACAGGTAAAAGAAAAACAGCAGCAGCAAAAGTTTGGCTAAGTAAAGGTAGTGGAAAAATAGTTGTTAATGGAATGAGTCTTGATGAGTGGCTTGGAGGGCATGAAGCATTAAAACTTCGTGTAAAACTTCCTTTGGCGCTCACAAAGATGGAAGAGAGTGTAGATATAGTAGCAAAGACTTTAGGTGGGGGGTATGCAGCACAGGCTGATGCACTCAAACATGGAATTTCAAAAGCTCTTTGTGAAATGGATGAGAGTTTACGATCAGTTCTAAAACCTCATGGACTCCTTACGAGAGATGCAAGAGTCGTTGAAAGAAAAAAATACGGAAAGCACAAAGCAAGACGTTCTCCACAGTTTTCAAAAAGATAATTTCCTCTTTATCCAGCTTTTATGCCGGTCTCTTCTTTTATTTTTTGCAATCTTTAAAAAAGGATTTTCATGCTCAAAAATCTTACACCAGCTCAACTCAAGGAGCAAAAAGAGCAGGGTGCAGTTCTCATCGATATTCGCACACCCTATGAATGGAAACAAACTGGTGTAGTTCCAGGCTCACATCTTCTGACATTCTTTGATGATTATGGTAATTACGATATAGATAAATTTATGGATGAGTTTCAAAAACTTGTTCCAACAAAAGATACTCCTTTTGTTCTCATATGTCGTACGGGAAGCAGGACTTCAACTGTGGGTAATTTTTTGGCGAATCAAATGGGTTATAAAAATGCGATGCATCTTTCTGGTGGTATTTTTGCCTGGAGTGCTGATGGGAATAGCTTTGAGGCAGTCAAGCGCTAAAGCTTATACTCCTATTTGTGCTATAATGTCTATATGAAAAAGTTAGTTTTATTTACAACCATAATTTTAGAACTCTTCGCAGCGAAGATCTCATTTGAAGCTGGCAATAAACTGGATATGAAGGGATACTACTTCCAAGATAATTGTGCTATAGTATTTATTAATGGAAAAGTAGTAGGCGAAAAAAATGATATTAATGGTAGTGACATAGTAAAATTTGATATATATAATGACGGAAAATTGATAAAGAGTATTGATGTAGCTATACCTTTAGAGCAAGCTAAAGAACTTAATCTCAGTGTAAAGCTAGAAAATATGGAGGATAGGGTTTCTCCTGGAATTGCAATTGAATCAGAAGAGCTTGGTATATATGTAGATCCTTTGAAGCTCGAAAAAAAAGATGAAAATTGCTCAGATTTTCTTAATGCTCCAAAAGCTAAAAAAGAGCTACAATCTCTGTGTCCAAAACTCAGAATTCTTGGTATCAAGTGTGAGTAAAATCGAGATAGACTTTTGTCCCCTCTCCAGGTTTACTTTGTAGTGTAATATCAATATCAAGTTCTTCACAAAGTTTTTTAACGATGCTGAGTCCTATTCCTATTCCTCTATCACTCTCTTTGTAAAATCTATCAAAAACCTTTTGACTATTTTTGATACCTCTTCCATTATCTTCAATAATGATACGATTTTTTTCTATATAGATTTTTACAAATCCGCCTTTTTTATTATATTTGCAAGCATTTGAGAGGAGATTGTCTATAATGCGGATGAACAACTCTTTTTGTGTCATGAGTGATAAATCCTCTTTTGCAATGAGTGAAAATGTTAAATCTGGGTAGAGAGATCGAAAATATTCTACTCTCTCTTTGAGGAGAGTATTGAGTGAAACTTTTGTTTTGTCTGGTTTGATGTTTTTAAGAAAGAGTTTGAGATTATCTTGAAGTGCTACTATTGTATTTAAACTTTGCTCAATGCGGGATATAAAAGGACTTTTACACTCTCTTTTGAGCATACTGAGATTAATGAGCATAGATGATATTGGTGTATTAAAATCATGAAGAATATCTTTAATAAACTCTTGATTGATATGAAGAGCTTCACGGATAGGGCGTAAAGTGTAGAGTGTCAGTAGAAATGAAATTCCTAGAATAATAAGTGAAGCAAAAATGAACAAATAAATAATATTTTGCTTTAATTTTCCGATCTCTTTTTGGAAATTCTTATGTGAATAGGAGACTTTGAGGAGATATTTTTTTGAATTAGGTATGGGATAAAGAGCATAGAGTTCTTTTGGAGTAGTGTAGAGGCGGTTTGTCATAAGGCTTTTTTTCTTTGCTAAAAAATCGTACTGGAAATCTTTGCATTGCAATGTATAGCTACAAACTTGCATTCTTTTGAGCAAAAGCTGTTTGATATCTTGTATTTTATCGTTATAATAGAAAATAAAAATGATACTGAGAAGAATTTCGAGAAGTAAAAAGAAGAGAATAAAATTTTTAAGTAAAGACTCCTTTTCACTTCTATTCAAGAAAGTAGCCTTTTGAGCGAATATTCCTGATAGGAAGATTATATCTATTTTTGAGTTTATTTATTGTAACACGAAGAGCTACATCTGAAGGATTGTTCATATGAGACAGTAATCGCTCTTTAGGGACAATTTCATTGCGGTTTTCTATGAGGGTCTGGAGAATTTTAAATTGAATTTCACCGATTGTTTCAGGATGCCCATCTACTTTGACAATGTGATTGGCAGGGTCGAGTTGGAGATTCTCATAAGTAAGAAAATTTTGCTGTTGTGGTTGTTTGAATTTGGATTTGATGCGAATAAGAAGCTCTTCAGGAGGAAAAGGCTTTTTGATATAGTCGATAGCTCCCAATTCAAAAGCTTGCGCAATTGTATCAAGAGTTGTTAGAGCAGTAATAAATATAACTGGTGTATCGTCATCGGCTTCTTTGAGCTCTTTTATGATTTGTAGGCCACTTTCTCCAGAAAGATTGATATCAAAAAGATAGAGATCATACTTTTTTTGGAAAGTTTTATCTAATGCCTCTTCACCACTGTAGCCAACATCTACATGGAAACCTTCGCTCATAAGAAAATCGCGTAAACTATTAGCTAAAAGACGATCATCTTCAATGAGTAAAATATGCAAAGCTGCTCCTTATTGAGTATAAAAGTTTACCAAAATAGTGTTATGATATCGTTAAAAAATGAGGGTGTTAGGAATGAGAAAAGCAGTATTTCTTCTATTTTTTTCTTTTTCACTATTGGCATCAACACTACACCTCTCCATTGGTGCAAGCCCAAGTAGAATAAATCCTCTTCTTGCAACAGACAGTGCAAGTGCTGAGATTGCTGGATGGATCTTTAATGGGCTATTTAAATATGATAAAGATGGAAAAATAGTTGGTGACTTGGCACAAGAGTGGAGATTTCTCGATAAAAAAACATTATGGATTGCACTGCGAAAAGGTGTAAAATGGCATGATGGTAAACCTTTTAGCGCACAAGATGTTCTTTTTACTTACAAATTGGCAATTTCTCCAAAAATCTTTACACCCTATGCAAGTGAATTTCGCTATGTAAAAGATGTAGAAGTTATTGATGATTTACATCTCATAGTCCATTACAAAAAGCCTTACTTTAAAGCACTGCAAACATGGATGATGGGAATATTACCAAAACATATTCTCCAAAATGAAAAAGATCTTATGACAAGTAGTTTTAATCAGCATCCCATAGGTACAGGTCCCTATAAACTGCAAGGCTTTGAAGTTTCAAAAGATATTGTACTTAAAGCAAATAGTGACTATTTTGAACACCCTCCTCACATTGAAAGGATTGTATATCACTTTTTACCCGATCCTTCAACGCAATTTTTGATGTTAAAATCTAAAAAACTTGATGTTGGTGCTCTTTCGCCTTTACAGTTAGAGCGCCAAATTGATGAGGCTTTTCGATCATTTTATGCAATTTATGAACAACCAAGTCACAGCTATACCTATCTTGGATTTAATCTTAAAAATAAAAAATTTCAAGATAAGAGAGTACGAGAAGCAATTAATTTAGCAATTGATAGAGAGGAGATGATAAATATTTTGTTCTTTTCTCATGCAAGTATTTGTACAGGCCCCTTTATGCCTGGTACGTTTGCATTCGATCCGGAGGTAAAAGCTCCAAAACCCAATCGCATTAGAGCAAAGCAACTTTTAGCAGAAGCTGGATATAATGCAAAGCATCCGTTAGAGTTTGAAATAGCTACAAACTCTAATAACTCTCTCAGGATGTATGCAGCACAGATTATACAGTATCAACTGGCTAAGATTGGTGTGAAAGTGACTATTAGGGCTATGGAGTGGCAGGCCTTTTTGAATACAATCGTAACTCCACGCAAATTTGAGACTATTTTACTTGGATGGGCATTGGGGCTCACTCCTGATGCATATTCCATTTGGCATAGCGGGGAAGCAAAGCTTGGAGGTTTTAATCTCGTTTCATACAAAAATAAAGAGGTAGATAGGCTCATCAAAGAAGCAGAAACAACAATAAATTTGCAAAAACTCTCGCAAATTTATAAAAAGATTTTCCGCCTCATTGTAGCTGATATTCCCTATATCTTTTTGTATATTCCAAACTCAATTACGGTTGTCAATAAAAAGATCCAAAATGTTGAGCCTTCTTTGATAGGTATAATGCATAATGAAATAGACTGGATTAAACCATGAAAAAATATACAATTCTTTTTGATTTAGATGGTACGATTATTGATTCTACACCTGCTATTTTAAGAGGTTTTTCTTATGCATTTAATAAATTTGGCTTATCAACTCCTCCTCATGAGAAGATCTTATCCCTTATTGGCCATCCTCTTGATTTTATGTTTACTCATCTTGGAATCAAAGAGGATGTAGAGAAATTTGTAGATGCATACAAAGAACACTATAGAGTGATAGCAAAAGATTTTACAACACTCCTTCCTGGTGCAAAAGAAGCAGTGCAAGAGGCAGTAACATTTGCAAATCTTGCAGTTGTAACTACAAAAACTGGTGTTTATTCCATTGAATTACTGCAACATTTAGGATTAATGGACTGTTTTGAAGTAGTAATTGGGCGAGAAAATGTGATACATCCAAAACCGCATCCTGAACCTCTTTTGAAAGCTATGCATATATTGCAAGCACATAAAGAGTATACTTTTATGATAGGTGATACATGTCTTGATATGGAAGCTGCCAAAGCAGCCGAGGTAAAAGGCGTTGGAGTATTATGCGGATATGGAAACAAAGAGGAGCTGCAACGGTGTGCTCATTGGCTCAAGAAAGATGCATTTGAAGCAGTCTTGTTTATAAAAAAGTTATCAAAAAGTAATAATTAAGAGTTGTTTCATCTTATTTAAGAGATAATAGGTTCTAATAGTTATTTAAGATGGAGTTGATTACAATTTAGTATCAAAATTGCAAGAGGGAGAAACAATGTTAGAAATAAGATGGCATAGTCGTGCAGGACAGGGTGCCGTGACAGGGGCAAAAGGTCTTGCAGATGTTGTTGCAAATACAGGAAAATTTGTACAAGCTTTTGCTTTTTATGGCTCGGCAAAGCGTGGTGCTGCAATGACTGCGTATAATAGAGTAGATGACCAGCCTATTCTCAATCACGAAAAATTTATGAGACCAGATTATGTACTCGTAATAGATCCAGGCCTCACATATACAGCAGATATTACTGCAAATGAGAAAGAGAGTACAAAATATATTATTACAACACACCTCTCAAAAGAGGAACTTCTAAATTCCCAACCAAAATTGCAGGGAAAAGATGTTTATGTTGTTGATTGTATGCAAATTTCACTCGATACTATAGGAAGAGCAATTCCCAATGCACCAATGCTTGGGGCATTGATGAAAGTGTCCGGAATGTTTGAGCTTGACTATTTTCAAAATGCAATGAAAAAAGTTTTAGCAAAATTTCCTCAAAAGATAATTGATGCAAATATGGCTGCAATTGAGCGTGCTTACAACGAAGTGAAATAAAGGATAGATGATGGCAAAAGATCTCAAAGAAGTTAAAAGTATTGATGAGATAAAAGATTTAGGGTGGAATGAGATTATTCCTGGAGCTTCCCTTTTCTCTTTTACTGAACCAGTAGAAAATGTAGTAGAGGTGCCAGAAGAAGAGCGTCCATATGCCCCTACAAACTCACATGAGTGGCAAGTTGGAGATTGGCGGGTTGAAAAACCTGTTTACAATAGGGATCTCTGTATCGATTGTCAATTTTGCTGGGTATTTTGTCCTGATATTTCGATTTTAAGTCGTGATAAAAAGATGATAGGTGTAATTTATGAGCACTGCAAAGGGTGTGGAATTTGTGTTGAGGTGTGTCCAACAAATCCAAAATCTCTATTAATGTTTCCAGAGCATATGGATAACAATGAAGCACTTAATATGTGGCCAAAAAAAGAAGAGAAGAAGTAAAGGATAGCAAATGGCAAAAAAGTATGAGCTCAATGAAGTAGAAGTTTGGGATGGGAATATGGCTGCTGCGCATGCCCTTAGACAAGCGCAGGTAGATATCGTAGCAGCTTACCCAATTACTCCATCTACACCAATTGTACAAAACTACTCAAAGTTTTTAGCTGATGGATATGTAGATGGCGAATTTATTATGGTGGAATCTGAACACTCTGCTATGAGTGGCTGTGTGGCTGCAAGTGCTGCAGGAGTAAGAGCTGCAACTGCTACAAGTTCTCAAGGGTTTGCTTTGATGGTTGAGGTACTCTATCAAGCAAGCGGTATGAGGCTCCCAATCGTTTTGGCGGTAGTAAATAGGGCTCTTGCAGCCCCACTCAATGTCAACGGGGATCATTCGGATATGTATCTTGGACGAGATGCTGGATGGATCAATCTATGTTCATACAATCCACAAGAAGCATACGATTTAACATTAATGGCGTTTAAGATTGGTGAAGATCTAAATGTTCGCCTCCCAGTAATGGTACATCAAGATGGTTTTATCTGCTCTCATACTGCACAAAATGTAAGGCCTCTCCAAGATGAAGAAGCAGCAGAGTTTGTAGGTGAATATAAACCAGTAAATACGATGCTTGATGTTGCAAATCCTGTGACACACGGTGTGCAAACTGAAGAGGATTGGCATTTTGAGCATAAAGCGCGCCAACATCACGATCTTATGAATTCATTTGATACTATCAAAAAAGTGTTTAATGAGTTTAAAGAGAGAACTGGTAGAGAGTATGATCTTGTCTATACATATAAAATGGATGATGCAGATGTAGCTATTTTTGCCCTTGGGACAACTGTTGAGAGTGCAAGAATTGCAGCGGATCAGATGAGAGAGAAAGGTATTAAAGCTGGTGTTGTGAGCCTTAGAGTTCTTCGACCATTCCCGTTCAAAGAAGTGGCAGAGGCTCTCAGTAATGTTAAAGCAGTTGCAGC
Source organism: Nitratiruptor tergarcus DSM 16512 (assembly GCF_027946175.1). NCBI lineage: Bacteria > Pseudomonadati > Campylobacterota > Epsilonproteobacteria > Nautiliales > Nitratiruptoraceae > Nitratiruptor > Nitratiruptor tergarcus. The sequence continues at coordinate 1,867,146 of NZ_AP026671.1, forward strand.
TATGGATAGAAGTGCTCCTGGTGGAACATTTGGTGCACTCTTTAATGAAATTAGTGCTGCACTTATGGCTCATGGAAAAGCGCCTATAATGTTGAACTATATCTATGGGCTTGGAGGGCGTGATACAACTATTAATATGCTCAAAGAAGTATATGAAGATCTTGATAAGTGTGCAAAAGCTGGTGAAGCTGTTGTACCATTGCAGCAATTTTTAGGACTTAGAGGTCCTAAGCTATCGTTTTATTAAGAGGGGGATGATATGGTAAAGAAGATTAAGAACTTAAAAGAGTTTTCACTCTCAAATGATAGATTTGAGGGTGCTAATTTAATGTGTCCTGGGTGTTCGCATAATATCATTGTACGTGAAGTACTTAATGCTACAGATGATCCTGTTATCGTTGCAACAGCAACAGGATGTTTGGAAGTATGTACTGCAGTATATCCTAAAACAAGTTGGGATGTAAGCTGGATCCATATCGGTTTTGAAAATGCAGCAGTAGCAGCAGCTACTGTAAGTGCAGCATATGAGGTAATGAAGAAAAAAGGTAAACTCCCACCTGCTACACAAAAGATGGTAGATGAGGGAAAAGAGCCAAAAATTGTAGCTTTTGCCGGAGATGGCGGAACATATGATATCGGTTTTCAGTCTTTGAGTGGGGCTTTTGAGAGAGGACACAATTTTATGTATGTCTGTCTTGATAACGAAGTCTATGCAAATACTGGAGGACAGAGAAGTTCATCTACTCCAATTGGTGCAAGTACAACTACAAGTCCAGCTGGAAGTGTGAGCTATGGTGAGAAGATGATGAAAAAGAGTATGGTAGAGATCATGGCTGATCATGGTGCGCCATATGTTGCACAGGTGAGTCCTAGTAAATGGAAAGATTTAGTCAAAAAGGTGCAAAAAGGTTTTGAAGTCTATGGGCCTGTGTATATAAATGCACAAAGTGCGTGTACAACAGAGTGGAAGCATGCTCCAGAAGATACTATTGAAGTGAGTGATCTTGGAGTTGATAGTTGTGTATGGCCACTCTATGAGATTATCAATGAGCGAGATGAGCATGGAATCATCTATAGTACAAAACTCAACATTACATATAGACCAAAAAATAAAATACCAGTAGAAGAGTATCTTGCTGCACAGCCAAGATTTAGACACCTTTTTAAACCAGAAAATAGACATATTATTGATCTCTGGCAAAAAGCAGTTGATACACGCTGGGAGTATCTACAAAGAAGAGAAGAAGCCGGCGTATAGCAATGAGCTATATCTACTCTACTATCAAAACAAAAGTACAGGAAGAGGCAAGGATGTTCGAATGTATCTCTAGTAGATACGAACTTCCTTACTGCCTTATGCTTGTATATTGTGATGCACGTGATGATATAGCAAAGATTATCAGGTCAAATATGAGATGTGCAGATAGAGTAGTCGAAATAGATGAGTATTACAGTGCAGTACTTTTTTTTATGAATAGGCCTGACTCATTTGTTGTAGTTGGAAATAAGATTCTCTATGTTCTTGAAAAGATGTATCCACAGACAAAAATTGCAATAGGAGTTGCTTGTAAAGAGAGATTAGACTCTGAAGATATTGTTGCTAAAGCCCTCCAAAATGTTTTAGATGCGAAAAATCAATCCACAAATACTATCGTAGACCATTTTTAATTTCAAAGGAAAATTTATGCCGTTATTAGAGAGTTTTTTGGTAGATCATACCAAAATGCCTGCACCTGCTGTGCGAAAAGCTAAAGAGATGGTAACACCTTGTGGTGATGCAATTACAGTGTATGATCTTCGATTTTGTCATCCAAATAAAGAGATTATGAGTGTGAAAGGAACACATACTTTAGAGCATCTTTTTGCAGGATTTATGCGTGATCATCTCAATAGTGATACAGTTGAAATCATAGATATTTCGCCAATGGGGTGTCGTACAGGATTTTATATGAGTGTTATTGGAAAGCCAAATGAACTCGATGTAGCACAAGCCTGGGAAAAGAGTATGCGAGATATTTTGGCTCTCAAAAGCATTGAAGATATACCAGAACTGAATATCTATCAGTGTGGAAGTTGCTACATGCACTCTTTAAATGAAGCACAAAAAATTGCAAAACATGTAATTGAAAAGGGTATCAATATTATGCACAATGAAGATCTTAAACTTGATCTTAGTGCGATAGATATTCATAAATGTGATGTAGATCCTCAAAGTGTAGTAGTTATCGGAGAGTAGTATGCTTGTGGTTATACCTGTAGCAAGTATCAATAATCAAGAGAGCTTAGTTTGTACAATTGCAGATGCAAAAAGTTTTGCATTTGTAAAATTAAGTGAGTCTATGCAAATAGAAAATATACAATTTAAAGAAAATTTTGCAAATGAGTTTTTTGACTATATTGTTACGCCAAAAAAAGATGATGAGCTTGATGAAGCTTATGAATTGGGAGCTCGTGCACTTTTAGCTAACAATGGGATGAGTATAGAAGATATCATTGAAGCTATGATGTTTCGTGAACTTGATGAAATTGTCTAGGAGCAAATAATGGCGCAATATATTTTGTGGCATAATCCACGATGTGCTAAAAGTAGGGAGGGTTTTAAACTACTAGAAGGTCTTGACGTAGAGGTGAGACGCTATATAGATAATCCTCCAACATGTGAAGAGTTGCAAGATGTACTCAATAAGTTGGGAATGAAACCGAGCGAATTGGTGCGAAAAAAAGAGAAACTTTTTCGCGAGCTTCATCTCAAAGATGCGAGTGAAGAGGAGATACTCAAAGCGATGTGTGAACATCCTCGCCTCATTGAGCGTCCAATTCTTATAAAAGGTGATAAAGCCGTACTTGGAAGACCTCCTGAAAGGTTCAAAGAATTAATTGATGAAGTATGAGCCTCGACTTAGTGCTGATGGTACAATAACGCTTTATTCAAAAGAGTATGATGAGTGTTACCACTCACTCCAAGATGGTGCACTGACTGAAGCACTTTTTAAACATGTAAAACCTGCATTTTCTCTTGTACAAAAACCTCACCTTCGCATTCTCGATATCTGCTTTGGCTTAGGAATTAATACTCTTACTACAATTGACTATTTTTTGCACGGCTCGCATAATATCCAATCTATTGAGATCTTTTCTCCAGAACTTGATAGCCAGCTTTTAGAGCAATTAAAAGATTTTTCATATCCAAAACCACTAATGCGCTATAGAGAAATATTACTGCAATTAATTGAAAATAAAGTTTATAAAAGCAAAAATATAAGAGTAGAGCTCTATATTGGGGATGCACGAGCATATGTGAAAAATTTACATGATATTGATATAGTGTATCAAGATGCATTTAGTCCAAAAAAAAATCCATTGCTATGGACGGTAGAGTATTTTAGTGATATAGCAAAATTATTGAGTGAAGAAGGAGTTGTGACGACTTATTCGATAGCTACTCCTGTAAGGCTCGCAATGTATGAAGTAGGATTAAATATCTATGAGCTGGAGAGAGAGGGGATTAAAAAGATAACTATCGCTAGCAAAAAAGAGCTTCCGCTAAAGAAAATTGATATGGAAATGAAGAAAAAACGCAGTACAGCCAAACCACTTACGGACGATATGTTTGAGAAGATATAGTATTGTTGTAGTAGTTATTATTATATTTTTTGTTCTAGCATATGAAAATGTGAAAGAGATTGAAACTTCATTTATTCAAAAATATATCCATCAAACATCTCTTGAGATAGAAAATGAGATAAAACTCAAACAATCATCTACTATGGGACTTGGCATTGCAACAAGTTACCACAAAGATATGAAAGAGTTTTTCCTTCACAATACTCCTTTAGATCTACATATATTATCACGACAGCTGCGTCAATTTACTCTTTACAAAAATATTCATTTTAAACTTTTTGATAGGAACGGAAATGTTCTCTATGCAACATTTAAAATATCTTCTCCTCATTGTGAAAAATTGGATAAGCTACAAAAGCCTTTACAGACAGATATAATTATTGATTGCTATGGAATACATTTTGCCTCTTTTGTACCTATCAAGAACAGTGGCTCCTTACTTGGTTATCTCGAAACGCAGAGCCAATTCAATTCTATTATCAAAGATCTCCAAAGATTTGGCATACTCTCTATTGTGCTATTAGATAAAAAATATTTTGATTTTGCAACAGAGATTAAAAAAGATATCCAAAAATATAAGGTAGTAGCTAAGCATCCCAATAAAGATTTTTTACAAGTACTTGCTAATGTAGATATAAGCCATTTTATAGCATCACAAAACCCTCTTGAAAAAGATGGCATGGTCATCTTTCGCTATCCCATTAAAAATATGGAAAACAAGACTTTGGGATGGATTATATATGGTAAGAAGAAGAGCCAAATTGTTGCCAATTATGTAAGTAACTCAATAATACTACGAATAGCGATAGTGGCATTTTTGCTTACTTTAGCACTGGTGTTACTTACAATTATTTTTGAAAGGGAGAAAAGTCGACAACAAAAGAGGCAGCTACAATATTTTTACAATATTCTCGATAAGTTACAAGAGATTGTCATTATCAATGATGGTAAAAATATGAAATATGCAAATGCAGTATTTTTTCAATATTTCAATGAGTATAAAAATTTACAAGAGTTTTTACAAGAGCACGAGTGTATATGTGATTTTTTTGTTGAAGAAGAGGGATTTATCTCATCGGTTATGCATGGTAAAAAATGGACAGAATATCTCCTTGAGCACAAAGATCGTCCATCGTATGTCAAAATTCACTATAAAAACAGAGAGTATATTTTTCAAGTAAAAGCAAACAGGATAGATGAAAAAGATTTTGTTGTTATATTTATCGATGTTACAAATAGTTTCAAAAAACAGCAAGTTTTACAAGAACTTGCTATTAGAGATCCTTTGACAAAAGTATATAATCGCTACTTTTTTGAAAAGAGTGCAGCAGAGAAAGTCCAAGAGGTAATACTTTTGGGCAATGATCTCCTCTTTGCTATGCTTGATATTGATTATTTTAAGTCAATCAATGATACCTATGGCCATGATAAGGGGGATCTTGTTCTAAGAGAGATTGCTGCTATTTTAAAACAGGAGTTAAGGAAAAGTGATTCTATTTTTCGTGTGGGTGGCGAAGAGTTTTTGATTATTTTTGCAACAAATGATATTCAAAAAGTTCTTGATAGATTAGAGTATATACGTCAAAAAATCGCTCAGCACTCCTTTAATGAGATTGACAAAAAGGTAACTATAAGTATTGGTGTAGCAAAATATAAAAAGGGTGAAAGTGTAGAAGATCTCTACAAGCGTACAGACAAAGCCCTCTATCAAGCAAAAGAGAGTGGGCGTAATAGATTAATTTATAGAGGAGAGAATGATGCTTGACGAAAATCTTAAAAGAGCGATGCTCAATATTGCCAGAATTGCAATAAAAGAGGAGTTTTTAGGGCATAAAGAGCTCACAGATGATGTAAAGAAAAGACTCATTGCTATGTTTCCAAAACTTGCCCAGCCTGGTGCAGTCTTTGTGACTATAAATGAGCGTAGCTCACTGCGCGGATGCATAGGATCTTTGGTAGCTTACAGGCCTTTGATTGATGATTTGATTGAAAATGCGAAAGCAGCAGCTTTTGGAGATCCGCGGTTTCCACCTTTGAGCCCTGAAGAGTTTGATGCAATTACTATTGAGATTTCGCTCTTGAGTGAGCCTAAGCCACTTACATATACAGATATTGAAGATCTTCGCAAAAAAATTCGTCCACTAGTAGATGGAGTGGTGCTCAAGCTCGATGGTCGCCAGGCTACCTTTTTACCACAAGTTTGGGAGGAGTTGAGAGATTTTGATCAGTTTTTCGCACATCTTTGTATGAAAGCGGGACTTCCTGCAAATTGCCTTGAATATCATCCAGAAATTTTTACCTATCAAGTAGAAAAATTTAGTGAAGAGGATTTTAAAGAGTGAATATTTATGATGGAGAGGTTCCAAGAGAGGATGAGGTCTTTACAACACTCCATAAAACAGATGCAATAGAGATTGTACGCATAATAAGCGGCGAAGTTGCAACACCTAAAGAGTTTATTGATACAAAAGATGAGTGGGTAGTACTGCTCAAAGGCAAAGCTAAGCTGCAGATGGATGAGAGAATTTATGAACTTGAAGCAGGAGATACACTCTTCATTCCTGCCAACACGTCACACTTTTTACTCTCTGTCACTCCTGGATCCCTTTGGCTAGCGGTGCACTATGATCCTAAAAGGTGTGGATAGATTTATAGATTGGCCCTTTAGGTGTAAGATGGCTTTCAATAAGATGAAGTTCTAATTCCAAAAATCCAAGGTTTTTGTGCTCATATTTGCGTATAGTGTGGAGAAATTTTTCAAAGTTTTTCAACTCTTTTATGCGACAAAGAGTAATATGGGGCAAAAAAGGTTTGTCATCTTCTTTTTGTAAAACCTCTAAAATTTTGTGGTGAAGTTTAATAATCTCCTCGTCATACGCTTTTGCATAGAGTATCTTTGCAGGAGTTCCAAAAAAACCTATTCCTTGAATAGGTACTCTTTTATGCTCATAGGTGATTTGTTGGAGCTGTTTTTTCAGCGGCACTGGCGTTGCCACCTCTCCTAAAAAGAGATAAGTAAGATGGAGATTACGTTTTTCTACCCATTTGCCTTTGAGAAAAGAGAAACTGTTTTTAATTCCTACATAATCATGCAGTTTTGCAAAAGAGGCTAAAAAAAGGCGCATGTATACTCCTAAAAGAGAGCTTGGATATGCTCAATTGTTTGCCAATCAACTGCTTTTTCTTTTTTAAACATATAATAGAGATAGCGTGCAAACATATCTGTTTCGATATTGACTCTGCGACCTATTTTATATGTAGAAAAGAGGGTGTGACGCATAGTAATTGGAATGATTGTAAGGCGAAAACTCTCTTCATACACATCATTGACGGTGAGGCTCACTCCATCAATAGCAATACTACCTTTTGGTATGATGAATTTGATATATTTTTTTGGAACTTTTATATGAAAATCTGTTGCATTGGTTTGTGGGATAATTTGAGTAATAGTGCCAACACAATCGATATGTCCTTGGACAATATGTCCTTCAAGTCTATCACTAAGACGCATGGCAGGTTCTATATGGACTCTATCTTTATAGTTTTCTAGTGCTATGACAGATCTCGTCTCATCTCCAAGCTCTACAGTAAATCCATCACTATGAAGTTGTGTGACACTCAGACACGCTCCGTTGATGGCGATGGAGTCTCCAATTTGGGGACGATATTGAGCATGAATGCGAAGATTTTTTCCATCAAATGTTTTGACTGTGGCGATTTCTCGAATGAGACCAGTAAACATATAGTGCCTTGATTTTTGGTAGTTTCTATAGTATAAATAGTCCAACTATTATAACGCATTTTGGAGTGAAGCTGTATGAAATATGATGTGATTGTCATTGGTGGAGGGCACGCTGGGATAGAGGCTGCTCTCGCAAGCGCTAAGATGGGCATGAAGACGCTCATGATAACCATTTTAGCAGAGCAAATTGGGGCTGCTAGCTGTAATCCTGCTATTGGAGGGCTTGCTAAAGGGCATCTTGTCAAAGAGATCGATGCACTTGGCGGGCAGATGGGACTTACAACAGATAAAATGGGTATTCAATTTCGTATACTCAACGCCTCCAAAGGCCCTGCAGTCAGAGGCAGCAGAGCCCAAATAGATATGGATAGATACCGTATCTTTATGCGAACAATAGTACTCAATACTCCAAATTTAGAAGTAAAGCAGGAGATGGTAGAGAGGCTTCTTACTAAAGGTGACAGTGTTGTTGGGGTAGAGACAAATTTAGGGAATGTCTACCATGCAAAAAAGGTGATTGTTACTACTGGGACATTTTTGCGTGGACTCATTCATATAGGTGAGATTCGTCAAGAAGCAGGAAGGGCTGGAGAATTTGCATCTAATGCTTTAAGTGATTCTCTCAAATCTCTAGGTCTAAATATGGGAAGACTCAAAACTGGAACTTGTGCAAGAATTGATGCAAAAACGATAGATTTTAGCAAAATGGAGATCCAGCCTGGAGATAAAAATCCGATTCCCTTTAGTTTCCGTACTCCAAGATCTACATTTAAACCAACGCAGCTTCCTTGCTATGTAACTTACACCAATGAGCGTACCCATGAGATTATAGAGTCAAATTTTCATAGAGCTCCTCTTTTTACTGGACAAATTGAAGGTATTGGACCTAGATATTGCCCAAGTATTGAAGATAAGATTTATAGATTTCGCGACAAAGAGCGCCACCATGTCTTTGTTGAGCCTCAAACATTAGAAGCCACAGAGTACTATATCAATGGCCTCAGTACCTCCTTGCCGCCTGATGTGCAGCTTGAGATGATTCGATCTATCAAAGGGTTAGAGCATGCGCAACCTGTACGCTATGGATATGCGATAGAGTATGATTATGTAGATCCGACTGAGCTTAAACACACACTAGAGACAAAAAAGATAAAAAACCTCTACCTTGCTGGGCAGATAAATGGTACCACTGGCTATGAGGAGGCTGCTGCACAGGGACTCATGGCTGGAATTAATGCAGCACTTGCCATTAAAGGGGAAGAGCCACTTATTTTACGCAGAGATGAAGCATATATCGGTGTACTTATAGATGACTTGGTTACAAAGGGTACTAAAGAGCCGTATCGTATGTTTACGAGTCGTGCAGAGTTTCGCCTGTTGCTGCGTGAAGATAATGCAGACTTGCGCCTCATGCCCTATGGACATAGACTTGGCCTCATAGATGAAGATACTTATGGAAAAATGATGAAAAAGCGTGAAGAGATAGAAAAAGGGATAGCCTATCTTGAAGAAAATTTTCTCACTCCTACAAAAGGGAATCTTCAGTTTTTGCAAGAGATAGGCGAAGAGAAAATTACAGATAAGACTAGCCTCAAAAATATCGCTGCGCGTGCTGGATTTACGATTGAAAAGCTTGAAAAACTAGCTCCAATGATTAAAGACTTTAGTGATGAAGCAAAAGAGCAGATTTTAATTGAAGCGAAATATCACCAATACATAAAAAAACAGAAAGAGCAGATTGCACGTATGGAGCAGCTTTTAAGTGTAAAAATTCCTGAAGATCTCGATATTGATGCAATTAGCGGTTTGAGTAATGAAGTTAAAGAAAAACTCAAAAAATTCAAGCCTCCTACTCTCTTTGCAGCAAGTGAGATTAGTGGTATTACTCCAGCAGCTATCGAGATACTCCATATCTACATCAAAATGAGAGAAAAAGGGAAGAAATGACAATCTATTTCTATGCACAAACGGATAACAGAACAGGGCTTGATAGATTACGCCGCACAGTGGCGCTACTCAAAGAGTTTAGCGAATTTGATACATATCTCATGACTACAGAGTTTCGCTCTGCAACATATGCAAAGCGTGTTTTAGGAGCAAAAAAGGCTGTGGGAATAGAGGATTTTCGTAATATTGGAACAATTTGCGAAAGAGGCGATATTATCATATACGATAGTGATGAGCATAATCCTACAATTCATCAGGAGATGATCCAATATTTTGGAAAGTTCTTCCGTATCAGTTATGATCCTGATGTTTTGCCAATTGAAGGAGAGTTTCTCATCTCACCTCATAAGGTTGGTGAGCGAATTATAAATGGTATATTGATTGATAGAGACTATTTTGGAGAGTTTATGAAAGAAAAAAGAGTCTTTTTTTATGGTGATAGTGACTACGAAAAAAAGATTGTATCACTAAGTAAAGACCTCAAAGAGTTTGAATTAGATCTTTTAGAAGGTTTTTACTTTTTTGTAGATATATCAGAAAAAGTGAAGTATTATTTCAAAAATATTTATGATGCTGAGGATTATCCAGAAATTTTACAGAGTGCTGCACTTTTTATCTCTCATTCAGCGCAAAGTGCACTAGAAGCTGCTGCAACTGGTGCAAAAACAATCTATTTTGGTCAAGATGAAGCATATGAGCAGATTTTGCAAAGAGCAGGAGTAGTGCATATTGGAGATTTTTCGAAGATACGATTGCAAGAAGCGATTTTGCAAAATCAGTTGCCAAAAACCGACTTTTTACGCAACTCGAGTGTCGAAAAAGTGGCAAAAGAGATTAAGTCTCTCATCAAAAGCAATTGTTAACTTAAGTATAACTTAATTTTATATTTTCTTAAATATTTTTGTATTAAAATCAATTGACCGAAAAACTACAAAAGGATTGTCTATGGCACAAAGCAGACGTGACTTCCTTGGAATGGTCTTTGGTGCATTTGCTGGAGCTGGCGGACTTGCAGCTCTCTATGCTATGAAACGTACCTGGGATCCATTACCAAGCGTTATGGCAGCTGGTTTTACTACAGTTGACCTCTCTCCTATGAAAGAGGGTGAACTTCGCACTGTTACATGGCGAGGTAAGCCTATTTTTATCCTCAAAAAACCACCTGAAGAGAATTGTAATACTATTCCGGATGAGACAAAGAAACGTCTTGTCAAAGTGGGTGATAGTGAATATCTTGTGATGATTGGCCTTTGTACACATCTTGGATGTATTCCATCGTGGGAGCCTGATAAAAAGACTTTCCATTGTGCATGTCATGGTGGTGAGTATGATGCGTGTGGTGTCAATACTTTTGGACCTCCTCCAAGACCTATGGATATTCCTCCATTTAAGATAGAGGGAACGAAGTTGGTTCTCGGTGAAGAGGGTCCTGAGTATAAAAAAATGGTCGGTAAAGCGTAAGGAGCGGATATGGCACATTTTACAAAAGCAAATAGCCTGCATGAATGGCTCGACCAAAGATTGGCGATTGATAAGCTTTGGAAAGTATTGGCGGCTGAATATTGGATTCCAAAAAACATAAACTTTCTCTGGGCAATGGGTGTTGTGCTGATGACCATGTTTACAATTCTTCTCATCAGCGGTATTTTTCTTTTGATGTATTACAAGCCAGATACAAAGCTTGCATTTGATAGCGTGAATTACACGATTATGCAAGAGGTATGGTATGGTTGGCTTTGGCGACATATGCATGCAGTAGCAGCTTCTGTTGTCTTTTTGGTTATCTATATTCACATGTTTACCGGTATCTACTACGCTTCATATAAGCGTGGACGTGAAATGATCTGGATCTCTGGTATGCTCTTATTTGTCACTTTCAGTGCTGAAGCATTTAGTGGATATATGCTTCCTTGGGGACAGATGAGCTACTGGGCAGCACAAGTTATTACCAATCTCTTTGGTGGTATTCCATTTATCGGTGATGACTTGGTTGTTTGGATTCGTGGTAACTTCTACGTTTCTGACCCAACACTTACACGATTTTTCATGCTGCATGTTCTTTTGATGCCACTTATCATTATGATGATCATTGGGCTTCACTTTTATACACTAAGAATCCCTCACGTAAATAACCAAGATGGTGAAGAGATCGATTTTGACACTGAAGCAGAAAAATATAAAGCTGGACAGAAAAAAGAGGCAAAAGTTATTCCATTTTGGCCAGTTTTCTTGAGTAAAGACTTCTTTGTCCTTGGTGTCTTTATGATTTTTTACTTCTATCTTGTGTTCTATCACTACGATTTTGCAATGGATCCAATCAACTTTGATCCAGCAAATCCAATGAAAACCCCACCACATATCTATCCAGAGTGGTATTTCTTGTGGAGTTATGAGGTTCTAAGAGGATTTTTCTTTAATGTTGGACCACTCAGTGCAATGGATATGGGACTTATTGCTTTTGGTATTGCAAACGTGATTTTCTTCTTTTTGCCATGGTTTGATAAGAATGATGAGGTTGCACCTGCTGCAAGAAGAGGAGGTTTTCAAATCTGGTTCTGGCTCATGGTAATTGATATGATTGTTCTTACTATTTGGGGAAAACTTCCTCCAACAGGATTTAATGCATATATTGGTTATGTAGCTGCTGTTGGTTTCTTGGCTCTTTGGGCTGCGCTTCCAGCTGTAACAGCAAGAAAAAAAGGTCTCCTTTGGTTTGTAATTTTTATGACTTTAGCTTTGTATATTGCAGGATACTTAGAGTATACAAAAGCTCTTGGTAACGGCTTTGTTATCGTTACGCTCTTTGTAATATTCTATCTCCTATTCTTCCTCAATCCTGTGATGGTTAAAAATAGAGGGGGTGCAAGATGAGAGAGTTGAAGATTTTAGCAATCATCGTTGTTTTAGTAGGGATTACCTACTGGGGGATTGAACCGTATGCGCACTCAAAGATGCACCCTCATCATGAGCCGGCAACTTTTACTTATGGTGATCTCAAAGCATTAGCTGTACAGGGTGATGCACAAAAAGGTGCACAAGCAATTATGAATAATGGGTGTACTGGGTGTCACTCAATTAAGAGTCAAAATATTCCGGCACCTATGGATCCAGTAAGTGCAAGTGCTAGTTATGGTGTTAATCCGCCAGATCTTAGCAATATCGCTGCAGTTACAGATCATAAATTCTTGGCAAGTGTTATTAAAGATCCTGTCAAAGCATTCAAGCTTTCACATAAATTTAATGACAAAAAACCTTTTCCAATGCCTGCATTCTTTGGAAGCGAGCAAGATTTAGCAGATATTGTTGCATATCTTGTTTCAATTGCTCCAAAAGAGATCTCTCCAAAAGAGGCATATGAGGCTGCTTGTGGACGCTGCCACAACTTGCGCTATGATCACTGGACAGTGATTGGCGAGGAGCCAAAATTCAAAACTGAGGTTGAGAGAAAGCAGTTTGAGCTTAAACTTGCTCAATATGAAGCAAACCTCAAAAAATATCTTGGTACTACTCCACCAGATCTCTCTATGTATATTAGAAGTAGAGGACATGAGTATATTAGAGATTTCGTAGAAGATCCACAAAAGATTCTTCATGGCACAGCGATGCCTCGTGTAGGTCTCACTCAAGAGGCTACAGAAAAAGTTGTTGCATATCTTGAAAAAGTCGGAGATCGTAAAAAAGAGAAACGAAACTCTCTTGGTCCTTGGGTACTTCTCTACTTTGTAATCTTTGCAATCCTTGCATATCTATGGAAGCAAAAAATCTGGAGAGAAGTCCACTAAATAAATCGTAGGGGGCTTTGCCTCCTATAATTTTTGATTTAAACTTCATTTGCAAAAAATCTGCTACAATCTACAAAAAACTTCAAAGAGTTGCTATGCTCATCGATGGACATGGAAGAAAAGTAGATTATTTGCGTATATCATTGACAGAAAGATGCAATTTCCGTTGCCAGTACTGTATGCCTGAAAAACCTTTTTCATGGGTACCACGGGAGAATCTTTTAAGCTTTGAAGATCTCTTTAAATTTGTCAAAGCTGCAATAGATGAGGGTATTACAAAAATTCGCCTCACAGGAGGAGAACCTACACTGAGGGCAGATCTTGATAAATTTATCAAGATGATTTATGACTATAAGCCAGATATCGATTTAGCGATGACGACTAATGGGTATCTCCTTAAAGATATTGCAAAAGATCTCAAAGCTGCTGGACTCAAGCGCCTCAATATCTCTCTTGACTCTCTCAAGCCAGAAATTGCCCGTCTCATAGCTGGCAAAGATGTCTTAGAAAATGTCTTAGCTGGCATCAATGCAGCCCTGGAAGCTGGGCTTAAAGTAAAAATTAATATGGTGCCTTTGAAAAATGTCAATGAGGATGAGATAGTTGATATTTTAGAGTACTGCAAAGATAGAGGAATGCAGGTACGGTTTATTGAATATATGGAGAATGTCCATGCACATAGTGATCTTAAAGGAATGCATGGTAAAGATATTTTAGAAAAAATAAAAGAGAAGTATCAAATAGAAAAGATTGGTCGCCAAGGCAGTAGCCCAGCATTTTTATATCGACTCAAAGATGATGGGTATGTTTTTGGGCTTATCGATCCACATAAACACGATTTTTGTGATAGTTGCAACCGTATTCGTCTCACAGCCGAAGGCTATCTCATTCCATGCCTCTATTTTGATGAAGCGATGAGTATAAAAGAGGCTGTGCAAGCTGGAGATATTGATAAAGCAGTAGCTATCATGCGAGAAGTACTTGCCAACAAACCAAAAGAGAATCGCTGGAGTGAAGAGGCAAGTGAAGCATCCAGCAGAGCCTTTTATGAAACGGGGGGATGATGCTTTATCTGGTTGAACACTTTTACTCAATTCAAGGAGAGGGTAAATTTATTGGCACTCCAAGTATCTTCTTTCGCTTTGGGGGATGCAACCTCAAATGCCCAAGCTTTGGAGAGTATTTTATTAAAGGGACAAAAATATTTGGCTGTGATAGTGTAAGAGCAGTCAATAGAAAACTATTTGAAGAAGAGTGGCAAGAGATTCAAAAGAGTGAAACGCTCATTACTATTTTGCAAGAGCATCTAGAAAATCTTGATTTCAAGCCACATATAGTGCTCACTGGTGGTGAGCCGCTGCTCTATTGGAGAGATGAAACTTTTTATGGATTTGTAGAGTATCTCATAGCGCAAGGATTTATTGTTACAATTGAGACTAACGCCACAATAGAGATAGATTTTGCAAATTTTCCAGCATATAAAGATGTGATTTTCGCTTTGGCAGTAAAGCTCTCTAATAGTGGCGAGCCTTATGAAAAGAGAGTGAATAAAAGAGCAATAGATGCAATTATAAATAATACAGCCTATAGCTTTTTTAAGTTTACTCTCAATAGAGGCATTATTGAGATGCGCGCTTATGAAGAGATTGTAGATATTGTAGGAGAGTATCCAGAAGTAGAGGTCTTTTGTATGCCTCAAGGAGATCGCGTAGAGATTCTTCGCAAAAATGATAAAGTAGTGGCAGAGTTTTGTATGATTTATGGATTTATTTATAGTGATAGATTACAAGTGCGCCTTTGGAATAGAGAGAAGATGAGGTGAGTGGATGCTTATAAGAAAGCTCTATAAATTCGAAAATGCGCACATTGTACGCAACTGCACTACACGCAGATGTAGTGAATCGATCCATGGGCACTCTTATAAGGTCGAGCTCATTTTTTCTTCTGAGTATCTCGATAGAGGGCAAATGGTATACGATTTTGGTCTAACAAAACTCACTATTAAAGAGTTGATTGACTCATTTGATCATGCTATTACACTTTGGAGTGAAGATGAACCAGAATATCTTGCTGCCATGAAAAAGTGGAGCAGAAGGTGGGTGGAATTGCCTGTGAGTCCTAGTGCAGAGCAGTATGCAAGAGTCATTCTATTGATGGTAGATCTTGTGATGCAAAATACTGTAACAGTCAATGAGGAAAAAGATGTTATAATCCATAGCGTACGGGTGCATGAGACCGATACAGGTTATGCAGAATGCAGTCGTGAAGATGCTTTGAGCGAGAAACTTGGCAAAATTGATCTGTATGCTATTAAGTTTTCGCAAGGCGTCAAAGAGGAGTGGAGCAGTCCTGATATGTGGGAGAGACTGCTTCGTGGAGAAAAAATAGTTAATCCAAAAAAAATTTAGAGGAGAAAAGAATGAAAAAACTAAGCTTGATTTCATTAGTTGCAGCAGCTATGCTGCTTGTTGGATGTGGAGAAAAAAAAGAGCAAAGTAGTAGTGCAGAGCAGACAACAAAAGCTGCAGAGCATACTTCAAGTGTTGCTGCACAGCCTAAGCAAATCATTACTGAACCGCTTCCAGGTACTCCTGTGCAAAAGCCTGTAAGCTCGGCAGCTGCTAGTAGCCAAGAGACTACACAAAAAGTGCAAAAGAGTGTAGAAGAGGTAAAAAAAGAGGTGGTAGAAAAAGCAAAAGAGGCTGTAGAGCAGATCAAAGAAAAAGTAACAAAGAGTGCTCAAGAGGCGGTAGCTGCTGCTACAGGAGCGGCTACAGTAAAAGAGACTACAGAAGCCACAAGTGAAACTGAAGCACTACCTGGAGAAAAACCAGCACAAGAGGCAGCATCTACAGCGGCAGCAGGTGGAGATGTAAATAGAGGAAAAGAGCTCTTTGGAAAGTGTGCTTCATGCCACGGTAGCAAGGGAGAGAGAAAAGCCCTTGGCAAATCGGGTGTTATTGCTGGAATGGCAAAAGATGAGGTTATTAAAAAACTTCAAGGTTATAAAGCTGGAACACTCAACCTCTATGGCATGGGAGCTCTTATGAAAGGCCAAGTAGCAGGCCTTAGCGATAGCGATATTGAAGCTTTAGCTGCTTATATCTCCTCTTTAAAATAAGAGTGCCGGATTTTCCGGCCTCTTAATGTTTCGTAATAATCTCTTCTTGCATAGATGTTGTTGATTCACAAAATAGAGGAATAAAAAGAACATTTTTTGATTTTGATAGAGATTCAGTCTCTTTATCTACAATGATAAATCCGTCCATTATAGCTGCCGGTTTTACCATTCCAGGCCCGTACTTTTGTAAAGGTATAAAATACTCTCCATCAAACCGCCCTGGTATTACAGTGTCGCGTCCAGGTTTATGTGTAAATTTTTCTTGCAGTTTTGCTTTGATTGGCTGAAAATAGTAGCTCTTTTTGCCTTTGAGTCGATTGATGAGAAATCTTCCAAAAATTTCAAAATTCAAAATTGCTGCAAGAGGATTACCTGGGAGATTGAGTACAAAAGTATTACCGATTTTTCCTAAAGTTGTAGGTTTACCTGGTTTGATATCAATCTTACTAAAAAGGATCTCCATCCCAAGCTCTTTGAAAGCCTCTTTTGTAAAGTCTGCCTCTCCAACACTCACGCCTCCACTTGTAATAATGAGATCAGCATCTAATGCATTGCGGATTGCTTCTTTTATCGATTCTTTATCATCTTCGATTTTGCCTGTAAATGTTACTTCACATCCAAGCTCTTTGGCTCGAGTTAACAGTGCAGGCGTATTGGAGTTGTAGATTTGTGCGTTATGTAACTGCTCATAGTGCATTTTTAGCTCATGTCCTGTAGCAAAAACATTCACCTTAGGTTTGCGATGGATCTCAATGTATGAGTAGCCCTGACTAGCAAGAAGCGCAATTTTATATGCACTAAGCTCTTCTCCTTTTTCTATGATGCACTCATCTTTTGCCACATCTTCTCCGGCAAAGCGCATATTTGCATGCTCTTTGATTTTTTTAGGAAGTATAACTGACTCTCCCAAATACTCCACATCTTCTAGTGGTACTACTGCTTGCGTTCCTTTTGGAAGTTTTGCACCTGTCATTATTTTGATGGCGTATCCAGGAGTCACCTCTGCTTCACTCTGCTCACCTGCTAGCGTTGTTGCAAGGATTTTTACCTCTTTGCCAGTATCTTCTAATTTTACTGCATATCCATCCATGGCAGAGTTATCAAAAGTTGGAAGATCTATATTTGCATAGTAATCTTTTGCTGCAACTCTTCCTACTGCCTCTTCTATGCAGCTTGTCTCTTTTTTGAGCATAATTTTTTGTTTGTCGATAATACCAAGAGCCTCTTTGATTGAGATCGCCATAATCTGTCCTTTGGTATAATGAGTTGGTTTCATTTTAGCAAAAAAGGAAATAGATGGATAGTCTTTATAAGATATCTTTGCATCTGCATATGCTGAGCGCTGTTTTGCTTATTCTCTCACAAGGGTTCTATTTTTGGTTGCGCAAAAAAGAAGATTTTGTAATTTTTACAAAGCGCCTTGTTATACTTATGCTTGTACAAAATGTCTTTATTGGTATGGTTGTTTTTACAGGTTTGATTATGCTTGCTGTAACGCATTTTACAGTATGGAATATAGAGATAGTTTTGATGATTTTTGTAATTACAGGTGTTATAGTCCATCAGATCTTAATCAATAAAAAACGAAAACCTATACGAAGCGATGAAATAGCATTACAGCAAAGCTATAAAAGCTGGGTGAGCAAAGTTTATGGTGCTGAAATTGCAGCCGAAATAGCCGTTTATATCATAGCTTTGGCGTTTCATTGATGCAATTTCTCTACCATTCTAAGGCAGGAGTAGAGTTTTTAGATATAGAAGGCGAAGCATTTACTTATCTTTTTAAAGTGCGTCGCCATCGAAAAGGCGAAATTGTAGCCTTACGCAATATGGAAGATGGTTATCTTTATACCTATAAGATTGATACAGTTACTCGCAAAGATGCTGTATTAACGCTTGTGCATAAAGAGCATAAAGAGATCCTTCCAAAACGTTTTGTGCATCTTTTGTGGGGTGTGATTGAGCCAAAAGTGATTGAGAAGACGCTTCCTTCACTCAATGAGTTGGGAGTGGGGCGAATTAGTTTTGTCTATTGCGCTAGAAGTCAAAAAAACTTCAAAATACGCCTCGATAAACTTCAAAAGATCCTCATTAACTCTTGTCAGCAGTGTGGGAGAAGCTCTTTGATGGAAATCGAAGTAATTGATAGTTTTGAAGAGGCTTTGCAAAAATATAATGATACTGTTTTGATAGATTTTAGTGAAAATTATTTGCAGTGTGGTGAGAGTATCCAAAGAGTTTTCATAGGCCCTGAAGGTGGATTTAGCGACGAAGAACGCAAGATAGCTACGCAAATCAAAGGGCTTGATACGCCTTTGATTTTGCGCAGTGAGACAGCTGCCGTGGCTGTGAGTAGTGTTTTGATGTTGTAATTTTTATTGGTATCAAGGTGTTGTTGAGTGATTATTTTCTTCAAAAACTAATGGAATAGTTCTGCCATTTACACTAAGTATCGCTCTATTCTCTTCTACTTTTTCAGGATTTGGAATAAGTTTGCCTTTTGTATCAAAGACAAAAACTCTTCCATCGCTATGATGATAGATATAGCGTTGTATTTTGCCCCATAATTCTAGTTTTCCTTTGGTTTGTTTATAGTGTTCTTGTATTATCTCACTTACCATTTTCAATACTTCATCCAAAGACTTTTTATAAAGCATCTCTTTGTCAATGCCAATATGGCGGCGACCTTCTAGCATAGCCAAAGCAAAGATCGGCTGATTAGCACGATGAAAATTGGTATCAACGAAAATATAAGGCTGCTGCATTTTTGCAAGAGCTACAGTTTTTTTATCAATACGTGCAAGCTCCTCTTCTAAAGGCTGCAATGGCAAAGAGAGAACTTCAAAAAGCTTTCGCAAAAACTCTTTGCTGCTATAGTGAAAATCGAAGCTGCTTTTTTTAAGCCAACTCTCTATATTTGGAGCTTCTAAAAGAGATTGCAGTCGTTTTCGAGCATGCTCTAGTTTACAATAGCCCATTTTACGAAGCACACTATCTAGATCATTTTGAGCTAGCTTTTCTCTAAGAGTGTCAATAAGTGTCATTTTCTACCTCCTGTTATGTAGAGGCAATAAAACAGTTGCAGTGTATATGAAGTGCAACGTGAAGGTTTTATTGTCCTAAGATTTAAGCCTCTGCCGACGACACATTTTTTTCGGCAGAGCAAATATTATAGCATTTTCATTATCTATTGTGCGACCATTACCAATTTAATAGATAAAATTCAGAAATTTCTAAAGAACTTTTACTTTAAACACTTTTTTATGCAATCTTAGATAAAGTGAAAAATAATTTTGTAAAGGCAAGAGATGAAGCCATTCATCACTTTTACAAAAGAGCGATACAAGCTTTATAGAAACTACTTCTTCTTTACTCTTAGCGACTTTATATACAAACTTCATCAAAAATATTTTCATCTAAAAGAGATCTCTTCATATGAAACCGAAGCGATATTGGCATACATCATACAAACTCTATCTCTTCAGCATTTTGACTATTTGGATGAAAACAGTAAAAGCTTGAAAGATCTAGTATCTTTTTTAATCAGTGTAAAAAGAAATGAACTACATATTGATGATTTTGAATTTGAAAGTACTAAAAAGAGTGAATTGAAAAAAATTCTCTATGCATATAACGATTTTTTGAATAGACATAATTTGGCAGATTTAGGAGATATTGAAAAGAACGTTTACAACTTGACGAAAGAGAAAAAAATAGTAATCATTGCAGACCAGTTCGAAAATGACAATATCCACTTTTTTACTTCAAGACTTCAAAAGAAAATCTTCGACAACTTAGATAAAGAGTTTGCAGATATCAAAATAGAGCCCTCTTTACAAAACCATTATCTTGTCCCATCCTTTAACAGCTTCGATGAAGTGAAAAATGCTCTAAAAATTGTAAGAGATTTAATTGAAAATGGAGAAAATATAGAAGATATAAAAATTGTTGCAAGTGATATCGATGAGTATTATCCTCTATTCAAAGCTTTATTCGACGAATATGGACTTATCGGATATTCCACAAAAGGTGAAAAATTAAAAGATCTCATTTGTATAAATAACCAAATAGCAAAAGCAAAATATGAGGCTTTGAAAACTGAAGCGGCTCAACTCAAAAAGCGGTTGGAGCACTATGGAATAAAAAGAAAGAATATCTTAAAAGATCTCTTGGAAGATAGAAGAGTGCTTATTAAAAACAATGGAATAGAGATAACGGAAACGAACCAAATCTATGTATACAGCAATATCAAACATCTGATTTTTGTTGGAGCGGATATCACCCATTTCCCTCCGAAAAGAGAGAAAAATATCTTTTACGTAAAAGATTATGAGACGAAGTTTTTTGCCAACTCTTTGTATCGCTCAGCCATTGATATTTATGAGCATATGAAAAGAATATCGACAAACCTTTATGTTCTTTATTCTCAGTATCAAGGAAAAACAAAAAGAGTTCTTTCATTCATTATAGATAAAAATTTGCCAACGTATCGAGCAAAAACAAAAGCAGACATCGAGCAAATCAAAGAGAATAAAAGAGTAACTATAGAATGTATGGAAAATTTTCTGAAAGACCTGGACAGCCAACAACTCGATGAATACAATGGCAAAAACGTTGGTAATTTCCAAGTGAATGCCCTAAGCGCTTCACGAATAAACGAGTATCTCAAATGCCCGCGAATCTACTTTTATAAAAATATATTGCATCTAAAAGCTCCTATTGAAGAATCAAAGGAGATGGAAGTTACGGTTCAGGGAATGATAATGCACAAAGCCTTTGAAGCGATAGTCAATTATATAAAAAATGAAAAATGCGATATTCAGGAAATTAAGGATTTGAAAAAAGATTTTGCCCAAAAAGCTTATCAAGAGATTTTAGCCCAAGAGGAGCTGGAAGAGAATATCTATACAAAGCTCTATTTCCAAAAGCTTCTCGATATCTTGGATAATTTTATAATCTATTTGGTGGAGGATTGGAAAGACAAAAATAGATACAAAAACTCCTATATGGAAGAGCATTTTTATCTTGATGAGAAATTAAAAATAAGCGATGAAAAGAATTATTTCATCAAAGGAGTAATCGACAGAATAGATGTAAACGATGAAGTGGAAATATTCGACTACAAATCGAAAAAGACGGACAAACTTGATTATGACAAAATTGAAGAGATTATAGAAATAAAAGATGTCCAGCTTGGACTCTACACCTACTGGGTCAAGCAAAAGTATCAAAAAAGCGTTACATCCTCATTGATTACATTTAATACCAATAATATTTACGTGAAATTTGCTACATTAAGAGAGTGTGATGCTCCTAAGATATCTAGAGGAAAGTCACAATTTGCCTGCTACAACGATGAATATGAAAAGAGACTAAAAGAGACAATTTTTAATACCAAACAAAATATAGAAAATGGGAACTTTGTTTATAATGACAGCAATGAAGATGTATGTAAGTGGTGTGATTATGAGGTGATGTGTAAAAGATACTGAAAAATTCAAACTATAACAGGAGAAAAAATGTCAAATATAAAACAAATTGTTAAGGATTTACAATATATTTTAGAAATTTCTAAGGAATTTAAAAAATTATATGAAGATGATAATTATGTAATATTAAAACTTAATGAACTATCTAAAGATGAATTAGAACAAATAAAAAATTATTATGAAAAAAAAGATAAGGAAAAAGTTAATAAATTAAGATTAGAAATTGCAAATTTGCTTCTTGAAAAACACAAAATAACTAAAGAAATTATAGAAAAGAAAAAAAATGATATACAAAAATTATATGATACAAATGTTTTTAAAAGTTGGAAAAGTCTTTTTAGAATATTTTATACCTTTTTTTATATTCCAATAAAGAATGATGTGCTTACAAAACTTGAAAATATAGCTAGTTTTATAAAAAATAATCTATCTATAAAAGATCTATTAAAAATTAAAATTCAAGATTTTAATGGCGATCGTAATCAAGGAGCATATGGATGTTGGATCGCTTTATATAACAAATGCCATCAAAGCCACACTGATGCGATACAATTGTTTTTAAATGTTTATATAGACAAATTTAATTATGGAGTTTGTGATCAACCTAATGAGAAAGATTTAACTGATATAAAAGAATTAGATTCTAAGAATTTTACAGAAAAAAATATTGAAAAAATAATAGTTTTTTTTGAAAAAAATAAGAATTATGTCGTAAATGACAATTGTGATGAAAAGAATCAAAATTTAGATAATAAGAAGACAAATCAACCTTTAAACCAAATCTTCTACGGACCTCCAGGGACTGGTAAAACGTACAATACAATCAATAAAGCTTTGGAAATAATTGATGGAAGTGTTCCAGAAAATAGAAAAGAAGCAAAAGAAAGATTTGATAAATATATTAAATCAGGGCAAATACAATTTGTAACATTTCATCAAAGTTATGGATATGAAGATTTTGTTGAGGGAATAAAAGCTGAAACAGATGAAAATGGAGATATAAGATATAAAGTTGAAAATGGAATATTCAAAAAAATTTGCACGAAAGCAAATACTGAAATATTTTACATCGGGCAAAGGATAGGCAGATATGAAATTGTTAGTTTATCTGATGAATTAATGAAATTAAAAAGAGATAAAGGAAGTATTATTCCTGTTCCAATGTATTTATTAAATGACTTACTGAGTTTAGTTGATAAAAAACAAATTTCTATTGAAGAGATTAAAAATAAAGAAGCGATTGAAAAGATGAGTACAGAATCTGAAAAATATATCATTAATGGTTATGCAAATGTCTTTGCAGAATTAGCAAAATTTTATTTAGAAAACAAAAAAAATAAAAATGAAGAAAAAAACTTTGTCATCATCATAGATGAAATCAACCGAGGCAATATCTCAAAAATCTTTGGTGAACTTATCACTTTGATTGAAGAAAATAAAAGATTGGGTAATGATGAAAAGCTGCCTATAACTCTTCCATATTCACAAGAGAGTTTTAGCGTACCGAAAAATCTCTATATCATAGGCACGATGAACACGGCTGATAGAAGCATAGCCCTCCTTGATACAGCTCTTAGGAGAAGATTCACATTTGTTGAGATGATGCCTAAGCCTGAAAAATTAGAAGTAATGAAAGATAAAAAAACAGGAATAGAAATAAATTTACAAGAAATGCTTAAAAGGATGAATGAACGCATAGAATATCTTTATGATAGAGATCATACCATTGGCCACTCTTATTTAATGAACATCAATGATTTTAGCGATTTAAAAGATGTATTCAAAAATAAAATCATCCCTCTTTTAGCGGAGTATTTTTATGACGATTGGGCAAAAATAAGACTAGTTTTAGCAGACAATCAAGTAGATAAAGAAGAGTATCAATTTATTAAGAAAAAAAACGATTTAGCCAAAGAACTTTTTGGAGATAAAGAAACTGATGATTTAGATGAAGATAAAGTAATTTATGAAATAAATGAAAAGGCTTTTGAGGATCCAAAAAGCTATATAAAAATCTATGATAGAAATATCGAGAATGAAAAATAAAATACATCAAGTAATAGAGTATGAACCTATAAAAGAAGAACTTGTAGGAGAAAAAGCTTTTAAAGAGTTAGAGGCTTTTGCCCAAGATAATGAAAATCTCATTTTAGGCTATTCAAGAAAAGGGGTACTTAAAGCTCAAAACTATGTTGGAATTATACAGACAAAATCTGGCTTTACTTTAGAGATACTGCCCAAAATCGCAAAAGAAAATGAAGCAATTTTACAACATATCCAAAATGATCCAAATATTTCATCAAAATATCAAAATTTAAATGATAATAAGCAAGTAAAAGAGTATTCAAAAGAGATCTTGATAAAAATGCTCAAAACTCTCAAAAACTCTCCTTTCAAATATTCTCAAAAAGCAAACCTCAAAACAAAAAATCTTCCTTTGCTTGAGATATTCATAGAGATGTTTTTGAGTGAGCTCGATTTATTGGTCAAAAAAGGCATCAAAAATGATTACATCACAAAAACTGAAAATCAACACTTTTTAAAAGGAAAACTAAAAATTAAAGAGCAAATAACGAAAAATTTCATACACAAAGAACGTTTTTATGTAGAATATGACGAATATCTGCCAAATAGAATTGAAAATAGAATAATAAAAACCACACTAAGTAAGCTCATCAAGATCTCAAAATCATCAAAAAACCAACAGAGATTAAGAGAATGTCTTTTTGTATTTGATGGAATCGATGAAATCAAGAACATTAAATCAGCTTTTGCAAAAATTAAAAATGATAGAACAATGAGCTACTATCAAAATGTACTTCTTTGGTCAAAACTCTTTTTGCTCAATCAATCTTTTACGCCTTACAAAGGCAACTCCGTAGCATTTGCCCTATTATTTGATATGAATATGCTTTTTGAAAGTTATGTGGGAGATTTTTTTAAAAAGAAATTGCGAAAAAAGAAGGTAAAACTTCAAGATAAGCAATATCATCTTTTTGATGAGCCAAAAAAATATTCTCTCAAACCAGATATAGTGATTGATGATGGTGCCATAATTCTTGACACAAAATGGAAAATTATCAAAGAAGGAAAAGACATTTCTCAAAACGATTTATATCAAATGTTTGCCTATGCCAGCAAATATAAAGAGTGCAAAAGAGTCTATTTGATATATCCCTATTTTGAAAAAATTAGAGTTGATATATTGAGGACTAATATATGTGCAGAGCATAAAGATGTTGTTGTTCGTGCAATATTTTTTGATCTGATTCGAAATCGCTTGAGGGCTTGACATGAATCTCTTCACCATCCAAAAATCATTCGCTATAAGTGCTGGGGCTGGCAGTGGAAAGACATATACACTCAGTAGAAGATATATCAACGCTTATTTAGGATTTGATTTTTTTGAAGATGGAAAAGGATATGATGATTTAAAGCCAGCAGATCTTGGTGAGATAGTCACCATCACGTATACCGAAGCTGCAGCTCTTGAGATGAAAGAGCGCATATTTTTATTGATGCAAAAGATATTGGATTTTGAGAATCTTCCAAATAGTGATAAAGATTATGAATCCATAAAACAATCGTTATCCAACCTCAATGAAACACAAAAAGAGTATGTAAAGAAAAGGCTCACAGAAGCATTCAAAAACATAGATCAAACAATCATCACAACTATACATGGCTTTAGCCTCGATATCGTCAAACAATATGCCGATTTTTTGAAAATCGACTCTCAGCTTGAAGTAATTGAAGATCTGGAAAAAGAGGCGATTTTTGAAGAGGTATTTTATGATACATTGAATTCAAAGAAGTATGAAGAAGATGTTCTAAAAATTTCAAAGTTTGTTTCTCTCTTCAAATCAAAATCACTAATCAGAAAATATCTTTTCAACAAAAAATTTCGGGAAAGCTTCGATAACATCAACCATGACGAGGAAGTTTTAAAAGATTTGATTATCAATTTTCATTTTGATATAGATGATGAGGTTATAAATTTAGCTGACGAAGAGATACCTGGGATAAAAGACTGGATAGAAGATCTGAAAAATTTTGATGCCATAAGTTTTAAAGATTTAATTTTAATTCGTATTGGGGAAAATCTCGATTATCGAAACAGTGTTCATAGAGAAAAATATGCAAATGTCAGAGTGGTTAGGGACAGTATAAATGAGGAAAATTTTGTATATGATGAGGAAAAAGAAAAGGAATTTGATGATATTTTAAAGAGATTTCAAAAAATACTCCAAGCTATAAAAGCCACATATGATCAGCGATTGAGAGCAAATGGCCAGATAGATTTTGATCAAATTATAGAATATGCTTTTGAGATCATTAAAAAACTCAATCTCTCTTATAAATATGTCATGATTGATGAGTTTCAAGATACCAATCTTTTGCAGTATGAGATAGCAAGCTTGATTTCCAATGATACAAATCTTTTCATCGTAGGAGATGAAAAACAGGCTATCTACTCTTTCCAAGGAGGAGAGATAGAGGTCTTCAAAAAAGCTATAGATGAAAAGTTTGGTGATAGTGAAAATATGAGCGTCAACTACCGAAGCGACAAAGATATACTGGAATTTGTCAATACTGTTTTTGAAAAACTTTTCGCAAATAACGATCTCCCTATAAAAGATAACTTTTCTGCTAGCTTTCAAAGACTCGATCCCAACTCTAAGGAAAAAGGAAATGTGGAATTTCTCATTACATCAAAAGATGATGAAAGCACACTGGATGAAAAAGAGGCGGAGAATATCGCTAAATATATCAAATCCATAATGGAAGGAAAAAGGCATCCAAAAATTAAAGAATACATAGACAAAAAAGAAAAAGCGATAGCCGTCGTGTTCGATGCAAAAAGCAAGATGAAAACATACAAAGAGGCTTTAAATAAATATGGAATTGAATGCAAAATAAGTGGTGGAGACAATTTTTGGTCAAAAGATGAGATAAAAGATATATTTTTTGTACTAAAAACCATCACTTTGGATAAAAGAGCATTAAACGACTTTACCAAATATTATCTTGTAGGAGCGTTGAAGAGTAATATTTTGCATTTTAAAGAAAAAGATATTTATGAGCTTCTTGAAAAAAATGAAGAAATAGATATCGAAAAATTTATTCCGCAAGACTATTTATCTCAAGTTCCGCACCAATTAGCAAGAAACCTTTTTGTAAAGAGTGGAGCATATTTAACGTATGATAACTTTGAGCAAACCTTGGCAAACATTGAAGAGCTTATATCCGAAATCATAGCACTAGAGAACGAGTATGGATATGACTTGGCAAAAATCGTTGATATTTTAGAATCTAATATCTTTGAAGCCGAAAAGGAAGAGGCCTTTTATGAAAGTGAAATGGCCAACTCCATAGAGCTTTGCTCCATCCACTCTACAAAAGGGCTTGACTATCCTATGGTAATTTTGGCGCAGTCTTCAAAAGATTTATTAAAACAGTCTACCAGCGAGGGAATAAAGTTTGAAAAATTTACCGATTTGGAGGGCAAGGAGCATGTTTTAGTGGGATTTAAAATAGAGGAATACAAACCAATTAGCTATAGAGTATTGTCAATCGTTTCTAAACTTAAACACATGGAAGAGAAGAAGAGGCTCTTGTATGTTGCACTGACTCGTGCAAAACATAATATTGTTATCTCCATAAACGATAAACCTGCCAATAACTCCTATGCTCAAATGATTTTAAGTACGATTGATGTAAATTTTGAAGAACTCCAAGAAAAAGAAAACATAGAATTGGAAAAACTTCAAATCGATATAGTGAAAACAGATGATTTAAAAGAGATCGAACCGACCAAAGAGCATAAAGAGTATGAGATAGTTCCTCCATTACCAAAACTTTCATTTCCAACAAATGATGAAAATATCAATATAGGATCTTCAAACATAGAAGCACTTATAGGCACGGCTGTCCATGAAATTATCGAGCTTTATCACGATGATTTTGATGAAAAGTATATCGACAAAGTGATAGATAAGTATGCATTATGGGAATATGAAGATCTTATAAAACAAAAGATAGAGAGGTTTAAAGAATCTAAAACCTATCAAGAACTAAAAGAAGCGAAAGAGAAATATTTTGAACTAAATTATGAGCTTGAAGGACAAGCAGGAAGAATAGATCTTCTCTATAAAAATGAGAATAAATGGATAATAGTTGATTTCAAAACAGGGAAAGAGAAAGATTACTCTTCCCAGTTGAATGAATATAAAGAAGCATTAGAAGAGTTGGGATTTCAAAATATAGAAGCAAAACTCGAATATCTTGACATTTAAAAAGACTCATAAAAGCACATTATACTCTTTGATATATAGGATTTCTTTTTTTTTAATAATATCTTCCAAATCTTCACTATGAAGCCCTCTTTCATCCACCACCATCCTCTCATATGTTACTTTATGAAACAAATTAGAACAAGTTTTAGAAAAATAACGTAAAAACACTCTTTTACTGAAATTAAAAACCACCCTGATTTGTATAGAAAAATAGAACATTATTAAAGGGGGCGCAATGAATGTATATGATCAAATCAAAAGGAAGTTAAACAATTATGACATTGAATTTTTGGCAAAAGAGTTGAACTATACAAATAAAAAACACCTATTAAGACACATTGGACAAATAAAATTCTCAAATTTATCTGAATATTTAGATAAACCCTTCTACGATTTCAACTACTCATCCAAAGAGTTTTTATATAAATTGGCTGATGTCTATAATCTTGACAAAAACAGGCTCCGAGAAGAGATTGAAAATGAAGAAAGAAAAAAAGAGGAGATTCATAAGTTTGAAAAATGTTTTATTACTCCCGATACAGCTCCAGAAAGAAATTATAGATACAGATGGTATATGTTCATAGTAAAAAAGCATGGAATAATCTCAATAAATCCTATGCAATTCATTTTTAAAAGCGAAAAAGAGATATTAAAAACAGTCTCCGAAACTATAAAAAAACATTATCAAAAAACAAACGGTGAGATAAAGGGACTTGGAAAAATTATAGTATACAGATTTTTTTGCGAGGGAAAGGTTTATGTTTTTGATACCGATGGCAATTTATTAAAAATCGAAAAAAGATAACAGGAAAAGATATGGATAAAAACTTGATTCAAGATATATATTGTTATGCATCTCATTCTTTTACGAGTGATAAATATAATGCTATAGCCATTAATGCGTTGACACAATATAAAGAAAAATACTTTTTGATATTTTTCCTTACCAAAAAAGCTTTCCTTGAAAATGATCCTGCTGAGATTTCCTGGGTTGCTTGGGATGAGTACGATATTGAAATCATTATGATTGCTTCCAAATTATGCTCAATTGAATGGAGCTATGATGCAATAAGAGAAACAGTAGCTAAAGTTTTAGATAAATATTTTGGTGGTTATTTAAATAGCCAAGAGTATGCAAAAGATATTGCGAAAATTATCATCAATGATTTTGAAAAATACAAAAACAACTTCTCTTTCCATAAAGAATTTGAAAAGTTATTGAGCGATTATCACAATGGAAAATTTCCAGATAATAGCGATAAATGCATCCCAGTGAGGATCGATGTAGATTAAATCTATATCAAAATCAAAGGAAACAGATGTTTAAAATTATCGAAAAACTAGTGAGAAAAGATCCGGTATTTTATACTCAAGCTATAGATGTTACAAAAAATATCTTAGGCATTCATGTTCCCTTCAACGCCACTTCTATGGCTAAAGTTGCAGCAGCTGAATTAGTAAGACAAAGAATAAGAAATATTTTTGTTATTCCTAATAATGATTTCAAATATGGTGGAACTATAATATTTTCTACCGATATTAATGCAGCACTTGGTGGAGAGAACTCAGCAAGAAATACAATAGAAAATTTGCTCAAATTAAAATGGCAAATGGTGATTGACTCATTAGCAGATAATCGAAAATTGCAAGAATTTCAAAAACAAAATAGCTTTGGTGATATTAAATGGAGCGTCGGTAATTTCTTTAAAGGTAAATTTCTTGATAGAAATGGGAAGGAGTATAGTGAAAAGTCAATATCTCTTTATGTATCAAATATTTCATCGCAGCTTTTGAAAGAGTTGGCGGGATTAATTGCGAAAGAGTTGAATCAAAAAGCGGTCTTGATACAAGATAGAAATATCAATAAAATTTATTTGCTTTTGGTTTAAATTTATAGAAACGAAATACAAATTTTATTAATAGGAGCAAAGATGGCAAGAATTTCAAAAGATCAAGTATTGAATGCCTGTATTGAAGGTATTAGAAATTCTTTTAAGGAATATTTGCAATGGAGTAGTGATGAATGGTTATGGCGTGCTCCAGAATATTTACTAACGGTAAATATTGCAAAAAGGTTAAATAAAATTCCCAATGAAGCAAAATTTATTACTTTAGAAGATAATGTCCGAAAAACTTTAAAAGACGCAAATGCAAAGATAAAAGGAAAAATAGCAAATAAAGCAAGACCAAATGGCAGATTTGATATAGTCTTTTGGTGGGGGAAAGGGACTCCAAGAGGCGTGATAGAAGTGAAAAATGCTGTTTTTAGAAAAGATCATATTCAAGAAGATTTAGATAGAATCTATTCTATCTTAAAAAAAAGATTCTGATATAGAATTTGGAATAACAACATTTTATATTGATAGACATTATGAAAGTGGAAATGCAAGTGAAAAGATCGGACAGAGAATAAAAGCAGAATTTTTGGAAAAAATTGAGGAAGAAGCTAATGCGCAAAATTTAAGAGTAAAGTGGCAATATTTAAAAATAGAAGATCAAAATACAGATGCAGCTTATGCGGTAGCTATAATGGTATACAAATGAAAAACCAACCATTCAACAAACAAACCCATACAAACAAAGAATCAAGAGTAAAAAAATACAAAAAAGTTAACCAATGTATTGCGAAAATTCTCTCTAGACTTTATGCAGGTGAGACGCTTTCTATAAAATCGCTGGTAGAAGAGTGCCAAGTCTCCAAACGAACTATTCAGCGTTATGTCAATGAACGCTTAGCCTATTTTCCCATAAAAAAAGATGGAGATCTTTTTAGTCTTGATTGGGTGAAAGAAAAAAAGATTGACTGGAGCGAAGAAGAGGTTGCAGTATTGGAGATGCTAGATAATCTAAGCAAAAATCAAGGCAGTGCTTTTTATGAAAAAGCACACAAAATTCTAAAGAAAATCAACTCTTTCAATCCATACTATACAAGGCTCGATATTGAAAAGATAGATGACTTTTTACCTGTTGTAATCGAGCTTGAAAAAGCTATCAAAGAAAATAGAATTATTCACTTTACATATACAATGCAGCATGGAACCTTCAAAATTAAAGCTAAACCATTAAAAATTGCCAATTTTCAAGGATTTTGGTATTTGGTGGCTGAAGATATGAAAGATGGAGTTATAAAAAAGTATCTTTTGCGCCAAATTGCTCAAGTAAAAATAAGCGATGAAAAATTTACTCCTCCTAAAAATCTTCATGAAAAGATCTCCAAAGCTCTCTCCATCTGGTTCGATCCAGACATTGAGCCTTTTGAAGTGCGACTTTTTATTGATGGAAAAGTTGCCAAATATTTTAAATACAAACCCCTTGCTCCATCACAAATAATTCTTGGAGAAGATCAAGATGGAAGTATTGAGATTGCACTCAAGATAACTCACGAAATGGAAATCATTCCAATCATCAAACAGTGGCTACCTCACATTAGAGTTTTAGAGCCAAAGTGGCTTGATGAAATGATTAAAGAAGATATTAAAGCCTACTTAAACGAATTTTAACCTCTTTTCTCCCTCTAAATGACACAATGTTGTCATCCTGTTGTGCCAAACTTCTTGTAGAAACTTTAAAGGAGTCTGCAATGAGAATAAAAAAGAGAAGTGGTGTTAGCTCCTGGAAATATGTTGACAAAGAGGTTGTTGATAAAATCACTCTTTGGATATTGCGAGTAATATTTAGACTTGATAGCTTTAATACATTTTTAGACTCCTACGGTAGTTTTTATCATGATTCTCTTGCATATTTTTTGGGTTTAGAAGAGTATGTTAATTGTGGTGATATTAAAAAATCTGAAGTTTTTGAAAAGCTTCATAAAAAATATACTGAGTTAGAAAAAAGAAAAAATTTTACTTCTCATAAAATTTTGACAAACAATCTCAAAAAAATTGCTTCATTGATGGATCTTAATGAGGTTGAAGTTACTATTTTAGAGTTTGTAATTTTCATGAACTACTATGATATTTTAGAAAGAGCATTAAGTATGATTGATGAAAATTTCAATCTAACGCGTCTTAGAAAAGCTTTGAGCTTTCTTCTTGATATTCCAATATCTCGTATCAATGAAGCACTAAAACCTGATAGCAAACTTATCAAGTCTGGAATTATTTCTATAAGTCCTTATAAAGGCTATTTTAGTGACAAAATAGAAGTGATTTCAGAAAAATTTGTTGAAAATATCTGCACTTTTGATGGAGATATTACATTACTTTTAAAAGATATTATAAGAAAAGTAGAGCGCAAAGAGAGTTTGACACTGCAAGATTATGAATATATCTCAAAAGATGCTTATACTATTTTAAACTATCTCAAACTAGCAATTAAAAAGAGACAAAAAGGTGTTAATATCTTGCTCTATGGAGTTCCAGGAACTGGAAAGACTGAATTTGCAAAAACTATTGCAAAAAGCTTGCAATTGGAGCTGTTTGAAGTAAGTTATGCAGACGAAAAGGATGAAGCTATCGATGGGTATAGGAGAATTCGAGCTTTAAAAGCCGCACAGGCACTTTTATCAAATAAAAATATTCTTCTTTTATATGATGAAGCAGAAGATATTTTTGACAAAAGCGATAGCCTTTTTGCACCAACAAGACAGGAAAACAAGGCTTGGATTAACAAAACATTGGAAAATAATGATCTGCCAACAATTTGGATAACAAATAATATTCAAAGTATTGATGATGCGATAATTAGAAGATTTGATTATGTTTTAGAGTTGCCAATACCTCATAAAGATCAAAGAAAAAAGATAATAAAAAAATACTCCAATAACCTTTTAAATGAAAATACAATTGAAGCACTCTCAGAGCATGAACATATCGCCCCAGCAATTATAAGCAGAGCTTCCAAAGTTGTAAAAAACATTGAAACAAAAGAGCAAGAAGATATCTTTATCCGTATTATAAACAATACACTCAAAGCACAAGGGCATAAAGAGATTGTATCTACAAAAAAAGATAGTGCCTCTTTGCCTAAAGTTTACGATCCAAGTTTTGTCAATACAACTACTGATCTTGAAAAACTAACCCAAGGAATCAAAAAACACCCAAACGCACGTATCTGTCTTTATGGACCTCCAGGAACAGGCAAAAGTGCTTTTGCAAAGTATATTGCAAAACGCTTGGATAAATCAATCATCCTAAAAAAAGCGAGTGATTTACAAAGTATGTGGGTGGGAGGCACAGAAAAAAATATTGCAAGAGCTTTTGAAGAAGCAAGAAAAAGTGATGCAGTGCTCATTTTCGATGAAGTAGACAGTTTCTTGCAAGATAGAATGCACGCAAGAGCTTCATGGGAGGTAAGCCAAGTCAATGAGATGTTGGTGCAGATGGAAAACTTTGATGGGATTTTTATAGCCACTACAAACCTTATGGATAATCTTGATAAAGCAAGTTTGAGACGATTTGATCTCAAGCTAAAATTTGACTTTTTAACCAAAAGCCAATCATGGCAGATTTTCAAAGCCTATTGCAAAGAATTAGGACTTCCAAACCCAAAAAACAGCATAAAAAAAGAGGTTGAAAATTTACAATTCTTAACTCCTGGAGACTTTGCGGCGGTTGTGAGGCAAAGTAGATTTAGACCGATTGAAGATGTAGAAGATTTTCTTCAAAGATTAAAAGATGAAGTTGCAATAAAAGATATAGCTTTAAACAAAAAAATGGGGTTTGTAGCTTCATGAAAGGAGAGCCCATGAAAATAGCAATCACTGGACATGTAAATATAGAAAAAGCAAACGGCAAAAAGCTAATCGATTACAGAAAATATGATGAGGAGGTTTTTGAGAAAGTCTATGAAGAGATAGCTTTGATGATGGAAAAAGTTTTTGAAGATTTACATATTGAAAAAAATGATGTTGTGCTTATTTCAGGAATGGCAAGGGGTGTTGATGAGATATTCGCCCTCTATGCCATGAATAATGGTTTGCCTCTCTTTGCAGCCATTCCTCATAAAATCTATTGGCACAAAGCAAGAAAAGAGAGTGCCATCCGATATGATGAGATTTTGGAGTATGCAAAAAAGAGCGCAGGATTTCAAGAGATTTCAAAAAATTATAAAAACATTGGATCTTCATTTTTTGCTCGCAATCAATTTATGGTTGATATGGCGGATATCGTAATTTCTTATATGAAATATAACTCCCCTGGCACTATGGATACGATAAAACGGGCAAAAGAAGCTGGGAAGTATTATGGGAATGTTTTAGATCTCATAACAAAATAGTGGAGAATAGTAATGAGTTTAAGAATTTGCAATATAAATCGTAGTAATTCTCAAATGACTCGTGTGTTTGTAGATGAAGAGGGAATCTATTATCTTTGGATAATCTATTCAGGTTATCCCGATCTTGAAATAGTTCCTTTCAAGAAGAAAAATAATAAATTTATAGAGATAAAAACACCAAAAGTGGATGAGTTGTATGACTATTTAAGATATAGATTTTCTAATGAAACCGTTTTTGAAATAGAAAAATTTTTTGAATCTTTGCGGTGGGATTATAGCAAATTTACTATTCCTAAAAATATTGTTGAAAAGTTTGGTGAGAAGTTTTGTGAATATTTTTTAAGAGATCGTGATGATGAGTTTATATTTATGGATCCCTATGCCAAACATTGGATCATAGATTTTGAAAAAGTAAGAAGCAAAGAAAAAGAGTTTTTGAAAGAGCCAGAGCTTTTGCCTTTTACCATTACCGAGCTTGGAGTAACATTAACAAAAGATTTAGAACTAAAAAAAGATGGCAAAAATTTGAGCATAGAGGAGTTTTGGAAAACATATAATGAGTATAGATTGAGCCTCATACCAATTGCAAAGAAGAAAGACAAGATTTTTAGAAAAATAGAAGAGGATTTAGGAAAACGAGTTAAAGACTCTTTGAGAGAAATCAAAAGTAAAAAAATAAGTGATTACAATATCGAGATAAAAGTGAAAGTTTTTGATACAATATTAGGATATGAGCAAATTTTAGAACTGATTTATACAGAAGAGATGTTTGAAGATAATGTTTTATATCATTTGAGGGAATTAAACAATATAGAAGTTTGCCGCCTTTTTTGGCATTTGATAGAGTTTTTTGGGTTGAGAATCATAACTACTAAGCTTTCATTCTGGAGCGAGATAATAATAGATAATCAGAAGTTTTTTAAATTGTAAGAGCAATGAAAAATAAATTTTTTAAGATTTTTAATAATATAATAAAATCATTCAGATAAACAAAAGGTTTGTTTATGTCTCAAAACGAACAGTTATGTGCGTATCATTATAGAATAAAGAATTTAGAAGATAAATCACTTGTCATTCCAGAGTTCCAAAGACCTTACGAATGGGATAAAAATCAGGTAGAGCAGTTTTTAAAAGATTTAGATGAGGTATTTAACAAACAAAAAGATAGTAGTTTTGAGTATCTTATAGGAAATATGGTGATTTATAAAAATGAGAATGAGTGGCAAATAGTTGATGGACAGCAAAGAATAATAACTTTAGGCATCGTATTGCAAGTTTTAGGATATGAGGAATTTTGCAAAAAAATAGAAGTAAAAACCTCTACAATGAAAACAAATAAAAATATTTTTAATAATAAAAAAGTCATAGAAAATTTTTTTAGCAACTATTCTCAAAAAAATGAATTTAAACAATTTTTATTATCAAATATTGTTGCAAATTTCTTAATAACTAAAGACTTAGATTTTGCTTTTTTTCTTTTTGACTCTCACAATACAAGAGGAAAAGCGCTTGATAGAAAAGACCTATTAAAAGTTCATCATATTAGACTTATAAAAAAAGAAGATGAAAAGAGCTTCTTAGCTAAAAAATGGGAGAGTTATGAAAGAGTTAAAGATATTGATAAAGAAAAAGATAAACTCAAATATCTTTTACAACTTTTAGCAGTCTGTCGAAAAGCTGTAAGAGGTGAATTAAGAGGTCATGATTTGATAGAAAGTGATGTTTATAAAGAGTTTTTATCTGAAGCAAATGAATATAGTTTAAATAACTACAATCAACCGCCAATTTTTGAAACATTTGAGTATTTTCCAAAAGAAGATGAATTAAGATTATTATTAAAACGAATAGATAGCGAATTGTGTTTTGGCGAAATTCGGAAAGAAGCTTATAGATACCTTCCATTTGAAATTCCACAATCCATAGAGGGAGGAGAAAAGTTTTTTTATTTTTTAATTAAATATTTCAATCTATTAAGTGAGTTAGAAAAAACTCATGGAGAAATTTTTAATTTGTTTGATAAAGTTTCAGGAAGCGGAAATCAATATATAAATTTAATTTATAAATCTTTACTGTTTTTTTATTATGATAAATTTGGAGAAGAAAATTTAAAAGAGTTTGCCTGGAGGCTTATTATAATATTTTCTTATCTAAGAATCACTCAAACTCAAATGAGAAAAGAAACAATAGTAAATAGTTTTGCAAAACCTAATGCAGAGAAAAAAGAGCTTTTTAAATGTGTATTTCTATCTTACTCTACTGAAGTAATTTTAAATAAACTTGATGATTATATAAAATTTGAAGTAGGAGATGAAAAGGACAAAAAAAAGCTTTCTTTATATAATAATAAAAAACATTATATAGGTGATAAAGAAATTACAGGAACAACAAAAGATTTTATAGATGCTTGGGAAGAGTATCATAAAGAAATTTTTAATTTATTAGATACATTAGGAAGAAATTGGAGATAAAATGGAATGCAATGAGGAAACACTGGATAAAGTATATTTTTCAAAAAAAGAATATAAGTTATTAAAAGAATATAAATTTGAAATTCCCCTATATCAAAGGCCTTATGCTTGGAAAACAGAAGAGGTAGAGACTTTATTAAATGATATTTTAGAAAATAAAGATCAAGATTACTTTTTAGGTACCTTAGTAGTAGATGCAATAAAAAGCAATAAATATGAATTAATAGATGGACAACAAAGACTTACAACTCTTTATTTGATTGCTGTAATTTTTGGATATAGAGATGCAATAGACATTGATTATCAAATTAGAGAAGAAGATAATCATTTTTTAAAGATTCTCAAATCTTTGCCAGATGAATCTTTTCAAGAAAGCTCATTAAATTTAACACTTATAGCAAAAAAAAGGATAATTGTAAGATTAAGATAGAAGAAATTTCAGACAATTTAATAGAAAATATCAATGCGATTTTAAAATGGAAAAATGAAAAATGGAAAAATTTAAAATTGAAAAATGATAAAAACAATACAGAACAATTTAAAGAGCAATTTAAAGAAAAATTGGAAAAAGTCTATTTTGTTGTGTCTGAGATTCCTAAAAATACCGATGTTGCTAAATATTTTGAGGTAATGAATAGTAGAGGCAAACAGCTAGAGCAACATCAAGTTTTAAAAGCAAGATTTTTAGAACTTTTAAAAGATGATAAAGAGTATGATTATGCAAAAATATGGGATTTTTGTAGTGATATGAATTATTATTTAGAAGATATAATTTACTATAATTTACCAAGTGAAAAACGAAAAGAAAATAAAATTATAGAAATAAGAAAAGATCTCTTAAATATAAACATAAATCAACAGGATATTTTAAAAAATTATTTCAAAAATAATGGAAATGATAGTGGTAAAAATTCAAATGGAAAGAACAATGATAAAGAAAACATCTCTCTTGGTGAGATTTTAAAATCATCAGTAAATAATCAGTCAACTCAAAAAGATTCCTCTATCCCAGATGGCAAAGAAGTAAACTCCATAGTAAAATTTTCAACATTTTTGCTTCATACATTAAGAGTTTTCCTCCATCAAAACCCAAATATAAACTATGACATAGAAAACAAGTTTTCTTTAGATGACAAAAAGCTTTTGGAAGTTTTTGCAAATAAAGATAAAACAAAATTATTTTTTTCAAATTCAGATGAAGCAAAAAAATTTTTACTATTTCTTTTAAAAATGAGAATTCTTTTTGACTATTTTATCTTTAAAAGGAGCATAAAGCCAGCAACTGGTGAAGAAGATATAAAATTGAAAAAAATAGCAGATGAAAATAAAGAAAAACCATATACATTACAAGAAACAGATAGAGCGCTGATGAATCTGCAACTATTATTTTCATTTACATCTCCAAATTATTTACAGCAAGAATGGTTAACTCCTACACTTAATTTCCTTCATAAAGAACTTAAAAACGGATATAGTATAAGTGTTTATGAAACTTTGAAGAGTTTTTTAGAAGATTTAGATAGAAATTTAGCGATTAAAAGATTTCAGGAAAATACTAATTTAAAAGATGTATTTGATAAGACTTTAGAAAATCCTAAATACAAAAATAATATACCAGAAAATTTAAAATTGGAAGATATATTAAATCGAGGAACATCAACTGAACATTACTGGTTTTATAAATTAGAATATTTGTTATGGAAAAAATCTGATGAATACTTTAAAAAAGCTAAA
Source organism: Nitratiruptor tergarcus DSM 16512 (assembly GCF_027946175.1). NCBI lineage: Bacteria > Pseudomonadati > Campylobacterota > Epsilonproteobacteria > Nautiliales > Nitratiruptoraceae > Nitratiruptor > Nitratiruptor tergarcus. The sequence continues at coordinate 1,905,568 of NZ_AP026671.1, forward strand.
TTTGCAACACCATTTAAGGAGACGAAAAATAAATTTGAATATAAAAACATTGATAAGCTCTACCGATTAACACGGAAAAATTCTATCGAACATATCTGGCCTCAAAGCAAGGCAAATGAAAATGGATGGAGTCAAAAAAGTGAAGAAAATGAGTGTCAAAAGAAGTGTCATATAAACTGCTTTGGAAATTTAGCGCTTATAAGTTCCCATTTAAACTCAAAACTTATTGATAAAGACTTTGAAGAAAAAAGAGAAGATATTCAAAAACAATTAAAGAACGGAACAATAGAGAGCCTAAAAATGTTACTTGTTTATAGTGCATATGAAGAGTGGA